>CAYPRK010000001.1:0-999761 GCA_964413325.1 uncultured Novosphingobium sp. | reverse complement strand
CGTGCCCTCCCAAGGCGTCACGACGCGGTGATCAGATGACGGCGGTGATCACCGAAGTGACGATCGGAACGCCCGTGCCGACACCCACGCCGACACCGACCGGCACGGCGATCTGGCCGAGCGTGAAGCGGCCCGAGGCGAGGCTGATGAGGCCGGCGGCGAGGCTGAGGACGGTGATGATCTTGCCGCCCGAGCCCTGCAGGAAGTTCGTGAACTTCGTCAGTGCAGTGGTGAAGGTGGCGTCGGTGCCGGCGTAGGCCGTGCCGGCGACGAGCGTGAGCGCGAGGGCCGTAACGATGAGGGCAGCGGACTTGGCGATATGCGCCTTGGACAGGCGCGGCGAGGCGAGGGCAAGCAAGGTCATGGAGCGTTCTCCGAGCGGGGTTGATGCAGCGGTCATCGCCGCTGCCCCACCGTCTTGGCCGGAGAAACTGGTCTAGGAAAAGGGAAGGCTGATCGAGGAAGCGTTCTTGGACAAATCTGGACGATCGCCGTAACCAAGATGCTGCCCAGTTAGCCGATTGAGGCGGAAAATCGGGCAATACACGCCGGAAATCTGCGCCAGCGCAGGCTGTTTTGCGAGACAGCGCCCCGAATCGGTTCATTCTAGGATAACCTATATGTTCTAATTATGTTCTTTTCTGTTCCTAGTGAAGCAGACTCGCGCTACATGTCCGAGTCGAACCATCTGGAACCGATTGTGGACATGACCTGCAGCGATATGACCTTAGGGATCAACGCCAGACTGGCACGGCTTCTCACCGCCGCCGTGGATCGGTCGGGCAAGTCGCGGCGCGAGGTCGCCCGGGCGGCCGCGATGAACAAGGACACCTTTCTGCGCGCGCTGCGCGGCGAGAAAGCCGTGACGATCGAGGAAGCTGCCCGCGTGCTCGATGCCTGCGGTCTTGCCTCCAACGGCGCCCTGCTGCTTGCCATCTTTGGGCACGAGGATCTGGCTGTCGAATGGCTGGGCGAGGAAGCGGGTGCGTTCCTCGACCAGTTTCTCGCAGCGCTGCCCGTGACCATGAACGAGACGCTGGGGCCACGCATTGCCGATCTGCGCCCGCGCTGGGCCATCGGCACCTCGCGGCTCGTGGCGCGGCTTTTGGCTAAGCATATCGACGAGATTACCGAGCGCGACATTTCTCTCGTGCTCGGCCGGTGAGGGGATCGGGGTGGCGTGACCAAACAAGGAGACCATGACCATGTCACATGTTGTTGCAGACCGCGCTGCCGGGCCTTTTGTTGAGGCGGCAGTGATGCCCACCGCGCCGATGCGCCTGATCCGCTTGCCGGAAGTCATGGCTCGTGTCGGGCTCAGACGATCATCGATTTATCATCGCATGTCCGAAGGCCGCTTTCCGAAAGGACGCTCGCTCGGTCCTCGCTGCGTAGTCTGGGTCGAAGCAGAGATCGATGCGTGGATCGCGGGAGTCGCGATGCAATAGCAATCGCCGAGCTGGAAACGCAGCCGGTCAGTGCGCTTGGTGGCTCGCGCTTATCGGCTGACGCTCGGAAGCCAAGGCAGTCGAAGCCTTGCTTGATTCGACTGATTTTTCATTCGCTTGGAGGGAACCAGAGCCATGAACAACCATATTGCATGAGGCGAACATGTCTGTCCCTGAACTGCTTACCTGCCAGGATGTCATGAAGATCACCGGTATACGGAGCCGGACAACCATATGGAGGCGTGTCCAGGCCGGCGATTTCCCATCGCCCATCGATTTCGGTGCGGGCCGCATACGGTGGCGCGCCCTTGAGATCACCGAATGGGTCAACGCTCGTCCCAAGCGGAGATACTGACGTCGCACTCGTGCGAGCAGGTTCTCTTTGCAGGACCGTCGTTTCAAAGACTGTCGGCGGCGGCAAATCCGCTGCTGCCGTCAAGCCGCAGAAATTGATCTTGCGTGCTGGATAGAGTGCGATCGCCTGGCTCTTGCGAGCCGGCTCTTCCAACCGCCCGCAGCGGTCATTGCGACCAAACCCAGAGCGCGCGAACCGATACTCCCAGGAACGAGAATTTGAGCTGCTTGGAGGTCATGTCACTGACCCTTCAGCGGGTCAAAAAGGTGCCCATCGGACACCGCCATGGCGACTCTCTCGCGGCCACCATGTTGCATATCGACGCGATGCGTTTCACCTCGTTTCGGAGGTTTGCACCACCAGCGCACCATGGGGGGTGATTTTTTCCTCATCTAAAAACTGAGGATGAGGTGCTAAGTTTCTGAAATAATTGGTCGGGACGAGAGGATTCGAACCTCCGACCCCCACACCCCCAGTGTGATGCGCTACCAGGCTGCGCTACGTCCCGACCGGAAGGCGCGCCTATAGGCAGGGCTTGGCGGGAGCGCAAGGCTTCTTGATCGCCGATTTCGGTGCAGGCTGCGATTGGGCCCGGCGGCACCCGCGCAAAGTTGCCTAAGCCGGGGCAAACTGCTAGCGCGCCACCCGATACTGGCTCGACTTGCCAGACTTACCCCAAGCGAAAGTTTCCGTGTCCGCCATGACTGGTCCTGCCCTTCTGTCCCTTCTTGCCGCTGCCGCTCCGGCTGCCACTGCGGCCGAACCGCCGGCTTACCTGCAGTTCCTGCCGCTCGTTGCGATGGCGGGTATCTTCTATTTCCTGATCCTGCGCCCGCAGATGCGTCGGCAGAAGGACCAGCAGGTGAAGATTGCCGGCCTCAAGAAGGGCGATCAGGTGGTGACCGCGGGCGGCCTCATCGGCAAGGTGATCAAGGTCGAGGAGCAGACCGTCGACCTCGAGCTCGGCCCCAATGTCCGCGTGCGCGCGGTGCGGGCTACCCTTGGCGATGTGCTGCCGCCTGCCGGATCCGCGCCCGCTAACGATTGATGCAGCGGCCCGCGTCCATGGCCGTGTGGATGCCTGAGGCCCCCTTCAGGAAGACTGCTCGAAATGCTTGAATTTCCCCGCTGGAAAGTGATCTGGCTCTGGGTGATCACGCTGGTGGCTGCGGCTGCCGCGATCCCTTCGATCACCGCGACGATGGGCTTCGCGCTCCCCGCCGGCATTTATGCGCCCAAGGTCAACCTCGGCCTCGACCTTGCGGGCGGTAGCCACATCCTGCTCGAAGCCGATCCGAGCCAGGTGCGCCAGCAGCGCATCGAAGGCATGGACGAGTCGGTCCGCAACAAGCTGAAGCAGGCCAATCCGGACATCCGCATCAGCGACATTTCCAACCGCGACGGCGCGCTGACGTTCCTCGTCGAGGACCCGAGCAAGGTCGATGCGGTGCGCGAGGCGATCCTGCCGCTGACCAATGGCGCGGGCCTCACCGGTGCGCGCGACTGGACGATCAATGTCGTTGACGGCAACCGCTTCGTGCTGACGCCGACGCAGGAAGGCATCGACCTTGCCGTGTCGCAGGCGATGGAAACTGCGGTCGAAGTCGTGCGCAAGCGCATCGACGCGCTGGGCACGCGCGAGCCGACGATCATCCGTTCGGGCGCGAACCGTATCGTCGTGCAGGTGCCGGGTCTGCAGGACCCGCAGGCGCTCAAGAACCTCCTCGGCCAGACCGCCAAGCTCGAGTTCAAGCTGGTCGATACGACCGCGCTGCAAAGCGACATCCAGCGCGGCATCGTGCCTCCGGGCAGCGAGATCGTGCCCTATGCAGCGGGCAAGGACGGCGGGCCGGTCGGTTCGATTGCGGTCAAGCGCCTCGGCGGCATTCGCGGCGACCAGCTGACCAACGCGCAGGTCACCAACAACCAGCAGACCAACGAGCCGCAGGTTGCGATCACTTTCAACACCGAAGGCGGCGCGCGGTTTGCCAAGCTGACGACCCAGAACGTCAACAAGCCCTTCGCGATCATCCTCGATGGCAAGGTGCTGTCGGCGCCCAACATCAACGAGCCGATCCTGGGCGGTAGCGCCGTGATTTCCGGCAACTTCACCACGCAGGCGGCGAGCAACCTGGCGATTTCGCTGCGCTCGGGTGCGCTGCCGGTGGACCTCAAGGTGGTGGAAGAACGCACCGTCGGGCCGGACCTCGGCGCGGACTCGATCCGCAAGGGCATGATCGCGATGGCGGTCGGCACGCTGGCGCTCGTCGCGTTCATCCTCGCGGTCTATGGCCGCTTCGGCATGTATGCGTGCATCGCGCTGGTGTTCAACGTGATGATGATCCTTGGCATCATGGCGCTGGTCGGCACGACGCTGACGCTGCCGGGCATCGCCGGTTTCGTGCTGACGATCGGCGCGGCGGTGGACGCCAACGTGCTGATCAACGAGCGCATCCGTGAAGAGCGGCACCGCGGACGGCGCGTGTTCCAGGCGGTCGAGATGGGCTACAAGGAAGCCAGCCGCGCGATCTTCGACGCCAACATCACCAACGTGATCGCGGCCATGTCGATGGCGGCGTTCGGCACTGGCCCGGTGCGCGGCTTCGCCATCGTGCTTCTCATCGGTATCGCGACCTCGGTGTTCACCGCGGTGACCATGACCCGCATGTGGGTCGCCCAGTGGCTGCGCAAGGCGCGGCCCACCGAAATCGCGCTCTAAGGAACCGGCACCATGAAGCTTCTCAAGCTTGTTCCCGACAACACGAACATCAAGTTCCTGCGCTGGCGCGCGCCGTTCTATGTGATCAGCCTGCTGCTGATGGCGGCAAGCCTCGGCCTCGTGTTCACCAAGGGCCTCAACCTCGGCGTCGATTTCATCGGCGGCCAGATGATCCGCGTGACGTTTACGCAGAGCGCCGAAGCGCCGACGGGTGCGCTGCGCGGCGAGATCGAGGCGCTGGGTTATGGCGAGCCGATCATCCAGCGCTATGGCAAGCCGAACGAGATCTCGATCCGCATGAAGCTGCCGGAAGGCGCGGACCATGACAGCGGGCTTTCGGACAAGATGGCGCGTACCATCACGGCGGACATCAAGGCCAAGCATGCGGACGCGCGCGTCGACGGCGTGGATTCGGTTTCGGGCAAGGTTTCGGGCGAGTTGTGGCACAGCGCGGTGCTCTCGCTCGGCCTCGCGGCGCTGGCGGTGGCGGCCTATATCTGGCTGCGGTTCGAATGGCAGTTCGGCATTGGCGCGCTGTTCAGCCTTGTCCATGACGTGACGCTGACGCTCGGCATGTTCGCGGTGACGCAGCTCGAATTCGACCTCACCATCGTGGCGGCGCTGCTGACGCTGATCGGGTACTCGCTCAACGACACGATCGTGGTTTACGACCGCATCCGCGAGAACCTGAAGAAGTATCGCAAGATGCCGATGCCGGAGCTGCTCGACCTTTCAGTGAACGAGACGCTGCACCGCACGCTGGCAACCTCGCTTTCGATGCTGATCACGCTGACGGCATTGCTGCTGCTAGGGCCGGGGGTGATCTTCGGCTTTACTGCGGCGATCACGCTGGGCATTTTCGTCGGGACTTACAGCTCGATTTACATGGCCGCGCCGATCCTGATCTGGCTGAAGGTAACGTCCAAGAGCTTCGTGCCGACCGAAAGCGCGCTCGACAAGCAGGAGCGGATGGCGCGCGAGGGGGCTTGAATTCGGACCTCGGGCAAGCATCCTTCGACCGGCTCAGGATGAGCGGGGCTGGGTTTAGCATGCAAGCAGGTCCGCTCGTGCTGAGCCTTTCGAAGCACCTCGCGCGGCGTCAGCCGCCGGAAGCCGCTTTTTCGTAAATCGCCGCAAGCGCTGCGGCATTCGCGTCCCAGCTGAAGCGGGCGGCGGTGGCGGCCGTCTCTGCCTGTGCGGGAGGGGCGGACAGCAGGTCGGTGATCGCGGCGGCAATGGCGGCGGGCGTGCGCTGCGCGAGGCGACCGGCGGCGGGGCGGTCGACGACTTCTGGTGCGCCGCCTACCGGCGGGATCACCAGCGGTGCGCCGCAGGCCAGCGCCTCAATCCATGCGTTGGCAAGGCCCTCGCGCTCCGAGGGCAGGACCATCACATCGGCGGCCGCGAGCAGCACCGGCATGACGTCGTGACTGACGGACCCCAGAAGATGCACGCGGCTGGCGACGCCGTGCGTTGCGGCGCGGGCGCGCAGGGCGGCTTCTTCGGCGCCGGTGCCGGCAAGCGCGAGGTGAATATCGCCCGGCAGGCTGGTGAGCGCTTCGATCGCGAGCGCCTGCCCCTTGATCGGGATCAGCGCGCCGACGCAAACGGCAAGCCGGTCAGCCGGGCGCAGCGCCAGGGCGGGAAGCTGGCCGACCAGCCGTTTGCGGGCTTCGGCGCGGGGCAGCGGCTGAAAGCGGGCGTGGTCAAGCCCGGTATAGTGGACCGTGATGCCACCCGGCGGTTCGAGGCCCAGTGCTGCCATGTCGCGCGCAAGGGCGCCGGATACGGCAAGGACGGCAGCGGCACTGCGAGCCGCGCGGCGCATCTGGGTGAGGGCAGGCGGGCGCTCGCCCCACAGGTGGATGTCAGAACCGCGCGCCTTGATGGCATGGGGCAGGCCAAGCGCTGCGGCGACGTTCGCGGCGGCGGGGCCATCGGGATAGAAGAACTGCGCATCGACCAGATCGAACGGCGCGGCCGCATGGAGCCTGCGCGCCAGCGGCAGCACAGCGCGGGTGATCGCCCATGGATTGAAGCGACCCGAGAGGCCGGGGATCAGCAGAAAGCGCGGATGATGGACGGTGATCGGGCCGCCTGATTCAAGCGGCGGAATCGCGGTCAGCGACTTGTAGCGGCCCATCGTGCTGAACGGCGCGGGCGGCAGGCCGATCGGGTTGATCACCGTCACGTCCCAGTCCCCGCGTGCGGCCAGCGCTTCCATCTGGCGCGCGACGAAGCGGCCGAAGCCCGGTCTGCCGGGCGCGGGATAGAGTGTCGAAATCGACAGCAGACGGCGCTTCACGGGCGGATCACGCGGGGGATTTCGCAGAGGATTTCGCTCTGGCACCCTTCGACAAGCTCAGGGTGAGCGGAGGTTTGGACGCTGTGCACGGAAGGTTCAGAGCGAGCGGACGAGCAGTTCGGCAACGCCGATCCAGGCGGGGTGATCGATGACGACCTGGCGCTGGCCGACGCCCGGCGGGAGCAGCGCGACGCGATCGCCGTCGCGGTCGATCATGCGGCCGAACGCGAAGCGGCCGCCGGGGCGGGGGGCCAGCACATCGCGGTTGAGCGCGCGGCTGAAATCATCCGGGCCGACTTGCCGGAGCCAGACCTGATCGCCCGCGCGGTATTCGCCGGCGCTTGCCTCGACCGTCATCACCACCATCTGCGCCGAGCCCGGGCCGACCGGGAACACGGCGGACATCGGCTTGGTCAGCGCTTCCGCACCCGTCACGGCGAGGCGGGCGATGATCTGCGGTTCGCTCTCGACCTCTGCCTTGACCAGCAATTGCGGATCGACATCGAGCGCGGCAGCGATGCGGTTCATCCAGCCCAGCGAAAGCGAGCGCATGCCCGTTTCGAGCCGGCCGATTGTTTGTGCAGTTGTCGGCGGCGCGCAACGCGCGGCGACATCGGCCAAGGTCAGGCCCTTTTGACGGCGGATATCGCGAATGCGGTTGATCATGTTAGGGGCACTTTCAGCGGCCTCTTACGTGCTTTTACAGCTTTTGTGCGCTGCGGCAAGTTTTGTGCTTTCCTACAGACACAACTCTCCGGCAATACGACATTTGTTCCTGATTTGTTTCTTGGGGAGAGTGTCATGGCGCAGTTTCTGGTGGAGCGTGAACTGACCGAAGAAGGACCGCGGCAGCTGGAAGGCCTGCGGCCCGGCGCTGGAAGGGGCGCGGTGCGCAGCGTGAAGGTGAACCTCGCCGAATCGCCGCTGACGTGGCTCTACGCGCGCGGCCATCTCAACGATCGGCAGTTTGCGGCGGGCGAGCGGCTGCGCGGGGACTGGGAGCGGGCCGAACTCGCGCCTTCGGTGACGATGCGCTGGGACCCGGTGCGCATCGCCGGAGGGGAGCCGGGGCTGACCCCGGGCGAGCGGCAGCTTGCCGCAAAGCGGCGCTTCGATGGGGCCATCGCAGCGGCAGGGCCGGGGCTGGCCGATATCCTCTGGCGCGTGGTCTGTGCGGGCGAAGGGGTGCCAGCGGCGGAGAAAGCGATGGCCTGGCCGGCGCGCAGCGGCAAGCTCGTGCTCGAACTGGCGCTCGACCGGGTGGCGGGATTTTACGGCATGTGAAGGGGATTTCCCCCGCGTGCCGCAAGGGGCGTCTTGCGTCCGGGCGCGGGGATGTGCGAGCCAGTGGCTATCCGAATTGCGGGAGCCACCTCCATGGAAAGACGTGAATTTTTGGCCGGTGCGGCCACGGCGGCACTGGCCGGCTGGCTGCCGGCAAAGGCCTTTGCTGCGGGGGCTGCGGCTCCCGGCGATGCGGCCTTTGCGGCGCTGGCCGACAAGCTGTTTTACGATAACCTGCTGGTCACGCCGCAGCACGCGACCGGGCTGGGGCTCGATACCGGCGTGCGCGCAGGCCTGCGTTCGCGGCTCGATGACAAAAGCGAGGCGGGGCGCGGCGCCGTGCAGGCCTTCGACCGGGCCGGACTTGCCGCCATACGCAGGGTCGATCCCGCTTCGCTGAGCCCGGCCGTGCAGCGGCAGCGCGAAATCCTTTCCTACATGTTCGAGCGGCGGCTGGCGGGCGTGCCCTTCGGCATCGAAGGCGTGCAGCAGCCCTATCCGATCACGCAGCAGCAGGGCGTCTATTTCGAAGTGCCCGACATGCTCGACAGCCAGCATCCGGTGGAGAACAGCGCCGATGCCGAGGCCTATCTCGCTCGGCTCAAGGCCTTTGCCTTCGCGCTGGATGAGGACAGCGCGGGGCAGAAGCGGCTGGCTGCGCGCGGGCTGATTGCGCCGCGCTGGTCGCTCGATCTGGCGCTTGGGCAACTGGCCAAGCTGCGCAGCGCGGCGCCCGAGGCGAGTTCGCTGGTGCTTTCGCTGTCGCGGCGGACAACGGCGAAGGCGATTCCCGGCGATTGGGCAGGGCAGGCGGCAAAGATCGTCAAGGACGCGGTCTATCCCGCGCTCGACCGGCAGATCGCGCTGATCAAGGCGCTGCGGCTGAAGACCCCGGCGGGCGACGGCGCGTGGCGCGTGCGCGGCGGCGATGCGATCTATGCCGCAGCGCTGGCCGAAGCGACGACGACCAAGCTGAGCCCGGAGGAAATCCACAAGATCGGGCTGGAGCAGGTGGCCGACATCACCGCCAAGCTCGACGTGATCCTCAAGGCGGCGGGCTATACCAAGGGCAGCGTGGGCGAGCGGCTGACGGCGCTCAACCATGCGCCGGACCAGCTCTATCCCGATACCGATGCGGGGCGCAGCGATCTCATCGCCTCGCTCAATGCAGGCATTGCGGCGATGGCGAAGAAGCTGCCGCAGGCCTTTGCGAACTTCCCGAGCGAGCCGCTGGAAATCCGCCGCGTGCCAGTGGAAATCCAGGACGGCGCTGCGAACGGCTATTACTACAGCGCCAGCCTCGATGGTTCGCGCCCGGCGATCTACTGGATCAACCTCAAGTCAGTGGGCGACTGGCCGCGCTATTCGCTGCCTTCACTGACCTATCACGAGGGCATTCCGGGGCATCACCTGCAGGGCGGCTATGCGCAGAAGGGCGGCGCGCTGCCCTTGTATCTGAAGGACTATTTCCTTTCGGCACATGGCGAAGGCTGGGCGCTCTATGCCGAGCAGCTGGCGGACGAACTGGGCGGGTACACCGCGCTGGAGCGCGCCGGGTATCTGCAATCGTTCCTGTTCCGCGCGGCGCGGCTGGTGGTCGATACCGGCATCCACCACTACCGCTGGAGCCGCGAGAAGGCGACGGCCTACATGGTGGCGACAACGGGCTTTGCCCAGCCGCGCAGCCAGCGCGAGGTGGAGCGCTATTGCGTGTCGATCGGGCAGGCCTGCAGCTACAAGATCGGCCATACGGCTTGGGTCGCGGCGCGCACGAAGGCGCAGGCGGCGCTGGGCGACAAGTTCAGCCTGCCGTGGTTCCACGGGATACTGGAAGAAGGCACGATGCCGCTGTTCATGCTGGAGAAGCGGATCGAGGAGCGGACGGCGGAGCGGCTGGCGGCGGGGTGAGGGGGTTAGCTGTTGTCTGACCTTGGTGGGAAATTACCAAAATGGCTCCGATCTACAAATATGTCACCGAAGAACGCTTTGCGCTCGCTCTTATTGAGAGAGGCCAAATCTTCATGCAGACATTGGCGACGTTTCAAGGTTACGAGGATGAAGACGTACGCCGCGATCCAAATGACGGACGATTGCGCTTTCAGCCAGACGGTGGCCTTCCGATCAACTTCGAGGGCAAGGAGTCAGAAGTATGGGAGAATTGGCGCGCGACGTTCTCCGTAAAGTCGGTGGACATGTTTCTATACTGCCTCAGTACCGTTCGGTCGGAGGAGCTTGCCGAGCGATTCAACAGCCGCTTCTGCGTAGAATTTCAAAACCCGCTGAGCCTAATCGGTCGGATTAGAAGAATGATTCGGTTGCGCTCCGCGATGGACCGTACGATATTCTTTAAGGAAGTCGAGTATCGCGCTCAACAGGCTCCTCCAGGAGTGAGATGGGCTCTTCCCGAACAAGTGGCGTTCGTGAAGCCCGAAGGATGGGCATGGCAGAACGAATTTCGCGTTGTCGTCGGAAAGAAGGGGGCTTTTGCGGTCCACAATCTCGATATGCAACTTGAGACTGGCCCCCAACGATTAGCACCTCGAGTAGATCATAAACCACTCATCCTGACCGTCGGAAACATGGCGCGCGTAACGAATCTAATAAGGTTCTAAAAATAGCTTGGCCGACGTTTGCTATTGGCTACAGCGGTTATAGCGTTGCATCGCAAAGCTCGGGCGTTTGCAGTCTGTCTGACTGCGCTCAGCGCCCTTACCCCTCCACCATCTCCGCCAGTTCCAGCCAGCGTTCTTCTGCTGCGTCCTTTTCGGCGCGGGCCTTGTCGAGCGACGCTGTGAGGGCGGCGAAGCGGGCGGGATTCTTGGTGTAGAGGTCGGGGTCCGCCAGCGCGGCTTCTTCGCGGGCCATTTGCGCTTCCAGCTGCGCGATGCGGTCCGGCAGAAGCTCGTAGTCGCGCTGGTCCTTGTAGGTGAGCTTCGCCTTTTTCGGGGCAGGCGGCGGGGGCGGAGTTGCTGCTTTTTCGGCGGCCTCGGTGCGCTGCGTGGGCTTGCCGGCGAGGCGGGCCTTGCGCTGCTTTTCCCAGTCGGCGTAGCCGCCTGCGACGATGTCGACCTTGCCCGAACCGTCCATGCCGAGCGTGATCGTGACGGTCCGGTCGAGGAAGTCGCGGTCGTGGCTGACGATGAGGACAGTGCCTTCGTAGTCCGAAATCACTTCCTGCAGGAGGTCGAGCGTTTCGAGATCAAGGTCGTTGGTCGGCTCGTCGAGCACGAGCAGGCTGGACGGGCGGGCGAATTCGCGGGCCAAGAGGAGCCGCGAGCGTTCGCCGCCGGAGAGCGTTCCGACGCGGGCTTCGACCATGCCGGGATCGAACAGGAATTCCTTGAGGTAGCCGTGGATGTGCTTGCGCACGCCTTGGACGTCGATCCAGTCGCTGCCTTCGGCCAGAACGTCGCGGATGCGCTTTTCGGGCGCCATCAGGCTGCGCTGCTGGTCGATGATGACGGGGGTGAGCGTCTTGGCGAGGGTGACGGTGCCGCTGTCTGGCTCCAGTTCGCCGGTGAGGAGCTTGAGGAGCGTCGTCTTGCCCGCGCCGTTTGCGCCGACGAGGCCGATGCGGTCCTTGCGCATGATGCGCAAGGAGAAGTCCTTGACGATCACGCGTTCGCCGAAGCGCTTGGTGATCTTGTCCGCCACGATCACCGCCTTGCTCTTGGCGTCATCGCTGCCGAGGCTGATCTTGGCGGTGCCTTGCGGGCTCATCATCGCGGCGCGGGCGGCGCGCATTTCCCAGAGCTTTTCGAGGCGGCCCATGTTGCGCTTGCGCCGCGCGGTGACGCCTCGTTCGAGCCAGTGGGCCTCGATCTTGAGCTTCGCGTCGAGCTTGTCGGCGGCGCGCGCCTCTTCGGCATAGACCGCTTCCATCCACGCTTCGTAGCCGCCGAAGCCGATCTCGCGGCGGCGGATCGCGCCGCGGTCGAGCCACAGCGTTGCCTTGGTCAGGCGTTCGAGGAAGGTGCGGTCGTGGCTGATGACAACGAAGGCGCCGTTGTAGCGCTGGAGCCACGATTCCAGCCATTCGATGGCCGCAAGATCGAGGTGGTTGGTCGGCTCATCCAGCAGCAGCAGATCGGGTTCGCTGGCGAGCGCACGAGCGAGCGCGGCGCGGCGGCGTTCACCGCCCGAGGCGCTGTCCGCCTTGCGCGACAAGTCGATGCCAAGCTGCCCGGCGATGGATTCGACTTCGTGGCGCGGCGGGGCGTCCTTGCCCGAAAGCGCGAAGTCCATGAGGGTTTCGTAGCCGGTGAAGAACGGGTCCTGCTCCAGCGTGACGACGCGGGTGCCCGGCTGGACCGAGCGGGTGCCCTTGTCCGCATCCACCGTGCCCGCAATCAGCTTGAGCAGCGTGGTCTTGCCCGCGCCATTGCGGCCGATCAGCGCGAGCCGGTCGCGCGGGCCGATCTGGAGGTCGAGGCCCTGGAACAGCCAATGCGTGCCCTGGTTGAGGCCGAGGCCTTCCCAGCTGAGGATCGGTGCTGCTGCCATGATGCGCGGCGCTTAGCGGGGCGGCGCGGCGAGGTCCAGTATCAGCTTGGCACCGGCTCGCCTGATCTGCCATAGTGCGCGGACAGGGAAGCGGATCACGGGGTGGGGACCCCGCCCGCGCGTTCACAAGCTATTCAAAGGCCTCAGGGTATGGCGCTTCGCATCATGCGTTGGACATCAACACTATTCGCCCTTGGTCTTCTCGTTTCGTTTGCCCCCGCGGCCGACGCGCAGCAACGCCGTGCGGACGAGCAGCGCGAGGCGCGGCTCGATCTGCGCAATGGCAACGTGCGCTCGCTGCGCGAGATCGAGGCGCGTGTGCTGCCGACGAAGCGCGGCATGCAATACCTCGGCCCTGAATACGATCCGACCGCGATGGCCTACCGCCTGAAGTTCATTCAGGATGGACACGTGGTGTTCGTCGATGTCGATGCACGGACGGGTCAGATACTGGGCGAATCGCGCTGATTCCCCCAATTTTGCGATTCCCCCAAGTCTTGCGCCAAGCATAACGGCCCGTTCCTTGACCGTTCAGGTTTGGCGCTCCATCACAATAGGTGAATAGTGGTCTCGCCCGCAGCGGGCGCAGCAAGGGGCAAGCGATGCGTATTCTGATCGTCGAGGATGAACCCACCCTCGGCAAGCAGCTCAAGTCAACGCTCGAAGCCAATGGCTATGCGGTCGATCTTTCGGTCGACGGCGAGGACGGGCACTTCATGGGCTCGACCGAGGATTACGATGCGGTGATCCTCGATCTTGGCCTGCCGGAAATCGACGGGCTGACGGTGCTCGGCATGTGGCGCAAGGAGGGGCGCAAGTTCCCGGTGCTGGTGCTGACCGCGCGCGACAGCTGGTCGGACAAGGTGGCCGGGCTCGATGCGGGCGCGGACGATTATCTCGCCAAGCCCTTCCAGAGCGAGGAACTGATCGCCCGCCTGCGCGCACTGATCCGCCGTGCTTCGGGCAATTCCTCGTCCGAGCTGATTGCTGGCGGCGTGCGGCTGGATACCCGTTCGGGCCGCGTGACGCTGGACGGCGAGCCGGTGAAGCTGACCGCGCAGGAATACAAGCTGCTTTCGTACCTGCTCCACCACAAGGGCAAGGTGGTCAGCCGCACCGAGCTGATCGAACACATCTACGATCAGGATTTCGACCGCGATTCCAACACGATCGAAGTGTTCGTGACGCGCATCCGCAAGAAGCTGGGGCCTGACGTGATCACCACGATCCGCGGTCTGGGCTATAGCCTCGACGATCCGGCGCACGGCGGGCGCGGCTGAGCGGGCACGACTGAGCGGGCAGGGTGCACACGGCGTGGAACACAGCGTGATTGCCCCCGGGGAAACCACTGCCGCAGCGCCGGCAGACGCGCCGCGCGCCACCGCGCCGCATACGGGATCGCTCTCGCGGCGCATGCTGCTGATTGCGGTGGCGTGGATTTCGGTGCTGCTGCTGGGCGGCGGCTTTGCCCTCGACCGCACGATGACTGGCCTCGCGACGCGCAATTTCGACGACCAGCTGGGCTACATGCTCACCGCCATGGTCGGTTCGGCGGAGATCGGGCCTGACGGCGAAGTGTTCTTCAATCGCGCGCTGGGTGATCAGCGTTTCCTTGAGCCGAACAGCGGGCTCTACTGGCAGATCAGCGGCAAGGGGCACGAGGACTTCGCCTCGCGCTCGCTCTGGGATCGCACGCTGAAGCTGAAGGGCGACCATTTCGATGGGACGCCGCATGTCTATGACAGCGAGCAGTTCGGGGACGAGCGGTTGCGGATCATCGAACGTTCGGTGATCCTGCCGGGCAGCCCGATCAACTGGCAGTTTGCAGTCGCCGCCAGCCGCAGCGATCTCGATGCGCAGATCAGGCGTATCCGCGCAATCCTGATCTGGTCGTTCGTGGTGCTGGCGCTCGGCCTGATCGCGATGGCGGCGATGCAGACCTACTACGGACTTGGCCCGCTGCGGCGCGTCCGCCGGGCCATTGCGGACATGCGCGAGGGACAGGCGCGGCGCGTGGACGAGCCGTTGCCGCTGGAGGTTCAGCCGCTGGTCGAGGAAATCAACGGCCTGCTCGAGCATTCCGAGCGGCAGGCCGAAGAGGCGCGTACCCATGCCGGCAACCTTGCCCATGCGCTCAAGACCCCGCTGACGGTGGTGATGAACGCAGCGACGGCCAAGGCCGATGACCTTTCCGACACGGTGATCCGCGAGGCGGCTGTGATGCGACGGCAGGTCGACCACCATCTGGCCCGCGCCCGCGCCGTGGGGCGCCGCGCGACGGGGCTTTCGCGGGCGAGTGTGGGGGAAAGCGCCGAGGCGGTGGAGCGCGCGGTCGTGCGGCTCTACCCGCAAGTGCGCTTCGACATGGACGGCAACCGCGAGGCGAGCGTCGCGATCGAGCGGCAGGATCTTGACGAGATCCTCGGCAACCTGATCGAGAACGCGGCGAAGTATGGCGGCGGCTCGGTCTTCGTGACGATCGATGCGGTGCCGGACGATCCGAAGAACTGCGAGATCTGGATCGAGGACGACGGCATGGGCATCCCGGCCGAAGCCAAGGACAAGCTCTTTGCGCGCGGCGCGCGGCTCGATACCGGCAAGCCCGGGACGGGGCTGGGCCTTGCCATCGTGCGCGATGTGGCGGAGCTTTACGGCGGCTCGATCACGCTGGGTGAAAGCGACGATCTGGGCGGGCTGCTGGCCGTGCTGCGCCTGCCGCGCGCGGCGGGGAAGTAGTGCCTTCAGGCGCGCGGATGCGCGCTGCGGTAGACATCGAGCAGCGTGGCGGCGTCCACTTTCGTATAGATCTGGGTCGAGGACAGGCTGGCGTGGCCAAGCAGTTCCTGCAGGCTCCTGAGGTCGGCTCCCGCGCCCAGCAGGTGGGTTGCGAAGCTGTGGCGCAGGGCGTGGGGCGTGGCGGTGGGCGGCAGGCCGAGCACGATGCGGGCGCGGGCAACGGCGCGCTGGATCATTGCCTGCGCGAGCGGGCCGCCCTTCGCGCCGCGGAACAGCGGAGCGCCGCGCTCGAGCGGGAAGGGGACTTTGGCGGCGTAGTCCTCCACTGCGGCTTTCACGATGGGCAGGATCGGTACGACGCGTTGGCGGCCGCCCTTGCCGGTGACGGTGAGCGCATCGCCCAGCGGCAGCACGGCGGCAGTGAGCGAGAGTGCCTCGGCAATGCGCAGACCCGCGCCGTAGAGCAGCAGCAGCACCGCGCGATCGCGCGCGCCGATCCACGGCTCTGCCGCTTCATCGGCCACCATGGCGGCGAGGTTCACCGCGTCGTCGGGCGTAACGGGGCGGGGTAGGCCCTTCTTGATCCGGGGCCCGCGCAGGCGTGGGGGCGGGGCTTCACCGGCGCCGGCCTGCGTGCGAGCGAAGGCTAGGAAGGCCTTGAGCGCGGAGAGTTCGCGCGCGGCAGAGACGTTGCCGATGCCGTCAGCGCGCCGTTCGGCCAGCTGGCGGCGGACATCGCCGACGTCGAGCTGTGCGAGCGCGGCCCAGTCGTGCGGTGGCGGCAGGACGGCGAGGAACCGCGCGGCGGTGGCGACATAGGCGCGGACGGTGTGCGGCGAGCGGCGGCGAGCGAGGGCGAGGTGGTTGCCCCAGGTTTCGAGCAGGTCGGGCGTACTCATGCGGCGACGAGCCCGGCGGGGACGAGTTCGCCGAGCAGGCCATCGAGGAGCGGCATGCCCGCGTCGGTTACGATCAGGCGGTCGCCGCGCGTAGTGAGCAGGCCCTGTGCAGTGTAGAACGCCCGCTTGGCGGGGTCGATCAGGGCGGTTTCGGCAAGGCCGAAGCGCGCGGCGAGTGCGGCAGGGGCGATGCCTTCGGCAAGGCGCAGGCCCATCAGGATGGCCTCGGCGGCCTGTTCGCGGATGCCCAGTTCGCGAATTTCGGCGATGCCGTGGTGCTGGGATGCGACGGCCTTGAGGAAGTTTTCCGGCTTGCGGTGGCGCACGGTGGCAAAGCCGCCGCGCCGGCCATGCGCGCCGGGGCCGATCCCGACATAGTCCTGATAGCGCCAGTAGACGAGGTTGTGGCGGCTTTCCTCGCCGGGCCGCGCGTGGTTGCTGATCTCGTAAGCGGGCAGGCCAGCGGCGGCGGTACGCTCGCGGGTGAGAGCGAAGAGATCGCCCGCCATGTCGTCATCCAGCGGGGTGAATTTCCCTTCGCGCACCAGCGTGGCGAAGCGCGTGCCGGGTTCGATCGTCAGCTGGTAGAGTGAGAGGTGGCCGGTGCCGAAGGACAGGGCGCGGGCGAGTTCGGCGTCCCACAACTCAGGCGTGTGATCGGGCCGCGCATAGATCAGATCGAAGCTGACGCGATCGAAATGGCGCTGCGCGACATCGAGCGCGGCGAGACCTTCGGATGCGTTGTGGAGGCGGCCGAGGAAGGTGAGCGCCTTGTCGTCCAGCGCCTGCAGGCCGAGCGAGGCGCGGTTGATGCCTGCGCTTGCCAGCGCCGCGAAGTTCGCCGCTTCGACCGAGGACGGATTGGCCTCCAGCGTGATCTCGATATCCGGCGCGAAGTGCCAATGGCGGCTGGCGGCTTCGATCAGCGCAGCGACCAGAGCAGGCGGCATCAGCGAGGGCGTGCCGCCGCCGAAGAAGATCGAGGAGAGCGCCTGCCCGCCCGTCAGCGCGGCTTCGTGCGCCATGTCGGCCAGCAGCGCCTGCTGCCATTCGCCCGCGTCAATGCCCTCTCGGACATGGCTATTGAAATCGCAGTATGGGCACTTGGCGAGGCAGAACGGCCAGTGGATATAGAGGGCAAAGGCCATAAGCCTTTCCAGCCTGAGTCGGGCGGACAAAGTCAAGCACCAAAGCTTTGGAGAACGCGCATATGCCGGGCATGCGAACGCTTGTTGCCACTGCGATTGCCGCCATGCTGGCCGCGCAGCCGGCGGCGGCGCAGGTTACCGTGACTCCTATCGAGACCGTGGGGCCGCGCCTGCTCGCGGCCCAGAATGCCGAGCGGGCACGGCTGGGCTTGAAGCCGTTGGTGTGGAGCGCCAAGCTTTCCGAGCATGCAAAGAAGTGGGCACAGACGCTGGCGGTGTCGGACATGTTCGAGCACGCGCCGGTCGGCGCCGATGGCGGCGAGGGGGAGAACCTCTGGACCGGAACCCGCGACGATTACACCTTGGAAGAGATGGTCGGCATGTGGATTGGCGAAAGTGCCCTCTTCAAGCGCGCGAAATTTCCCAATGTTTCGACGAACGGGCGCTGGGAAGATGTGGGCCACTACACGCAAATCGTGTGGACGGACACGCGCGAAGTGGGCTGTGCTATCGCGAGCAACCCGCGCAGCGATTACCTTGTCTGTCGCTATTTCCCGGCTGGTAACACTATCGGCAAGCCGGTCTATGACTACAAGGCGACTGCGGCGATCGCCGTTGCTGCGCCTGTGAAACCCGCGCCGGAAAGCGAAATCGAAATCGCCTCGGATGATCGACCGGTAAAGGCTGCACCGGCCAAGGCGCCCAGTGCACCGGCCATCGTCAATCCGTCAAAGCCGAAGAAACCAGCTTCGAAAAAGCATCTGCGCGGTGGCTGATCTTGTGCTTTTCGGCAGGGTCCAGTTCCGCGAACGTGCGTGTGTCGCCTGCCAGATACCCTGAGGGCACGAAGACGGGGTCATAGCCGAAGCCCATCGTGCCGCGTGGCGGCCAGGTGAGCGTGCCGGGCGCGCGGCCCTCGAACACGGCTTCGCGGCCATCGGGCCAGGCGAGGGCGAGGACGCAGGCGAACCAGCACGTCCGCGGGGTGTCGGGGCCGAGTTCGGCCAATTTGCCTTCGACCTTGCCCATGGCCATGTACCAGTCGCGGCCGGGACCGCCTTCGAAAGGCGCGGCTTCGGCCCAGTCTGCAGTGTAGACGCCGGGGGCGCCGCCAAGCGCCACGACGCAAAGGCCGGAATCATCGGCGAGCGCTGGCAGGCCCGACGCGCTGGCGGCGGCGTGCGCCTTTATCAGCGCGTTTTCGGCGAAAGTCCTACCGGTCTCGGCGGGCTCGGGCAGGCCGAGTTCACCGGCCGAGATGCAGTCCATTCCGTAAGGTTCGAGCAGGGCCCGGATCTCGCGCAATTTGCCCGCGTTGTGCGTGGCGATGACGAGTTTTCCGGGCTCCAGCAGACGTGTCACCGGGCGGTGGCCTTTTCCTGCGCGGCGAAGATTTCGCCGCAGCCGATGCGGGCGAGGCGGAGGAGGCGCAGGAGGCCTTCCTCGTCATAGGTCGCGCCTTCTGCGGTGGCCTGCACTTCGGCGATATGGCCGCCCTCGATCAGCACGAAGTTGGCGTCGGCATCGGCCGAGCTGTCCTCTATGTAGTCGAGATCGAGCACCGGGGTGCCCTGATGGATGCCGCAGGAAATCGCGGCGACCTTGCGGGTGAGCGGGTCTTCCTTGATCGCGCCGCTGTCCAGCAGCCCTTGCACGGCAAGCCGCAGTGCGATCCACGCGCCGGAAATCGAGGCGGTGCGGGTGCCGCCGTCGGCCTGGATGACGTCGCAATCCAGGGTGATCTGGCGTTCGCCGAGCTTCTTGAGATCGGTCACGGCGCGCAAGCTGCGGCCGATCAGGCGCTGGATTTCTTGCGTGCGGCCGGACTGCTTGCCCTTGGCCGCTTCGCGGCTGCCGCGCGTGTGGGTGGCGCGGGGGAGCATCGAGTATTCCGCCGTGACCCAGCCTTCGCCCTTGCCGCGCATGAACGGCGGCACGCGTTCTTCGACCGAGGCGGTGACGAGCACCTTGGTATCACCGAAGCCGATCAGCACCGAACCTTCGGCGTGCTTGGTGAAGCCGGTCTCGATGGTAATCGCGCGCATTTCATCAGCGGCGCGGCCGGAAGGACGCATGGGAATTCCTTTGTTCTACGTTTTCGCTGCCTTTAGCCCGCCGGGAGCGGAAAGAAAGGCCCCACCTCACGAAAAGACGGGGGCAGCGGTGCCTTTCATGACGCGGCAAACCGACATAGATATGGCGCATGACAGGACCCGGTCTGAACGAACTTTCCACGCGCGCCCGCGAAATCTTCCGGCTGGTGGTCGAAGGCTATATCGCCAGCGGCCATCCCGTCGGCTCGCGCACCCTTGCGGGCAGCGGCGGCGTGGCGCTTTCGCCCGCCTCGATCCGCTCGGTGTTGCAGGAATTGCAGGACGCGGGGCTGCTGGCCGCGCCGCATACCAGCGCCGGGCGGATGCCAACCGAAGTGGGCCTCAGGCTGTTTGTCGATGGCATCATGCAAGTGGCGGAGCCGAGCGCGGCGGACCGTGCGCAGATCGAGCGGGGGCTGGCGGAAGGCGGCACGATCGAGGCGGCGCTGACGGCGGCGACTTCTGCGCTGTCCGATCTCTCCGCAGCGGCGGGCGTGGTCATGGTGCCGCGGCGCGAGATGCGGCTCGCGCAAGTCTCGTTCGTCCCGCTCGGGCAGGCGCGCGCGCTGGTCGTGCTGGTGGGGGATGACGGCAGCGTCGAGAACCGGGTGATCGACGTGCCCGCCATGACCAATGCGATGACGCTGGAGCAAGCGGGCAATTACCTGACCGCGCGCGTGGCCGGGCGCACGCTGGGCGATGCGCTGCGGGCGATCCGCGCGGAAATCGACGGTGGGCGCTCGGCGCTGGATACGGCAAGCGCGGCGCTGGTCGAGCGGGGCCTTGCGGTGTGGAGCCGCGATGCGGCGCAGCGGCCGGTGCTGGTGGTGCGTGGGCAGGCCAACCTGCTCGATGAAGCAGCGCTCGGTGATATCGAGCGGGTGCGGCAGCTCCTTGACGAACTGGAGAGCGCGGAGGCGATTGCCGGCGTGCTTGATGCCGCGCGCGAGGCAGACAGCGCGCGGATTTTCATCGGCAGCGAGAACCGGCTGTTTTCGCTCTCCGGCTCCTCGGTGATCGCCGCACCGTGGCGCGACGGGGAGGGGCGCGTGGTCGGCGTTGTTGGCGTTATCGGGCCGACGCGGTTGAATTATGCGCGGGTTGTCCCCATGGTTGACTTCACGGCTCAATCCTTGAGCAGGATCATCACCCAGGACGGATTTGGTAGAAAATGACTGAGAACGACACGCGCCCGCAGGATGCCGAAGTGGCGGCTGAACTCGAAGGTGTGCCGAGCGAACTGACCGAGGGCGGCGATGCGCTGGCCGATCTGGTCGAGGCGCTGAAGGGTGATCTCGAGGCGGCGAAGCAGGACGTGCTCTATGCGAAGGCCGAGACGCAGAACGTGCGCCGCCGCATGGAAAAGGACATTGCCGACGCGCGCAGCTATGCCGCAACGGCGTTCGCGCGCGACATCCTCTCGGTGGCGGACAACCTTTCGCGCGCGCTCGAATCGATCCCGGCGGACTTGCGCGAGGACGACAAGATGAAGAACCTTGTCGCGGGCCTCGAAGCGACCGGGCGCGAGATCGAAAAGGTGTTTGCGAGCCACGGCATCAGCCGGATCGCCGCCAAGGGCCTGCCGCTCGATCCGCACCAGCACCAGGCGATGCTGGAAATCCCCTCCGCCGATGTGGAGCCGGGCACCGTGCTGCAGGAACTGCAGGCCGGGTACATGATCAAGGACCGTCTGCTGCGCGCGGCGATGGTGGCGGTGGCGAAGAAGCCGGATTGAGGCTGCGTCCCGGCTTACATTTTCACCCAAACCCGCTCACCCTGAGCTTGTCGAAGGGTCTTGAGGCGACCGCTGCGCTCGATGCTTCGACAGGCTCAGCATGAGCGGGTTGGGGATTGGACGTGTTTCGGAAGTCGTTCTCAGCTTAGCAGCGCCACAAGCTCAGCCGTATCGTAAAGGTCGGCGAATACGAACGCCATGCTGTGCAGCGTGGCGGCGTGTTCGGCGTCCGTCAGCGCGGCATTGGCGTCGCCTGCGAACAGCACGTGGTAGTTGAACTGCATCGCATCGCGCGCGGTGCTTTCGCAGCAGCAATTGGTGAGCGTGCCGGTGATCAGCACCGTATCGATCCCGCGCGCCTTGAGCACGGCGTCAAGCTCGCTGGTGCCGGGGGTGAAGCCGCTGAAGCGGTGCTTGTCGACGACCGCATCGCCCGGCTGGACATCGAGCGCCGGCCAGAAATCGTGGTAGTGCGCGCCGGGCGTGAAGGCGGCGCGGTGGGCGGCGGCGCCTGCACCGAGGCGGCGGACGAAGACCGACCAGCTGGCAGCATCGGGCGTGGTGAAGCGCAGGAACACGTTGAGGCCGCCGCTGGCGCGCACGGCAGCGCTGATGCGGTTGATGTTGCCGACGATCTCGCGCGCCATCGGCACTTCGACCGGCGAGCCTTCTTCCATGAAGCCGTTCTGCATGTCGACGCAGATGTGGGCGAGGCGCGCCGGGTCGATATCGTCGAACACGTTGCGCACGCCCCCGCGGGCGGCGGCGACGGCATCGAGGACGGCGTGGGTGTCGACGGCATGGGGCATCGGGGTGGTCCTTCTCGTGCACGGCGAAAGTGCCACGGATGGACGCATTTGCGCCAGATCGGCCTGCGCAGGCTTTCGCGTGGCGGAACCGGAGCCTTGGACGGGCGTTAGGGCTTGCAGGTAAGCCTTGAGGAGACCGAACGATGAACCGCAAATTCCTTCTTCCCGTAATGGCAGTCGCCGCGCTGTCGGTGACCGGCTGCGCGCGCAACTATGCCGGTGAAGGCGCACTGGGTGGCGCCGCCGCCGGTGCCTTGCTCGGCGGCGCGAGCGGCGGCGATGTCGGCACTGGCGCGGCGATCGGCGCGGCAGCGGGTGCGCTCGGCGGCTCGCTGATCAAGAAGCACGGCCGCTGCTATCGCCAAGACCGCTATGGCAATGAATACGAAGTGCGCTGCTGATGACGGCGCCGGTCAGGCGGAATTGATCGGAAACGGCAGCACGGACTTGAGATCGGCAAGCGCAGGCGCCGCCCTATGCGGTGCGCCCTTCGCCGCGAGAAAGGCATGCGCGACGAGCTCGGCCTGCTGCTCGATCCCGTAGGCGGTGAAGCGCCGGGCGGGATCGAAGCGGTACGCATAGCGGCAGAACGGATGGCGCATCAGCGGCAGGTAGAACCGGCCGCGCTGCTGGCTTTGCCAGACGTGGACAAGCTCGTGGATGAAGAGGCTCTGCAGGCCGAGCGGAGCCGCGCTGAAATCATCGCAGTAGTGCGGCCCCGCCGGATGGAAATGGATGTGGCCCATCGGCGCCATGACGGTGTGGCGCGGCTGGAAGGGAAACCAGCGCCGGCGGCGAATGCGCACCGGCGCCAGATCGATGGCGCCGCCGAATACCCCTTGCGCGAGCGCGAACTCGCCCGGCGTGAGCGGCCGTTCATCGCCCGGTTGGAGGGTGGGTAACAGCGCGGGCGCGCTCACATGTGATCCATCATGCCTTCCATGGCGCCGGTTTCCTCGACCTTGGCGAAGGTGCTGACCTTGTCGCCGTTGGCGAGCGTGAAGGTGACTTCGATGTCCTTCCCTGCCTTCACCGTATTGGACAGATCGAACAGCATCACGTGGTAGCCGCCCGGCTTGAACTCGGCGGGCTTTTCCTCGCTGAATTCGACCGAGCTGACCGGCGCCATGGTGGAAACGCCGTTCTCGGTCTTGCTTTCATGCATCTCGGCACGGCCCGCGCCGTCGACGTGGACGGCGACCAGCGTGTTGGCCTTGCCGGCAGTCTGCTGGATCGTGAAGTAGAGCACGCCCGGATTGCCGGGGACGGCGGGGAGCTTGATCACCGGTTCGAGCACGCTGACATTGGGCGCATTGTCGGGCGCCAAGGGATCCGCGGCGGCGGTGCTTGCTGCTGCTTCGGGCTCATTGCTGCTGCAGGCTGCCAGCGAAAGCAGGCTCGCGGCAGCGACCGTGGCAAGGGCAAGGGAACGGATGGGGGGCATCGAGGCTCTCTCCAGTCTTGAAACGAGACGTAATATAGGCGCGGGGGCAGGCCTTGTCCCGGGAAGAACGCGACCTATATCGCCCGGTGAAGGAGCTGCATAGACGAAGGCTTGCCCGGTTCGGGGGGCCACCAAGGCAGCGTCCAAAGGGCAAGGAAACAGGACGACATGGCTAAAGTTATCGGTATCGACCTCGGCACGACCAACAGCTGCATCGCGGTGATGGACGGCGGCACCTCGAAGGTCATCGAGAATTCCGAAGGTGCGCGCACGACGCCCTCGATCGTCGCTTTCACCAAGGATGGCGAGCGCCTGATCGGGCAGCCGGCCAAGCGCCAGGCCGTGACCAACCCGGACAACACGATCTTCGCGGTGAAGCGCCTGATCGGTCGCCGCTTTGAAGACCCCATGACCCAGAAGGACATGGCGCTGGTGCCCTATGGCATCGTCAAGGGCAAGAACGGCGACGCGTGGGTCAAGGCGGGCGGCGAAGACTACAGCCCCTCGCAGATTTCGGCCTTCATCCTGCAGAAGATGAAGGAAACCGCGGAAAGCTATCTCGGCGAAACCGTCACGCAGGCGGTGATTACCGTGCCCGCCTACTTCAACGACGCGCAGCGCCAGGCGACCAAGGATGCCGGCCAGATCGCGGGCCTTGAAGTGCTGCGCATCATCAACGAGCCGACCGCGGCCGCGCTGGCCTATGGCCTCGACAAGCAGGACGGCAAGACCATCGCGGTCTACGACCTTGGCGGCGGCACCTTCGACATCTCGGTGCTGGAAATCGGCGACGGCGTGTTCGAGGTGAAGTCCACCAACGGCGACACGTTCCTCGGCGGTGAAGACTTCGACAACGTGCTGGTCGAGTACCTCGCGGACAAGTTCAAGTCGAAGGAGAACATGGATCTCCGCACCGACAAGCTGGCTCTGCAGCGCCTGAAGGAAGCTGCCGAAAAGGCCAAGATCGAGCTTTCGAGCGCGCAGACGACCGAGATCAACCTGCCGTTCATCACCGCGCGCATGGAAGGCGGCAGCACCACCCCGCTGCATCTCGTCGAGACGGTGACGCGTTCGGACCTTGAGAAGCTGGTCGCCAAGCTGATCGAGCGCACGCTCGAGCCGTGCCGCAAGGCGCTGGCCGATGCAGGCGTGACCGCGAAGGACATCGACGATGTCGTGCTCGTCGGCGGCATGACCCGCATGCCGCGCGTGCGTGAGATCGTGAAGGAGTTCTTCGGCAAGGAACCGCATACCGGCGTGAATCCTGACGAAGTCGTCGCCATGGGCGCGGCGATCCAGGCCGGCGTGCTGCAGGGCGATGTCAAGGACGTGCTGCTGCTCGACGTGACCCCGCTTTCGCTGGGTATCGAAACGCTGGGCGGCATCATGACCAAGATGATCGACCGCAACACCACGATCCCGACCAAGAAGAGCCAAGTCTACTCGACCGCCGAGGACAACCAGCAGGCGGTGACGATCCGCGTGTTCCAGGGCGAGCGCGAGATGGCGCAGGACAACAAGCTGCTCGGCCAGTTCGACCTCGTTGGCATTCCGCCGGCGCGGCGCGGCGTGCCGCAGATCGAGGTGACCTTCGACATCGACGCCAACGGCATCGTGAACGTCAGCGCCAAGGACAAGGGCACCGGCAAGGAGCAGCAGATCCGCATCCAGGCCTCGGGCGGTCTTTCGGACAACGACATCGAGCAGATGGTGCGCGATGCCGAGAAGTTCGCCGAAGAGGACAAGAAGCGCCGCGAGGCGGCCGAGGCGCGCAACAACGCCGACAGCCTTGTCCACGCGACCGAGCGTCAGCTGGAAGAGAACGGCGACAAGATCGACGCCGCGCTGAAGGCCGAGATCGAAGCTGCGATCGCCGAAGCCAAGACCGCGATCGAAGGCGGTGACCCGGCCGACATGAACGCCAAGACCCAGGCGCTCACCGAAAAGGCGATGAAGATGGGCCAGGCGATCTACGAGAAGGAGCAGGCCGCTGCTGCTTCGCCGGATGCGGAAGCCCCGAAGGGTGCCGAAGATGTCGTGGACGCCGAGTTCTCGGAAGTCGACGACACCAAGTGATGTTGCGCTGAGCCGGCCCGCCGCCTGTCCCAAGGGCGCAGGCGGCGGGCCGGTCGCCTTGAATGGATGACGCAATGTCGGCAGAGATCGATTTCTACGAGCTGCTCGAAGTCGAGCGCACCGCGGACGAGAAGGTGCTCAAGTCCGCCTATCGCAAGCTGGCGATGAAGTATCACCCGGACAAGAATCCGGGGTGCCAGGATAGCGAAGCCAAGTTCAAGCAGATCAACGAGGCCTATGCCTGCCTCTCCGACCCGCAGAAGCGGGCGGCTTATGATCGCTATGGCCATGCCGCGTTCCAGCAGGGCGGCGGTGGTGGTGGCGGCGGCTTTGGCGGCGGCGGCGACTTCGGCGATCTTGGCGATATTTTCGAGACGATTTTCGGCGGCGCGTTTGGCGGCGGCGGGCGCCAGCAGGCGCGTCGCGGCGCGGACTTGCGCTATGACATGGAAATCACGCTGGAAGATGCCTTCCACGGCAAGTCGGCGGAGATCGCGGTCGAAGTCGCTCAGAGCTGCCAGCCCTGCGGCGGGACCGGCGCGACGCCGGGTACCTCGGCGCGGCGCTGCAACTTGTGCGGCGGGCACGGCAAGGTGCGCGCGCAGCAGGGCTTCTTCATGGTCGAGCGGACTTGCCCGACCTGCCATGGCCGCGGCGAAGTGATCGAGAGCCCCTGCAAGAGCTGCCGCGGTGAAGGCCGCGTCGATGCCGAGCAGAAGCTTGAAGTGCAGATCCCGGCTGGCGTCGACAACGGCACGCGCATCCGGCTGGCCGGCAAGGGCGAGGCGGGGCCGTTTGGGTCTCCGGCGGGCGACCTCTACATCTTCCTTCACATCAAGCGCCACCGCATGTTCGAGCGCGAGGGCACGACGCTGCTGACGCGCTGCCCGATCAGCTTTACCAAGGCGGCGCTGGGCGGCGAGATCGAGATTCCGGGCGTCGATGGCGCGCGGCACAAGATCGAGATTCCCGCCGGCATCCAGTCCGGCAAGCAGTTGCGCAAGCGCGGCGCGGGCATGCCCGTGCTGCAGGGGCGCGGCGCGGGCGATCTCGTCATCGAGATCCAGGTCGAGACGCCGACCAAGCTCTCTGCGCGCCAGCGCGAGTTGCTGCGCGAGTTTCAGGCGACCGAAACCGGCGAGGAAACCCCGCAATCGAAGGGGTTTTTCGACCGGATCAAGGATGCGTGGAACGACCTGACGGAATGAGGCTCCGGCCCCTTCGTTCCAGCGAATAGCCCAGCTTCGTCATTGCGAGGAATGCAGTGACGAAGCAATCCAGAGCGGTTGGGCACACCGCTCTGGATTGCTTCGCTCCGCTCGCAATGACGAGGCGGGGTTTTGCAATTGCCGCTCTTCCGCCAACTCTCTCACCTTGAGCCAGCCGAAGGGGGTGTTGGCGCGACAGCTGCGTATGATGCTTCGACAAGCTCAGCATGAGCGGGTTTCGGGGTGGGGGTCGTGTGACGGAGCGGAAGGGCGCCTTCAGCCCCCCGCAAACATCGCGGTCACTTCGGCGATCACCCCCTCAACCATGCCGACCTCGGCGGTCAGGCGCGGCTTTTCTTCTTCGAGGATGGCGAGGAACACGTCGCGCTTGAAGGCGCGGATCACGCCCGGGGGGAGAGGCGGCTCGGCGGTCGAGGCGATCAGGTCGACCGTGCGCTCGGCGCCGTGGAGGCGGCCCCAGAGGTAGTCGTTCTCGCGGTAGGCGCGCGCGAAGAACGCGCCGAAGTGGAAGAATTCGATGCCCTTGAGGCAGGCGCTGGTCCCGCCGGTGCGGATCGATATCGCGTCTTCGGGCGAGATGCGGTCGACCTTGACCGGATCAAACTCGCCCATGCCTTCGCCTTGCAGCAGCGGCAGGGTGGCAACGTCATAGAACGGGAAGCCAAGGTAGGCGTAGAGGAAGCGGCGGCGCAGCGGCTTGCTCATGGCGGCAAGGCCTTCGACGATCATGGCGTCGACAGCGAGGTCGATGCCCGCCAGATCGCGGCGTTCGGCAATTTCGGCAAGGACTGCTGCCGGACGAGCGACCGCGCCAGCGGCCACATGGACGAAGTCGTCGCCCAGCCCGGCGGCCGTCTGCTTGGACTGATAGAGCGCCTGCGCGCGGTAGACCATGTCGCGCGCGGCCTCGCGTTCGGCAGGGCTGATCCCTTCGGCATCATCCCAGTCCTGCGTCAGCCTGCGCGCCAGCAGCTTGAGGCGGCGCACGCGGAAGGCAAGATCGTGCGCGCGGAAGAAGGCGATGGCTTCGGCCGTGGCGCCGCCCTTGGCCTGCGCAAGCCGGTCGAAACCGAGTGTCGCGAGGTGCGCCCAGATCTCGGCCTCGACCGCGCTGCGCGGCGGGGTTTCGATCATCGCTTCCTCGATAACCTGTGCGAGGTTGGTGACGACGCCGGCGAGCTTGACCTGCGCATAGCCGTGGAACGCGAAGCCTGCCTGCTCGGCAGCGGCCTGCTGCGCCTTGGCCCGCCAGGCGGTGAGGCGCTTCTGGTTGGGGTGATCGAAGAAGAAGGTGTAGCCGAACAGGCGCTCGACCGCCGTATCGATTTCGCCGCGCAGGGAATCGACGATAAGCCGCAGACGCGCGCGTTCGCGGGACTGGGCTTCGAGCGCTTCGAGGTTGTCGCGGATCGGCTGTTCGCGCGGGATCGACGAGAGCGAGCCGAAGATCGCCGAGAAGAAGCCGACCGAGCGCGCCATCGGCTCGTGCATTTCGACACGGGCCGGGCTGGGATCGATGTAGACGAAGCGGCGGTCAACCTCGCGCTGGGCCGGGCGATCCCGCAGTACGGCCATGGCGGGGGCGAAGGGGCGATTGACGAGCACGGCGCCGTCCACGAGCGCTACTTCGGCAAGCTGGCCGCGCTTCCAGCGGCTGGGCATCACGCGCTTGAGGAAGGCCTCGCGGCCATGCCAGGCGAGGCCGCGCTCGTGGGTGAGCTGGTCCATTTCCGTGAGCATGAGCGGGGGGAAGGCGCCGGGGAAGCTGGCGGTCGAACGCGCGGCGAAGACGAGTTCGGCGCGCTCGGCAATATCCTCGCCCGCACCAGGTGCGCAGTTGCGGCGGAAGCCGATGGCGAGGCGGTGCTCGCTTTCCTCGACCACCGGCGGGCTGTTGAGCTGCAGGTCCTCGAGGTGGCCGTTGAAATCAGTCGCGGTGACGAGCAGATCGAGCGGGTGGCCGGCGGGGAGCAGCGGCGCCGTGTTACCGCCAGTTTCTCCCATCGCATCAAATGCTTCGGCGAGGAGGTGCGAGAAGCCCACGCCGCTGAAGGGCGGCGCGAACCAGCGCGCGCGAATGAGATGCGAGAGCTTGAGGCGCACTTCCTTGCGGGTTTTTGCCGAGCCGACGGTGCGGCTGACGACGTTGCCCGGGCGCTTGAGCAGGAACCACACCAGCGGCTGCGCCCAGAATTTTGCGAAGCGGCTCCATGGCCGCGCATCGGGATCGAGCAGGACTTCGACATCGGCCCGCTCTAGCCACAGCGTGGTCAACGGCTCGAGGCTCTGCCCGCTGGCGAGCGCCTGCGCGAGGAACACGCCGTTGATCCCGCCCGCACTGGCGCCCGAGATGATATCAGGGAGGATGCGCAGCTTGAGGTCCCGCGTGGAGACAAGGAGGTCGAGCAGGCGGCGATAGACCGCCTCCGCCCCGGTGCTCGGCGGGCTTTCCTCATGAAACGCGCGGCTGGCGCGCGTGGCGTACCAGATCTCCTTGGTGACGCCGTGCATGTAGACCGCAAGGCTGATCCCGCCGTAGCAGACCAGTGCGAGCCGCAGTTCCTTCTCCCGCATGCCCGCCAACATGACACCGCGCAGCACCGCGCGCCAGCGCGATGTGCGTTGCAGCGCCGAACATTGGTGCTCGCCCATGCATGACTTCCATGCGCGGGTCGCATTGGCGGGCCGACAGGATTTGTAAAACGCGCCGACAAATCGTTCGCCGACAGGCCTCAGTGGGCGCGTTTTCCTTGATTTCGCGCGTATTGACTGCGCCGGAGAGGTGTCAAGTTTACCGACGGTTTACGTCTTTGGGCGTATGCCGCCTGCATGATCCGGCTGTTCAAACTCTACATCCCGAACGCGGTGTTCCTGCTGGCGCTGCTGGATTTCGTTTTGCTCGTCGCGTCGGGCGAGCTTGGCTGGTCGGTCCGCGCGCACCAGATCGGGATCGACAGCGGCATTGTGGCCGACCGGTGGATGCCGCTGCTGATCTTTGCCGGGCTGGTGCAAATGGCGATGATCGCGGTCGGGGTCTATGGCTCGGATGCCCTGCGGTCGATGCGCTATGCCACCGCGCGGCTGCTGGTAGCGATCAGCCTTGGCATCATCGCGCTGTCGGTCGTCTACTTCCTGCTGCCCGGGCACACGCTGTGGCGGTCCAATCTGTTCTACGCGATGTTTATCGCGATGGCGCTGCTGGTGTTCATCCGCATCCTGCTGGGCGGGCTGCTCGGCACGGCGGTGTTCCGGCGGCGCGTCCTGGTGCTCGGCGCGGGCGACCGTGCGGAGCGGCTGCGCCAGCTCGGCGAGCGGGTCGAAGCGGGCTTCGTGATCGTCGGCTTTGTCGGCATGAGCGACAACGCGCATGTGATCAAGGAAGCGATCAACCGCACCGCGATCCACAATCTCACTCGCTATGTCGAGAACCTCGGCGTCAGCGAAGTCGTGCTTGCGCTGGAAGAGCGGCGCAATTCGTTGCCGTTGAAGGACTTGCTCCGGATCAAGACCACGGGCGTCCACGTCAACGATTTCTCGACCTTCATGGAGCGCGAGACCGGCCGCGTCGATCTCGACACGGTCAATCCCAGCTGGCTGATCTTCTCGGACGGGTTTTCCTCGGGCCGGATGATTTCGAGCGCCTTCAAGCGCGTGTTCGACATCTGCGCCAGCCTCACGCTGCTGCTGCTGACGGCGCCAGTCATCGCGCTGTTCGCGCTGATCGTGAAACTCGACAGCCGGGGGCCCGCGTTCTTCCGCCAGACCCGCGTAGGGCTTTATGGCCAGAACTTCAGCCTCATCAAGCTGCGCTCGATGCGCACCGATGCCGAAGCCGCAGGCGCGCAGTGGGCGGCGAAAGACGATCCGCGCGTGACCCGCGTTGGCCGCCTGATCCGCAAGCTGCGCATCGATGAACTGCCGCAGACGTGGACCGTGCTCAAGGGCGAGATGAGCTTTGTCGGCCCGCGTCCAGAGCGGCCGGAGTTCGTGTCCGACCTCGAAGAAAAGCTGCCCTATTACGCCGAGCGGCACATGGTGAAGCCGGGCATCACCGGCTGGGCGCAGATCAACTATCCTTATGGCGCCTCGATCGAGGATTCGCGCCACAAGCTCGAATATGATCTCTATTACGCCAAGAACTACAGTCCGTTCCTCGATCTGCTGATCCTCCTCCAGACGCTGCGCGTGGTGCTCTGGAACGAGGGCGCGCGCTGAGGGGGGCCATGCACAGCCCGCTCGAATGGACCGGCCTCAGCCAGTGGAGCTACCTCGTCGCGGCGTTCGCCGCGATGCTGCTCACGGTGTGGCTGGCTGACCGGCATCGGCGGGGCAAGGAAACCAGCCGGGCGGTCATTGCCGCACTGGCGCTGACGACGGCATGGAGCCTGCTCGCCTCGTCCTTCGAATCCAGCGCAGCGATCACCCAGGTTTTCGAACTGATGCGCAATCTCGGTTGGCTCGGGGTCGTCTATTCGCTGTTCGCGCGCGACAACCGGCACACCAGCGTGGTGCAGGTGCGCCCGGTGCTGGCAGTGCTGGCGATGGTCGAGCTGTTCCAGATCGTGCTGCTGGTGCTGGCGGTCCGCTTTGCCGGGATCAACGCTGCGGTGGCGATGATCTTCCAGCTTTCGGTGATGTTCCGCCTGCTGTTGACGACGGGCGCGCTGGTGCTGGTGCACAACCTCTATGTCGGCGCGATCAGCGGGCAGCGCGATGCCGTGCGCTGGACCGCGCTCGCCCTCGCGCTGATGTGGGGCTACGACCTCAATTTCTACACGATTGCCTATCTTGGCCACATGATCCCGCAGGAAATGGTGGCGCTGCGCGGACTCGTGCAGATCGGCGTGATCCTGCTCGTTTCGGTGGGCGCGATGCGCGGCGGTTCGGCGCTGCGTTTCTCGCCCAGCCGCTCGGTCGCGTTCCAGTCGCTCTCGCTGCTGGTGATCGGTGGCTACCTGATCCTGATGGTGGCGGCGGCGCAGTCGGTCGCGTGGCTTGGCGGCAATGTGAGCCAGCTGGCGCAATTGGGCTTCGCTTTCGCGACGACGGTGGTGATCCTCGCGCTGGTCCCTTCGGGGCGTCTGCGCGGCTGGCTCAACGTGATGCTGGCGAAGCATTTCTTTCAGCACCGCTATGACTACCGCGCCGAATGGCTGCGCTTTACTCGCACGATCGGGCGCGGCGGACCGGGCGCCTCGCCGCTCCACGCGCGCGTGGTGCAGGCGCTGGCGGACATTACGGACAGCGCCAGCGGCCTGATGCTGATCCCGGGCGAGGGCGGCGATCTCGTGCTTGCGGCGCGCTGGCAGTGGCCGACGGCGGAAGTGCCTGCCGAGGCGATGCCGCTCGACATGGCACAGTTTTTCGAGCGGCGCGGGTTCATCGTCGATCTCGACGAAGTACGCGCCGGAACCGACCACGAAGGCGAGGCGGCGCTGATGCCGCAGTGGCTGCTTGAGGAGACCGGCGCCTGGGCGCTGGTGCCGCTGCTGCATTTTGACCGGCTGGTCGGTCTGGTCGTGCTTGGCCGTCCGCCGCTGGCGCGCAAGCTCGATTGGGAGGACTTCGATCTGCTGCGCGTCGTCGGGCAGCAGCTGGCGAGCTATATTGCCGAACACAACGGCCAGAGCGCGCTGCTCGAGGCGAGCCGGTTCGACGAATTCAACCGCCGCATTGCCTTCGTGATGCACGACATCAAGAACCTAGCGAGCCAGCTCGCGCTGCTCGCGCGCAATGCCGAGCGCCATGCCGACAATCCGGCGTTCCGCAAGGATATGCTGGTGACGCTGACCAATTCGGCGGACAAGCTCAACGCACTGCTCGCACGGCTTTCGCGCTATGGCGCGGGCGGCGTGCAGCGGCTGGAAGCGATTGATGCGGCCGAAGTGATCGAGGCCGTTGCCGCGCGCTACCGCGGGGCAGGGGGCGAGTGCCCGGTCTATGTGACGCCCGGCCAGCCGTGCCTTGTCACCGCCAGCCGCGAGACGCTCGAACAAGTGCTCGTCCATCTCGTGCAGAACGCGATCGACGCCAGCCAGCCCGGCATGGCGGTGCTGCTCCAGACCCGGCTCGACGGCTTCAACGGCGTGATCGAGGTGGCCGACACCGGCAGCGGCATGAGCGCGGACTTCGTGCGCAACCGCCTGTTCACCCCGTTCGTCTCGACCAAGGCGGGTGGCTTCGGCATCGGCGCGTTCGAGGCGCGCGAACTGGTGCGCGCGATGAACGGGCGGCTCGAAGTCGAAAGCCGCGAAGGCCTCGGCAGCCGGTTCACGGTCCGCCTTCCGCTGGTGGTGGCGACCAAGCTCGAAACACATCCTGACGGCGCGTCTGACGACATGCCGAACGATAAGAAAGTGGCATGATGATCCAGGACCGCCCCCCGAGTGCCGTCAAGGCGCTCCCCAAGCTCCTCATTGTCGAGGATGATCCGGGCCTGCAGGCGCAGCTGAAGTGGGCCTACGAGGACTTCGAGGTGCTCATCGCCGGCGACCGGCAGACCGCGCTCGCGCTGCTGCGTTCGGAAGAACCGGCGGTGGTGACGCTCGACCTTGGCCTGCCGCCCGATCCGGATGGGACCAGCGAGGGCTTTGCCGTGCTCGACGCGATCATGGCGCTGAAGCCCGATACCAAGGTGATCGTCGCCAGCGGCCACGGTGCGCGGGAAAGCGCGCTGCGGGCGATCAGCCAGGGCGCCTATGACTTCTATGCCAAGCCTGTCGATATCGATGCGCTGGGGCTGATCGTGCGGCGCGCGCTGCATCTGCACAAGATCGAGGCGGAGAACCGCCAGCTTGCCGAGCGGGCGCCCGAAGGCAACAAGGTGCTGGGCCGGATGATCACCGCCGCGCCGGAAATGGTGAAGGTCGCGCGCACCATCGAACGCGTGGCGGGCACCAATGTCTCGGTCATGCTGCTGGGTGCGAGCGGCACCGGCAAGGAACTGCTGGCGCGGGGCCTGCATGAGGCAAGCCCGCGGCGGCAGGGCGCGTTCGTGGCGATCAACTGCGCGGCGATCCCGGAAAACCTCCTCGAAAGCGAACTGTTCGGCCACGAGAAGGGCGCGTTCACGGGTGCGGTCAAGACCACCGAGGGCAAGATCGAGCAGGCGAGCGGCGGCACGCTGTTCCTCGACGAAGTGGGCGACATCCCCTTTCCGCTGCAGGTGAAGCTGCTGCGGTTCCTGCAGGAACGTACCATCGAACGCATCGGCGGACGGCGCTCGATCGAGGTTGATACGCGCATCGTCTGCGCGACGCACCAGAACCTCGAGGCGATGATCACCGATGGCCGCTTCCGCGAGGACTTGTTCTACCGCCTCGCCGAAATCGTGATCCGCATTCCAAGCCTTGCCGAGCGTCCCGGCGATGCAGCGCTGCTCGCCAAGGCCTTCCTCACCCGCTTTGCCGCCGAGATGAACCCCTCGGTCAAGGGCTTCGCGCCTGATGCGCTGGCGGCCATCGACGCGTGGACCTGGCCCGGCAACGTGCGCGAGCTTGAAAACCGCGTGAAGCGCGCGGTGATCATGGCCGATGGCAAGCTCGTTTGCGCGAACGATCTCGATCTGGCCGAACCGGGCGAGGACGAGGCCAATCCGCTAAACCTCAAGTCCGCGCGCGAGGCGACCGACCGCAAGATGATCCGCCATGCGCTGGCACGCAGCGAGGGCAATATCTCGAACACCGCGCGCCTGCTGGGGATCAGCCGGCCGACCCTTTATGACCTCCTCAAGCAGTACGACCTTCAGCATTAAGCGGGCAGTCGGCCTTGCGCTGGGGGCAGTGCTGCTGGCAGGGCCCGCAGCCGGCGCTTCCAAACTCGACGACCTGCGCGCCAAGGCGCAGGCGGCCATCGAGCGGCATGATCCCGTCTCGGCCGAAGTCATGCTGCGTGCGGCGATCCGGAGCGGCACCGGCGAAGACGAATTGCGCGCCCATCTGGGCGAGGCGCTGCTGGCCGAGGGCGACCGCGCCGAAGCGCGCAAGGTGCTGGAAGGCGGCAGCTTCGCCTCTGGCACTGAGGCGCTGGGCTGGCGCGTGCGCGGGCAGATCGCGCTTTCAGAAGGCAACTTGCGCGGCGCGGCGAATGCCTTCGATGCAGCGCTCAGGGCCAATCCGAAAGATTCCGACCTCTGGGTCGCGATAGCTTCGCTGCGTTTTTCCGGCGGCGAGCAACTGCAATCGGTCGAGGCGGCTGACCGCGCGGTGGCGCTCGATCCGCAGAATGCGCGTGCGCTGGCGTTTCGCGGTCTCCTGATCCGCGAGCAATATGGCCTTGCCGCTGCGCTGCCCTGGTTTGAGGCGGGGCTCAGGGTGCGGCCTGATGATCCGGCCTTGCTCGGCGAATATGCCGCCACCTTGGGCGACATGGGCGATTACCGCGCGATGCTGATCGTGTGCCGCAAGCTGGCGCAAGTCGATCCCAAGAACCCGCGCCCGGCGTTCCTGCAAGCGGTGCTGGCGGCGCGGGCCGGGCAGACTGATCTCGCGCGTACGATCCTCCAGCGCACCGGCAATGCCTTCCGCGACATGCCGGCGGCGATTCTGCTGACGGGCGTGCTCGAATACCGCGCGGGCAACACCAATGTCGCGGTCGAGCAGTTCGACCGGCTGGTGCGGATGCAGCCCGACAATCTCGAAGCGCGGCAGATGCTGATGCGCGCCATGGCGCGGCAGGGCAGCGATCAGCCGCTCGTCAACCGCTTCGATGGCGATGCGGACAAGGCGTTTGCGCCGCCCTATACGCTGCAACTGGTTGGCCAGAGCTGGCGGCGGCTGGGCAACAAGCCGCGCGCCGAGGCGCTGTTTGCCCGCGCCGCGCACCCGGTGCCGCACGGGCCGGTGCCGCTGCCGACAGAGTTTAGCGCGTCCGTGCTGGGCGCGGCCTATGCCGATGCGCCGGGGCAGGCGCAGACGGCGGTGCCCTATATCCGCGCGCTGCTTAAAGAGGGCCGCAAGGATGAGGCGCAGGCCGCCGCCGACCGCCTGCGCGATGCCAATTCCGGCGCAGCGGAAGCGCATCTCTTTGCGGGCGACGTGCGCACCATGCGCGGCGATGCGGCAGGGGCGCTGGCGGACTATCAGAACGGCGCGGCGATCCGCTTCAACGAGCCGGTGCTGCGCCGGATGGATGCCACCTTGCGCGCGCTGGGCCGCAACGGTGATGCCGATTCCATGACCTCGCGCTATCTCGCGCAGAATCCCCAGAGCTTGCTGGCGATGAAGCTCCTCGCCGCTTCGTGGGCCAAGGGGCCGCGCCGCGATGCCTATGTCGCGGTTTCACGCGCACTCGCCGCGCGCGGCCAGCCCGAAGGGGTGCAATAAGTCTCGACAGCGGCGCGATCGCGCGGCAAACCCCATTTCAACCGATCGGTTAAAAGAAAAAGGGGTGAGTGATGGCTGGTGCACTGGAAGGTCTGACGGTTCTCGAGTTCGCGGGGATCGGCCCCGGTCCCTTCGCCTGCATGATGCTGGCCGACCACGGCGCCAAGGTGATCCGCATCGACCGCCCCGGAAAGCCTGGCCGCACCGGCGATGCCGGCAACCGCGATATCCTCAACCGCAACCGCGTGCGGATCGAGCTCGACCTCAAGGATCCCGCCTCGATCGCGCGCATCCGCGAACTGGTGAAGACAGCCGATGCGCTGATCGAGGGCTACCGCCCCGGCGTGATGGAGCGGCTCGGCCTCGGGCCGGACGTGCTGCTCGCCGACAACCCGCGCCTTGTTTACGGACGCATGACCGGCTGGGGTCAGGACGGTCCGATGGCGCCGCTGGCCGGGCATGACATCAACTACATCGCGCTGGCGGGTGCGCTCCATACGTATGGCGCGGCAGGCGGCAAGCCGCAGTTCCCGGTCAATGCCGTGGGCGATTTTGGCGGCGGCGGCATGGTCATGGCCTTCGGCGTGCTCGCGGGCGTGCTGTCGGCGCAGCGCACCGGCAAGGGTCAGGTGGTCGACTGCGCAATGGTCGACGGCGCGGCGGTGCTTTCGGCGATGACCTGGACGTTCTTCGGCAACGGCCAGTGGAAGGACGAGCGCGGGGTCAACCTGCTCGACGGCGGCGCGCACTTCTACGACACCTATGAAACCAGCGACGGCAAGTGGATCGCGCTCGGCTCGATCGAACCGCAGTTCTACGCGCTGCTGATGGAGAAAAGCGGCCTTGGCGCCGATCCCGCGATGGCCGCGCAGATGGACCAGTCGCAGTGGCCCGCGCTCAAGGCCAAGGTCGCCGCGCTGATCCTGACCAAGACCCGCGCCGAATGGGAAGCGATCATGGACGGCACCGACATCTGCTTCGCGCCCGTGCTCAGCCTCAAGGAAGCGCCGCACCACCCGCACAACGCGGCGCGCGGCACGTTCGTCGAGGATGGCGGGATGACGATGCCGGCGCCTGCGCCGCGCTTCATGGGTACGCCCGCGCCTGCGCCGAAGCTGGGGTCCGTGCCGCTGGACTAAGGCCGCAGCCTCACTCCGCCCGCAGTGCTTCCTCGATCTCGCCATCGGGGAAGCGGCGGTTGTGGCGGACCGACCACCACAGCGAAAGCCCGATCAGGACCGCGCCGATAAGGCCCGTCACCGTCTCGGGGATCGCGACGTGCGCCGAAATCAGCATGATCGCGGCCAGCGCGACAATGGCCCAGAACGCGCCGTGTTCGAGGTAGCGGTACTCCGCCAGCGTCCCGTTGCGCACCAGCATGAGCGTCAGCGAGCGCACGAACATCGCGCCGATGGACAGGCCGAGCGCGATGACGACCATGTTGTTGGAGAGGGCAAAGGCCCCGATCACCCCGTCGAAGCTGAACGAGGCATCGAGCACGTTGAGGTAGAGGAACCCGCCGAGGCCCGAGCGCACGACTTGCCCCGCCGCCTTCTGCGCCGCTTCCTGCATTTCGAGCAGCGTGCCGATGGCCTCCACCGCAATGAATGTCACGATCCCCAGCGCGCCCGCGCCGAGGAAAGTCAGCGCTTCGTCAGCCGGTAGCAACAAGGAAATGCCGTAGAGTGCGGTCAGCAGGATCGCGATTTCAGCCGCCTTGATATCGGCAAAGTGGGCCAGCGCACGCTCGATCCCGGTGATCCAGTGCACATCCTTCTCGCCGTCGAAGAAGAACGACAGGCCGACCATCGCAAGGAAAGCCCCGCCAAAACCGGCAATGCCGACATGCGCGCTTGAGACGATGGCCTCATAGCGCGCGGGCTCGGTCAGCGAGATGCGCAGCGCGTCGACCGGGCCGATGCCCGCAGCGATGGCGACAATGGCGAGCGGAAACACGATCCGCATGCCGAACACGGCGATCACCATGCCCCAGGTCAGGAACCGGCGCTGCCAGACTTCGTCCATCTCGCGCAGCACCACGGCGTTCACCACCGCGTTGTCGAAAGAGAGCGAAACCTCGAGCACCGAGAGCATCACCACGATCCACAGCATGGCGAGGGTCGCGGGCACGGAGGCGGTCTGGAACCAGCCGTAAGCGGCCGCCAGCGCAAGGCAGACAAGCGTGAAGGCGATCGAGCCGCCGAAGTTTCTGAGCAAGTTGTGGTCCCGTGATGGCCGGGTGATGCCGGCCGGATATTCCCTTACTTCGGCTGATAGGTCTGTTCCACCCCCGGAAAGGTGCGGGCGCGCACTTCGGCGGCATAGGCCGCAGCAGCAGCGGAAATCGTCTCGGCGAGGTGTTCGTAGATCTTCACGAAGCGCGGGGTGCGCTCGAACATGCCGAGCATGTCGTCCGTCACCAGCACTTGCCCGTCACACTGGGCCGAGGCGCCGATGCCGATGGTGGGGCAGGGCACGGCCTGCGTGATCGCCACTGCCAGCGGCTCGACCACGCCTTCGACGACGATGGCGAAGGCCCCGGCCTCGGCAATCGCGCGCGCGTCGCCGATGATCTTCTCCGCTTCCGCCGCGCTGCGCCCGCGCGCATTGTAGCCGCCGAGCACGTTGACCGCCTGCGGGGTGAGCCCGACATGGCCCATCACGGGGATGCCGCGCTGGGTGAGGAAGGCCACCGTCTCGGCCATGGCAACCCCGCCTTCGAGCTTGATCGCATCGCAGCCGGTTTCCTTGAGCACGCGCGAGGCGCTCTCGAAGGCCTGCTGCGGTGAGCTTTCGTAGGCTCCGAACGGCATGTCGACCACAACCGCAGCGTGATACGAGCCGCGCACGACGGCAGCGCCATGCGCGCACATCATGTCGAGCGTGACGGGAACGCTGGAAGGCAGGCCATAGATCACCTGGCCGAGCGAATCCCCGACCAAGAGCAGGTCGCAATGCGCATCGAGGAGCTGCGCCTGGCGCGCGGTGTAAGCGGTCAGCATCACCACCGGCTGCGCGGTCACCCCGTCCACCTTGCGCTGGCGGATGCCGGGAATGTTGAGCCGCTTCATCGGCGCCGGGGTCGGGTGCGCGCGGCTGGTGGCGGTGTCGAGAACGTAGGTCGTGGACATGTTCGGGTTCCTGCGTTTTTGGCGCATGTTCTAGAGCAATGCTGCAAAGCCGCAAGGCTGGGTCCGTTTCGGTCTATTGCTGTTTTGGCCCGTTGCTGTTTCGGGGCGAGGCACTGGGCTGGGGAAAAAGCGCTTTGCGCCAGCGGCCCTCGGCGCTAGCAATCAAGGCAGCAACCTCGTTTCGCTTAACCTTGCCAGCGCGATCAGGGCGCGCGGCGTGCAAGGCAGCGGACCAAGGCGGGAGAAATCAATGTTCGGTCGCGTCAAACCACTCGACGCCATTCTTGCCACTGCCGAGAAGAAATCGCTGCATCGTTCGCTCGGCGCGTTCCAATTGACCATGCTCGGCGTTGGCGCCGTGATCGGCACCGGCATTTTCGTGCTGACCGCCGAAGCCGCGCAGAAGGCAGGCCCCGGCATGATGGTCAGCTTCATCATCGCCGGCTTTGTCTGCGCGGTGGCGGCGCTGTGCTATGCCGAAATGGCCGCGATGGTCCCGGTTTCGGGCTCTGCCTATACCTACAGCTACGCCGTGATGGGCGAACTTGTCGCGTGGATGGTCGGCTGGGCGCTGATCCTCGAATATGCGATTGCAGCGGGTGCGGTCTCGGTCGGCTGGTCGGGCTATATGGTCGGCTGGCTCAACACGAGCTTCCATCTCGACATACCGCTGACATTGGTGCGCGGTCCGTTTGACGGCGGCGTGATCAACCTGCCGGCGATGGGCATCGCGGGCATCATCACATGGCTGCTCGTGCTCGGCACCAAGGAAAGCGCCACCGTCAACGCCGTGCTCGTGGCGATCAAGATCGTCGCGCTTTCGCTGTTCGTCGCGCTGACCTTGCCGGTGATCAAGAGCGGCGAGTTCGTGCCCTTCGCGCCCAACGGTTTCGCCGGCATTTCCGGTGCGGCGGCGTCGATCTTCTTCGCCTATGTCGGCTTCGATGCGGTCTCGACCGCGGCTGAGGAGACCAAGAACCCGCAGCGTAACATGCCGATCGGCCTGATCGGCAGCCTTGCCATCTGCACCGTGTTCTACATGCTGGTCGCGGCCGGGGTGATCGGGACGGTGGGCTCACAGCCGATGTCGGGCCCCAATGGCGAGATCCTCTCGCCCGGTACGCCCGCGCTTTCCGCCGCCTGCGCCGCGATCCAGGACAATGCAGTGGTCTGCTCGAAGGAAGCGCTGGCGTGGACGCTGCGCAGCGTCGGCTATCCTTTCGTGGGCTGGCTGGTGGGCGCGGCGGCGATCATCGCGCTGCCTTCGGTCATCCTGATGATGATGTTCGGCCAGACCCGCATCTTCTTCGTGATGAGCCGCGACGGGCTGCTGCCGGAGTTCTTCTCGAAGATCCATCCGCGCTTCCGCACCCCGCACGTGATCACGATGATGACCGGTGTGTTCGTGGCCGTCTTCGCCGCGTTCTTCCCGGTGGGCCTGCTAGCCGACGTGTCGAACTCCGGCACGTTGTTCGCCTTTGCCGCGGTCTCGGTCGCGGTGATCGTGCTGCGGCGGACCGAGCCGAACCGTCACCGCCCGTTCCGCACCCCGGCCGTCAATGTCGTCGCACCGATTTCGATCGCGGGCTGTATCTACCTGTTCTTCAGCCTGTCTGCCGTGACCATCCAGCTGTTCGTCGGCTGGGCCGTGGCGGGCCTCCTCGTCTACTACACTTACAGCCGCAGCCGCAGCCATGTCGGCCGGGGCACGGTGGAAGTGCACGAGGAAGACAGCGACATTCCGCCGCAGCCGGTGCCGCCGCTGGCCTGATCTGCTGCGAGAGTGCCTTTCAGAAGGGCCGCTTCCCCCCGGGAGGCGGCCTTTTTGCATGGAGGGCCTTTTTGCATGGAGGGGCAGGGGCGCTTGCAAGGCAGGAGAATAAGAACATAATGGGAACATGAACCGAATCGAAGCCCGTTCCGAAGTCCATGTTCTTTCGCCCCCGCTGCCTGCCGGATTGCGGCGCGGCGGTGTCTCCAGCCGTGTGCAGCTGATCAAGTCCGCGCGCTGGAAGCCGGGGATCGCCGCGTCCTGCCGCCATACCGAAGTCTTCGCGTCCGGCGGGGAGGCGACCGGCGCGGCGATGGCGCTCGCCTTGGCGCGCGATGCCCTGCATGCGGAGGAGGGGGATCAGCGCCCATGGCTGTGGGTGCAGGACAAGGCGGCGCTGCGTCTTTCCGGCAGGCCCTATCGCCCCGGCCTGCCCGAGCCATTGCGCCACCGCCTGATCCACGTCGCAGCCACGACGCCGGAGGACGCCTTGTTCGCACTGGAAGAGGGGCTGCGCTGCCGCGATCTGGCCTTCGTGATCGGCGAAATCGCGGGCAATCCCCGCGCGCTTGATTTCACCGCCTCGCGCCGCCTCAGCCTTGCGGCGGAAAAGCACGGCACGGCGCTGTGGCTGGTGCGGCTGGATGCCCGCACCGATCTCGGCTCGGCCCGGATGCGCTGGCGTGCTGCTGCTGCTGCCTCGCCCCCGCCGCGCTGGAACCCGCAGGCGCCCGGCCAGCCGGCATGGACCGCCGAGCTCTTCCGCGCCCACACCTTTCAACCCGGACACTGGACCTTGCGTGATGACGGTACCCACCTCGTCGCCGATCCCCCAACGACCCCTGGCACGCCGGATCATGGCGATCTGGTGCACGGATCTGGCGCTCGATCGCTGGCGGCTGGCTGAAGGCTGTGCGCGGGAGCAGGGCGCGGACGCCGCTCCGCTTGCGCTGATCGCTGAAACCGCCCACGGCCCGCGCATCGCGTCGGTCAACGCTGCTGGCGCGGAGCAGGGCGTGCGGACGGGCGCCATGCTGGCCGACGCGCGCACGCTCTGCCCTGCGCTTGCCGTGCGCCCGGCTGATCCTGCGGGAGACCTCGCGTTTCTGGAGCACCTCGCGCTCTGGGCGCAGCGCTGGGGGCCGTGGTCCGCGCTCGATCCGCCCGAAGGCCTGATCGTCGATACCACTGGCGCCGCGCACTTGTTCGGCGGCGAGGCCGCGTTGCTGGCGGATGCACGTGCGCAGCTCAGGCGGCGCGGGCTGATGGCGCGCGCGGCGATTGCCCCCACAGCAGGTGCGGCCTGGGCGCTCGCGCATTACGGACCCGATAGCGCGATACTCGAAGGCGAAGCCATGCTGGAGCGCCTCGGTTCGCTTCCGGTCGCGGCGCTGCGGCTGGATGACGACGTGCTCCTGCTGCTGCGCCGCCTCGGTCTCAAGCGGATCGAGGACCTGGCCGGTATCGGGCGCGAGGCGCTCGCCCGCCGCTTCCGCACCCGCCGCGCGCCTGCCGCCAATCCGCTGGTGCGGCTCGACCAGCTCCTTGGCCGCGTGCCCGAACCGCTGCTGCCGGTGATCGGGCACGAGCAGCCGATGGTCCAGCGCCGCCTGATGGAGCCGATCCGCCACCGCCCGCTGCTCGACCGCGTGCTGGCAGACCTTGCCGAAGACATGGCCCGCGCGCTGGAGGCAAAGGGGGAGGGCGCGCGCAGGCTCGAGCTGGCGGCGTGGAAAGTCGATGGCGACGTTCTCGTGCGGCGGCTCGAAATGGCCGCAGCCACCCGCGATCCCGCGCATGTCTGCCGCTTGTTCGCGGCGCGGCTCGATGATCTCGATGCGGGCTTCGGGATCGAACTCGTGCGTCTCCTTGCGCCGTGGACCGAGCCGCTTGCGCTGGCGCAAGCCGAACTCGATGCCGCTGCCGAGCGCCATGGCACCAGCCTTGCCGCCTGCATGGATCGGCTGACCGTCCGTCTCGGTGAGGGGGCCGTGCGCCGCCCGCTCCCGCGCGCGAGCCACTTGCCCGAACGCGCGCAGCGCTGGGCCCCGCCGCTGGCGCCGCAGCCCGGCCTTCAGGAAGACTTCGCCTTCCACGAAAGGCCGCTGAAGCTGCTCGACCGGCCCGAGCCCATCGCAGTGATCTATGAAGCGCCCGACGGGCTCCCCCGCCTGTTCCGTTGGCGCGGCGGTGTGCATGAAATCGCCCGCGCCGAAGGGCCCGAGCGCATCGCGCCCGAATGGTGGCGCGAACGCAGCACCGTGCGGCTGCGCGATTACTACCGCATCGAGGACAGCCAGGGCCGCCGCTACTGGATCTACCGCCACGGTCTTGCCACCGATGGCCGCGGCGGCGCGCCGGAATGGTTCCTGCAGGGCCTCTGTGCCTGAAGGGCCGCTCACGCCGGGCAGGCGGCATGTTTCGCCTGATGAAGCAGGGGGCGCCCCCACGCGCGCGCCCTTCGTTGAACTCGGCCTCGTCACTTGTTTCTCGTTCCTGCGCGGCGCGTCCGATCCGGTCGACCTCGTCCTCGCCGCGCACCGCCTCGGCTATGACGCCATGGGCGTGGCGGACGCCAATTCGATGGCCGGCGTGGTGCGCGTGCATGGCGAGGCGAAAGCGCTGGGCCTCAGGCCCGTGATCGGCTGCCGGATCGAGACTATCGAGGGGCTCACCTTCCTCGCTTATCCCGGGACCCGAGCCGCCTATGGCCGCCTCTGCCGCCTGATTTCCGCCGGCCGCATGGCGCGTCCCGATGGCGAATGGCAGGCCAAGGGGGTGTGCGAAATCGACCTCGCGATGCTCGCCGCGCACAGCGAGGGCGTGCACCTCGTGCTGCTTCCCCCCAACGACCTCGATGCGCGCTTCACGATTGAGACTGAAAGCAACGTCATCCCCCTCCCGCTTATCCTGAGCCTGTCGAAGGAGGGAGGGGTTAGGGGAGGGCCAGCGGCAAGCACAGCGCCCGAACAGCCCACCCCCGACCCCTCCCGCATGCGGGAGGGGGGAAGTCACAGGCTATCCCTGCCTTTTCCCGCGCTTCTCCCCCGGCTTGTCCACAGCCTGCCAACCATGCGCCACCTAGCCGCGAGCTATCTCTACACTGGCGACGATATCGCCCGGATCAGCGCGCTCGATGCGCTCGCACGCGAGAACGGCCTGACTCTCCTCGCCACCAACGATGTGCATTACCATGAGGCAGCGCGCCGCCCCTTGCAGGACGTGATGACGGCAATCCGCCACAAGACCACCGTCGCGCGCGCCGGGCATTTGCTCCACCCCAATGCCGAGCGGCACCTGAAGTCGCCCGAAGAGATGCTCCGCCTGTTCGAACGCTGGCCCCACGCCGTGACCGCCGCGCGCGAACTCGCCGATGCCTGCACCTTCAACCTCGATGAACTGCGCTACGAATATCCGGAGGAAATCTGCCCCGAAGGCCGCACACCGCAGGATTGGCTGGAAGAGCAGACCTGGGCCGGGGCGGATGGGCGCTACCCCTCCGGTGTGCCCGATAGCGTGCGCACCACGTTGAAGCGGGAACTCGCGCTGATCGGCAAGCTGAACCTCGCAACCTACTTCCTCACTATCAAGGATATCGTTGATTTCGCCCGCAATCAGGATCCGCCAATCCTGTGTCAGGGGCGCGGTTCGGCGGCCAATTCGGCGGTGTGCTACTGCCTTGGCATCACAGCGGTCGATCCGGCGCGCCATGCCCTGCTGTTCGATCGCTTCATCTCTGAAGACCGCAACGAGCCGCCGGACATCGACGTCGATTTCGAGCACGAGCGGCGCGAGGAAGTGATCCAGTACATCTACCGCCGTTATGGCCGCCAGCGCGCCGGGCTCTGCGCGACGGTGATTCACTACCGCCCGCGCATGGCGATCCGCGAAGTGGGCAAGGCGATGGGCCTCACCGAAGACGTCACCGCCGCGCTCGCCCGCACCGTGTGGGGCGGCTGGGGCAGCGAAGTGGCCGAGCGCAATGTCGAGCAGGCGGGCCTCGATCTGACTGATCCGCACCTCAAGCGGGTTCTGAAGTTAACCGAGCAGATGATTGGCATGCCGCGTCATCTCTCGCAGCATGTCGGCGGCTTCATCCTCACGCAGGGGCCACTGACCGAGACGGTGCCCATCGGCAATGGCGCGATGGCGGACCGCAGCTTCATCGAGTGGGACAAGGACGACATTGATGCACTTGGCATCCTCAAGGTCGACGTGCTGGCGCTCGGCATGCTCACCTGCATCCGCAAATGCCTCGATCTGCTGGGTGAGCACCATGGCCGCACTCTTACGCTGGCCACGGTCCCGCGTGAGGACCCGGCGGTCTACGCCATGTTGTGCAAGGGCGATTCGCTGGGGGTGTTCCAGGTCGAAAGCCGTGCGCAGATGAACATGCTGCCGCGCCTGCGCCCGCGCGAGTTCTACGATCTCGTGATTCAGGTCGCCATCGTCCGCCCGGGGCCGATTCAGGGCGATATGGTGCACCCCTACCTCAGGCGGCGGCGGGGTGAGGAGGCGGTCAGTATCCCCGCACCGGGCCCCGCGTTCGGTCCGCCCGACGAGCTGACCTCGATCCTCGCGCGCACGCTTGGCGTGCCGATCTTTCAGGAGCAGGCGATGAAGATCGCCCTCGATGCAGCCAGGTTTTCGGGTGCCGAGGCCAACCGCTTGCGCAAGGCGATGGCGACGTTCCGGCGGCGCGGCATGGTCGAGGAACTGCAGGACATGATGGTCGAACGCATGACCCAGCGCGGCTACGACCGTGATTTCGCGCAGCGTTGCTTCAATCAGATCCGGGGTTTCGGTGAATACGGCTTTCCCGAAAGCCACGCGGCGAGCTTCGCGCACCTCGTCTACGTCTCGTCATGGATCAAGTGCCACTACCCGGCAGCGTTTGCCTGCGGCCTGCTCAATTCGCAGCCGATGGGTTTCTACGCGCCAGCGCAGATCGTGCGCGATGCGGCGGAGCACGGCGTCACCGTGCTGCCGGCTGATGTGAACCATTCGATGTGGGATTGCACATTGGAGGCGGATGGGGCGGCGCTCCGCCTCGGCCTGCGCCAGATCGATGGCCTGCCCGAACATGTCGCCGCCGCGCTGGTTTCTGCGCGCGAGGCAGGGGGCGTGTTTGCCGATGCCGGGGCGCTCAAGGCGCGTGCGGGGCTCTCACCCGCGATGATCGAGCGGCTTGCCGCTGCCGATGCGCTGGGCTCCCTCGGCCTCTCGCGGCGGCAGGCGCTGTGGGATGCGCGCAGTCTGGTGGCCGCGCCGCCGCTGCCGCTGTTCGCCGCTGCCGATGCGCGCGACGAGGGCGAGGAGCGCCAGCGCACGCGGCTGCCGATGATGCCGCTCTCCGAGGAAGTCGTGGCCGATTACCAGACGCTGCGGCTCTCGCTGAAGGCGCACCCCATGGCCTTCCTGCGCGCGGAACTGGCCGAACGCGGCTTCGTGCGCGCGGCGGACCTGCGGATGCGCAAGGTGCGCTCGATGGTGCGCGTGGCGGGCGTGGTGCTGGTGCGCCAGCAGCCAGGCAGCGCCAAGGGCGTGTGCTTCATCACGCTGGAGGACGAGACCGGGGTGATCAACCTCGTGATCTGGCCCGACCTGAAGGAAAAGCAGCGCAGCGTGGTGATGGGCGCGCGGCTGATGGAAGTGCGCGGCCGCGTGGAATACGATGACGAGGTGGTCCACGTGATCGCCCAGCATCTGACGGACGCGAGCGAAGGCCTTGCGCGCCTCTCCGACGATCCGCTCGCCCCCGCGATGGCCCGCGCTGACGAGGTCAACCGGCCGGTCGTTGGCCGGATGGGTCCGCCCGCGCGCAGCCATCCGCGCAACGTGCGGGTGATCCCCAAGTCGCGCGATTTCCATTGAGGTCGCCACAATTGCGCCGCGAGCGCTTCCTAAGGGCGCGGCATGGACCTCGTGAGACTGACCCCCGAAGACGCGCCGCGCTTCCTCGCGCTGCGCAGCGCCATGTTCGGCGCCGAAGCGATGAATTTCCGGGGAGCCGCTGCCGACGACGCCGCCCTCGGCGAAGCGTTCTGGCGCGAACGGCTCGCGCGCGATCATGTCTATGCCGCCATCCGGGACGGCGAATGGCTGGCGGTCGGCGGGCTCAGCCGCCTTGCCGGCGTGAAGCTCGATCACAAGGGCCTCGTCTGGGGCATGTATGCGCTGCCTGCCGCGCGCGGCAGCGGTGCCGCCGCGCGCATCCTCGATGCGCTGGAAGAAGCCGCCCGTACCATCGGCCTGCGCCAGCTCCAGCTCACCCTGATGGCCGACAACGCCCGCGCCCGCCGTGTCTACGAACGCCACGGCTACGAACTCTACGCGATCGAGCCGGAATCCGTGCGGCGCGAGGACGGCAGCTATGTCGACGAAGCGCTGATGTGGAAGCGGCTGTAGCCTAGGTCCGCAGCCGCTCGATCCCCTGCGCGAGGGCGACGTAGAGCTTGCCCATATCGGATGACAGCAGCGTCACGCCCAGTGCATGGCCGTCACGCGTCGAAAGCAGTTGGCGCAGCATCGCTTCGAAATCGTGGATGTAGCGGTTCACGTGGCCGCGGAATTCGCCGTCGGTCTCGTAGTGCTGCTGCACCGCGCGGGCTTCGCTGGTATCGAGCAGGCTGACCGCGCGGCGGGTGAAGATGCCGCGGTCGCCGCGCAGATAAGAGGCCCAGGCGGTTTCCGAAACGTCGGCAGAGAGCACCTTGGCGATGTCGATCGCGGCGGAATTGAGCGATTCGGTGATCAGCGCGGTGCGGCGGGCGAAGTCGTTGTCGACTTGCTCCTCGGCGCGTTCGCGGGCGCGGGCGACGCGGTTTTCGAGGTTGCCGGCAAGTTCGTCCACCTTGGCGAGCTGGTCGCGCATCTGGATCGCGGTTTCGCGGCTGGCCGCGGCGGCGCTGTCGATGGCTTCCTCGAGCCGGGCGACCAGTTCGGCGCCGCGGCCCTGCAGCACGCGGACGATGGCGCCCGACAGCTGCCCGTCGATATCGCGCGAGAGGGCTTCGCTGTCTTCGCGCGCGGCGGCGAGCAGCGCGCGCAGTTCGCCCAGCCGCGCTTCCTGTTCGGCGGCCTGCGCAGCCAGCGTCTTTTGCATGCGCGCGGCGTCGGCCATGGCGGCCTTGAGGCCATTGCGGGTGGTTTCGACGCCCTGCGCGAGGGCGCGGCCGGTTTCGCCGGCATCGCCCAGTGCGGTGCGCATCTGGTCGACCCGGTTTTCGAAAGCGGACAGGCCCGTTTCGGCGCCGCCCAGCGCTGCGGGCAGCACCGTGCTGGCGTGATCGCCGCCGGCCTGGATCAATTCGAGCAGGCGCACCGCCGAATCCGTGAGCGTGCCGATCTGCCCGTCGGTTCCAGTCAGCGCCTCGCGCATGTCCACCAGATGCTGGGTGAGCGTGCCCAGCGCGCGGTCGATGGTGGCGGCCGTGGCATCGCCAGCCTCGCCGGATGTCTTGAGCGTTGCGCTGAAGGCGGTGACTTGTGCCGCGATCGCAGCGCATTGCTGGCCGAGCGCGCGGGCTTCTTCGAGCTGACGCTGGCGCTGGGCTTCGACGGCGGTGTCGAGATCGGCGAGCTTGCGGGCAAGCGCTTCGGCGGCTTCGGCACCGGCGGCCGCCATCGCCGCTCGGCGCTCGCGGATCGCGCTATCAAGATCGGTGAGGCTCTGCGTCAGCGCAGCGCGCTGCTCTGCGGAGGCGACTTCGAGATTGGCGCGGCGGGCGGCCAGCTGTTCGTCGAGCAGGCTGGCGTCTTCGGCCAGGCGGCGGGCGAGTTCGGCGGCGTTGGCCTCGAACGCGGCGAGCCGGTCGCGCGAGGCGGAAATCAGCGCTTCGTGGTCGCTGCCGATGGCTTCGACGGCGTGGCGCAGCGCGACAAGCTGGGTCTCCGAGCGTTCGGCGAACTGGCGCAGGGCCGTGTCCTCCGCGCTGCTGAGCGAGCGGCTGAAGGCGCCGCTTTCCGCGCGCATCGCGGCGAAGCGCGCCCCGAGCGCGGCGAGCGTGTCTTCCTCGCTGCGGATAATCGCCTCGCGCTGGCTGGCGAGTTCCTCGCTCAGCGTTTCGGAGCGGGCGCGGATGGCGGCAAGCGCGGCGATTTCCTCGGCATCGAGGCGCTGGCGGTGTGCTTCTGCGCCTTCTTCCAGCGCGGCGAGCCTGGCTTCGCTATGCTGGGTGATGCGCGCGGCGCTTTCCTCGAAGGCGGACAGCGCGGCATCCACTCGCTCGCGCACCACTTCGACCTGCCGCTCGCTGGCCTGACCAAAATCGTTGAGCCGCAGGAACCCGGCAACGAGGTCCTCCAGCTGGGTGTGCGCGGTGCGCCCGGCATTGGCGATGTTGTTGGTGACGTCCTTTGCCGAGTTGGCGATCACCGGCAACTGGCCGCGCAGCTTCTCCATGTTTTCGAGCGCATGGTCGGAAACCGTGGCGATCTGTTCGACTTGCGCGCCATTGCCCGCGATCAGCGCCTGCAGCTGCGCCGCGTTGCCGCTGATCCGCTCCACCGCAATGCGGCCCAGCGAATCGAGATCGCGGCCCTGCGCCGCCAGAAAATCGCGCGCGAGCGAGAGTTCGGTGTTCACCGCAGCCAGCCGGCGTTCGAGCTGCTGCGATTCGATGCGGAGCAACTGCGCGGCATCGCCGAAGCGCGCGGCCTCACGCCGGCTGCCGCGCCGGATCAGCAGAAGCGCCACCAGCACGATCAGCACCGGGGTCGACCACGCCGAGAGCAGGCCGGTCCACACGCCCAGCGGCTGCGCCTGCTGGAATGCGGCGAGATTGCCGATGACAAAGGCGCCGGTCCACACCGCAATCAGCGCGCCGCCGATGGCAAGGCCGAGCCATTCACGCTCCAGCTTCGGTGCTGCATCCTCGTCGTCGTCCCAAACCGCCATGCTGTCTTCCGGGGTTGGTGCGACCGGCCAGCCGCCGTCCGCCCTGTTATTGCCGGCAGCGTCATCACCGGCAGCGGTCAGTGCCGCGCCTGAGGCGGCATCGGCATTGGCATCCTCCACCAAGGCGTCGCTGGCGAGGCGCTTGCCCAGCCGCACGGCAGCCGCCTTCGCTGCATCGTCATCCGCGCCGCCTTCAATGGCGATGATCTTTCTTCCCCCGGCCATGTCGGAGCCTTTAACACACTTGAGGGCGCCGCTTAAAGCGGGGGTTAACCCAATGACGATAATCCTTTGGTCATGGCTTACCTTGGCGATGCGATCGATGCCCACCTCGCTGCGGCGACCGGCGACAATGCGGAACTTTTTCGCGAACTGCGGGCGGCATTCGTTGAATCCGCGCGCCGCCAGCTCGATCTGCTCGGTCGTGCGCGCTGCGACGGGAACTGGGAAGTGGCGGCGCTGCGGCTGAAGAGCCTTGCCGCGACGTTTCATGCCGAGGACCTGATCGCGCTGGCTGACGCGGCGCTGCAGGGTGCGCCGGGGGAGCCAGCGGTGTTGCGGAACATCGCGGCCGCGCTTGATTCGATAGAACCAACCGACTGATTCGCCGCTACACTTGGCAATAACGCCCTCCGGCCCTAGCATGGGGGAAAGGGAGGTCACCGCCTTGCGGGTCGCATTGCTGTCGTTGATGGACGCCGTTCAGGGCGAGCCACAGGGTCTTCGCGGCCTGCTGCCGATTGGTGGCCGCTCGATTCTGCGCCACCAGCTGGGCCTCGCCATGGCGCTCGGCTGTTCGCGCGTGGTGGTTCTGGCGGAGACGCTGACCAACGATCTTGTCATGCTTCAGCATGCGGCGGAAGCGGGCGGTGCGCGCTTTCACGTGATCGCTACGGCGCGCGCGCTGGCGCCGCTGGTGGCCGCCGAAGACGAGCTGCTGGTGCTGGGCGAGGGGCTGCTCGCCATGCCGGAAGATGCGCTGCGGCTGCTGGGTGATGGGCCGGTGGTGCTCACGCTCCCGGTCGAGACGGGGTTGCCGCTTGGCTTCGAGCGGATCGATATCAACAACGCGGGTGCGGGTGCAATGCTGTTGCCCGGCAAGCTGATTGCCGCGCTGGGCGATTTGCCGGGCGACTGGAATCCGGGCTCTGCACTGCTGCGCATCGCCTCGCAGGCGCGGATCGTGCAGCGCGAACTGCCCGCGCTGATGCTCGATCAAGGCCGCTGGCGCCTGATCCGTGACGAGGGTGAAGCGCACCGCGCCGAGCCGGGCTGGGTGCGGCTGCACACGGCCAGCGCGCAAGTCCGCTCGCCGGGATTGTGGCTCGCGGCCGGGGTCGTCCGCACGCTCGGTCCGGCGCTGCTCCATGCGGGCACGCGGCCTTTCGTCATCGCGCTGGGAGCGGTCATCACCGCGCTGCTGGGGACAGGCGCGGGCTGGTTCGGCTGGTGCGGCCCGGGTTTCGCGATGCTCGCGCTGGCCTGGCTGGTGCATCAGGTTGCGGGGCTGCTCGCGCGGGTCGAGCGGGATTCGCTGATTGCCGCTGCGGGCGGTGCGCCGCTCGACCGGCTGGCCGACTGGGTGCTCGACGGCATGCTGATTTCGCTCTGCGCGTGGCGAGCCGAAATTCCTGCGGTTTCGGGGGTGCCGTGGGGCATCGCGTGGTTCCCGCCGGTCGTGCTCATCCTGCTGCTGCGGCTGCTTCAACGCCTGCAGCCGGACGAGGCCTGGATCTGGTGGCTCAACGATCGCTTCGTCGTCGGGACAGTGCTGGCGCTGTCAAGCATCCTGCTGCCGTTCGATTTCGTGCTGCGCTTGCTGGTGGTGATGCTCCTGCTTGCCGGTCTCTTCCTTGCAGGACGCGGCGACGGACCGGGCAGCACACTGCAGTCCGGTCTCGCTGCAGACGGGGGGCGGCCCGCGTGACGGTGCACCGCCTAACCCCGAATTAACCAGCCCGGGCGTAAGCTGGTGAGGATGGCCATCCCCGCAACTTCGAGCGCTTCGGCAACAGCGAACCCCTCGCCGCTGGCAGGGGACGCTGCAGCCGCGCGGGGTGCGGTGGCTCATGTCGTGCCGATCCTGCGCCATCTGCTGCGCAGCGACGACAATTCCATTTTCAGCGACGAGATCATCGCGCGCGTGCGCGGCATGTTCGTCGATGTCGCGCGCCAGCTGGTGATCGCGCTGGCCGAGGCGGCGGGCCACAGCGAGCCCGAAGGCTGGGCGCATGAAGCGGCCGAAGAACTCGCGCATGTGCTGGCGGAAAACCCCGCTTTCCTTGAGCATTTCCACACCCTTGCGCTCGAATGGCAATGGACGGTCCGGCTGGAGCGGGGGCGCGGTGTCGATCCGGTGCTGCCGCCGCTCCTGCAGACCCGGATGGCCGATCCCGATGCGCAAGCATCTGCCGGTGCGATGAACCTGCTCGCGGCGCAGGCGCGCTTCTCCCAGAGCCAGCGGCGCATGCAGCTGCCGCTGGGAGAGCTGCCCGGCGATCTCGTCCACATCGCGCTTGTCACTCTGCGCGCGCATGTCGGTCTGGATGCATCCGCCGATGCCTATGCGCTGATTGCCGAGCGCACCGTGCGCGCCCGGATCGATGAAGCGCGTTCGCGCCTCGCGCAGATGGGCCGCGTGCTTGACGCGATGGGAAGCAATGCCTCCGACGCGCTCGATGTGGACAAGGCGGGGGTTGCACTGTTCCTCACCGCGCTGGCGCGGGGGGCAGGGCTCAGCCGTGAGGCGGCTATCATGCTGACGGTTGAAAGCCAGCTGCCCCGCTTCGTGCTCGCCCTGCGCGCCTGCGGGCTGGCGCCGGCAGCGACCGCGAACGCGGCGCTCGCATTCCATCCCGATGCCAACTTGCCGCAGGGCTATGCCGAGCTCTCGCCTGCCGAAGCCGCCACGATGCTGGCCGAGGCCGGCGCATGAGCGCCCTGCGCGAACAGGGCGCCGCGCCCACCACTCCCGGCGGGATGATCCGCGCCCGCACCGATGGTGCAGACCTGCTGATCGCGGCGGACGAGCCGCTGGCCGGGCTGCAACTGCGCAGTGGCAGCGCCATCCCTGGCGCCATCGCGGTCCCGGCGCTGCTCGCGCTGGTCCGCCGCGTCCGCCGGACCGGCCAGGCTGCCTCGCGCACCATTCTCTCGGTGGACGAAGGGCATCCCGTCACCGCCATGGCCCTGGTAACGCCGCATGGCGAGGGCACGGCGATCGAGATCAGCCATTGGCAGCGCGGCGAGGAAGCGGCGACCGATCTGCCGGTGCCGGAGACGCTGCTCCACCACATTGCCGAAGCGGAAATCCTGCTCGACGATGCGCAGCGCGTGATCGTCGCCAATGTGCGCGCGCCCGATCTCGCCGGTCTTGCCGCCGCGCTGGCGACGGGCCGGGGGCGCTACTGGACCGACTTCGTGACGATCGACCGCGTCAGTGACTTGATGACGGCGCGGCAAGGCCCGCTGCACTGGCGCCTGCTGGATGATGCCCCGTTCACCGTTGAAGGCTCCGCACGCGGTTGGCGCGCCCGCATCCTGCCGCGCGGGCAGGGCGGCTTTGCGCTGCTCGCGATTCCGGACGCGATCGAGGCGCTGCCTGTCAGCCCCGTCGTGGCCGAAACCAAGGAAGACGCGGAGAACGCGCAGCCGGGGTGGAACCGCCTGCTGGGCCGCGATCTTGCGCCCGCGCTGCGTCAGCCGATCACCCGCATCATCGCCAATGCCGAGACGATCCGCACGCGGCTCGCCGGGCCGCTGGCCGAGGAATACGCGAGTTATGCGCGCGATATCGCCGATGCCGGCCGCCATCTGATGAGCCTGATCGAGGACCTCGCTGACCTCGAGGCAGTCGAGGCACCGGGCTTTGCACCAGCGCCCGATCACATCGATCTGGCCGATTGCGCACGGCGCGCCGCAGGCATCCTCTCGGTTCGGGCGCAGGAGCGCGGGATCACGCTCGTCACGCCCGATGCCGCTTCGCGCGTTCCCGCGATCGGCGAGTTCCGCCGCGTGCTGCAGGTGCTGCTCAACCTCGTCACCAACGCGATCCGCTACAGCCCGGAAGGCACGCGCGTCATGCTGGAGACAGGCACGGATGCGCGCGGGGCGTGGATTGCCGTGCAGGACGAGGGCCAGGGCCTCGACGGTGAGCAGGCTGCCCGCGTGTTCGAGAAGTTCGAGCGACTGGGCCGCAGCGGCGATGGCGGGACGGGCCTCGGCCTCTACATCTCGCGCCACCTTGCGCGGGCGATGGGCGGTGATCTCGTGGTCACGAGCGCGGCCGGCGAAGGCGCGCGCTTCGAGTTGACCCTGCCGGCGGACACCGCGGCATAACACTCAGCGGCGGCGCTGCGCCAAGAGCAGCAGGCCAGCACCGGCCAATGCCAGCGCGCCGCCCCACAGGATCCAGATTTTCTGTTCCAGCATGAAGCTGGATGCGGGCCACATGATGAGGCCAGCACCCTGGCTCATCCATAGCAGGCCCATGAGGAGAGCCAGACCGCCCAAAATCCGCAGGATCATGGGCATCTCGCTCTCCTCAGGATTGCCGTTCGGGCCTCAGCGCTTGTCGACGGACACGTAGTCGCGCGCGGCGGGGCCAGTGTAGAGCTGGCGCGGACGGCCGATCTTCTGGCCGGGATCGCTGATCATTTCGTTCCACTGCGCGACCCAGCCCACCGTGCGGGCGAGCGCGAAGAGCGCGGTGAACATCGCGGTCGGGAACCCGATCGCCGAAAGGATGATACCCGAATAGAAGTCGACGTTGGGGAACAGCTTCTTCTCGACGAAGTAGGGATCGTTGAGCGCGATCTCTTCCAGCTGCAGCGCCGTCTCGAACAGCGGATCCGTGACATTGAGCGAGGCGAACACTTCGCGCACCGTCTGCTGCATCACCGTCGCGCGCGGGTCGTAGTTCTTGTAGACTCGGTGGCCGAAGCCCATCAGGCGGAACGGATCGTTCTTGTCCTTGGCGCGTGCGATGTAGTGCGGGATCTTGTCCGGGGTGCCGATCTCGCGCAGCATGTTGAGCGCCGCTTCGTTCGCGCCGCCATGCGCCGGGCCCCACAGGCAGGCAATGCCCGCCGCGATGCACGCAAACGGGTTCGCGCCCGACGAACCGGCGAGACGCACGGTCGAGGTCGAGGCGTTCTGCTCGTGATCGGCGTGGAGGATGAAGATGCGGTCCAGCGCGCGTTCGACCACCGGGTTCACCACATAGGGCTCGGCCGGCACGCCGAAGGTCATGCGCAGGAAGTTGCCTGTGTAGCTCAGCGAGTTGTCGGGATAGATGAAGGGCTGGCCGACCGAATACTTGTAGGCCATCGCCGCAATCGTCGGCATCTTGGCGATCAGGCGGTGCGAGGCGATCATGCGCTGCACCGGATCGGAAATGTCTGTGCTGTCGTGGTAGAACGCCGAGAGCGCGCCGACCACGCCGCACATCACCGCCATCGGGTGCGCGTCGCGGCGGAAACCGCGGTAGAAGGTCATCAGCTGTTCGTGCAGCATCGTGTGGCGGGTGATCGTGCGGCTGAACTGCGAGAGCTCGTTTGCCGAGGGCAGCTCGCCGTTGAGCAGCAGGTAGCTCACTTCCATGAAGCTCGAATGCTCGGCCAGCTGACCGATCGGATAGCCGCGGTGCAGCAGCACGCCTTCATCGCCGTCGATGTAGGTCAGCGCGCTGTCGCAGCTTGCCGTGCTGGTAAAGCCCGGATCGTAGGTGAACTTGCCGGTCTCGGCATAGAGCTTGCGGATATCGATGACGTCCGGACCGATCGTGCCGCTCTTGATCGGCATCGCGATGTCCTTGGTGCCGTCGTTCAAGGTCGCCTGGTTGTCGCTCACGCTCTACCCTCCTGTTGTGCTCGTTCCGGTGCGGCTGTCAGCCGGCTGGGTTGGGTTCGGGCCGAAGCCCGGAAAGTTACATCACGCGGTCGGCGCAGCCTGATCCGCAATCCGGGCGAGCGACTCGTCTCGTCCCAGAAGTACCAGTACGTCGAAAATGCCCGGCGAGGTAGTCGTGCCGGTAAGCGCAGCGCGCAGCGGCTGCGCCAGCTTGCCGAGCCCGAGCCCGCGTTCTTCTGCCATCGCCTTGAGTGAAGCCTCGAGCGCGGCGGCTGTCCATTCCTCGTCGGCAAGCCGCTGCGCCATCGCGCCGAGCAGCGCGCGGGCGTCATCCGTCAGCAGGCCGGCGGCCTTCTCGTCAGGTGACAGCGGGCGCGGCGCAAAGAGGAACCGGGCGCCGGTTGCCAGTTCATTGAGGTCGGCCGCGCGCACCTTCAGCACCGGCATGGCGGTTGTCAGGAGGGCAAGGCCCGCACCATCCAGTCCGCCGAGCCGCTGTGCCACGAGCGCGGCCAGCCGCGCGTCGTCGGCCTCACGGATATAGTGACCGTTGAAATTCTGCAGCTTTTTCAGGTCAAAGCGCGCGGCGCCCTTGCCGACATCGCCGATCTCGAACCATTCCACTGCTTCGTCGCGGCTGATGATTTCGGCATCGCCGTGGCCCCAGCCCAGACGCAGCAGGTAGTTGAACACGGCTTCGGGCAGCAGGCCCAGCTCGTCGCGATAGGCATCGACGCCGAGCGCGCCGTGCCGCTTGGAAAGCTTCGCCCCGTCCGCGCCGTGGATCAGCGGGATGTGCGCATAAGCCGGGTCTTCCCAGCCGGAACCTTCGACCGCCTGCATCGCGCGGATGACCACCAGCTGGCGGAAGGCGTTGTTGATGTGGTCGTCACCGCGGATCACGTGGGTCACGCCCATATCGTGATCGTCGACGACCACCGCGAGCATGTAAGTCGGCGTCCCGTCCGAGCGGAGGATGACGTAGTCGTCGATCTCCACGTTCTGGACCGTGATCGCCCCCTGCACGAGGTCTTCGATCGTGGTCGCCCCGTCGCGCGGCGCCTTGATGCGCACGACCCACGGCTGGCCTTCCGGCCACGTGCTGGGATCGGCATCGCGCCATTCGCTTTCGATGCGGAACGGGCGGCGCTCCGCCTGCGCAGCGGCGCGGCGGGCGGCGAGTTCTTCCTGGCTGAGGTAGCAGCGATAGGCGTGGCCGACTTCGAGCAGCTTGTGCGCGACTTCTGCGTGGCGGTCGGACCGCGCGAACTGGAACACCGGCTCCTCGTCGCCGCCAAGGCCCAGCCAGTTGAGCCCATCAAAGATGGCCGCGATTGCCGGCTCGGTCGAGCGCGCGCGGTCGGTATCCTCGATGCGCAGCAGGTAGGTGCCGCCGTGGTGGCGCGCGAAGAGCCAGTTGAACAGCGCCGTGCGAGCGCCACCGATATGCAGATAGCCGGTGGGGGAAGGCGCAAAGCGAGTCACCACACCTTTGCGCACAGCAGCCGCGCCCGCGCCTGATCCTGCAGAAACGGTGTCACTGGCGCTTGCCATTATGGGCGCTATCCTTCTTAATCCGGCCATGCCGACGACTTTGGCCCAACCTTCCGGCGAACCCGCGTCGCAGCGGACACGCCTCTGGGACAAACTCGCCGCGTTGTCCAGCATGCACCGCACCATGGAAGCGTTCCTGGCCGCCCGTCCGTTCGAGCGCGGACCGTGGCTCGCGGTGGGCTTCGGCATTGGAATCGCTTGCTGGGCCGTCCTTCCGGGGCCGTGGCAATGGGCAGGCTTCCTCGCATTGTGCGGTGCGGCGGCGGCGGGCGGCCTGCTGATCGATGCGGAGGGCGATCTTGGCCACTTGCGCGCCGCGCTGATCGGCATGGCACTCATGCTGGCGGCGGGCTGCACGGCGATCTGGGTGAAATCTGCGCTGGTCGGTGAGCCGGGCATCGCGCGGCCGGAAGTCGTCACGCTGCAGGGCCGTGTGCTCGACCGGCAGGTGGAAGGCGCGCGCGACCGGGTGCGGTTGCTGCTGCGGGCGCAAGTTGAAGGTCATGCCGAGCCGCTACAGGTGCGGCTCAATCTGCCAGGTGAGAACGACCAGCCCGGCCTTGTCGAAGGCGCCGAGGTCCGCTTGCGCGCCCGGCTCATGCCGCCGGCGGCGCCGATGCTGCCGGGCTCCTACGATTTTGCCCGTGCGGCGTGGTTCCAGGGCCTCGCCGCCACCGGCAATGTGGTCGGGCCGGTGATGCTCGTCGCGCCCGCGCAGGAGGGGTGGTCGCTCCGCCAGTGGCAGCAGGAGCTGGCCGATCACGTCCGCAGTCAGCTGTCCGGCTCGCCGGGCACGATTGCCGCAGCATTTGCCAGCGGCGATCGCGGCGCGATCGCGCAGACGGACGAGGACGCGATGCGCGATGCGGGCCTCACGCACTTGCTTTCGATCAGCGGCCTGCATGTGAGTGCGGTTATCGCGGGGGCCTATTTCCTGACGATCCGGCTGCTGGCGCTGTTTCCGTTCATTGCACTGCGCGTCCGCCTGCCACTGCTGGCAGCCGCGGTGGGAGCCGGAGTGGGTCTGTTCTACACCGTGCTCACCGGAGCCGAAGTGCCGACCGTCCGCTCGGTCGCAGGTTCGCTGCTGGTGCTGACCGCGCTGGCGCTCGGGCGCGATCCGCTGTCGCTGCGCCTGCTGGCAACGGCGGCGCTGATTGTCATGCTGCTCTGGCCCGAGGCGGTGCTGGGGCCGAGCTTCCAGATGAGCTTTGCCTCGGTGATCGCCATTGTCGCTTTCAGCACCTCGGCGCCGGCGAAGGGGTTTCTCTCGCACAGCCACGAAGGGCGGCTGCAGCGGATGGGGCGGCATCTGGCGATGCTGCTGATGACCGGCCTTGTGATCGAACTTTCGCTCATGCCGATCAGCCTGTTCCACTTCCACCGGGCCGGCATCTACGGCGCGGCGGCCAACGTGATCGCCATCCCGCTGACGACGGTGCTGACGATGCCACTGATCGCTCTCGCCCTGGCGCTCGATCTGGCGGGGCTTGGCGCGCCGGCGTGGTGGGCGGTCGGCAAGTCGCTCGAACTCCTGCTGTGGCTGGCGCATCTGGTGGCGCGCCAGCCGGGCGCCGTGACGATGATGCCGGGGATGAGCGGCGCAACTTTCGGGCTGTTCGCTCTGGGGCTGTTGTGGCTGGCGCTGTGGAGCGGGAAGGTGCGGCTGTGGGGTTTTGCGCCCATCGGCCTTGGGGTCGCGGCACTGTTGCTGACGCGAACGCCCGATGTGCTGGTTTCGGGCGATGGACACCATGTCGGGATTACCGGGGAGGGGCCGGACTTGCTGGTGCTGCGCGCCGTGCGGGAAGAAAGCTATACCCGCACTGCGCTGCTCGAAAACGCCGGGATGACAGGCGATGCAGTGGCGCTGGAGGACTGGAAGGGCGCGCGCTGCAATCAGGATTTTTGCGCGATGACGCTCGTGCGGGGCGGGCGGAAGTTTGATCTGCTGATGGCGCGGGGCAAGGATCTCGTCGAAATCCCGGTGCTCGCCGCCGCTTGCGCCCGGGCTGATATCGTGGTGGCAGACCGGCGCCTGCCCAGCGCCTGCAAGCCGCGATTGCTGAAGGCGGACCGCGCGCTGCTGGGCCAGACCGGCGGGCTGGCCATCGACCTGACGAGCGGCCGGGTGCGCACTGTGGCCGAGACGCAAGGCGATCACGGCTGGTTTCGCCGTCCGCCGCCATGGCAGCCAAGGCCGAAACGCCAGGGTCCGGGTCCGGCTCCGGCCGCTAGCGGCGAGCCGGACCCCGCACCAAGTCAGTGATAGCGGCGGAGCAGCCCGGCGAGCTTGCCCTGAACCTGCACTTCATGCGGCTGGTAATACTGCGGATCATAGGCCGCATTGGCCGGATCGAGCCGGACCATGCCGCGCTCACGCCGCAGGTACTTGAGCGTGGCTTCCTCGCCGCGAACCAGAGCGACGACAATCTCGCCGTCCCGCGCCGTATCGGTGCGGCGGACGAGCGCGTAGTCGCCGTCGAGAATGCCGGCCTCCACCATCGAGTCGCCCGAAACTTCGAGCGCGTAGTGTTCGCCGGAGCCGAGCAGCGCGGCGGGGACGGGGAGCATGGACGTGCCTTCGAGCGCTTCGATCGGCACACCGGCAGCAATGCGGCCATGGAGCGGGATCTCGATCACGTCGTTCGCCGGTTCACGCGCCGGGGCAGGGCTGCGCAGCGGGGCCAGCGCGCTCGGTGCCGTGGTGGCAGCAGCGCGGCTGGCGGGCTTGGCGCCGCCGGCATCGCTATCACGGATCACTTCGAGCGCGCGCGCGCGGTTGGGCAAGCGGCGGATGAAACCGCGTTCCTCAAGCGCCGAAATCAGCCGATGCACGCCGGACTTCGACTTGAGGTCGAGCGCTTCCTTCATTTCCTCGAACGAGGGGGAGATGCCGGATTCTTCGAGGCGGGTCTGGATGAAGGTCAGCAGTTCGTGCTGCTTGCGCGTTAGCATTCGTGCGCACTCCCGTCAGAGCGTTTTCAAGCTGGGGCGACGCCCCTGCGGCTCGGAAAACGCGTTTGCAAACGACTGGAGCGAATGTTCCGGATTTTCCGGAAAACCATTCACTCCAGTGAACGAATGCGGAACGAATAAGCAACGAAATTTTATGCGTCAAGCAATTCCGCGCGTTTACAGGAGATATACAGGAACAAACTGACCTGCGGGTGTTTCCGGTTCGTTCGCGGGGCGGACGACCAGCGCATTGGCGCGGGCGAGCGAGGACAGCGCTCCGCTGTCCTGCAGCCCATCAAGCGATACCTGGCCGCCATCCCAGACGGCGCGGAGGAACTCCATGCGACCGCCACCTGCGGGCATTGCTTCGCTGAGCTGGGCGGGGATGGGGCGCGGCATCGGGCTGCTGGCACCAAGCGCGGCGCGGATCAGGGGGAGGAGGAACAGGAAGCCGGTGACGAAGGCGGCGGCGGGATTGCCGGGCAGGCCGAGGATAACCTGATCGCCGCGGCGGGCGACGAGGAGCGGCTTGCCCGGCTTGATCGCGACGCGCCAGAAGGCGAGGTCTGCGCCGAGTTGGGCGAGCGCCGGGCGGACAAGATCGTGATCGCCGACCGACGCGCCGCCGCTGGTGACGATAACGTCTGCCGTGCTGGCGGCGTCGAAGGCGGCTTTCAGCGCTTCGAGCCGGTCTGGCACCGGGCCGATGCGGGTGATGTGCACGGCGGGCTGCGTGGCGAGCGCGGCGAGCATGGCGCTGTTGCTGGCAGGCAGCTGGTGCGGGGCGAGGTCTGCACCGGGTGCGGCGAGTTCATCGCCGCCATCGATCACCGCGAGCTGGAGCGGGCGGCGGACGGGGAGATGCGCATGTCCGGCGGTGATGGCGAGCGCAATCTGTGCGGCGCCGATCCTGGTGCCGGGAGCCATCAGCACGTCGCCGCTGCGGAAATCCATGCCGGCGGGGCGGATGTGGCGGGCGCGGGGTTCGGGCGGTGTGCCGGTGAGGATGAGGGTATCACCGCTGCGCGATGCATCTTCCTGGATCAGGACCATGTCCGCCCCGGCAGGGACCAGCGCGCCAGTGCTGATGCGTGCGGCTTCGCCCGGGCCAACCGCGCCCGCGAAGGGCCGGCCGGCAGCGCTTTCGCCAATCACGCGCCAGGGGCCGGGCAGATCGGCGGCGCGCAGGGCGTAGCCGTCCATCGCGGAGACATCGGCGGCGGGCTGGGTGCGCAGCGCGGTGAGCGGTTCGGCGAGGTGGAAGCCGAGGCAATCCGCCGCCGCGCGGTGCTCGGTGGGAAGCCTGGGCGCCAGTTCCATCAGGCGGCGCTGGGCTTCTTCAAGCGGGAGCGGCGGGTTGGGGCGGGCCGGAGTCTGGGCCGGAGTCTGGGCCGGACTCTGGGGTGGCGTTTGTTCGTTCAAGGGGCGCGCCAATCGCCGGATTTGCCGCCACGCTTCTCGATCAGGCGGATCTCGCCGAGGACCATGCCTTTGTCGATCGCCTTGGCCATATCGTAGATGGTGAGCAGCGCGACCGAGACCGCGGTGAGCGCTTCCATCTCGACCCCGGTGCGCCCGGTGAGCGAGGCGGTGGCCCGAACTTCTACACCATGTTCGACGCCGTCCTCGACGAAGGCAAACTCGACGCTGACGGCATCGAGCGCGAGCGGGTGGCAGAGCGGGATCAGCTCGCCCGTGCGCTTGGCAGCCATGATCCCGGCGATGCGGGCGACGGCGAGGACATCGCCCTTCGGCGTCTTGCCATCGCGGAGCGCGGCGAGCGTGGCGGCGTTCATGCGGATGCGGCCAAGCGCGATGGCGACGCGCTGGGTCTCTGCCTTGCCGCCGACATCGACCATGCGGGCGCGGCCTTGCGAATCGAGGTGGGTGAGCTCGCTCATGCAGCGAAATTCACGCAAGTTGACACAGTTGACACAGTCCTGAGCGGAACTGCCGGGGCGGGGCCTGCGGGCCCCTCAAGGACCTTTGATGCCAAGGAAATGCGCGGTTTCATGCGCGGGGTGATGCCATAGCGGCGCCGCGTAGGACAGATGCAAAAACATCAGGCCAGCGCGGCGGCAACGGCGGCTTCGGCGTGGAGCCGGGTCGTGTCGTAGAGCGGGACCGCGCTGTCGTCCGGGCCGACGAGGAGCATGATTTCGGTGCAGCCGAGAATGATCGCAGTGGCGCCGCGCGCGATGAGGCGGGCGATCACGGCGCGGTAGGCTTCGCGCGAGGATTCCGCGATGCGGCCCGCGACGAGTTCCTCGTAGATCACACGGTGGACTTCGGCGCGGTCGTCCGCCTCGGGGATGAGGACTTCGAGGCCGTGCTGCTCTTCCAGCCGGGCGCGGTAGAAGGCCTGTTCCATGGTGAAAGCGGTGCCGAGGAGGCCGACCCTGGCGTGGCCGTCCGCCTTGAGCGCGGCGGCGGTGGGATCGGCGATGTGGATCAGGGGCAGGGCGGTCGCCGCTTCGATGGCCGGGGCGCACTTGTGCATCGTGTTGGTGCAGATGACGACGGCTTCGGCCCCGGCGGCTTCGAGGCGGCGGGCGGCATCGACCATCAGCGCATCAAGCGCGGGCCAATCTCCGGCGGCTTGAAGCGAGGCGATTTCGGCAAAGTCGAACGACCAGAGGACGAGGCGCGCGGAGGCCTTGGGGCCCAGCTGATCGCGCACGCCCTGGTTGATGATGCGGTAGTATTCCGCAGTGCTTTCCCAGCTCATCCCGCCAATCAGGCCAATCGTTCTCATCGGGGCCATGTCCTTTGCAGGGCTATTCCGGCGAGGTTCTGCGCGCGCTTGATGCGCCGGATGCGGATGCGGGCGAAGCTGGCGGCCTTGGCGAGGTAGCCTGCGTGGAAGGCAGCGAAGGCGGGGCCAGGCTTCAGTGTGCCGCTGGCCTGCGCCACGGCCAGCGCGGAATCGCCGAGGAGAACGATGTCATCCGCGCCGAGATCGCTCGCCACGTCGAGCGCATCGAGGAGGGCCTGCCATTCGGCCTGATCGTTGGTGCCGTGGCCTATGGCCGGGCGGTGCCAGACTTGTCCGCGTGCGGCGACGGCGGTTTCCATCTGGCCGGGATTGGGGCGGCAGCCGCCGTCGAAGAACAGTTTGAGCGGGCGCTCAGCCATTCAGCAGCGCGCGGGTCGCGGCGGCGACGTCAGCGTGGCGCATCAGGCTTTCGCCGACGAGGAAGGCCTTGGCGCCGGCGGCGGCGAGCGTGAGCACATCCGCGTGCCCGCCGATGCCGCTTTCGGCGACGAGCAGCGTGCCTTCGGGCGCCAGCGGGGCGAGGCGGGCGGTGGTCCCGAGATCGGTGACGAAGCGCTTCAGATCGCGGTTGTTGACGCCGATCAGGCGCGACTGGAGGCGCGCGGCGCGCTCCATTTCGGCTTCGTTGTGGACTTCGACGAGGACGTCCATGCCGTGTTCGCGGGCAGCGGCCTCGATTTCGGCCATCTGGCCGTCGTCAAGTGCGGCGACGATGATGAGGATGGCATCGGCCCCGATGGCGCGGGCTTCGGCGCACTGCCACGGATCGACCATGAAGTCCTTGCGCAGCACCGGCAGGGTGCAGGCGGCGCGGGCGGCGATCAGGTAGTCCTCGTGGCCCTGGAAATAGGGCGCGTCGGTGAGGATCGAGAGACAGGTGGCGCCGCCGGCCTCGTAGGCGCGGGCGTGGGCCGGGGGATCGAAATCGGCGCGGATCAGGCCCTTGGAGGGGCTGGCCTTCTTGATTTCGGCGATCAGCGCGTAGCCGGATTCCGCTTTGGTGCGGAGCGCGGCCTCAAAGCCGCGCGGCGCGGACTGCTGGCTGGCGCGCGCGGCGAGATCGGCGAGGGTGGACGCAGCCTTGCGGGCGGCGACTTCCTCGCGCTTGGTGTCGCAGATCTTGGTGAGCGTGTCGGTCATGTGAGGGCGGCTTTAGGGGGCTGGGTTGGGCAAGGGAAGATTGATTCGCGCAGAGGCGCAGAGGCGCAAAGAGGAAGAAGGAAATTTGTTTCGCGCAGAGACGCAGAGGGAGCAGAGCGCGCAGAGGAGTAATGCGCCGCAGGCATTCCTTGTTAGTCGTCGCCAGCGAGATGAAAGCTGCGGCTGCGCCGCGGGGTGACCTCTCTGCGGTCTCTGCTTCCTCCGCGCCTCTGCGCGAAACAACCTTATTTCAGCGCCGCGATCCAGCAATCGAGCAAGGCATTCACCAGTCCCTTGTCGATGGCCTCCGCCGCTTCCTCGACGCCGGAATGCCAATCTGCCGCTTCGCCCGCGACCATCAGGGCGGCGGCGGCGCTGAACAGGACGGCGTCGCGGTAGGGGCCGTGTTCGCCTTGGAGGAGGGCGCGCAGGGCCTTGGCGTTGTAGGCGGGATCGCCGCCGCGCAGGGCTTCGACCGGAGCCGTGGCAAGGCCCGCGTCTGCTGCAGAGACGCGGCGCATCAGGACGTGGTTGTCCTTCACTTCGGCGAGTTCGTTGCCGCCGGCGAGGCTCAGTTCATCGAGGCCCTCGTCGCCCGAGACGACCATGCTGTGCTCGGTGCCGAGGCGGCGGATGGCTTCGGCATAGATCGGCACATAGGCGGGGCGGGCGATGCCGACGAGCTGGCGGCGCACGTCCGCAGGGTTTGCCAGCGGGCCCATCAGGTTGAAGATCGTGCGGCGGCCGATGCTTTTCCGGATCGGCATGATGCGGCCCATCGCGGGGTGATGGCGCGCGGCGAAGAGGAAGCAGATGCCGAGGTCGTTCAGCGTGAGCTCGGCGGTTTCGACGGCGCGGTCAAGGTTCAGGCCGAGGGCTTCGAGAGTGTCGGCGGCGCCCGCCTTGCTGCTCGCGGCGCGGTTGCCGTGCTTGGCGACGGGGACGCCGCAGGCCGCGACGACGAGGCTGACGGCGGTGGATACGTTGAGCGTGTGGTGGCCGTCACCGCCAGTGCCGCAGACGTCGATGGCGTTGGCGGGGGCACTGACCGGGATCATGCGTTCGCGCATGGCGCGGGCGGCGCCGGCGATTTCGGAGGCGGTTTCGCCGCGTTCGGCGAGGGCGATGAGGAAGGGGCCGATGGTCTCGTCCGCCACTGTGCCATCGAGGATCGCGGCGAAGGCGGCCTGCGCCTCCGCTTCATCCAGCGGGGCTTCGGTGACTTCGGGAAGGCGCTTCATGCCGCGAGGTGCGTGGGCATCTTGGCGGTGATGCCGCACATCTTGAGGAAGTTGGCGAGGAGCGCATGGCCGTGCTCGGTCGCGATCGATTCGGGGTGGAACTGCACGCCGTGGATGGGCAGCGTCTTGTGACGGAAGCCCATGGCGTGGCCATCGTCCGAGCGCGCGTTGACGACGAGGCTGTCCGGCACGTTCTCTACCACGAGGCTGTGATAGCGCGTGGCGGTGAAGGGCGAGGGGAGGCCTTCGAAGAGGCCGGTGCCGTCATGCGTGACGGGCGAAGTCTTGCCGTGCATCAGCCCGCCGCGCACGACCTTGCCGCCGAAATGCTGGCCGATGGACTGGTGGCCGAGGCACACGCCGAGCAGGGGGACGCCCGCATCCGCCGCCGCGCCGACGAGATCGAGGCTGATCCCCGCTTCGTTGGGCGTGCAGGGGCCGGGGGAAATGAGGAAGCCTTGTGCGCCGGTGGAAATGGCCTGCCCGGCAGACATCGCATCATTGCGCACGACCTGAACTTCTGCGCCCATTTCCATGAGGTAGTGGACGAGGTTCCAGGTGAAGCTGTCGTAGTTGTCGATGACGAGGATCATGCCAAAGTGACCTTAAACTGAGCCTTATTGGCCGAAGCGGGGTTCGGAGGCGACGCGCAGCGCTTCGCGGGCGGCGGCGAAGAGGGCGCCGGACTTGGCTTCGCACTCGCGTTGTTCGTAGGCGGGATCGCTGTCCGCGACGATGCCTGCGCCGGCCTGGACGTGGAGGACGCCGTCTTTGAGGACGCCGGTGCGCAAGACAATGCAGCTGTCGACCGAGCCGTCGGGGGCGAAATAGCCGACGCCGCCGGCGTAGGGCCCTCGGGTTTCGGGTTCGAGTTCGGCGATGACTTCGCAGGCGCGCACCTTTGGCGCGCCGCTGACGGTGCCGGCGGGGAAGCCGGCGAAGAGCGCATCGACGCTGTCGGCGCGGGCGGTGTCGAGCTGGCCGACCACGTTCGAGACGATGTGCATGACGTGGCTGTAGCGCTCGATGGTATAGCTCTCCGTCACCTTGACGGTGCCCGCCGCCGCCACGCGGCCGACATCGTTGCGGCCGAGATCGAGCAGCATGAGGTGTTCGGCGCGTTCCTTGGGATCGGCGAGGAGGCTTTGCGCGTTGTCGCGGTCTTCGGCCTCGGTTTTCCCGCGCGGGCGGGTTCCGGCGATGGGGCGGATGGTGACTTCGCCATCACGGATGCGCACGAGGATTTCCGGGCTCGAGCCGACGATGGCGAAGCCCGGAAGATCGAGGAAATAGAGGAACGGCGAGGGGTTGATCCGGCGCAGCGAGCGGTAGAGCGCGGCGGGGGGCAACGGGAAGGGCACGGTGAAGCGCTGGGCGAGCACGACCTGGAAGATGTCGCCCGCTTCGATGTATTCCTTGGCGCGCAGGACCATGCGTTCGTAGTCGGCGGGCGCCATGACGGCGGTGCGCTCTGCAGGCTCGGCGGCATCGAGGCGGGGGTCTGCCGGGACCGGATCGGCGAGGCGGGCGAGCGCGGCGTCAATGCGGTCTGCGGCCTGCGCTACGAGGCGTTCGGGCGCGCCCTGGCCCGGCCAGATGGGGGCGACGGCGATCAGTTCATCCGACAGGCGGTCGAACACGAGGACGACGCTGGGGCGCACGAACAGCATGTCTGGCAACTGCAGCGGGCTGGCGGGCGCGCGGGGGAGCTTTTCGACGAGGCCGATGGTTTCGTAGCCGAAATAGCCGACGAGGCAGGCGAGCGACTTGGGCAGGCCCTCCGGCACATCGATGCGGCATTCGCCCACGAGGCTGCGCAGCGCGGCGAGAGCTTGCTCGGTGAGCGGGGCGAAGGCCTCGCGGTCGGTCTGCCAGTTGCGGTTGATCTCGGCGGCAGCGCCTTCGGCCCGGAACACGAGATCGGGATCGAGCCCGAGCAGGCTGTAGCGCCCGCGCACTTCGCCGCCTTCCACCGATTCGAGCAGGAAATCGCCGCGGCCGGGCTGCATCAGCTTGAGCGCGGCGCCGACCGGCGTCTCGGTATCGGCAATCAGCTTGCGCCAGACGAGCGCGGGGCGGCCGGTGGATAGCGCGGCGCGGGCCTGCGTTCCGCCATCCGGGAGCAGGCCTGCGATTCCTGGCTCGAGAGTATCAGCCCCCCAGTTCTCCGGCGCTGCCACGGCCTTACTGGCCGCCGAGAAGCTGCGTGCGCAGCGCTGCAATCGCCGGGTCGTTGCGCTTCACGCCGACTGCTTCGCGCACGGCCATGCGCAGTTCGTCGACATATTCGCGGCCAGTGAGCTGGCCGAGTTCGACCTTGGCGCGGGCGAGGAACGAATCGTTCGGCGCGACCGTGCCGGGGGTGACCTTGGCCAGCACGACGACGAGGAAACCGGCCTTGTCCGGCGCTTCGAGCTTCTTGGCCGTGCCCTGCGCCATCTCGAACATCAGCGAAAGCGGCGCGGGAATCTTGGGCTGCATCGCGTTCAATTGCTCGCGCGGCATGTTGACCGACTGGGCGGCGGGGATCGCGACACCAAGCGTCTTGATCGCCTCTGCCAGCGGGACCTTCCTGGCGAGCGCCGCCATCAGCTTGTCGGTGGCGACCTTGGCCGCGCCATAGCCGCGCGAGATCTGGAGGTCGGCGACGACCTTGTCCTTCACTTCGGCAAGCGGCGGCGGGGCAGCGGGAGTGATCTGTCCGACGTCGAACATCACGTAGCGCTCACCCGCCTTGAGTTCGGCGACTTGCGGCTGGCCTTCGCGCTCCATGCCGAACGCAGCCTGCAGCAGCGGGGCGACGTCGGCATTGGGCTTGATGTCCGGACGGCCAGGGACCGCGCCATTGGCCTCGAGCGGATCGGTGGTGATGACGGTGAGCCCGGCGCTCTTGGCGACATCGGCAAGGCCGGTGCCGCTGCCAAAGGCGTCGTCGAACTTGGCCGAGAGATCGGCCAGCGCAGCCTTGCGCTTTTCGGCGGTGATCGCGGTGACGATTTCGCCGCGTGCCTGTTCGAGTGACTTGCCGGGAACCTGAGTCACGCCGTCGAGCCGGATCACGTACCAGCCGAGTGCGCCCTTCGCGGGCTGGGCGAGCTTGCCCTGCGCGGCGGTGAAGACGGCGTCGGCGACGGCAGTGGAGCCCTCGCTGGCGAGGTTCGCGCGGGTGATCGCGGGAATCTTGCGCGCGGTGAGGCCCTTGGCCGAGGCAGCCGCATCGATCGACTTGCCGCCCGCGATTTCGGCGGACAGCGCCTTGGCGGCCGCTTCGGTCGGCACGATCACCTGGGTGAACGTGCGCGTTTCGGTGGGCGCATAAGTCGCGGCGTTGAGCTTGTAGCGCGCGGCGATTTCGGCATCGCTCGGCGCGGGGACGTTCTTGAGCGAGGCTTCGTCGAAGATCGCATAGCGGATCGTGCGGCGCTCGGGCCGCTGATAGCGCGCGCCGTTGGCCTTGTACCAGGCGGCGACGTCGGCGTCCGACGGCGGCGTTTTCGGCGCGAAGGCCGAGGAGGGGATGAGCTGGATCTGTCCTTCGCGGCTCTCCTTCAGCACGCCTGCATAGCGCAGCGCCACGCTTTGCGGCATCGAGGAACCGATCCCGGCGGGGATCAGCACTTGGCGCGCCATCAGCCCCTTGGCGAGGTCATCGCGCAGGACCGCATCGGAAATGCCCTTCTGGCCGAGCAGCGCCTTGTAGGTCGCCTGGCTGAACTTGCCGTCCGCACCCTGGAACGCAGGCATCTTGGCGATCTCGCTATCGATCAGGCGGTTGCTGACGCCCATGCCGACCGAGCTGGCGCGTGCCCACTCCATCAGCGCGGCGCGGTCGATCAGGCTATCGACGACCTGTTCGAGCGCGCCCTGTGCGATGAAGTCCTTCATCGTGACGGTCGGGCTGTCGGCCCGGGCGTTTTCGAGCGCGTTGCTCATCGCCTTCTGCACTTCGGCGGTCGCGATGTGGGTGGAGCCCACGGTGACCGCGCGGTCTGCATTGCCTGCTCCGCCGAACTTGGCGCCGGAAATGTCAGCCCCCGCGAACGAGAGCGCGATGAGCCCGAGGAATACCAGCGCGAAAGCGACGCCGATACGGGACTTGGTCATGGAACGGATAAAGCCGAGCATCGGGGCCTGTCATTAGCAGTGATAGGTGCGGAGGGTATCCTTGGGGCGCATTAGGGGGCAAAGCAAATTCCCGCAATGGTCTGCGCTTTGTGTGACGGCTTCCTGCCGGAAGTTAATCACCCACTTCGTGCAAACCGCGCTTTGCAAAGCTGCCCACGGTTTGATAGCGGCCCGGATATGAGGAGGAATCACCTAGTGATGGCGTGCAAGGTCCTATGAGCCAGCGTCCCTATATCGTCGGCAACTGGAAGATGAACGGCAGCCGGGCCATGCTCGCTGAAGCCCGCGCGATCGATCGTGCGGCGCAGCGCTATCCCGATGTGGAAATCGCCCTTGCGCCGCCGTTTCCCTTTGTCGGGCCGGTGCGCGAAGCCGTGACGGCCATCGGCGTTGGCGGGCAGGATTGCCACACCGCCGCCAAGGGCGCGCACACGGGCGACGTTTCCGCGGCGATGCTGGCGGACATCGGCGCCGATTTCGTGATCCTCGGCCACAGCGAGCGCCGCCGCGACCATGGCGAGAGCGATGCGCTGGTGCGCGCCAAGGCCGAAGCCGCACTCGCGGCCGGGCTGAGCGTGATCATCTGCGTCGGCGAGACGCTGGACGAGCGCGATGCGGGCAAGGCCGAGGCGGTGGTTTCGTCGCAAGTCGATGGTTCGGTGCCGGCGGGTGAGACCGCAGCGGTGGCAGCAGGCCGGCTCGCGCTGGCCTATGAGCCAGTGTGGGCCATCGGCACGGGCCGCGTTGCGGCGGTGGAAGACGTGGTTGCCATGCACGCCGCCGTCGGCGCGCGCCTTTCCGCGATCTTCGGTGAGGATGCGGACAAGGTGCGCATTCTTTACGGCGGTTCGGTCAATGGCGAGAACGCGGCTGGGCTGCTGGCAGCGGACGGCGTGCGCGGCGCGCTGGTGGGCGGCGCGAGCCTGACCGCCGATGCGTTCCTCCCCATCGTGGCGGCGGCTTCGCAGCCGGAAGGCTGATCCCGCGGGCAGAGGGGCTGACCTGCGCCCTTGCGCAGCGGTGCCCCACGCCCTAGATGCGGCCCATTCTTTTCAGGCGAACTCGCTATGTCTCTCTTCATTTTTCTTACCGTCGTCCAGGCGCTGGTGGCTGCCGCGCTGGTCGGCGTGATCCTTATCCAGAAGTCGGAAGGCGGCGGCCTCGGCGTTGGCGGCAGCCCGGCGGGCTTCATGTCGGCGCGCGGTGCGGCAGACTTCCTGACCCGCGCCACGACGGTGCTGGCGACGCTGTTCGTCGGCCTCAGCATCGTGCTGGCGGCGCTTGCGGTCAGCACCACGTCCAGCCGCGAAATCGATACCTCGCTGCAGCGGACCACGCCTGCGATCCCGGCTGACCCGCTCGCGCCTGCGCAGGGTGTTCCGGCAGCTGGCCCGGCTGAGGCGCAGCCTGCCCCCGCAGCACCGGCACCGGCTTCGGCGACCCCGGCCAAGAGCGCCCCTGCAAAGGGCGCGGCAGCCGATCCGCTCGCGGGCGGCGCCAAGCAGTAATACCTAATCGCCGGTTCTCCGGCACCAGTTCATCAGTGTTCCTGCCCGCCACCAGGCGGGTGGGAACACGTGTTTGTTTTCAAGAGCCTCTTGTTTCGTCTGTGGATTGCGACCGGGAATCGGGCGCAGACCGCTTGCGCATGCAGAGCCTATGACGGTAAGGCCCACCTCCCATGGCGCGGTTCATTTTCATCACCGGCGGCGTGGTTTCCTCGCTTGGCAAAGGCCTCATGGCAGCGAGCCTCGCGGCCCTGTTGCAGGCCCGCGGCTTCCGGGTGCGAATCCGCAAGTTCGACCCCTATCTCAACGTCGATCCGGGCACGATGAGCCCCTATCAGCACGGCGAAGTCTTCGTGACCGACGACGGCGCCGAGACCGACCTCGACCTTGGCCACTACGAGCGCTTCACCGGCGTTTCGGCGCGGCAATCGGACAACATCACCTCGGGCCGCATCTACCGCGACATCATCGCCAAGGAGCGCCGGGGCGACTACCTCGGCGCGACGGTGCAGGTGATTCCGCACGTGACCGACGCGATCAAGAATTTCGCCAAGGACGAGACGGACGACCTCGACTTCGTGCTCTGCGAGATCGGCGGCACGGTGGGCGATATCGAAAGCCTGCCGTTCATCGAGGCGATCCGCCAGTTGCGCAACGAACTGGGGCGCGAGGCGACGTGCTTCGTCCACGTGACGCTGGTGCCCTATATCGCGGCGGCGGGCGAGCTGAAGACCAAGCCGACGCAGCATTCGGTGCGCGAGCTGACGGGCCTTGGCATCCAGCCCGACATTCTGCTCTGCCGCTGCGAGAAGCCGCTGCCGGAGAACGAGCGCGCCAAGATCGCGCTGTTCTGTAACGTGCGCAAGGAAGCGGTGATCCCCGCGCTCGATGCGCAGAGCATCTATGCGGTGCCGCTGCAGTATCACGGCGAGGGCCTCGATTCGGAAGTGCTGCGCCACTTCGGAATGAGCAGCCCGGCGACGCCGGAGCTCGCGCGCTGGACCGATATCGTTGACCGCCACCAGAACCCCGAAGGCGAAGTGACCATTGGCGTGGTCGGCAAGTATGTCGGCCTGCAGGATGCCTACAAGTCCTTGAACGAAGCGCTGGTCCATGGCGGCATGGCGAACCGCGTGAAGGTCAATATCCGCTGGATCGATGCCGAAATCTTCGAGAAGGGTGACGCGGAGATCGCGGCGCATCTCGAGCCGATGCACGGCATTCTGGTGCCCGGCGGGTTCGGCGAGCGCGGGACGGAAGGCAAGATTGCCAGCGTGCGCTTTGCGCGTGAGCGCGGCGTGCCGTTCTTCGGCATCTGCCTCGGCATGCAGATGGCCTGCATCGAAGGTGCGCGGAACCTTGCCGGGATCGAAGGGGCAAGCTCGACCGAGTTCGGGCCTTCGGAAGAGCCGGTCGTGGGCATCATCACCGAATGGATGACGCCCGAGGGGCTGGAAACGCGCGCGGCGGGCGGCGACCTTGGCGGCACGATGCGGCTGGGCGCCTATGAGGCGCAGCTTTCGGGCAACAGCCATGTCGCGCAGATCTACGGCTCGAACGCGATCAGCGAGCGGCACCGGCACCGCTACGAAGTGAACGTGGCGTACCGCGAGGCGCTGGAACAGAAGGGCCTTGTGTTTTCGGGTATGTCGCCCGATGGGCTGCTGCCGGAAATTGTCGAGCGACCGGACCATCCGTGGTTCATCGGGGTGCAGTTCCATCCCGAGCTCAAGAGCCGGCCATTCGAGCCGCATCCGCTGTTCAAGAGCTTTATCACTGCTGCGGTGAAGCAGGCGCGCCTGGTCTGAGACTGTCGGCGGCGCGAAAGGGGAACTTGCCATGGACGCCGCAACGCTTGCCCAGACGCTGACCGCCCCCAGCCTGCTTTCAGGCTGCGCGCCGGAAGAACTGGCGGACATCGCCGCGCGCGGCACCTTGCGCAGCTTCAAGCCGGGCACCGCGATCATCCTGCAGGGCGATCCCGGCGATACGCTGTGGATCATGCTGAAGGGCCTTGCGCGGGTCAGCATGGTCGCCGCCAACGGGCGCGAGATCGTGCTCGATTATGCCGAGCCGGGTTCGGTGCTGGGCGAGATCGCGTTCCTTGATGGCGGCGAGCGGACGGCGAGCGTCGAGGCGATCGAGCCGGTCGAGGCGCTGGGGCTGACGCGGAGTGCCTTCACCGAGATCGTCGGCAAGCATCAGGGGCTTGCCATGCGGCTGCTGCAGGCGATGGCGCGGCGGCTGCGGCAGAACAACACCGTGATCGAGGCGGACCGCGCCTATACCTCGGGGCCTCGACTTGCCCGCTTCCTGCTGCGCCTGATGATGGGCGGCGAGGAGGAGACGCGGCTGAAGATTGCGCTGAGCCAGGGCGAACTGGGCAACTTCGCCGGCATGTCGCGCGAACAGATCAACCGCCAGCTTTCGGCATGGGCGGATGGCGGGATTGTCGCATTGAAGGGCGGGCGGGTGACGGTCCTCGACCGCGAGGCGCTCGTGGATATTGCCGAGGCCTGGTGATGCAAAAAGGGGCGGCCCGGCAGGACCGCCCCTCTTGCTGGAGAGCCGGAAAGGTCAGGCTGCGGCGCTGGTGTCGCCGTCAACCACGGTCAGCGGCTTGGCGTTGCTGCCGCCAATCAGCACCTTCTTGGGCTTCATCGCTTCGGGCACTTCGCGCACGAGATCGATCACGAGCAGGCCGTCGGCCAGATCGGCGCTCTCGACGCGGACGAAATCGGCGAGTTCGAACCGGCGCTCGAACGCGCGGTTGGCGATGCCGACGTGGAGAAAGTGGCCGTCCTGCGCTTCGGTGCGCTGGCCCTTGATCACCAGCAGGTTCTGCTGAGCGGTGATGTCGAGGTCATGCGGCTTGAATCCGGCGACGGCGAGCGTGATGCGGTATTCATCTTCGCCGCGGCGCTCGATGTTGAACGGGGGGTAATTGTCGCCGGCATTGGCGCGGGCCTGGCGTTCGAGCAGGTCGAACAGGCGATCGAAGCCCACGGTCGAGCGGCGATAGGGGGTGAAATCGAAACGTTCCATGGTTGCAATCCTCGTGTTTGAGCAATTGGCATTCTGGCTGGGCCCGAAATGGCGCCCCGCCGGTTGGTTGTGATCACGCCCGCCTTGCGGCGCATGACACGAACAACCATGTGTGTTAGCGATTTTGCGTTTTCAAGAGGTCCCCATGAGCGAAGCTGTTGCCCCTACTGCTACCGTCGAGATCTACACCAAGTGGGGCTGCCCCTATTGCAGCCGCGCGCTGGCGCTGCTGGGCCGCAAGGGCGCGAGTGTCACCGAATACGACATCACGATGGGCGGCCCGAAGCGCGCCGAAATGCTCGAGCGCGCGCCGGGTGCGATGACGGTGCCGCAGATCTTCATCAACGGCACGCATGTCGGCGGTTCGGATGATCTCGCGGCACTGGAAGCGGCGGGCAAGCTCGATCCCATGCTTGCGGCATGAGCGCTGACATGCGGCGCATTGCGCTGCTGCAGATGACCACGGGCATCGATCCCGCCGCCAATGCGAACGCGATGGCTGAGGCTGCGCAGGCGGCAGCGGGGGAGGGGGCGGCGATGCTGTTCACGCCCGAAATGTCTGGCCTGCTCGACCGCGACCGGGCGCGGGGCAGCCGCCATGTGGTGCCCGAGGCGGAAAGCCCGGTGCTGGCCGAGGTCCGCAATGCGGCCGCGAAGGCCGGCATCTGGGTCCATATCGGCAGCCTTGCGGTCATGGCCGAGGGTGCACGATGGGCCAACCGGGCCTTCGTGATCACCCCGGCCGGCGAGATCGCTGCACGTTACGACAAGATCCACATGTTCGACGTCGATCTCGCGACGGGTGAGACCTGGCGCGAATCCGCTGCCTATCAGCCCGGCGAGGCGGTGGTGACAGTGGAGGATACGCCGCTTGGGCGGCTGGGCCTTGCGATCTGCTACGATATCCGCTTCCCCGCCTTGTTCGAGGCGCTGGGCCAGAAGCGCTGTGACGTCATCGCCATTCCGGCAGCGTTCACCGTGCCGACGGGCCGCGCGCATTGGCATCTGATGCAGCGGGCGCGGGCGGTCGAGGCCAGCGCTTTCGTCGTCTCCGCTGCGCAAGTGGGCTGCCATGAGGACGGGCGCGAGACTTATGGGCACAGCCTGGTGGTCGATCCGTGGGGCGATGTGGTGCTCGACATGGGGGATCACAGCGGTCTGGGTTTCGCTGAAATCGACATTGCCCGAATTGCCGAGGTGCGCGCACAGGTGCCCAGTCTTGCCAACCGGCGGCCGATCCCTAAATCCTGAACGCCATGATTGTGTTCGATCTTGAATGCCGCGCGGGCGGACACCGCTTCGAAGGTTGGTTCGCCAGTTCAGAGGATTTTGCCGGCCAGCAGGCGCGCGGGCTGGTGACATGCCCCACTTGCGGCGCGCCCGAAGTGGACAAGGCGCTTTCGGCGCCGCGCCTGACGCGCAAAGGCAACCAATTGCCCGCCGTCCCGCCCGCCGCGCCGCGCGCGGAACCCGCGCAGCCCGTGGCGGCCGGGCCGCTGCCGCCGGAAACGGTGGCGATGCTCAAGGCCGTGGCGGCGGTGCAGACGGAAATGCTCAAGTCCTCCACCTGGGTGGGCGAAAATTTCGCCGAGGACGCGCGGGCGATGCATTACGGCGAAAAGGATCACGCGATGATCCACGGCCGCGCCAGCCCCGCCGAAGTGCAGGGCCTGATCGACGAAGGCGTACCTGTCGCGCCGGTGATCGTGCCGGTTGTGCCGCCCGGTGAGGTCAACTGATTGCCAGAGGCGCGCCCGGGCCTTAAAGGGCACGGCAGGGGCGCCCGTAGCTCAGCCGGATAGAGCACCAGATTCCTAATCTGGGGGCCGTGGGTTCGAATCCCGCCGGGCGCACCAATACCAAAGGAATTGTTGCGTCCTAAGTCTTGAGGTGAGTTCGAACTTTGTTCGAACGGGCGCACCGCCACTCTCCCGTAGCGATCAGACGCCGACGCGGTCCCTCAGATACGTCAGGTACTGGCGCATCGCGTCCATCGCTTCGTCGTTGATGGCGAGGAGATCGCGGCGGCGGTCTAGCGGATCGGACCAGCGGCGGATCAGGCCCATGTCGACGAGGCTGCGGATCTGACGCAGCGCGGTGCTCATCGGGACGCCTGCGGCCTGGCACACGGCGGAGACCGGGACGGTCTTCTGTTCGAGTCGCGCCGAAGTCAGATCGAGCAGAATGTCCCACATCGGATCCGAAAACAGCGCCGGATTGAGGAACTGTCCGCGCTGCTCGCGCATGCGCACCAGCTTGCGCGTGATCTTGAGCAGCTCGGCATCGTCCATCGGGGCGAGCGGAGGGGCAGGGGCGGCGGGCTGGCCCACTTCGCCGACAGGCGCGCGCAGGCTGGCGCTGAGCGCGGCGAGCGAGCGTTCGCCGCACAGCCGCAGCCATTTGCGCATGGCGCGGCGCAGCGCGGCGGCCAGATCATCGCGCGAAACCGGCTTGGTGAGGAAATCGGCGGCCTCGTTGCGCATGGCCGCGACGGCGACGTCGATGCTGCCGAAACCGGTGATGACGAGCGTGACCAGCGGGCGCTGCGAGGCAAAGCGGGAGGACAGCTCATCGAGCAGTGAAAGGCCGGTCATGCCGGGCATCTGCACGTCGGTCACGACGATGCCGATGGTTTCATCCTCGGCAATCGTACGCAGCGCGGAGGCCGCATCGAGCGCGAAGCCGCACTGGTATCCGAGAAGGTGCGCCGCTTCGACGACCTCTTCGGCCGTGGCCCGGTCGTCATCGACAACCAGGATCCGGCATTGTGCGTTGTCCCGCTCTGCAATTGCTTTCGCGTTCATGATCCTGCGTTGTATAGCGTTTGTAACGAGGTATTACATCCGGTTTGGATTTTGTTCCCGTCATTTCTGCGCATGTCGAATGCAACCGCATCAATCAACGCCGGATTGGTGCCAATGTGGCACCGATGCTTATCGATTGGATCACGGTAAATGCCTATGACTACCGTCAAACTACCGTGCATGCTTAGTATTTGGTAAGCGGTGCAGATTACACGAGAGAGCGGTGGTTGTGGGGGACATCAACAGACATGGCGATTGAGAACGTTTCCAAGGTTTCGGACTGCCTGCATGAGCTGCGCCAGCCGCTCAACGTGATCGGGCTTGCCACCGGCAATCTGCGTTCGGCGCTGTGCCCCGGCCTCTCGCGCGAGCAGGCCGATTACCTCAACGCGAAGCTCGACCGGATCGACGAGCAGGTGGCGCGGGTCGCGGCGCTGGCCGACGCGCTGGCGGCAGCGGCGCTGGATGCCGTTGCCGACGCGCGTCAGGCCTGACGCGGAGCGCCCCCTCATGTATGGCATGGCACACCGCGCGCTTCGGCAGATGATGCTCGACCGGATGGGACCTTCGGCCTGGGCCAAGGTGGAGCGCGAGACGAGCACGGGCCCCGCCGATCTGATCAGCCTGTGCGTCTACGACGATTCCAAGACGATCGCGCTGATTGTCGCTTCGGCCGAGCATCTCGGCATGCCGGTTGATGAAGCGCTGCGCGTGTTCGGGCGTTACTGGGTGCGCTATGCCGAACTGAGCTCGTTCGGCCCGATCATGGACTTTACCGGGCAGGATCTCGTCACCTTCATCAACAACCTCGACCGGATGCATCGCTCGGTCGTGCTGGCGATGCCCGATGCGCGGGTGCCATCGTTCACCCTGACGGATGAGACGCGGCAGCGCCTGCAGGTGCGCTACCGGTCTGAACGCACCGGGCTCGAGGCGTTCGTGATCGGGCTGCTCGAAGGCGTGATGGACCGCATGGGCGAGACAGGTACGGTGGAAGTGTTAACGCGCTCGGAGACGAGCGCGGGGGCGGTGATCGATTTTGCCATTCATCTCGACCGGCCCGTCACGTCGACAGGTCCCGAGCGGCCATGAAACCAGCCGTCACCATCCGGGAGTCGCAGCTTGGGGCGCTGTTCCGCGCCTTTATCAAGCTGGATGCGGCGCTCGTGGTGCTGACGCTCGGGCCGTTCTTTCACGGCCGCGATACCGCCGTGGTGCCCGGCGCGCAGATCGCCGAGCTGTTTTCGCTGCGCCAGGATCGTGACGACGAGAGCGCGAGGCCGCTGCATGAGGCGATTCCGGCCATGGCCGACACGCCCGAGCGGCTGGAGCTGTTCTGCAAGCGCAAGAACATCCGGCTCGCCGGGATTGTCTTCTCGACCGAGGACGACGGCTTCCTGCTCGCGCTCAATATCGTGCCCGAGGACTTCATCATCGAAGGCCAGGGGCTGCATATTTCGGACTTCTCGCAGATCGATGCCTCGGTTCCCGCATTGACCCTGATCGGCATGCAGCGGGCGCTGCTGGCCGAGGCGCGGCAGGCGGCGATCGATCTGGCCAATGCGCAGTCGGAAGCGCTGGAACTGCTGGACCGGACGCAGCGGCTTGGCCGCTATATCGTCCATGACCTGACCAACTATCTCTCGATCATCCGGCTCAACGTTGCCAATCTGGTGCAAGCGAACGGCAATGCCGATGCGGCTCAGGCCGAGAGGGGCCGGGCAGCGATCGAGGCGGCAACGCAGCATGTGAGTGACCTCGTGCTCTCGCTGGAGCGGCTCACCGGACACCGCGACGTGGAAGTCACGCCGATCTCGGTCGATCACACCATCCGCTCGAACCTCGCGTTCCTAGCGGCGGCATTGCCGGCCGACTTCTCGCTCGATTTCCTGGGCGGCGCGGCGCAGGCGGCAGTGCGGGTCGGGCGGACCGAGCTGGTTACGATGCTGACCAACGTTATCGTCCATGCGCGCGGCGCGATGCCGCAGGGCGGCTCGATCACGATTTCCACCTATCGGACCGACGAAGGGCCCGAGCGGGAGGGTATCGCGGCGAGCGGCGAATGGATCGTGATCAAGGTGATCCACGACGGCGCCGGGTTCGACGAGGAAACCGTGCGGCTGATGCTGGATCCGCAGACCTTGATGCGGCCGGACGGGGCGGACTTTCCGCTGCGCTCGGTGCGGACCTGGGCCCGCTCGGCGGGGGGAGAGGCCCGCATCGCCGCGCTGCCGGGGGGCACGGACATCTGCATCCACTTGCCGATCAGCGGCGAGGCAGATGAGGCGGAACGGCCCGCAGCGCCCACACCCGGCGCCGCGATGCCGCGCATGGCGCGGACCGCGCGGGTGCTGGTGGTGGAGGATGAAGTCCACGCGCTCGATGCCGTGGTCGAGATCCTGCGCATGGAAGGGTATGCGGTGACCCCCGCGCTCAATGCGGCGCAGGCGGTCGAGGCGCTCTCCGGCGCGGACTTCGACATCCTGCTGACCGACGTGGTGATGCCCGAGCGCAGCGGGGTCGAACTGGCCCATGAAGTCGAGGCGCGGCATCCGCGCATCGGGATCATCCTGATGAGCGGCTATCTCCCCGATGAAAGCCTGCTGCAGCCGCACTGGCATATGCTGCGCAAGCCGCTCGATCTTGGTCTGCTTTCGCGGACACTGGCGGCGACGCACGCGAAGATGACAGATATTACGCGCTAGGCGGCCTTTGGCTTGGCCTGCGCGATCTGGACCTGACCAATCAGGGTGTCGACGGAGAAGGGCTTCTCCAGCAGCGGCCAGGCCAGATCGGATTCGGCGTGGCGCGCGGCGTTGCCGGACATCACGATCACGCGCATTTCGGGATCCTTTTGCGCGGCTTGACGGGCAAGCGCAGTGCCGTCCTCGCCGTTGTCGAGCAGCAGGTCGCAGATCAGCACATCGAACTTCTGCCGCGAAAGGGCGTCCAGCGCCTCACGCGAAGTGGTGCAGCCGATCGGCTTGTGCCCGGCAAGGCTGAGCGTTTCGACCATGCCGCTGAGGAGATCGGGTTCGTTGTCAACGATCAGCACGCGCAGCTTCGCGGGTTTCGGGGACGGGAGCGCGACAAGGCGGCGGCTGCTGGCATCAAGCGCGCCGCTGCTGGCGGGCAGCACGATCTGGACCGTGGTGCCGTCCGGGCTGGAGCTGAGCACCCGCGCGGTGCCGCCGTGGTGGACAGCAAAGCCGAGCACGGCCGAGAGGCCGAGCCCAGTGCCCTTGGTGGGGCCCTTGGTCGAGAAGAACGGCTCGAAGGCATGTTCGCGCACGTCCTCGGTCATGCCTGAGCCGGTGTCCGCCACTTCGACGATAACGAGGGGCACGCTGCGCAAGGTCGCGGGCAGGCCTTCGCGGCTGGGGCAGCCCTCGGGCGCATCGCTGAGCCAGGTGCGCACGGTGAGTACGCCGTGCTCGCCCATCGCATCGCGCGCGTTGATCGCAAGGTTGACGAGCGCGTTGTTGAAGCCTGCGGGGTCGATCTCGACCGGCAGCGGCGTGTCCCACAGCTGGACTTGCACGTCGATCCCGGGGCCGACTGCGGCGCGGATCAGCGCGATGAGGCGCAGGGTGAGGCTGTTTGCGTCGGCGACTTCGGGAATGCCGCGCGGGTGGCGCGCGATGCCAAGCAGCGAACGGGTGATATCGACACCGCGCAGCGCGGCCTGCGCGATGAGCGCAAAACGGTCGCGCACCGCTTCGCTCTCGCCCTCGCGCCCGCCGATTTCAGCATGGGTCGCAATGATGCCGAGAATATTGTTGAAATCGTGCGACAACTCGCCGGAGATCTGGCCGATCAGCTCCATCTTGCGGCTGTTGATCAGTTCAGCCTTGGCCTCGATCATCACCAGACCCTGCGCGAGGCTGACGCTCATTTCCTCGAGGATGCGCATCTCGTCCTCGGCAAAGGCGCCCGGCTCGTCCGAATAGAGCGTGAGCGTGCCGAAGGCGCGGCCATCGTGGAGCAGCGGGAAGGCGGCAATCGCCTGGAAACCCTGGCGCAGCGCGGCGTCGCGCCACGGGGCGAGTTCGGGATCCTCCGCGACGGAGTGGCAGACGGAGACCTTGCCATCGCGCATGGCCCGCGCGGTGGGGCCCTGGCCCAGCACCGGATCGTTGGGCCGGATATCGAGCGCGGTAATATAGTCCGTGTGCGTGGCGGCGTTGGCGGTGACCCGGATCTTCGCGACTGGGCCCATTTCGCGCAGGCCGATCCAAGCCGCAGCATAGCCATCGCCGTCGATCAGGCTCTGGCAGACCAGCTTGTGCAGTTCCGAGCGCGACTGCGCGCGCGAAATGGCGGCATTGACCAGCGCGAGCGCGCGCAGCGCCCGGCGGTTGCGGATCATGCCGGCGTGGTTGAGGCGTTCCTCGGTGACGTCGGTGGCAAAACCGATCCAGTAGCCGGCGCGCTTGCCCTTGACCTCGTGCGGGTGGAATTTGACGTGCATGACGCGCTCGTCGCCCGAGGCGGTGATCATCCGAAATTCGGTACGGAAGGTTTCGAGGCCGGCCTGACCGGCGCGGATTTCGCGGCGGACGCGCTGACGGTCGTCCGGGTGGACTGCATCGAGCCGCGATTCAGCGGCCTGAAACAGCGTCAGGGCATCGTGGCCCCAGACCTGTTCATAGGTGCCCGTGACGAAGGCGGTCTCGCCGGACGGATAGCGCTCGATCCAGATGATCTGGTCGATGGCATTTGCCGCAATCCGGGCGACATCGAGCTGGCCCAGCAATTCCTGGCGCACGATGAAGAGATGGACGACGGCCCAGACAATCGCGACGAATATCAAGGTGGTGATGGCGAGGGCCGGAAACGCGACAGTCGCGTGCAGTTCGGCGACGACCATCGCGGCGGCCAATGCCGCTGCCACAGGTGCCCAAATCCGCGCATCATTGCGCTTGTCAGACATCGTCCCCACGCCCCTCTTGCCGTTATTGATCGCCGGCACTTGTTATGGTGGACCGGAACTTCCGGTTCAGGTGCCTTGCCCCCCGACATGACGATCTTGAATTCACAGTACGCGCGTCAGGTTTGACGCGCAAACCTCAGATAAGTGTTAACCCGGATCGAAGTGTAGGGCCGGAACGAACGGGGAACTCGTTCGTTCCGGCTCCGAGGTCTTGACCCGTCCAGGCGATCGTCCGCTCGCAACGGAAGCGATCATGGCGGGCATCCTTTGGCAAGGGTGAAGCCCGCTGGCAGGTCGATGACGGAGGTATGTCGGCCAGGCACGAGGTGCACGGCCGCCTCTTCTGTTCTTGGCGCGCAAGACTTGGGGACGTTGCACGCAAACCTTCGGCAGTTGAAACCTGTGCGACCCGAAGGGATTAACGCTCGCGATGGTCAGGCGTAGGCCGGGCTCATCGCGAATTCGTCGTTCGCCGGATGGAACTCGCCCGAGCTCAGCGCGATCACGATCGCCTGCGCGGTGTTGCGCACGTTGAGCTTGGAGAGAACGTTGCGGCGATGGATGTCGACCGTGCGCGGGCTGATCGCCAGCTTGGCGGCAATCCGTTCGGTGGTGCAGCCGTTGATCACATCGCCAAGCACCTGACGCTCACGCGAGGTCAGCATGGCGACCTTTTCCTTGGCGCGGCCGCCCATGACCTTGGCGGGCTGGTTGCGGCGCAGATCATCTTCGGCGCGGTGGATGGCGCGGTCGAGCAGGCCCGGCTCCGACGGCCAGACCACGAAATCGGAAGCGCCTTCGCGGATCGCGGCAACCGCCTTTTCAAAGCCGGCGTTGCACGAGAATTCGACTTTGGCCGAAACCGGCGCGCGATCAGCGCGATACTTGTCGATCTGCGCGCGGCATGCCGATTCGTGCCGGATCATGAACACGACCGCACGATCGATCTTAGCGGGAAGCTCGCTGACATCATTGAACACCACGCTGCGAATACCCAGCGAGCTCAGATTGTGCGAGATCTCCGCCCGCAGATGAACGCTGTCCTCGATGACATAAACCACTGTTCTATCGTTCATTTTTTCAACCCGTGCAGAAGTTCACTAGTAGAGCTTGCCTAGTGGGCTTTCCGGGGCGTTGCCATCGATAACGGTGCCATTGCGGCAGTGAGTTTGGTTAATAATGGTAAGTTTGGAACTAAAACCGCCATTATGGTTTCAAGCGCAGATCGCCCGCAGCGCGGGCGATTGGAGCGACGACGGTTGGTTGGTTTCAGATGCGACGAAGGGCGGCGAGATCGGGCCGGCGGTCGTTCACGCGGTGCTTGGACTTGACCTCCCAGCTCGCATTGCGCTCAGCAAGATCACGTAGGCGCTGCAGCGTGTCCATCATGATCGCCAGATTGATCGGATCGCTGAACTCGACGCCGAAGACCTGGTCGTTGACCCAGCGCACGGTCGCGGTGACAGTGCGGTTGTCGGGCAGCAGGATATCGGCCTCTTCGCCGCAGATGGGCGGCAGGCCCTTGCACGTGCCGCAGAGGCCGCGCGCGGAGATGTTGCGGATGACGATCTCGAACGCCGGCAAGCGCTCGGTCTGCATCTGGCCGCGCAGCAGGCGGCGCTCGCGCGGCTCTCGCGGATGATGGGACAGACTCTCGTGCTTCACGGCTCGCTCCATGGGGCTCTTGCGCAAGGTGTGGACTGTGGTGGGTGACGTGATGGTGGAAGTTTATCCGCTGGTTCTTATGGTCGGCCGCAAAGACGACTGCTGCTGCGCGGCCTATTCAGCTGCAGAGGACTTGACGTGCCGCAGTCGTGATGCAGCCGGGCAAGCATGAGAACATGCCCTGTTGAGGCGGCAATTCGGACGAGTATTGCGGTGCTGCGTCGGCATGGTTTTCCCCCATCGATCCGGGAAAACTACGAGCCATGTGTTAACGCGCGTTTGGAAGGCGAGTAACCAAATAGACCGAGTTCGCGCAAAAAAATGGCGTGTCTTTGTGGGTGGGCCGGGTTTCTGGGCGGGCTTCTGGCCGGGCTTCTGGGCGGGGGGGGTGGCGCGCCCTGCAGGATTCGAACCTGCGGCCACCGGCTTAGAAGGCTGGTGCTCTATCCAGCTGAGCTAAGGGCGCGCACTGAGGTCGCCATGGAAGTTACCTCTGGCCGTGCCTCATAAGGCCGCTTTCCCGCCTAGGCAAATCGCGATAGCAACACGGTCCATGAACCAACATCGCCTTGCCCGCATCGAAGGCAGCGCCGGCGCGCGCCGCCATTTCCGCTTCTTCGATTATCTGATGGCGGCGTTTGTCGCGATCCTGCTGCTGTCCAACCTCATCGGCGCGGCGAAGCTGACGACGGTGTGGGGCTACACATTTGGTGCGGGGATCCTGTTTTTCCCGGTCTCCTACGTGCTGGGCGACGTGCTGACCGAAGTCTACGGCTATGCCCATGCGCGGCGCTGCGTGTGGGTGGGCTTTTTCGCGTTGCTGTTCATGGCGTTCATGAGCTTCGTGGTGGTGGCCATGCCGCCGTCGGACGGCTGGGGCTGCGCTTCGAGCGGCGATCCGCGCTTTGCCGAGATCGTGGCGAAAACGTCTGCCGGTGCGGTCTGCCAGACGACCTATGATTCGGTGTTCGGCAGCACCTGGCGCATCGTGATCGCTTCGGTGGTCGCGTTCTGGGCGGGCGAGTTCGTCAATTCCTTCGTCCTCGCGCGGATGAAAGTGTGGACCGGGGGCAAGTACCTGTTCACCCGCACCTGGGGCTCGACGATCTTCGGGCAGGCGGTCGACAGCGCGCTGTTCTATCCGATCGCGTTCCTCGGCACCTGGACGACGGCGGATGTGCTCCACGTGATGTGGACCAACTGGGCGCTGAAAGTGCTGTGGGAGATCGTGCTGACGCCGGTGACTTATGCGGTGGTCGGCTTCCTCAAGGAGAAGGAAGGCGTCGACGTGTTCGATACCGACATCGACTTCTCACCCTTCGCGAGCGCTGAAGACGCCTGATGATCTATATCGTCCTCAACAGCGGTGCCATTCTGGCGGCGACGCTGGTGGGGCTAGTGCTGGGGACGCTGCTGCAGATCGCGGCGGATCGCCGCCAGATCGGCGCGCGGGGCTGGGCGGGAAGCCTGGCCTTTGCGTTCGTGGCAGAGGCGTGGCTCTGCGCGATTCTCGCCGGGGCGCTGATCCTTGCGCCGCCCAAAGGCAGCGTGTGGACGATGACCATCGGCAGCGCGGTGGTGATCTGGCTGGGGTTCGTGGTGCCGAGCCTTGCCGCGTCCTATCGGATGCGCGCGCTGCCATGGCGGACGGCGCTGGTGGATTGCGGCTACTGGCTGGTGGTCATGCTGGCGCAGGCAGTGGTGCTGCGCGTGATCGGGCTGGTGCCGCCGCCCGTCTGAAATAGATAGCCTGAACGACCATGACCCTCCCCGACAATGCGGGAAGGGCCATGTGGAGGGGCGGATCTGGCGCGGCTCAATCGGCGATCAGGCCGATGGCGAGGTAGATCAGGATCAGCGAGCCGAAACCGACCAGCGTGCCGATCACCCAGGCGACCCGGACGAGCGTGACATCGAGACCGAAGTAATCCGCGATCCCGGCGCTGACGCCCATGATCTTGCCGCGCTGCTTGTTGAGATGGAAACCCTGACGGGCGGGCGAGCGGACCCCGTGGTCCTCGAAGCGCAGGTCGCTCATGCTGCGTACACCGAGCTGACGGTTGCGGTGTGGAGCGGGCTCTGCGCCGGGGCGGTGACGGCGGCGCCGACCATGGCGAAGGTGAGGGCGATCGCGGCGGCGGCGCTGAAGATCGGGGCGGTGAAGTTGCGGATGGTGGTCATGGTATGGTTCCCTTCTGTGCTTCGAGTGTGGCGCCGTCCAGTTGGTCCGGCGTATGCCAAGAGCATTGCATGGGGCGTGCCAACTGCCGAAAACGGCGGAATTCCGGGCTTTCGGATTTCCGACTTAGTTGGTTTTGCTTATCGCCATACCAAAGTGTGGGAAATTTCACCGACTTTCAGGAACGGCTTGTCGGGCAATCTTCGCGCTTGCCTTTTGTGGGCCTTCAGCCTAGGGGCGATGCATCCCGACATTGTGAAGGCAAAGTCTGGGCTGGCGCCAAACGGGGCCGGCACCAAACCCGCTGCTTTTGCGCCGCCGGACCTTTTGGAGCACGCATGAACGATATCGCACGGATTACCGAGATCGCCGGAGAAGAGGCTGCCAGCCTCGGCTTCGATCTCGTGCGCGTGCGCTATTTCAAGGGCGGCGAGATCGGCGACGAGGAGCACACGCTCCAGATCATGGCCGAGCGTCCCGAGACCGGGCAGCTGGTGATCGAGGATTGCGCCGCGCTTTCGCACCGCTTTTCGGACCGTATCGATGCGCTGGAAGAAGCGGGCGAAGTGCTGATCGAGGAAGCGTACCGGCTCGAGGTCAGCTCGCCGGGAATCGACCGCCCGCTGACCCGCGCGAAGGACTTCGCGGCGTGGACCGGGCATGAGGCGCGGATCGAACTGACCGAGTTGCAGGACGGGCGCAAGCGCTTCCGCGGTGATCTTGTCGGCTTCGATGCTGCCGAAGAGATGATTTCGATCAACGACGATGGCGTGGTATATACCGTACCATTCAGCCTCGTCGCCAATGCCAAGCTTATCCTCACCGATAAGCTGATTGCCGCTTCCCGCCCGCTGGATGTCAGCGGCGTGGACGACCTAGTTGAGGAACAGGAAGACTAAGCCATGGCCAGTGCGATTTCCGCCAACCGTGCCGAGCTGCTCGCGATTGCGAACTCTGTCGCGACCGAGAAGATGATCGACAAGTCCATCGTCATCGAGGCGATGGAAGAAGCGATCCAGAAGTCCGCGCGCAACCGCTATGGCGCCGAGAACGACATCCGCGCCAAGCTTGATCCGCGCACCGGCGACCTGCGCCTGTGGCGCGTGGTCGAGGTGGTGGAAGAGGTCGAGGACTACTTCAAGCAGGTCGACCTGAAGGCGGCCGAGAAGCTGCAGCCGGGCTCGAAGATCGGCGACTTCCTCGTCGATCCGCTGCCGGCGGTGGAACTCGGTCGCATCGATGCGCAGTCCGCCAAGCAGGTGATCTTCCAGAAGGTTCGCGATGCCGAGCGTGACCGGCAGTACGAAGAATTCAAGGACCGCGCCGGCGAAGTGATCACCGGCGTGATCAAGTCGGTCGAGTTCGGCCACGTGATCGTCAACCTCGGCCGCGCCGAGGGCGTGATCCGCCGCGACCAGCAGATCCCGCGCGAAGTGCCGCGTGTGGGCGAGCGCGTCCGCGCCTGGATCATGAAAGTGGAGCGCCAGAACCGCGGCCCGCAGATCTTCCTGAGCCGCGCGCACCCTGAATTCATGAAGAAGCTGTTCGCGCAGGAAGTGCCTGAAATCTACGATGGCATCATCGAGATCAAGGCCGCCGCCCGCGATCCGGGTTCGCGCGCCAAGATCGGCGTGATCAGCCGCGACAGCAGCATCGACCCCGTCGGCGCTTGCGTCGGCATGAAGGGCAGCCGTGTGCAGGCCGTCGTGCAGGAACTGCAGGGCGAGAAGATCGACATCATCCCGTGGAGCGAGGACACCGCGACGTTCGTGGTCAACGCGCTCCAGCCCGCCACCGTCAGCCGCGTGGTGATCGACGAGGAAGAGAGCCGCATCGAAGTCGTCGTGCCCGATGACCAGCTCTCGCTCGCCATCGGTCGCCGCGGCCAGAACGTGCGTCTGGCTTCGTCGCTGACGGGTTCGGCGATCGACATCATGACCGAGGCGGAAGCTTCGGAGAAGCGCCAGAAGGAATTCGCCGAGCGCTCGAAGATGTTCGAGGAAGAGCTCGACGTGGACGAGACGCTCTCGCAGCTGCTGGTGGCCGAAGGCTTCAGCGAGCTTGAGGAAGTGGCCTACATCGATATCGCCGAACTGGCGGCCATCGAGGGCTTCGACGAGGAACTGGGCGAAGAGCTGCAGAGCCGTGCGCTCGAAGCGCTGGAGCGCCGCGAGGAAGCGCAGCGCGAAGAGCGCCGCGGTCTTGGCGTCGAGGACGCGCTGGCCGAACTGCCGCACCTGACCGAGGCGATGCTCGTCACGCTGGGCAAGGCGGGCATCAAGACGCTCGACGATCTGGCTGATCTGGCCACCGACGAGCTCATCGCCAAGAAGCGCGGGGGCGAGCAGCGCCGCCGCAACAATTCGAACGAGACCCGCCGTGACCGCGAGCGCAGTGAGCGTAGCGAGGACAAGGGCGGCGTTCTGGGCGAATATGGCCTGAGCGAAGAGCAGGGCAACGAGATCATCATGGCCGCGCGCGCGCACTGGTTCGACGACGAGCCAGCAGCTGAGCCGGTCTCTTCTGAGGAGGCCGCCCATGCGGAATCCTCACAATGAGCCGCTAAGCTCCGACATCTCTGGCGGCAAACCGGCCGGGACTTCCGCAAAGGAGGCCCAGCCGGAGCGCAAATGCGTGCTGACCGGGCGCCACGATGCGCGCGGTGAGCTCGTGCGGCTGGCGCTTTCGCCTGACGGCGACGTGCTTCCCGATGCCTTGGCGCGTGCGCCGGGGCGGGGGGCATGGATCGGCGTCAGCGAAGGCGAGCTGGCGGCGGCAGTCGCCAATGGCAAGCTGCGCGGCGCGCTGGCGCGGGCGTTCAAGGGCGCGCCGCTTTCCATTCCGGCCGATCTTGCCGCAAAGATCCGCGCTGCGCTCACCCGCGCGCTGCTCGATCGGCTCGGCATCGAGCTGCGTGCCGGCAACATGGTGCTCGGCACGGAAAAGATCGCGCAGGCTGCGCGGGGCGGGGCGGTGACCTGGCTTGCCCATGCCTGCGATGCCGGAACCGATGGTCCGAACAAGCTCGCCCAGGCCTGGCGCGTGGGCGAAGAAGCGGAAGGCTCCGGTCTCAAAGGCGTGATCTTGCCGCTGGACCGGGCGGCGCTGTCTGTGGCATTGGGCCGCGACAACGTGGTTCATCTGGCGCTGATCGATGCCGCCGCAGCCGAACGGGTTGCGGTGCCGCTGCAGCGCTTGCTCCATTTTCTCGGGCCTGAGCATGAAAGTGCTGAGGACTTGACCGCCGCTGCTTCGGCAGCGTGCATTGCTGTTGATACGAAGGGTGTGTGAATTCGATGAGCGATGACAAGAAGCCGACGCTCGGCCGCAGGCCGCTGGGCCTGAAGACTTCGGTCGAGGCGGGCGAGGTCAAGCAGACCTTCAGCCACGGGCGGACCAACAAGGTCGTCGTCGAGGTCAAGCGGCGCAAGCTGATGCCGCGCACCCCGGGTGAAGCTGCACCGGCCGCGCCCGAAGGCCCGCCCGTCGCCGCTGCGCCGGTCGCCCCCGCGCCGCAGCCGGTCGCCAAGCCCGCGCCGCCTCCGCCGCCGCCCGCTGCATCGCGCGAGACGCGGCAGGAAATGCAGACCCGTCTGCTGCGCGAGGCCGAGGAAGCCCGCCTGCAGGCGCTCGAAGCCGCCAACCGCCGCGAGCAGGAAGAGCGCCTGCGCGCGCTTGAGGAAGCGCGCCGTGCTGCCGAAGCGCGCAAGGCTGGCGAAGCGGCGGAAGTTGCTGCGCCTGTCGAAGCGCCCGCTCCGGCTCAGGTCGAGGCACCTGTTGCCGAGGCCCCGGCTGCGGTCGAAGCGCCCGTTGCTGCGGCGCCCGCCGCGCCGGTTGAAGCCGAAGCGCCTGCCGCTGCTGCTGCTGCCGAGCCTGCTGCGCCCGCACCGCGCCGTTTCACGCCCGTCGTCGCGCCCAAGCGGCCCGAACCGCCGGCCAAGAAGCCCGCGCATGCGCCGCGCGACAAGGGGGCGGGCGACCGCCGTCAGGCCGGCAAGCTTACCGTTACTCGCGCGCTCAACGAGGACGAGGGCGCCCGCGCCCGCAGCCTCGCCGCGCTGAAGCGTGCCCGCGAGAAGGAGCGCCGTGCGCACTTCGCCGGGCAATCGCAGCCGCGCGAGAAGCAGGTCCGCGATGTCGTGGTGCCTGAGGCGATCACGGTGCAGGAACTGGCAAACCGCATGGCCGAAAAGGCTGCGGACCTGATCAAGGCGCTGTTCAAGATGGGCATGATGGTCACCATCAACCAGACCATCGATCAGGATACTGCCGAGCTGCTCGTCACTGAATTCGGCCACAATATCAAGCGCGTGTCGGAATCGGATGTCGACATTGATACGGCCGCCGACGTCGACGTCGAGGACTCGCTGCAGCCGCGTGCCCCCGTCGTCACGATCATGGGCCACGTCGATCACGGCAAGACCAGCCTGCTCGACGCGCTGCGCGGCACCGATGTGGTGCGCGGCGAAGCTGGCGGCATCACGCAGCATATCGGCGCGTATCAGATCAAGACCAAGGGCGGTGATCTGATCACCTTCCTCGATACGCCGGGCCACGAAGCCTTCACCGAAATGCGCCAGCGCGGCGCCAACGTGACGGATATCGTCATTCTGGTGGTTGCGGCGGATGACGGGCTGATGCCGCAGACGATCGAGGCGATCAACCACACCAAGGCGGCCGGCGTGCCGATGATCGTGGCGATCACAAAGGCCGACAAGCACGAGGCGAACCCGCAGAAGATCCGCGAACGTCTGCTCGAACACGAAGTCGTGGTCGAGGAAATGTCGGGCGATGTGCAGGACGTCGAGGTTTCGTCCAAGACCGGGCAGGGCATGGACGAACTGATCGAGAAGATCCTGCTGCAGGCGGAACTGCTCGAACTGCGCGCCAACCCGGACCGTGCGGCGGAAGCCACCGTGATCGAAGCCAAGCTCGACAAGGGCAAGGGTCCGCTGGCGACCGTGCTGGTCAATCGCGGCACGCTCAAGGTTGGCGACATTCTCGTGGTGGGCACCCAGTCGGGCCGCGTCCGCGCGATGCTCGACGACAAGGGCCGCCAGATCAAGGAAGCGCCGCCCTCGCTGCCGGTCGAAGTGCTCGGCCTCGGCGGTGTGCCGATGGCGGGCGATACGCTGACCGTGGTGGAGAACGAGGCACGTGCCCGCGAGGTCGCCGCCTACCGCCAGGAACGCGCGACCGCCAAGCGCACTGCGCAGGCGCCGACAAGCCTCGAGAACATGTTCTCGGCGCTGGCCGCCAAGCAGACCGTGATCGAGTATCCGGTGGTGGTGAAGGCCGACGTGCAGGGTTCGACCGAAGCGATCGTCAATGCGCTCAACCGCATTTCGACCGACGAGATCAAGGTGCGCATCCTCGCCTCGGGCGTTGGCGCGATCACCGAAAGCGACGTCAACCTCGCGCAGGCGAGCGGCGCGCCGATCATCGGCTTCAACGTCCGTCCGAACGCCAAGGCGCGCGAACTGGTCGAGCGCTTCAAGGTGCGGATGAAGTACTTCGACGTGATCTATCAGCTCACGGACGATATCCGCCTCGAGATGGCCGGCCAGCTCGGGCCGGAGCGGATCGAAACGGTCGTCGGCCGCGCCGAGGTCAAGGAAGTGTTCCCCGCCGGCAAGCGCGACAAGGCTGCGGGCCTGCTCGTGGTGGAAGGCTTCATCCGCAAGGGCATCAACGCGCGTCTTACCCGCAACGATGTCATCATTTCGCAGACGCTCATCCACTCGCTGCGCCGCTTCAAGGACGACGTGGCCGAAGTGCGCGCGGGCCTCGAATGCGGTGTGGTGCTGGCCGATACGAACGACGTGAAGCCGGGCGATCAGCTCGAAGTCTTCGAGGTCGAGGAGCGCGTGCGCACGCTGTGAGTATTCCCCTCCCGCTTGCGGGAGGGGGTAGGGGTGGGCACGTGGCTGCGAGGCCACTTCAGTCCATACCGCGACGTTGCAAACCCACCCCCGACCCCTCCCGCAGGCGGGAGGGGGGAGAATTGAATGCCCCGCTACGTCGCTCTCCTCGGCTCCATCAACGTCGGCGGCAATCGGCTGACGATGGCGGAACTGCGCGCGGCGTTCGAGAGCGAGGGGCTGGCGAATATCGAGACGGTGGTCGCGAGCGGCAATGTGCTGTTCGACCATAACGAGCGGCCCACACGGGGGCTCGAGGAAAAGCTGGAACGCCTTGTGCGGGCCAAGTTCGATATGCGCAGCATCGTGGCCGTTCGCAGCGCGGACGAAGTGCGCAGCGCGGTGGAGGACAATCCGTTTACCGGGCACGGGGCGGATGCCGAAGTCCACACCGTGTTTCTTGATGGCGAGGTCGATCCGGCGCAGTTTCGCGTGCTGGTCGAGGATCAGGCCGGGCGCGGACCCGAACGGCTCGCAATCGGGCCCCGCGCACTTTATATTGACTACGTCGGCGGTGTTGCGCCGAGCCGGCTGACGGGGGCGTTCCTCGAACGGCGGCTTGGGCGGCGCGGCACGGCGCGCAATGTGCGCTCGCTCGCGCGCATTCTGGCGAAGATGGGCTAAGGACAGACGTATCATGGCAAAGCCGCCCGCATCCCCCGAGACCCGCTCGGTCCGCCTGCTCAAGGTGGGCGAGCAGGTGCGCCATATCCTGTCTGAACTGCTGATGCGGCAGGAAGTGCACGACGACGTGCTGACGGCGCACAGCGTCTCGGTGACCGAAGTGCGCATGTCGCCGGACTTGCGCCACGCGACGGCCTATATCAAGCCGCTGCTCGGCGCGAACGAGGAGGCGGTGCTCAAGGCGCTGCGCACCAACACGGCCTTTTTCCAGAAGGAAGTGGCTCAGCGGTTGCGGCTGAAATATGCGGCCAAGGTCAAGTTCCTCGCGGACGAGAGCTTCGACGTGGCGAGCCATATCGATGCGCTGCTGTCCGATCCGCGCGTGGCGCGCGATATTGCGCCGGACTAACTCGGGACCATCCGCGCGCGGATGGTGACCTTGACCATCGCGCCGATGATGAAGGGATAGGCCGTCATTCCGAACTGGCGGCGGTCGATTTCTCCGGAGCCGACGATCGAAATGGGCTGCGTGCCGCCGGTCGAGTAGGGCGGGACCGAGAACGTCACGGCAAGCTTGATCGGACGCGTCACGCCGCGTGCGGTGATGTCGCCTTCGACTTCGGCGGTCTTGTCGCCCGTCATCTTGATGTGCCGGCCGACGAAGCGGACGGTGGGGTAGCGGGCGACGTCGAAGAAGCTCTTGCCTTTCAGCGTCTTGGCCTGCGAATCCCCCGTTGTCAGCGTGCGCGCGTCGATATCGACGACCATGTCGAGCGCTTCGAGATCGGCGAACGAAAGGTTGAACGTGCCGGACATGTCCGGGAACGTGGCGGACTTGGTGGCGATGCCGAAGAAGGCGACTTTGGCGTCGACCCGGCTTGCGGCCTTGTCGACCACGTAGCGCAGATCGCCAGCCAGGGCCGCGCTGGGCGCCAGCATCAGCGCGAGCGGCGCAGCGACGAGGAGCAGATGGGAACGGAGCTGCAGCATGGCGATCCTTATGGCTTGCCCCGCGTGAACGGGCCGTGACGAATGATACAACGGACGGGGGTTCAGCTTCATTCCCGACAAATTCATGCCCGCTACGGACATGCCGGTGCTTGGCTTTCGCGGTGCAATGCCTATGTCACCACCAGCATGACAAGCCTCCCTTTCCGCCACTCGCCGCACCGGGCCAACGTCCGATGAGCATCGACGCGCTCTATGTCCCGCTGGAGGAAGGCGATTTGCGGATCGAACCGCTGCGCGAGGAGCACCGCGAGGCGCTGCGCAGCGCCTGTGCGCAGGATAGCGAGATCTGGGCGATCTATCCGTTCTGCTATGTGGGCGAGCATTTCGATCCGCAGTTCGACAGCCTGCTGGCAGGGCCGCCGGGACGCTGCGTCTACGCCGTGCTGCAAGGCGGCGTGGTGGTGGGCATGACGGCGTGGATCCTGTTTGGCGATCCGGCCTGGTCTATCGAGATCGGCAACAGCTTCATTCTGCCATCGCTGCGCAGCACCGGCTTCAACGGGCGGCTCAAGCGCCTGATGATCGATCATGTCTTCGCGTGCGGGCTGGAGCGCGTGGTGTTCAAGGTCGACGTGATCAACACCCGCAGCCGTGCCGCCGTGCGCAAGTTGGGTGCAGTCGAGGAGGGCATCATGCGCCGCGAGCGCAAGACGTGGAACGGACGCGTGCGCGATACCGTGATCTACGGCTTGCTGCGCGAGGACTGGCAGGCCGTTCGTTCATGAGCAATCCGTTCTATCTGGCGGCCACGGTGGTGGTGCCGATGGTGTTCGCCATCGTGCTGCACGAGATTGCACATGGCTGGGCCGCGCGGCTGCTGGGCGATCCGACGGCTTATGAGCGCGGGCGGCTCAGCCTCAATCCGCTGAAGCATGTCGATCCGATGGGGACGCTGATTCTGCCGGGCATGCTGAAGCTGCTGGGCTTGCCGGTGTTCGGCTGGGCCAAGCCGGTGCCGGTGAGCTATGCGCGGCTGCGCAATCCCAAGCGCGACATGGCGTTTGTCGCGGCGGCGGGGCCGCTGACCAACTTCGTGCTGGCAGCGCTTTCGGCGGTGGCGTTCGGGCTGCTGCTGCGCGTGGCAGACCCGCACGCGGCACCTCCGGCGAGCACGCTGTTCTTGGCGGACAACCTCAAGAACTTCATCGCCATCAACGTGTTCCTCGGCACGTTCAACCTGCTGCCGCTGCCGCCGTTCGATGGCTCGCGCATCGTGCGCGGGCTTTCCCCGGCGGCGGGCGTGCGGCTGCTCGACCGCATTGAGCCGATTGGTATTCCGCTGTTCATGATCGTGTTCATCGTGCTGCCCTGGGCCTTTCCGGGCCTGCACATTGTCGACCGTGTGGTCGGACCACCGATGGAATGGATGCTCAGCCAGTTCGAGCATATTGTCGCGCTGGTGGCAGGGCCGGAGCTCGATTGAGCGCGCAGGGCATGGTCAATGGCTGGATCATCCTCGACAAGCCGCACGGGCTTGGCTCGACGCAGGCCGTGGGCGCGGTGAAGCGCAACTTGCGCGAGGCGGGCTACGGCAAGGTCAAAGTGGGCCATGGCGGCACGCTCGATCCGCTGGCGACGGGCGTGCTGCCGATTGCGCTGGGCGAGGCGACCAAGCTGTGCGGGCAGATGCTCGATGCGAGCAAGGAATACGCGTTTACCGTGCGGTTCGGCGAAGAGACGGACACGCTTGATCTGGAAGGCAAGGTCATCGCGACCAGCGATGTGCAGCCCACGTTGGCGGACGTAGAGGCCGTACTGCCGCGCTTCACCGGGCCGATCGAGCAGGTGCCGCCTGCCTATTCGGCGATCATGGTGGATGGTGCGCGGGCCTACGATCTGGCGCGCGCGGGGGAGGACGTGGTCCTGAAATCGCGCGCGGTGACGATTCACGGCCTGCAGATCACGGCTGCGACGGCGGAGGACGTCACGCTCGTCGCCCACGTTTCCAAGGGTACCTATATCCGCAGCCTTGCGCGCGACATTGCCTATGCGCTCGGCACGGTCGGCCACGTCACCATGCTGCGCCGCTTGCGCGCAGGGCCGTTTGACCTCAGCCAAGCGATTTCGCTGGACAAATTGAACGATGTGGGTAAGGGCGCACCCCTTGAACACGTACTCTTGCCGCTGGAGGCAGGGCTGGTCGACATCCCGGCTCTTGATCTCACGCCCGAGCAGGCAAGGGCAGTCCGCCAGGGCCGCGTTCTTGACGGGCTGCCCCATAATGACGGGCTTTACTGGGTGCGCTCCGGATCGGTTCCGGTCGCCTTGGTCGAGCTTTCAGGCATGAGCCTGACCGTCGTTCGAGGGTTCAACCTTCCCGATGTCGCGGAGTAAGATACATGTCGGTTACCGCTGAAAAGAAGCAGGAAATCATTGCGGACAACGCGCGCGCTGCAAACGACACGGGTTCGCCCGAAGTGCAGGTCGCGATCCTCACGAGCCGCATCCAGACCCTGACCGAGCACTTCAAGGCTCACCACAAGGACAACCATTCGCGCCGCGGGCTGCTGATGATGGTCAACAAGCGGCGCTCGCTGCTGGACTATCTGAAGAAGAAGGATGTGGAGCGCTACAATGCCCTCATCCAGAAGCTCGGTCTGCGCAAGTAACCAAGCAGGAAGCGGCCCCCAAGCGGGCCGCTTTTTGCATTTGGCACCCGCTACGCAATTCGGCGTGCGGGACCCATGGGGGCCAGACAAGTGCCCCGCACCGGACCGGGACGGCACACCCGGCAGCAAACCCCGCACGCAATAGGGCGGCGGGCTGAAGGAAGACACATGTTCGACGTCAAGACAGTATCGCTGGAGTGGGGCGGCAAGACCCTCACTCTGGAAACCGGCCGCATTGCCCGTCAGGCTGACGGCGCGGTCCTCGCCACGTATGGCGAAACAGTTGTGCTCTGCGCGGTGACGGCCGCCAAGAAGGTTAAGGAAGGCCAGGACTTCTTCCCGCTGACCGTGCACTATCAGGAAAAGTTCTCGGCTGCCGGTCGTATCCCGGGCGGCTTCTTCAAGCGCGAGCGCGGCGCGACGGAAAAGGAAACGCTGGTTTCCCGCCTGATCGATCGCCCGGTGCGTCCGCTGTTCCCCGAAGGTTTCTACAACGAGATCAACGTCATCGCTCAGGTGCTGAGCTATGACGGCGAGACTGAGCCCGATATCGTGGCGATGATCGCCGCCTCGGCTGCGCTCACCATCTCGGGCGTGCCCTTCATGGGCCCGATCGGCGCGGCGCGCGTCGGCTTCAAGGACGGCGAGTACCAGCTCAACCCATCGATGTCGCAGGTTGCCGAAGGCCGCCTCGATCTCGTCGTCGCCGCCACCGATGCGGCCGTGATGATGGTCGAATCCGAAGCCAAGGAACTGACCGAAGACGAAATGCTCGGCGCGGTCATGTTTGCGCATGACGAAATCCGCAAGGTCGTCGGCGCGATCATCGATCTGGCCGAAAAGGCCGCCAAGGATCCGTGGGAAATCGACCTCACCGACAACACGGCGGACATCAAGGCCAAGCTCAAGGCGCTCGTTGGCGCCGATGTGGCTGCTGCCTACAAGATCACCGACAAGTCGGCGCGTTCGAATGCGCTGAACGAAGCGCGCGCCAAGGCGAAGGAAGCCTTTGCTGCCGAGGGTCCGCAGACCCAGATGGTCGCGATGAAGACCATGAAGAAGGTCGAAGCGGACATCGTTCGCGGCGCCATCCTCAAGGACGGCCAGCGCATCGACGGGCGCACAACCACGCAGATCCGTCCGATTGAATCGATCGTCGGCTTCCTGCCGCGCACGCACGGTTCCTCGCTGTTCACGCGCGGTGAAACGCAGGCGATCTGCACCACCACGCTGGGCACAAAGGACGCCGAGCAGATGATCGACGGTCTCGACGGCCTGTCGTATCAGCGCTTCATGCTGCACTACAACTTCCCGCCCTACTCGGTCGGTGAAGTGGGCCGCTTCGGCGCGCCGGGCCGCCGCGAGGTTGGCCACGGCAAGCTGGCATGGCGTGCGCTGCACCCGGTGCTGCCTTCGAAGGAAGACTTCCCCTACACGATCCGTGTGCTCTCCGACATTACCGAGTCGAACGGCTCGTCGTCGATGGCCACGGTGTGCGGCGGCTGCCTTTCGATGATGGACGCTGGCGTTCCCATTGAGCGTCCGGTTTCGGGCATTGCGATGGGTCTGATCCTTGAAGGCGACGAGTTCGCCGTCCTTTCGGACATCCTGGGCGACGAGGATCACCTCGGCGACATGGACTTCAAGGTGGCCGGCACCAGCGCGGGCATCACCACGATGCAGATGGACATCAAGATCGCGGGCATCACGCGCGAGATCATGGCCAAGGCGCTGCATCAGGCGAGCGAAGGCCGTGCGCACATCCTGAACGAGATGACCAAGGCGCTGGGTTCGGCCCGTACCGAGCTTTCCGCCCACGCTCCGCGCATCGAGACGATCCAGATCGACAAGTCGAAGATCCGCGAAGTTATCGGCACCGGCGGCAAGGTGATCCGCGAGATCGTCGCTGAAACCGGCGCCAAGGTGGATATCGACGATGAAGGTCTGATCAAGATCAGCTCGTCGGACATCAACCAGATCGAGGCCGCTAAGAAGTGGATCCTCGGCATCGTGGAAGAAGCCGAAGTCGGCAAGATCTACGACGGCAAGGTCGTGAACATCGTCGATTTCGGCGCGTTCGTGAACTTCATGGGCGGCAAGGACGGCCTCGTCCACGTTTCGGAAATGCGCAACGAGCGCGTCGAGAAGCCGACCGATGTCGTGAAGGAAGGCCAGGCCGTGAAGGTCAAGGTCCTCGAGATCGATCCGCGCGGCAAGGTTCGCCTGTCGATGCGCGTCGTCGATCAGGAAACCGGTGCTGAGCTGGAAGACACCCGCCCGCCCCGCGAACCGCGCGAACCGCGCGGTGACCGTGGTGATCGTGGTGATCGCGGTGGCGATCGTCGCGGCCCCGGTGGCCGTGACCGTGGTCCGCGTCGTGATGGCGGTCGTGACCGCGATCGCGGTCCGCGCGGCGGCGGTGAAGGCGGCGGCGATCACATGCCGGCGTTCCTCAAGTCGGACGATTGATCGTCCGGCCCTGAGGCCAAGTGAAACAGGGGCTCGCGGGAAACCGCGGGCCCTTTTTTCTTGCCTCGGTGCGAGCGGCGGGAGAGCATTGGCGTCACCGGATTGAGGAGAGACAACGATGCGGCTGAAGCTCACCAAAAGCGTGGTCATGGCGGGGCTGCTGGCCTCATCGGGCGCGGCGCTGGCCTGCGCGGATGTGGGCTGCGATCCTAACTGGTCGCTGTTTGGCGGGGCGCAGGCGTGCCATAACCGCGTGGTGATCGCGCCGGGCAACGACAGCCGGGTGAACCTGCTGGCCCTCCTGCGCGATTCGGCGGGGCTGGGCCTGACCGGCGCGGTGGCAGGCGGGGGCGACTACCCCAAGGCAGAGTATGACGAGACCGGTTTCGGCCACATGTTCCTCGATTGGGGCATGGTCACGCGGACCTGGATTCCGGCGCTTGATCCCAACGCCGAGGCGACATCGGAGGTGATCAGCGGCCCCTGCGACTGGTTCCGCAGCGGCACGCCCGATTTCACCGCCGCGCTTGGCGCCAACCGCGCGTTGCCCGGCGCCGAACGCGCGGCGCTGACGGGCGCGCGCGAAAAGCTCGTCGCCCGCTGCGGTGACAAGACGCTGCCTGAGGTGCTCCCCGGACTTGCCGTGAGCAGTGCGCCGGGCAAGGCCTTCCTTGGCTACCTCGCCGCAACAGATGCGTTCTATGCCGAGCGCTATGACGAAGCGGCCAAGGGCTACGCGGGGCTGGTGGGGGCGCCCGATCCGTGGGTGGCGGAGACCGCACGCTACATGGTCGCTCGCACCGAGCTCCGCACTGCGCTGGCGAAGAGCACCGACGAGTACGGCTTTTTCGGCGGCCTCAAGGCGGTCGACAAGGCGGCGGCCCTGCGGGGGAAGGCGGCGCTGGCGGACTACCTCAAGGCTTATCCGGCCGGGCGCTATGCCGCATCGGCGCGCGGCCTCGAGCGGCGCGCGCTATGGCTCTCGGGCGATTTCGCCGCGCTTGGCCAGCGCTACGAGAGCGTGCTGGCAGCGGCGCCGAAGGAGGGGGAGCCGCTTGTCGATCTGATCAACGAAGTCGACGGCAAGTATCTCTCCAACAGTGATAATCCCAATCCGCTGGGCGGCGGGCTGCTGCTGCTGGCGGCGGCGGATCTCAAGGCCATGCGCGTCGCCGATCCGGATGACCGCTATGACATGGGCGGCGCGGAAAAGCAGATCGGGGCGGATGTGCTGGCGAGCCAGCAGGCAAGCTTCCTGCGCGCGCCGCAACTCTACAGCTTCCTGCAGGCGAACCACGCGTTCTACGTCGCCAAGGACTATGCGCGCGTGCTGCAGCTGATCCCGGATGATGCGAAGCGGCCGAGCTACACGCCGCTGGCGTTCAGCCGGCAGGTGCTGCGCGGGCAGGCGCTGGCGGCCAAGGGTGACCCCAACGAGGCAGGCTTCTGGCTGGAACTGCTCGGCGGTGCCAAGGCGCTGTGGCAGCGCCCGACGGTCGAGCTGGGCCTGGCGATGAACTGGGAGCGGCACGGCAAGCTTGCCGACGTGTTCGCCCCCGGATCGCCGATCACCGACCGCATGGTGCGCGATATTCTGGTCATGCATTCCGCCGGTCCCGCGCTGCTGCGCCGGGTCGCGCTAGATGCCGCGAACCCGCAGGAGCAGCGCGATACGGCGCTGTTTGTGCTGCTCTACAAGCAGCTCAGCCGGGAGGACTATGCGGGCTTCCGGACCAACCAGTCGCTGGCGCGCGGCGATGCGCCGAGTGATGGGCTGTGGGGCTTTGGCCCCGGCATGGTCGCGCCGGTGGGGCTCTTTGCCAAGGGCCGCGCGGCGAGTGCCGGGTTTGCTTGCCCGGCGCTAATCGGCACGGCGGCGACGCTCGCGGCCAATCCGCAGGATGTGCATGCGCGGCTGTGCCTTGGCGAGTTCTGGCGGCTGAATGGCTTCGATGGGTTCACCACGCTCGATACTGCGCCGTCAAAGGGCCTGCTTGGCGGGGCGGCGAACGATTATCCGGGCAAGCCGCTGGCACGCGGGGCGATCTACGCCTCGGTCATTGTCGATCCGCGCAGCGCGCCGGATGACCGCGCCTATGCGCTCTACCGGGCGGTCAACTGCTATGGCCCGGCGGGCTACAACGGCTGCGGCGGCGAGGATGTGCCGATCGCGACGCGCAAGGGCTGGTATGACCGGCTGAAGCGCGAGTTTCCGAAGAGCCCCTGGGCGCAGAAGCTGAAGTACTATTGGTGAAGCGCGCTTGGGCGGCGCTGCTGGCCGCTATGCTGCTGACGGCGTGCCAGCGCGGCGAGGCGCCAAAGCCGGTGGATCCGGCTCGCTATGACCAGTTCTTCCTCTGGGCCGGTGTGCCGCCGCCGCCTGCCGTCGCCGGGGCGCGTGAGCTTTACATTCTGGGCGGGGAGATCCGGCGCGGCGGTCCGGCGCGGCTGGTGAGCATGCGCGCGGGCGTGCCGCATGTGCGCGCGGCGAAAGTGTGGCTGACGGTGCGGGCCGAGCGGCTCGATTGGGACGCGCGTGTGTGGGACACGGTGCGCGCGATGCTGGCGCGCTGGCAGGCGGCGGGGAACCACCTCCAAGGCCTGCAGATCGATTTCGATGCGGCAACGCCGGGGCTGGACCGGTATCGGACCTTCCTCGAACTCGTGCGCCGCCAGCTGCCGCCGGGCACCCGGCTCTCCATCACCGGTTTGCTCGACTGGAGCGCAAATGGCGATCCGGCGGAGCTGGCGCGGCTGGCGGGCCTTGTCGACGAAGTGGTGATCCAGACCTATCAGGGGCGCACCACGATCCCCGGCTATGCCGCGTGGTTTCGGCATATCGATACGCTGCCGCTGACCCACAAGATCGCGCTGGTCGAAGGCGGGGAGTGGACGCCGCCCGCCGCGCTGGCGCGGGATCGGCGCTTTGCGGGCTACGTCGTCTTCCTGCTCAGGCCGCCTTCACCTGCGGCCCCGGGTCCTCGCCGGCCCTGAGGATGCGATTGCGGCCCGATTGCTTGGCCGCATAGAGCGCTTCGTCCGCCGCCTTCAGGGCCGCGCTTTTCTCCGGATAGGCAAAGACGTCGGCGATCCCGCCGGAGAAGGTGATCTTGCCGAACGGCGTGTCGTTGGCGCGGTTCACTAGCCGCCGGTCGGCGATCTCTTCCCGTGCGGTATCGAGCTTCCGCCACGCATCATCGACGCTGTGGTTGCGCCAGATCACGGCAAATTCCTCGCCGCCATGGCGCGCGACGAAGCACCGCGCATCGGCGATGCGGTTGAGAGTTTCGCCCACGAACTTGAGCACGCGGTCGCCCGCAGGGTGGCCATGGGTATCGTTGACGCGCTTGAAGTGGTCGATATCGACGAAGGCGACGCAGAGCGTCTCCCCGGCCTCTCGCGCCTCGCGCATCTCGCGTTCCAGCATGTGATCGAAGGCGCGGCGGTTGGGCAGGCCGGTGAGATGGTCCATGTCGGCCGTGCGCCGCGTCTCTTCGAGCGAGGTCTGGAGCGCCTGTGCGCGGCGTTCGCTGCAGGCAAGTTCGGTCTCGATGGCGATGCTGCGCTCCATCATCGCGCGCGTCAGCGCGGCGAGTTCGGTGATGACGATGCCGGCGCGGCCGACGCCTTCGAGTTCATCGACGTGCTGGCGCAGCGCGCTGCTGTATTCGCTCGTCGCATTGCGCGCGCCGCTGGTGGTCTTGCTGAATTCGTCAAGGCTGTCTTCCAGCCGTCCCATCAGCACGGCGATCGCCTCGCCGTTCTTGTCAGGCGTGGATTCGCAGCGCTGTTCCTCGATCCAGCTCAGCGTGATCGGCAAGCCCTTCTCGGTGCGTTCGAGGATGAGCTGGGCGAGGCGGGGTGCGCCGCCGGTGACGCATTCGTAGGCCACCGTCAGCGTCAGCGGCAGGACTTCGAGATCGTGATCGATCAGGAAATCGGCGATCTTGCTGATCATTCGCCGCTTGGCCGGAAGCCAGACCTCGCGCGCGGTCAATTCACGCGGGATTTGCGGTTCCGTGCCCGGTTCGACAGCGTCTTGCTCGTCGGTCCCGCTGAACCACTGCCACCAGCGCGACTTGCGCGCGTTCTCGTCTGATATCCGTTCCCTCATGCCAACGAGAACGGCGGTGTCCACCCGGAATTAACCACGGGTGGACACACAAAACGACGGTAATCCGGGCTTTTTGGACCAGATCGGACCGGAATTAGCGAGCCGGTCAGCTAACGCGTCGGCGAACGCGTTAGCGAACTCTGGGGCCGCCAAACGGCATCGGCGGCGGAGGCCGGCGATGGCCGCGCGGCAGCTGGGCCTGATAGGCGCGGCCGCAGTGCTCGACGCAATAGGGGAACCCGGGGTTCACCTTGTCGCCGCAGAAGTGGAAGTCCGGCTCGCCCGGATGGCCCATCGGCCAGCGGCAGATGCGGTCGTTGAGGTCGAGCAGACCCGTCTTGTCAGCGACTTCCTGGCTCGGCCGTGCGGGCACGAGGCGGCGCGGCGGGGCAGGGGGGATCGGTGCCTGCTGGTCGCCGGGGCCCTGACGCAGGAAGCCGCCGGGGCCGACCGAGACGATGCGCGGCTGGGGCGGCGGGGGCGGGGTGTCTGCAGCAGCGGCAGGCGCGGCGGCCGAAGCTGCCGGTGCAGCCTCAACCGGTGCGGCAGGAGCGCGCGGCGCGGGCGGCGGGCTGGCCGGAGCTGCCGGGGCTGCCGGGGCTGGACGCGGGGCCGCGGCGCGCGGCTCGGCTGGCGCTGATGGTTCAGGTGCGGGGCGCGGTGTCTTGGCAGCGGGCGCAGCCTCGCTCTTTTCGTTCGGCTTGACCGGGGAGGGGCGCGCCTTGAGGCCGAGGCGATGCGCCTTGCCGATCACGGCGTTGCGGCTGACCCCGCCCAGTTCCTCGGCGATCTGGCTAGCGGTGGCGCCGCCTTCCCACATCTTGGTCAGCTTCTCGATCCGCTCGTCCGTCCAGCTCATGCCGTCTCAAATCCTTCAGAACTCGTCCTGCCGGCGGGCTCGCCGCAGGAATGTGCCTACCCGGTGGGGCAAGCAGTGCAATGCCTTGCCATGATCCGGCATGCGCGATACCGCACCATGCATGGCCGATCAACCGATGCCCCTAGGCGGGGCCGCTTCCATCAGTGAACAACCAAGCGGAGCGGGGAATTTTCCTCCGCCGGGTGAACTGCGTTTCCGCAGCATCAATCGCTTGGGGCTGTGGACCCTCTATATGAAGGAGGTGCGCCGTTTCTTCAAGGTGCAGACCCAGACGATCTGGGCGCCTGCGGTGACGACGCTGCTCTATCTGATGATTTTCACGCTCGCGCTGGGCGGTGGTGCCAGTGGCAGAGGGCGCATCGTGCTGGGCGTGCCGTTTGCCACGTTCGTCGCGCCGGGCCTCATCGCGATGGGCATGATCAACAATTCCTTCGCCAATTCGAGCTTCGGGCTGCTGGTCGGCAAGATCCAGGGCACGATCATCGACTACCTGATGCCGCCGATCTCGAATGCCGAACTGATCCTCGCGCTGGTCGCCGCTGCGGTGACGCGCGCGATCCTCGTCGGCCTTGCGGTGGCGGGCGCCATGCTCTTCTGGCCGGGCGTGGACCTTACCGTGCATCACCCCTGGGCGGTGATCTGGTTCGGGCTGATGGGCGCGATCCTGCTTGCGCTGATCGGCGTGCTGACTTCGCTGTGGGCGGAGAAGTTCGACCATAACGCGGCAATCACCAACTTCGTGATCACGCCGATGTCGATGCTATCGGGCACGTTCTACGTCATCAGCAACCTTTCGCCGACCTTCCAGACGATCAGCCGTTTCAACCCGATCTTCTACGTGATCTCGGGCTTCCGCTTCGGCTTCCTCGGCCAGAGCGATATCGGCACGACCAACGAAGCCGTGCTGCACGGCGCGATCGGGCTTGGTGTGCTGAACCTTGTGCTGTGGGTGGCCATTTACTTCATCTTCCAATCAGGCTGGAAGCTGAAGAATTGAGCGGGGAGCGCTGACAGCGGCAACGCGCCGCCGTCAGCGTATCAGAGATCAGTGCGAGAGACCGCGACGCAGGCGGTAGCGCCCGTCGCGGAAGGCCTCGAACATCTCGTGCACCGAGGGGTGATCTACCGGGCCGCCCTCCGCGTCTGACAGCAGGTTCTGCTGGCTGACGTAGGCGACGTAGCTGTTCTCATCGTTCTCCGCGAGGAGATGGTAGAACGGCTGTTCGCGCGGGGGACGGATTTCGGCGGGGATCGATTCGTACCATTCCTCGCTGTTGGCGAAGACTGGGTCGATATCGAAAATGACCCCGCGGAAATCGAACAGTTTGTGGCGTACGACATCGCCGATGCCGAACCGCGCTTTGGAGACGTGGGGAGCCGTGATCTCACGGCCAGCCTGGGGCGAAAAGAAAATCGCTCGATCCATGGATGTGAATATAGGGCGCTGCCTGAGGGAAACAAGCGAGCCTTGGTGCAGACCCGTGGATTGTAGGGCAGGTGTAACATGTTTCCCCTTGGCAAGCGCCGGAGCATGCGCTAACGGCGCGCTTCCTCGACCGGGACGGCGCTTGCCGGCTCAACGACACTTCGCGGAGAGGTGGCAGAGTGGTCGAATGCACCGCACTCGAAATGCGGCATACGGGTGACCGTATCCAGGGTTCGAATCCCTGCCTCTCCGCCAAGTGCCTTTGATTTAAAATGATAAATCGGGGCCAATTGGTCTTTGCCCATAACTAAGCCCACGATAGCCTTGCGGCGGTAGGCGGTCGGCATCGAACACGGGCGAATTTATCGAGCGGCTGGCACCTAGGCTGAGAGGCACTTTCACCTGTCCTTGCGCATTCTGCGCGCGCGTCATGGCCGTGTCTGGCGCTCTACCGCCCAATTTTTGAAAAAGCTGAGGGCCGAGGCATGCTCTTGGGGGTGAGGTTAATTGTAATTCTCCTGCCCCTCAAGGCTACCAACAATCAGTATCGGACGATAGCGTACGCCTGCCAATTGGCGCGCCTTAACGGGCAGGTCTAGCGATCGATTGGCCTAAATGGCTGGGTCGGCGCGGCGGCGTGCGAGGTCAAAGGCAGTTTGCCGAGCCATCCCAGAATTCCCTGGCAGGTCTGGAACTATCAGTATCGAAGACTAATCTGCCGCATTCGGCATCTCTAAAGGACGATCCAGCAAAGGGCCGATTTTGGGACTAAACTGCCGTTCCCGAAGGCGGGGCGAACGGCAGGACTCTAACCCTTAGCCGACATCCGGTCGCTTAGAGTCAAATAGGATCCTACTTGTCCTCATCGCGCTTGCGTCTCCGGGGGTTTTTGTATCGCCGGTGATAAGAAACCAGCATCACGAGCCAGAGCAGGCTGCCGCCGCCGATGATCAGGCCGGTTATCATCGCGGGTCGTCCAGACTGAACTGATCGTCGTCCTCGTGGTAAGTGAAGATCTCGGCGTAGCGGCCCCAGTTGGTGACGGTCTTGAGCGTCTCGTCGGCGAAGTCCTCGCTCATGTGGTCTTCCAGTTCGTCGCGGAAGCGGCGCGCCGGGGCCTTGTGGCTGGCGCGTTCGTCGAGCACGCGCCGGATGTGCTGCGCGAGTGGGACGTAAGCCAGCAGCGCCTCGCCAAACATGGCCTTGCGGTGATCGACTTCGGCCCCGGCGTAGCGCCGCGCCGAGGGGGTCAGCACCAGTTCTGCGCCGCGCAGTTCCGCAAAGCGCAGCATCTGCAGGGTCTCGGCGATCGGGAACAGATCGTCGACTTCAAGGTTCAGCGAGTCCGCAAGGTCGGCCATGCTGGCCCTGCCGTTGAAGGGCGTGCCGTCGACTTCCTCAATCAGACCGGCGAGGGTGTTGGTCGAGACGTGCGGAAGCACCATGGCGATACCTGTGCCGGGGAACACCCCGTCCCGAGCGGGCCGGGAGGAGACCTGCTTGGCGGTCATCCTCGCGTAGATGTCATCGACGAGTGCGCGGAAAGGCGGGTCGAGCCTGTCACGAGGACGCGGGAGGTCGACCTTGATCTCGGCCACCACGCGGCCCGGATTGGAGGAGAACACCAGAATGCGGTCGCACATCTGCACCGCTTCCTCGATATTGTGCGTCACGATGAGGATCGATTTGATCGGCATGCGCCCTTCGGACCACAAGTCGAGCAGATCGGTGCGCAGCGTCTCGGCGGTCAGCACGTCGAGCGCGGAGAATGGCTCGTCCATCAGGAGGAGCGAAGGGTTCACCACCAGCGCGCGGGCAAGGCCGACCCGCTGGCGCATGCCGCCCGAGAGTTCTTTGGGGTAGGCGTTCTCGAAGCCGTCGAGGCCGATGAGGTCGATCGCGGCAAGCGCGCGGGTGCGGCGCTCCGCGGCGGGAACCTTCTGCGCCTCCAGACCCAGTTCGACGTTCTCCTGCACCGTCAGCCACGGAAACAGCGCGAACGTCTGGAACACCATCGCGACTGTCGGGTCGGCGCAGTCCTCGCTCGCGATCCGCCGGACCTCGCCCATGCGCGGGCGGATCAGCCCGGCGATCGAGCGCAGCAGCGTGGATTTGCCCGAACCCGAACGTCCCAGCAGGCCGACGACTTCATTCTGGTAGAGCGTCAGGTCGACATCTTCGAGCACGAGATGGCCACCGGGCGGCGGACCATAGTAGTGGTTGAGACCCCTGACCTCGATCAGCGGCTGCGTCGGGGCGCCGGACAATGTTTGCGTGGCCATTCGATCACTCCGGGAAAATCAGTCAGGACAGGCGCAGGCGGCGCTCGCCGAAGGCGTAGAGCGGCCGCCAGACCATGCGGTTGAAGCCGAGGACGAAGAGGCTCATCACGCCGATGCCGAGTGCGACACGGGGGTAGTCGCCCGCCGTCGTGGCTTCGGCGATGTAGGCGCCAAGGCCGTGCGCTTCGAGATGATGGCTGCCCCAGGTCACCACCTCGGCAACGATCGAGGCGTTCCACGAGCCGCCCGAGGCTGTCAGCGCGCCGGTGATGTAGTAGGGGAAGATGCCCGGCAGCGCGACCTGCCGCCACCACTGCCAGCCTTTGACCCCATACATGCCCGCCACTTCGCGCAGGTCGTTGGGGATCGCGCTTGCGCCGGCGATCACGTTGAACAGGATATACCACTGCGTGCCCAGGATCATCAGCGGCGAGAGCCAGATGTCGGGCATCAGGTTCCAGCGGACGATGGCGATCACCGCGAAAGGGAACAGTACGTTGGCCGGAAAGGCTGCGAGAAACTGGGCAATCGGCTGCACCCGCTCGGCTAGGCGGGGCCTGAGGCCGATCATCACGCCCAGCGGCACCCAGATCAGGCTGGCGAGGATGATCAGCAGGATCACACGCAGCATCGTCACCATCGCGAGGCCGATGGCCGTGCCAATGTCGCCAAGGCGGAGCGAGGTCAGCACATAGTGCGCGGTCCAGCCCAGCGCCGCGGCAACGCCCACCCACACCAGTGCCTGCCACAGGCGCTCGAACCACGGGTTGGCAGCACGCTCTTCGCGGCGCTGGTGTTCGCGGCGCGCGGGTTCGAGCGCCAGCAGCAGTTGGCCAATCGCCGCGAATGGCGCAATCAGCAGCGGCAGGGCCCTTGTGCGGCGGAGCAGATCATAGACCCAGCTCTGCGGCTGTTCGGCGCTGGCGGTCTGCTCGAAGCGGAAGCGATCGGCCCAGGCGACAATGGGCCGGAAGAACAGCTGGTCGTAGGCAAGGATCACCAGCGCCATCATTACCACGGCCCAGCCCACGGAGCGGAAATCCTGGTGCTGGATCGCAATCGCCAGATAGGAGCCGATCCCCGGTAGCGTGACGGTGGTGTTGCCGACCGTGATCGCTTCCGAGGCGACCACGAAGAACCACCCCCCAGACATCGACATCATCGCATTCCAAACTAGCGCGGGCGTCGCGTAGGGCAGATCGAGCCGCAGGAACCGCCGCACCGGCGACAGGGCAAAGCCCTCGCACACTTCTTCCAGATCATCGGGCAGGCCGCGCAGCGACTGGTAAAAGCTGAAGGCCATGTTCCATGCCTGCGAGGTGAAGATTGCAAACACTGAGGCCAATTCGACGCCCAGCACGTTGCCGGGGAACAGGTTCATGAAGAAGGTCACGGTGAAGGTCAGGAAGCCGAGGATCGGCACGGACTGCAGGATGTCGAGCGCGGGCACGATGATCTGCCCGGCGTGCCTGCTGCGCGCTGCCAGTGTCGCGAAGATCAGCGTGAACACGGTGGACGCGATCAGCGCGGCAAACATCCTGAGCACGGTGCGCAGGGCATAATAGGGCAGATAGACAGGATCGAGCGTGACCGGCTCAAGATGGAGCCGCGACAGCGGTTCGACCGCGCCTTCCGCCGCATGGAACACCAGCAGCGCGAGCCCGGAGAGAATGATGAACGCAATCGCATCCTCGCGGTTGGGCCGCGTCAGACGCAGCATCCGCGAGAACGAGGGCAGGATCGCGGTCGGGTTCTTGTCCGGGCTCATGCGCTTGCCTTGCCGATCTGAAGGTTGGTGGCAGCCACAGGCTCAGAACCCGGCATGGAAGCGGGCGCCAAACACATTGGCCGGGCCGCGATCGCGGTTGTAGCCGGGGTTGGCGATGTGCTGGTAATCGAGCGTGATCGCCGCCCAGCTTGCCGGGCGAAAGGCGTAGTAGGCCTCGACGATCTGTTCATCGCCCGGATGCGGTAGCGCGCCATCGCCGACCAGCACACCAAGCCCACCTGCCGCCAGCCAGCGCTGATGCGCGGCGGAGATGCTGTTGACCACTACGGCCACGCCCAGCGTGTCCTGCCTGCGGTGCCAGCCAGCTCCCTTCAGCGCGCCTCCAACGGCAAGGGTGCGGTCGATGTCGGTGAAATCATAGGTCTCGATGGCCCCGTCAGACGTGCCCGCGCGCACGAAGATGCCGAGGTTCGCGGTCACATCCTGCTCGGCATTGAGCGCGATGCCGAAACGGCTCTGCTTGCGGCGCACGGGCGCGAGGTCCGGCGCGTTCCCGGTGATGCGGGCCAGCGCGAGGGCATCGTCAAACCGCCCGAACAGGCCTCGGTTGCGGAAAGCGGTCACGCGCACGGCACCATTGCGGCCGCCAAGCTGCCAGCGCCGCTCGCCTTCCACAATCACCGCATTCTGGCTGAAATCGCTTTCCAGCTCGATGCCATTGGGGACTTTCGAGAGGTTGTAGAACCCCGCGCGCAGCGTCCACGGCCCCTGATACCATTCGGCGGCGATGCCATACGTGTAGCCCCAGGCATTGGCGGCGTAGTCGAAGCTGCCGGTATCGACGAGGGACCAGTTGAGGAAATCCCCGCGCGGATCATGCGCGAACCGGTTGGTATCGAAAATGTCGCCCACGCCCATCTTGCCCGCAGTGATCACGATGCGGTTGGCAGTGGTGTGGCCGCGCAGCTGGTTGATGCCGGCATCCAGCGCGACTCCCGGGCCGGCCAGCGCGAGCGTCTGGCGCAGGAAAGCGCGCTGGAGCTTGAAGTAGGGGTTGAGCTTGCCGACCTTGTAAGCCTCGGCGCTGGGGAACCCGGCCACGCCCAGCGTGTTCGACAGACCGAAGCCCTGATCGATCTCGGGGTTCACCCAGAGCTCGGCACCCCGCCATGGCCGCGCACCAAGGAAGAGCGTGACATCGCTGGTGGATTTGACCTGATGCGGGGTGAGGCTGTTGTCGCCGGCATAGGGCGAGGCAAAGCCGCCCACGCCCTGCACGACCGTGGTGATCTGGCCGTGGACAGCAATCGCCTGCTCCCCGGCAGGTATGTCGTCCCCACGTGCAGGTGTCGCCGCGAGGAAGGCAACGGCGAGTGCCGGGCCCAGGCCCGAGCGAAAGATGCAGAAGGGCAGTTCGAGAAATTTGGTCATCATGATCCGGTCCTTGGTTGGCAAGAGCCCACCGCAGGACCGGACCGGCGCGCTACACCGCGCCAGTCACCCGCCTCGATGGGCCCATCGACGCTCGGACGAGAGAGGCAAGCGAGCCTGCGGCCCGACTGTCGCCTTCGTCGGCGTCCGTTTTGCGACTTCGAGGCATTGGTGTTTCCATTGAGAAATGGGGCGAGGTGTCGAGCCCAGTCGACTCGACTTGGCGCGCAATATACCCTAGGGGGGTATAGTATCAAGCTCAAAGGGACCGCAATGAGCCACGTCGCTGCCGAGAAGCAAAAGCTGCTCAATCGCCTCAAACGCCTGCGCGGCCAGATCGACGCTCTGGAGCGCGCAATCGACGCCGATGTGGAATGCGCACGCGTGCTCCAGCAGGCGACAGCCTGCCGCGGCGCGCTTGAAGGCTTCATCGCTGAGGTGATCGAGGATCACATCCGGGAGCACATGGTCGATCCCGGCCTTGCCGTGAACGACCCGAAGGTTCTTGCTGCCGAGGAACTTGTCTCGATCATCAAGGCCTACATGCGGTAGTGCGTCTCGGCGATGTCATTGGCAGTCAGAGTTGCATTAGGGGCTGAGCCATGTCGTGGCGATCTGCAGTCTGCATTTTGCGGCCAGATATGGTGACGGCCCTGGCGATCGAGCGGCCTCACAGTCAGCGAACGACAGGTTCTGGTGGGAGCTGCCGTCCTACAAACGTTCAGCGAACGGCGTAAATTGGTCGACTTCTGCTAGGTGCGGAACGCTGAAATTTGGGACAAAACGGCCGCGCCGCAGCGAACCACTGAATGACGGCTCAAGAGACAACAGCAGACATTGCGAGCCCCGCGTACAATCGCGGCTGCCTTCACACATGACTCAACCCACGATCAGTCGATAGCCGATGGCCGGCTCATTGCGGATACAGGAGGAATGCGGCTCCTCGCCCAGCTTGCGCCGGATCGCGCGGATGGTCACCCGCAGGTATTCGAGATCGGCTTCGTGGGCCGGCCCCCAGATTTTGCGCAGCAGGTGGGCATGCGTGACAACGCGTCCGGCGTTTCGGGCAAGTTCGGTCAGCACGGCATATTCTTTCGGCGCGAGGTGGATTTCAGCGCCTTGCTTCGAAACGCGCCGCAGCGCGAAGTCGATTTCCAGATCGCCGGCTTTGACCATCTCTTCGCCCGCGTTCTCGCGGCGGGCCCGGTGGCGCAGCGCGGTGCGCAACCGCGCGGTCACTTCCTCGGTATCGAAGGGCTTGGTCACGTAGTCGTCTGCGCCAAGATCCAGTGCGGCGACTTTCTCTTCGGTGGCGTCCCTTGCCGAGACGACCAGCAAGGCGGCCCCGGTGCGCTTGATCACCGGCACGAGCTCAAGGCCGTCCCGGTCCGGCAGGCCAAGATCCAGCAGCACGACTTCGGGGCGGTCGATGTCCAGCGCGGTCACCGCTTCGCGGGCATTCTCCGCCTCGACAACGCGATAGTCCTGCCGCTCCAAGGCGCGGCGCAGCAGGCGGCGGATCGAGGCTTCGTCGTCCACGACAAGCACCATTGTTGCCTCGCTCATGCTGGCTCCTCGGCGGCGGTCGGGCTGATGATCGTAGCGGGAAACGTGATCACGAAGCGGGCGCCTTTGCGGTTTGGGTTGTTTTCGGCCCGCACATGAAGGTCCATTGCTTCGGCAAAGCCTTTCACGATGGCGAGGCCAAGCCCGGTCCCGCCTTTGCGGTCAGAGCCGTCCAAGCGAATGAAGGAATCGAAGATCCGCGTTTCCTCCCCTGCGGGAATGCCTTGCCCGGCATCGCAGATGTCCATTTCGATGCCATCGGGTTTGCGCTGTGCCGAAATGCGGATCGGCGTGCCTGCCGGACCGTGTTTGGCCGCGTTGTCGATCAGGTTGATCAGGCAGTGATGAAACAGTCGGGGATCGATCCGCACCAAGGGCAGGCTCGGCGGTATGGCGATTTCGACGGGGTGCTCATCAAGCACGCGGCGCAGATCGTGGACCGCGGCCGAAACCGCTTCGGCAAGGTCGACCGGTTCCAGCGACTGCTGCAGCGCACCCGCTTCGATGCGCACCATGTCGAGCAAGTTGGCAACGAAGCGATTGACTCGTTCTGCTTCGCCACGCGCCTCAGCAATCTGCTCCCGCTGCGTGGCATTTGCGGGTTCGATCTCGGCGAGCAGGCCCACAACGGCAGTGAGGGGTGTCCGAAGGTCGTGACCAACCGAGGAGAGCAGTGCTGCGCGCAGCCGGTCGCGCTCGCGCATCTGGGCAACGTCCGTCATCTGCTCCTCAAGTGAGATGCGTTCGAATGTTTGCCCGGCCTGTTCGAGCAGCGACAGCAGCAGCGGCAGTTGATCCGGGCGGACAGGTCGCCCCGCATCGCGGCGGGCCAGACCGATGACCGTATGGACGCGCTCTCCTGAGGCAATCGGATAGAAACTCCATTCCGAGGCCGTCAGCGTATCGGAGCCGTTGCCAGCCGGGCGCGCCTGATCGAAGGCCCATTGCGCCGCTGCCATCTCGATGGGTGCAATCTGCACCTCACTTGGCACCGCAGCTTCAACCACGAGCCCGCCTGCTACCGGACGCAGCAGCACGGTGTGTGCATCGAACAGGCGGCCCACCTCTCCGCAGAGCAGCATTGCCAGTTCGGCGCGCTGGCTGACACTCGTCAACTGCCGTGCGAATCCGGCGAGGGTGGAGTTTTGCAGCGCACTGGCGCGCGCAAGCTCTGCCTGATCGCGCGTTTGGGCGGCAATCTGGCTGGCAAACAGCGCAACACCAAGCAGCACCAGCACGGTGATCAGGTTTTGCGGGTCGGAGATGGTGAACGTGTAGAGCGGGGGGATGAAGAAGAAATTGTAGGCGAGCGAGGAGACCACCGCAGTGACCACCGCCGGCCGCAAGCCGAACCGCGTGGCGGCCGCCATGACGGGGAGCAGATAGAGCAGGGCGACGTTGGTGATCGAGCCTATGCTGGTGATGTAATACCCCAAGGCCGTCACCAGTGCAGTGAGGCCGAGGGCAATGGCATAGTCCTGCGGTGCGCCCCATGGTCTTGTGCTGGCGATCGCCGGTCTGCTCACCTCTCTGAGATCGCCGAGCGGGAGAACGTGCACCGCGATGCCGGGCATTTCGCGGACCAGCCGGTCGACAACCGACCCGTGGCGCAGTTCGAACCAGCGGGAACGCGCCGACTTGCCCACGAAGAGCTGCGTCGCCCGTGCTTCGGCCACCGCCAGCTTGAGCCCTTCGGTGACCGAGGCGGCGGGAATGGTCATCACCGCAGCACCAAGCTGGGTCGCGAGGTGCAGGTTGTCGGCAAGTGCCTTGCGCGAGCCATCGCCCAGTTGCAGCGAGCGCGGTGTCTCGATGTAAGCGGCGGTCCACGGCGCATGGAGCGCATCCGCCATGCGCCGCCCGGCGCGCACGAGTTCCGCCGCCGATTGCTGTTCGCTGAGCGCGACGAGGATCCGTTCGCCCGAGCCCCAGATGCCGCCAAGCGCCTGTGCGCGGACGAGATCGAGGATCTGCGTATCGACCACTTGCGCTGCGCGGCGCAGCGCCAGTTCGCGCAGGGCCGACAGATTGGAGCGCGAGAAGAAATGGCCCAGCGCCCGGCTGGCCTCTTCGGGAACGTAGACCTTGCCTTCGCGCAGCCGCTCGATCAGTTCATCGGGCGGGATATCGACAACTTCGATTTCCGCCTGATCGAGCACGCGATCGGGAACCGTCTCTCGCACACGGACGCGCGTGAACGACGCGACGAGATCGTTCAGGCTTTCGAGATGCTGGATATTGAGCGTGCTCCAGACATCCAGCCCGGCACCCAGCAGTTCCTCGACATCCTGCCAGCGCTTGTCGTGCCGGCTGCCCGGCGCATTGGTGTGAGCAAGTTCATCGACCAGCACGAGCGCAGGCCGGCGCGCGAGGATGGCGTCGATGTCCATCTCCTCAAGGTTCTGGCCCCGGTGCGAAAGGCGCGCGCGCGGCATGATCTCGAAGCCGCGCAGCTTGGCCGCCGTCTCCGATCTCCCGTGGGTCTCGACCACACCGACGACCACATCGATGCCGCTTTCGCGGCGTTCGGCGGCACGGCTGAGCATTTCGTAGGTCTTGCCCACGCCCGGAGCCGCCCCAAGAAATATCTTGAGGCGGCCACGTCCCTCGCGTTGCGCCGCGCGCAGCAGGGCATCGGGATCAGGGCGGACTTCGATCACCTGCTGGATGATGCACCGCTTGCCGGCAAGGTGTCGAGCGCACGATTGAGTTCAAGCACATTCACCTGCGGCTCGCCCAGCAGCCCCCACAGCGGCGCTTCGGTGTGCGCGGCGACCAGCGCCTGCACTTGCGCCACACCGAACCCGCGCGCCTCGGCCACCCGCTTCACCTGAAACAGGGCCGCCTCGGGGCTGATATGGGGATCGAGCCCCGAGGCGGAAGTTGTCACCAGATCGGCAGGAACGGGGGAACCTGGTGAGGGAGCGAGAGCGGCAAGATCGCCGCGAACGCGGTCGGCCAGCGCCGCGCTTGCCGGGCCGAGATTGGAGCCCGACGAGGCGGTCGCATCATACCCCTTGCCGGCGGCGGAAGGGCGACCATGGAAATAGCGCGGGCTGGTGAAGGACTGGCCGATCAGCGATGAACCGATCACCCGGTCTCCGCTGCGGATCAGGCTGCCATTGGCCTGCGCAGGGAACAGGGCCTGCCCGATACCGGTGAGCGCGAGCGGATAGACGAGGCCGAGCAGCAGCGCGAACAGCGCCGTCATCGTGAAGGCCGGGCGCAGGGTGGAAGCAATGTCCTTGAGCATGATACCTGTTCCTCAGGCGAGATGGAGAGACGCGACGGCAAGATCGATCAGCTTGATGCCCGCGAACGGCGCGACGAGGCCGCCAAGGCCGTAGATCGAGAGATTGCGCGCCAGCAGGGGGCCTGCGCCCATGGGGGTATACTTCACGCCCCTCAGCGCCAGCGGGACCAGCGCCGGGATGATCAGCGCGTTGAACATGATCGCCGAAAGGATCGCGCTCTGCGGACTGGCCAGCCCCATCACGTTGAGCACGCCGAGCCCGGGATAGAGCGCGACGAAGATCGCCGGAATGATCGCGAAATACTTGGCGACGTCGTTGGCCACCGAGAACGTGGTGAGCGCGCCGCGCGTCATCAGCAGCTGCTTGCCGAGCCCGACGATCTCGATGAGCTTGGTGGGATCGCTATCGAGATCGACCATGTTGCCCGCCTCGCGCGCAGCTTGGGTCCCGGTGTTCATCGCCACGCCGACATCGGCCTGGGCCAGCGCCGGTGCATCGTTGGTGCCGTCGCCGCACATTGCCACCAGGCGGCCACCCTGCTGTTCCTTGCGGATCAGCGCGAGCTTGTCCTCGGGAGTCGCCTCGGCAAGGAAGTCGTCGACCCCCGCCTCGGCTGCAATGGCGGCGGCGGTCAGCGGGTTGTCGCCGGTGATCATCACGGTGCGGATGCCCATGCGGCGCAGTTCGCCGAACCGTTCGCGCACACCGGCCTTGATCACGTCCTTGAGCGCAATCACGCCGAGCAGCATGCCGCCATCGGCGACGGCGAGCGGCGTCTGACCCTGCCGGGCGATGGCATCCGAGGCGCGGCGCAGAGTCTCGGCGGCAGGTGTTTGCGCCGCTGCCGGATTGGCGCGCAGCACCGCATCGACCGCGCCCTTCTGGACGAGCCGGTCGCCGAGGCGAAGGCCGGAGAGCCGGGTCTGCGCGGTGAACGGGATGATCTCGGCGCCCGCAGGAAGATCGCTCTGGGCAAGGCCGAAGCCGTCGTGCGCGAGCCGGACAATGGAGCGGCCTTCGGGCGTTTCGTCGGCAAGGCTCGCCAGCAGCGCGGCCTGAGCGAGGGCCTCTGCCGATACGCCCGGCAGCGGGGCGAACTCGCTCGCCTGCCGGTCGCCGATGGTGATCGTGCCGGTCTTGTCGAGCAGCAGCACGTCGACATCGCCTGCCGCCTCGACCGCGCGGCCAGACTTGGCCAGCACGTTGAACCGCACCAGCCGGTCCATCCCGGCGATGCCGATGGCAGAGAGCAGCGCGGCAATCGTGGTGGGGATGAGGGTGATGAGGAGCGCGGCCAGCATGGCCACCGGAACGCGCCCCCCGGCATAGGTGGCAAAGGCCGGGATCGTGGCAACAGCGATCAGGAAGATGATGGTGAGCCCCACGAGCAGGATCGTCAGCGCGATTTCGTTGGGGGTCTTCTGCCGCTCGGCGCCTTCCACCAGCGCGATCATCCGGTCGAGGAAGCCCTGGCCCGGCTCCTGCGTGATCCGCACCACGATCTGGTCGGAAATCACGCGAGTGCCTGCGGTCACGGCAGACCGATCACCGCCCGCCTCACGGATCACCGGCGCGCTTTCGCCGGTGATGGCGGCCTCGTTGACACTGGCAACGCCTTCGATGACTTCCCCGTCGGCAGGAATGAGATCGCCCGTCGCGACAATGACGGTGTCCCCCCGCTTGAGCTGGGTTGCCGGAACCGTGCTGCCATCCGGCAGCCGCGCGACGAGATCGGACTTGGTCGCACGCAGCGAAGCCGCCTGGGCCCGGCCCCGCCCTTCGGCGAGCGCTTCGGCAAAGGTGCCAAACAGAACGGTCAACCAGAGCCAGACGATCAGCTGGATCTGGAACGCCAGCGACAGGCCGCTGCCACCAACCGCCAGCAGCACGGTGAGGAGCAGCGCGACGACAGCCGTGGTGAACAGCACCGGATTGCGGATCAGCTGCGCCGGAGCGAGCTTTCTCACGGAATCGCCGAGTGCCGGGATAAGCAGTTCGGCCGAAAACATGGATGTGGGATTGGACACGGGGATGGTCCTCAGAAGGTGGTGCCGGCAAGGCCCGTCACGTGATCCGCGATCGGGCCAAGCGCGAGGCTGGGCAGGAAGGTAAGGCCGCCAACGAGCAGGATCGTGCCGATCAGCAGCGCGATCCACAGCAGGCCGGTGGTGGGGAACGAACCGGCGCTGGCAGGGGTGTGCTTCTTGGCCGCGAGGCTGCCGGCAATCGCCAGCACCGGCACGATGACGAAGAAGCGCCCCAGCCACATCGCCGCGCCGAGCAGGCCGTTGTAGAACGGTGTCCCCGCCGTCAGACCCGCGAAGGCCGAGCCATTGTTGCCGGTGGCCGATGAGAAGGCATAGAGGATCTCCGAAAAGCCGTGCGGCCCCTTGTTGAGCGGCCCGGCGAGGCCCGCGGGCAGCACAGCGGCAATCGCCGTGAAGCCAAGGATGCACAGCGGGAGGACGGCAATGGCCAGCACCGCCAGCTTGACCTCGCGCGCCTCGATCTTCTTGCCGACATATTCGGGCGTGCGGCCTACCATCAGCCCGGCAATGAACACTGCGAGCAACGCGAACAGCAGGAAACCATAAATGCCCGAGCCGACGCCGCCGATGACGATTTCGCCCAACTGGATGTTGAACAGCGGGATCATGCCGCCGAGCGCCGTGAAACTGTCATGCATCGCGTTGACTGCGCCGCAGGACGCCGCCGTGGTCACCGCCGCGAACAAGGCGCTGGCCGCGATGCCGAAGCGCACTTCCTTGCCCTCCATGTTGGCACCGGCCACGCCGAGGTGGTGGAGCACCGGGGCGCCCACCGCTTCCTGCCAATAGGCAATCGAAGCGCCCGCCAGGAACAGCGCCAGCATCGCCGCGAGGATCGCCCAGCCCTGGCGGGTGTTGCCCACGGCCTTGCCGAAGCACCAGGTAAGGCCCGCGCCCAGCACGAAGATCGACAGCATCTGCACAAGGTTGGTCAGCGCGCTGGGATTTTCGAAAGGATGCGCGGAATTGGCATTGAAAAAGCCGCCGCCATTGGTGCCCAGCATCTTGATGGCTTCCTGAGAAGCGACCGGACCTACGACAATCGTCTGCTTCGCGCCTTCAAGCGTCGTCGCATCGACCGTGCTGGCAAGCGTCTGCGGCACGCCGCTGGCGATGAGGTACACGGCATAGAGGATGCACGCGGGCAGCAGGATATAGAGCGTGACGCGGACGATATCGGCCCAGAAGTTGCCGACAGTCCGGGTCTCGGTCCGCGCAAACCCGCGGAACAGTGCAAAGGCTACCGCAATGCCAGTCGCCGCCGAGAGGAAGTTGTGGATCGTCAGCCCCAGCATCTGGCTGAGGTTCGAAAGCGCCGCTTCGCCCGAATACCATTGCCAGTTCGTATTGGTGACAAAGGCAATCGCAGTATTGAAGGCACCATCCGCCCCCAGCCCTGGTAGTCCGCGCGGGTTGAGCGGGAGCACGCCCTGCAGGCGCAGCACCGCATAGGTGAACAGGACCGTCACCACCTGGAAAGCGAGCATATGGAGCGCGTAGCTCCGCCAATCCTGCTCGCGCTGGGGGTCGACGCCCGCGACGCGATAGAACCCGCGCTCGACCGGGCCGAGCACGGGATGCAGCACGGTGCGGCGCCCCTCGTAAACGGCGTGCAGCCAGAGCCCGAAGGGCTTGGCCAGCAGAGCAACAAGCGCGGTGAAGCCGACGATCAGGAGCCAGCCTGCAAGAGTTGTCATGGCAAGTTCCCTCAGAAGCGCTCGGGTCGCAGCAGCACGACCACGAGATAGACAAGCAGTCCCGCCGCGGTCAGCGCGGCAATCAGTTCGGGTAGCGGCATCGGGGAAATCCTCAGGCGCGTTCGCAGAGCGCGATGAACGCGGTGGTCAGGATGGTGAGACCGGCAAGTGCGCCGATCCAGAGCAGGTCGATCATGGATTCCTGGCTTTCTGATGGGGGGAACAGGGGGCGCGGAGGCGTTGGTTGGGGGCGAAACCATTCTGCTCCGCCAACCAGCAGGGCGAGCCCGGCCCAGATGAGCAGGACCGCTATCGAGGCGAGCCCAAAACCGGCGGGGCTTTCAGTCTGATGTGGAGGCACGCGTCCCACTGAGGCTGCAGCAAGGCCGAACAGCGCCAGAAGCAAAGCCCCTGACGCACGCAGGCCGCCGTCGATCCAGCGGGAAAGAGGATGGTCGCGCGCCGCAAGCGACTGAAGGTCCATGGCAAGCTCCGTTCGTGCGGCGGAGCATTGCTGCGAACGGGCATTAAGGTTCTAGGGAAAGGTCGGACCTCACGCGTAAAGGATCCATAATCACGGCAACCTTGGCCGCGATGCGCAGACTATTGTTACGACTGGTTTCAGCTTAAGCAGCCGATCAAACCCTCGGTGCTGAACGGCTCATGTTGGTCGGGAGCAGTTATGCGAACGAGACGGTCGACGACCAGAAATATAAGCCTTAGCAGTTTAACGTCATTGGGGCGGTGCAGGTAGGTTCGAATGGACAAGAAGAGCAGGGTGCGGGTCCGGCCGATCGCGAATGTCGGCGTGATGGACAAGAAATTCAACCGCCTTGGCCGTAAGACCTTGATTCCGCTGCACGAGCTTACCGCAATCATGGATCTCGAAAAGGGTGTCTTGAGCAGCCTTGATCGGTATCTGGCCAAGCACAAAGGCATTCCGGACAGGCGCGTAGCCCTGGCGCTGCGGAAACTCATTTCCGGTTCGGTCCAGCGCACTCAATATCGATTGGCTGTCATTCAGCACCCTGATCTGCCACCAGAACCTGATGGTGCGCCCAGCAAACGGAGACCGTCCACGGCGGAAAGGCATCGACCGATTGTCGAACGTGTAGAGGCCCTTATGGCGCAGGGCGACAAGAAAGGCATCGCCATCGAAACCGTCATGTCGGAGTTTGAGGTTTCGGAACGTACAGTTCAACGCGCTCTTCGCACAGCGGAAGAGCGCAGACAGTCGCTCAGCTTCCGCGCCGAAGTTGAACAAAACCTCGCAAACGGAAAAACTCCTAAGAGGCAATCTATGACGCAAGAGGTTCGCGGAACTGGTCAGCCTCGGCTTTATCGAGATGACCAAGGACTCCTATTTCGCTGTCAAGGCCAACGAGTCCTCCAGGGCACGGTGCTGGCGGCTGACCTGCGAGGTCGGGCCGGGGAAAAAGGCCCCCGACTGGCGCTTTCTTGAGCGCCAGCCGGTTCCGGACTCCCTTGCCTACTTACGTATGGAACGTGGTCTGAAGGTGCTGAAGGCGTACCGGCGTGATCGGGATCGGAATAAATTCCCGGAACTGGATTCCATGACGTTGGACCGCGAAACAACCGAGTGATGGGGGCAAGCGGTACAGAATTCCCATACGGCCCTACAACCAAGTGATTGATTCCGCCTAGATCGGTGCGTCTGGGAATTCCGCATGTAAACAGCTACACCATCGGTGTAGAATGCCGGCGAAGGCCCCGGCTCACCTTTTGCGCCGCCAAACAAGCCAAAGTCTACATGCTCACAAGCATCTTCGGCGAGCAATCGCTGGTGCGCCCGAAAACCTTATTCTCGGCGAACTGATCTCTCTGGTGAAGGGACGTGCGCCCACCCCGTCCCACACCCTGTGGTACCCCCGTCCCCACAAGGTGCCAACTGCAACAACCAGCCCCTTTGCGGAAAATGGCGCATAGCGATGATAGCCCTTCCTCTTTCGCGGCGCTCTGGCCTAGACTCGCCCCATGAATCCCGTCGAGATCGATGAAGCCGTATCCGCCCTCGCGCTCGAACCGTTTGATCGGGCCGAGTTTCCGTTCCAGTTTCTGCGCGCCTTCGGGAACAAGGAGACCGCGATCGCGCGCCTGAAGGCGGGCAACACCAACCAGTCAGACGTGCCCGGCGCCGTCCTTCAGCGCGGCAACATCCATATCGCCGCCTGCGCGCCCGGAGAGGTGGACGCGACGCTCAGCGCCCTGCGCGCCAGCGCCAAGACAGCATCGCAGAAGGCGAAGTTCATCCTCGCCACCGATGGTATCGAGTTTCAGGCCGAGGACATGAATGGCGGCGGCACGGTCGCCTGCGCCTATGCCGATTTCGCGGAGCATTTCGGCTTCTTCCTGCCGCTCGCCGGCATCACCACCGTCGAGCAGATCCGCGAGAGCGCGTTTGACATCAAGGCGACCGGGCGGCTCAACAAGCTCTATGTCGAGCTGCTGAAGGACAACCCGGATTGGGCCAGCGCCGATCGGCGGCACGACATGAACCACTTCATGGCGCGGCTGATCTTCTGCTTCTTTGCCGAGGATACCGATATCTTCGTGGGCGAGGGGCTGTTCAGCCGCACGATCGAGCAGATGAGCGCGCGCGATTCGTCGGACACACACCTTGTCATGGACGAAGTGTTCCGCGCGATGGATACCAAGCCAGCCGATCGCAAGGCCGCGGGCATCCGGCCCTATGCCGATGTGTTCCCCTATGTGAACGGGCAGCTCTTTTCAGGCTCCACCGCATGCCCGCGCTTCAGCCGGATTGCCCGGTCGTACCTGCTGCATATCGGCAGCCTCGATTGGCAGAAGATCAATCCGGATATCTTCGGCTCGATGATCCAGGCCGTGGCGGATGATGAGGAGCGCGGCGCGCTGGGCATGCACTACACCTCGGTGCCCAATATCCTGAAAGTGCTGAACCCACTCTTCCTCGATGACCTGCGGGCGAAGCTGGAGGAGGCGGGGGACAACGCGCGCAAGCTGCTGAACTTGCGCCAGCGCATGGCGAAGATCCGGGTGTTCGATCCGGCCTGCGGATCGGGCAATTTCCTTGTGATTGCCTACAAGCAGATGCGCGAGCTTGAGGCCGAGATCAACCGGCGCCGCAGCGAACCCGATCGCCGTAGCGACATCCCTCTCACCAACTTTCGCGGCATCGAACTGCGCGATTTTCCCGCCGAGATCGCTCGGCTGGCGCTGATCATCGCCGAGTACCAGTGCGATGTGCTCTATCGCGGACAGAAGGAGGCGCTGGCCGAGTTCCTGCCGCTCGACAGCCAGAACTGGATCACTTGTGATAATGCCATGCGGGTTGACTGGCAGAGCGTGTGTCCACCGGCGGGCGCAGCTGTAAAGTTTCGGGGAGATGACCTGTTTAGCACTCCGTTGTCGCAGGCAGAAATCGACTTCGAGAATGTCGGGGGCGAAACGTATGTTTGCGGCAACCCACCCTACATTGGGGACAAGGTTCAAACGCCTGAACAAAAGCGCGAGTTGCAATCGTTCAAGAACGGGAAGCAGGACGTTCGCGCTGTAGACTACATCGCCGGTTGGTTCTGGAAGGCATCGGAATATATCCGGTCAGGAGGGCGCTTCGCCTTCGTGTCTACGAATTCGATCTGCCAAGGAGTGCAGGTTCCACTGATTTGGCCCCGGATTTTCAGGAACGATCAGTGTATTTTTTTCGCCCATGAGAACTTCATGTGGGGCAACAACGCCTCGCGGAACGCGCAGGTGACTTGCGTCATCGTGGGGGTCGCGCCACGATTCGAAGGCCGCAAGTTCATCTATTCGGATGAGGCTCGGAAAGAGGTAGCGGAGATAAACCCTTACCTCACGGCTGGCGACACGGTGATTGTCGAACGTTCGTCCGAACCGGTCTCGGATGTCGCCACCATGTTCGGGGGAAACATTCCTCGGGATCAGGGAAACCTACTCCTGTCATCCGAGGAAATGCGCGAGCTGGTAGAGTCCTATCCTGACGCTTGGCCACTCATCCGGCCAATCCTTGGCTCCTATGAATTCATCAACGGCCTACCTCGGTATTGCCTCTGGATCACCGATGATCAGGCGGAATTGGCAATGTCGATTCCTCCAGTCGCTGCGCGTTTGGAAGCAATCCGGGAATATCGGCGCAATGGCAGTGAGCGGGGACGAGCGGGGCTTGAAACGCCGTGGCGCTTCGAGCGTACGATCACAGGCACTCAACGAACGATCGTAGTCCCGAGTGTTTCGTCCGAGCGACGCCCATTCTTGCCTTGCGGTTTGCTCGGTGCCGAAGTTCGCGTCTCCAATCTCGCATTGGCAATCTACGACGCTCCGCTTTGGAACATGGCGTTGGTCGCCTCCCGTCTCCATCTTGTGTGGGTTGCGACAGTCTGCGGAAAAATGAAGACTGACTTCCGCTACTCGAACACGATGGGCTGGAACACCTTCCCAGTCCCCACCCTGACCGACCAGAACAAGGCCGACCTCACCCGCTGCGCGGAGGACATCCTCCTCGCCCGCGAGGCGCATTTCCCGGCGACAATCGCCGACCTCTATGATCCCGAAGCCATGCCCGAAGACCTGCGCGCCGCGCACGATCGCAACGACGAGGTGCTGGAACGCATCTACATCGGTCGCCGCTTCCGCAACGACACCGAACGGCTGGAAAAGCTCTTCGAACTCTACACCAGGATGACGGCGAAGGGGAAAATGGCATGATCATTCGCATGCTGAGCGCTATCGGGCTTGCCTTTGGAATGATCGTTCCCGAAGGCTCTTGGGCACAAGCGGCACCCGAGAGCCTTTCTATTGCCATTGAAGAGCCAACATCGGATTCCGTCTCGTGCGGCGTAAGCAAGAGCGATGTCTTGGCAACCCTCAGATCGGCAATGCGCTACAATCGAATCCGTGAAGACCAGAAGAGTGCGGCAGTGGTCTATGTCAGTTTCCAAGGTTTCCGCGTTGCCTCTGCCAGCTGCGCGGGAACGTATCGTCTGGCAATCCTAAAAATCGACAAGACCGAGCTTGGCGGAACGATGCGATGGACGACGAACGCATTCTGCGAGGAAAGCTATCTGCTGAGCGGCCCCAACCTCAGCCAATATCGAGAACCGATGCGTCGAGATTTTGATGCATGCCTGTCAAGCATGCAGGACCATGTAGTACAGTGACGCTCGACGAGCCAACCCGCCAGCGACTTTGTACTAACCTCCTGTAGGCTGCCATGACCACCGCCAAACCCATCCCCGCCGTGAGCTTCCAGACCGCGCGCACAGGCGTCTCCGCGAAGGCCAATGCCCTCGGCATGCGCCCGATGCAGGAGCGCGCCTATAACAAGCGCGGTGAGCAGTATCTGCTGATCAAGTCGCCGCCGGCCTCGGGCAAGAGCCGGGCGCTGATGTTCATCGCACTCGACAAGCTCCACAATCAGGGGCTGGCCCAAGCGATCATCGTCGTGCCGGAGAAGTCGATCGGCGGCAGCTTCGCCGATGAGCCGCTCGCTTCCTACGGCTTCTGGGCAGACTGGACGGTGAAGCCGCAGTGGAACCTGTGCAACGCGCCGGGGCCGGACGAGGAGCGGGTCGATCCTTCCAAGGTGAAGGCCGTCGGGCAGTTCCTTGCGAGCGGCGATCCGGTGCTGGTGTGCACCCATGCCACGTTCCGGTTTGCCGTGGATGCGCTGGGCGTGGAGGCCTTCGATGGCCGGCTGATTGCGGTGGACGAGTTCCACCATGTCTCGGCCAGCCCGGACAACCGGCTGGGCGCGCAGCTCGCCGCGTTCATCGCGCGCGACAAGGTCCATATCGTGGCGATGACCGGCAGCTATTTCCGGGGCGATGCCGCGCCGGTGCTGACGCCGGAGGACGAGGCGAAGTTCGAGACGGTAACCTACACCTACTACGAGCAGCTCAACGGCTATGAGCACCTGAAGGCGCTCAACATCGGCTATTTCTTCTACACGGGCCGCTATCTGGAAGCGATCGAACACTGCCTCGACCCCAGCCGCAAGACCATCGTCCATATCCCCTCGGTCAACGCGCGCGAGAGCACGAAGGACAAGGTCGCGGAGGTGAACGAGATCCTCCACTACCTCGGCAAGTGGACCGGGGCCGATCCGGTGACGGGCTTCGAGCTTGTCGCGCTGCCCGATGGCCGGGTGCTCAAGATCGCCGATCTGGTTGACGACAGCGATCCCGCCCGCCGCGCCAAGGTGCTCGCCGCGCTGAAGGACCCGGCGCACAAGAACGACCGCGATCATGTCGACATCATCATCGCGCTCGGCATGGCCAAAGAAGGGTTCGACTGGATCTGGTGCGAGCACGCGCTGACGGTCGGCTATCGCTCCAGCCTGACCGAGATCATCCAGATCATCGGCCGCGCCACCCGCGATGCGCCCGGCAAGGAGCTGGCATCCTTCACCAACCTGATTGCCGAACCCGATGCCAGCGAAGCCGCCGTGGCCGAGGCGATCAATGACACCCTGAAAGCCATCGCCGCCAGCTTGCTGATGGAGCAGGTGCTCGCCCCCCGTTTCACCTTTACGCCGAAGAACCGCGGGCCTTTGCCGGACTTCGACTATGGCCCCGCCGGCTATCAGGAAGGCAAGGTCAATATCGGGGTGAACGAGGAACGCGGGCAGTATCACTTCGAGATCGCCGGGTTGGTCGAGCCAAAGAGCCCCGAGGCCACCCGCATCGTGCAGGAAGACCTCAACGAAGTGATCGCAGCCTTCGTCCAGACCAAGACGGTGGCCGAGCGTGGCATGTTCGACGAGGAGACACCGCCGCAGGAATTGACCCAGGTCGCGATGGGCAAGATTGTGCGCGATCGGTATCCCGAGCTCTCGGCAGAGGATCAGGAAGCTGTGCGCCAGCATGCCATCGCGGCGCTCAACTTGACGCAAAAGGCCAAGGCGCTCGCGCTGGGGGTAGCAGACGCGGACGATGGCGAAATCCGCGCCAACACGGCGCTGATCGATGGCGTTCGCCAGATCGCCATGGACGTGCGCGAACTCGACATCGACCTCATCGACAGCATCAATCCGTGGCAGGCGGCCTATGCCGTGCTCTCCAAGGCGATGGACGAAAAGGTGCTCAAGCAGGTGCAGGCGGCGATCTCTGCCAAGCGCACCAAGATTACTGCCGAGGAGGCCAAGGACCTCGCCGCGCGGGCGGTGAAGTTCAAGAAGGAGCGCGGGCGCTTGCCCTCGATCACCGCAGCGGATGCATGGGAACAACGCCTTGCAGAAGGCGCGGCAGCCTTCATGCGCTTCAAGGCGGAGGGCCGCTATGAGTGACCTCGACCTTGATGCCCTCGCCGACGAGCTGGCCGATTTTGCGCCAGCCGCGAAGAAGCAGGCGAGTTACACACCTCGCGAAGAGCGCATCATTGCCGGGTTCGAGGATATTGAGCGCTTCTATGAGGAGCACGGGCGCCTGCCGCAGCACGGGGAGGAGCGTGACATCTTCGAGCGCCTCTATGCCGTACGACTGGACCGCCTGCGCGCGCAGGAAGACTGCCGCGCCTTGCTGGCGGGCTTCGACAAGCATGGCCTCCTCGATAGGGTCGCGCCTGATGCCGAGGAGGAGGAGGAAGACCTCGATCCTGAAGACCTGATGGCCGAGCTTGCGGGACTTGGTGATGGTGAGGACATTACCCAGCTTCGGCATGTTCGCTCTGCCGAGGACAAGCGTGCGGCAGAGGAAATCGCCCGCCGCGACAAGTGCCTCGATTTCGCGAAGTTCGAACCCCTGTTCAAGCAGGTGAAGGACGATCTGGCGAACGGCACCCGCATCACTAGACCCTTCGAGCTCAAGGCCGAAATCCGCCCTGGCGCATTCTTCATCGTGTTCGGCCAGATTTGCTACGTGGCCGAAATGGACGAGATGTTCACGAACGCTCAAGGGCGCACTGACGCACGGCTGCGCGTGATCTTCGACAACGGCACCGAGAGCGGCATGCTGATGCGCTCCCTCCAGCGCCAGCTAAACGAGGATGACGCTGGCCGGCGGATTACGGATCCTGCGCCTGGTCCGTTGTTCGCTGATAGGGCCGAAGACGGAGAGGCCGAGACCGGCACGATCTATGTCCTGCGCAGCAAGTCTGAGCACCCGGTCGTGGCTGAGCACCGCGAGATCATGCACAAGATCGGCGTGACCAGCGGATCGGTCGAGACCCGCATTTCAGGAGCCGAAAAGAGCTCGACCTATCTGCTCGCGGGTGTGGATGTGGTGGCGACCTACAAGGTCTATGGAGTGAACTGTCAGAAGCTGGAAAGCCTGATCCACAAGGTGTTCGCGGCTGCGCAGATCAACCTGTCGATCCCTGACCGGTTCGGCCACATGGTCAAACCGCGTGAGTGGTTCCTAGTCCCGCTTGGCGTGATCGATGAGGCAGTGGGGCGGATCAGAAATAGGAGTATTGTAGGGTGTCGATATGACCCACAGACTGGTCGCCTAGTGCCATTGGGCGGGTAGGAGTCCCTTCACGGTGAGCGGTAGATGGAGGTCGGGTGTTTCGACAATTTTCCAAGATCAAAGCACCCACCGTGCCTTTCCAGCAAGCAGATTGGGATGACATTCCGCCTTCCATGAACCATCCCGCTGGCGGTAAAGCCGCGCTGTTTGGCCGCCCCAGGAGATCGAGATCATGCCATTTTCATGATCGTAGACGCAGGGATCGCTCCACAGCGCGAAACTCGTCGCGACAAGCTCAATGTCTCCAATGTGCAGGCATTGCTGACCGTCAGGGGTAGTGCCGCACGTAGGTTTGTGGCCTGTCAGTTCCTTGATCAGCGCGATCGCTGTGGGATTTGCTTCACCCATTATGATCGCCTGAAAGACTTTCCGACGCAGCAGCGGTGGTCGGGGTGACTTTACCTGTGATGCCTGAAATTGACGGTGCGGCGAAATGCCTCCAAGCTTCCATGAGGGTGCGACGCTTAGCCTGCTGAATCGGTTCATGCCTACAGAGGTAGCGATGTCACGAATGTCGCGATTGTCACAGAGGTTCAGGCCGCCGCGCGACTTGGCGTTACGTTTGGACCAATTCCGGAATGCGAGGCGCAATATTCCGCCCATGCCTGCATAAGTTTGACGCGCCGGGGCAGGAGGGTGGCGCGGGAATAGGCAGCCTCTGCCTTATCCGGCAATCGGTGTGCAATCGCATGTTCGATCACCTCGCGGGGGAATGCCGATTGCTCGCCAGCCCAATCGCGGAAGGTGGAACGGAATCCGTGCGACGTGATCAAGCGCCCGCCCTGCTTGCGATCGATCCAGCCGGGGCGGCCCTTGGCTTGCTCAGTCTTGTGCATCCGGCGGATAAGCATCGCCATGGCCATGCCCGATAGTTCCTCGCCATCGGTTGCAGGGAACAGCGGGGCACCGGCAAGGCCCTTGGTATTCAGCATTTGGACGCCCTCCAGAATGGCCAAAGCGCGCGGGGAGAGGGGTACGGTATGTTCCTTGCCTGCCTTCATGCGATTTGCGGGCACGGTCCAAACAGCCGCCGCAAGGTCAATTTCGGCCCACGTTGCGCCAATCACTTCGCCCGTGCGCGCGGCAGTTAGGATTGCAAACTCCAGTGCCCGTGCCGCAACCGCTTCCCGCGCGCGTAAGTCCGATATGAATGCGGGCAATTCGGCATAGGAAAGCGCGGGATGGTGGCCCCGGTTCAACTTGCCCGGCTTGGGCAAGATATGGTCTAAGTGCCCGCGCCAGAGCGCCGGGTTCTCACCTGATCGCATCCCTTGCACCTTCGCGGCGGACAGCACATTTTCAATCCGGCCTCGCAATCGGCTGGCGGTTTCCGGTTTTTCGCTCCAGATCGGCTCCAGAACCTGCAAAACGTGATCGGTGCCGATCGATGAAACGGGCAGGTCGCCGATGATCTGATATGCATAGGTGGCCAGCGTGTTGCGCCATTGCTGGCGATGCTTGTCGTTGCGCCAGCCGCCCTCTTTGCGATCAATGAACGCCTCGGCCACGTCCCGGAAGGTCCGGCGCGTCAACGCCTCGGCCTGCATTTGAGCAGCGGCCTTGCGCGCTTTGGTGCGCTTGCCCTCCAGCGCCTCGCCCTTTGCTGCCTGTGTGGAAAGTTCGCGGGCCATGGCGCGGGCATCGGCCAGCGCGATTGCGCCAGCACCTGCCGCCGGACCTATCCCAATGTCGCGCGCCTTACCTCCAGCGGTGGAACGGAACAGCCAGGAACGTGCCCCGCCGTCCTGCACCCGCAGGTATAGCCCGCCCCCATCGGCATGGCGACCGGGGCCAGCGTTCCGGACACTAACAGGAGTGAGGGCATTGTGCAGCTTGCGAGGCATGGTGGACGTTCCTTGCTGCCCATAATGTTGCCCACGATAATAGCGTGGTTGCCCATAAACGGAAAGGAACAAATGCGAACAGCGCTGAATTTGGGATTTCCAAAATCCCCGAAAATGCTGAATAAATTCGGCCATCCTTGAACTTCAGCGAAGAACAATTAGGCGGACTGCCTCTCCGCCAAGTGGCCTATCCGGCACAATCCACTAAAGTCCGAAAAGCCGCAGAAATGCTGCGGTTTTTCCACCTTGCTGATCCACGTCGCTCTCAATATGTTCTGGTCATTCCAGAGGAGAGTGTGGGGTCAAGTGTGGGGTTGAATAGGAGCCGGATCGATGGGAAATCTCAGCGCCCTCAAAATCAAAAGCCTCAAGGAACCCGGACGCTACTCTGACGGGGACGGACTGATTCTGGATCTTAAGGCACCCGGCCGGGGCCATTGGACGGTCCGGGTGCAATATGGCGGCAAGCGCCGTGACATCGGGCTGGGCTCGCTGGAGCACATTGGCCTGGCAGATGCCCGCGCGGCGGCTGGCGAAATTCGCAAACAGGCTCGCTCTGGAATTGATCCGCTGGCCGAGCGAACGAAGGAACAGGTGATCGTTCCGACCTTCAAGGACGCTGCCGAAACGGTCCACCGTGAGCACCAGGCCGCCTGGAAAAATGGCAAGCATCAGGCGCAGTGGATCAACACGCTCGAAACCTATGCTTTTCCGAGGCTGGGTAAATTGCTCGTTTCCGAGATCGAAGGACCGGCGATCCGCGATGTTCTCGCGCCCATCTGGCTGGCCAAGCCTGAAACCGCACGGCGTGTCCGTCAGCGGATCGGCGCGGTGCTCGATTGGGCCTATGCGAAAGGCTATCGCTCCAGCGAGGCGCCCATGCGTTCACTGTCAAAGGGATTGCCGCGCCAGCCCCGCAAGGACGGGCACTTCGCGGCCATGCCTTTCTGCGATGTCCCTGCGTTTTTGGTGCGCCTTCGGCAACGCAGGTCGGTGACCCGATTGGCGCTCGAATATCTGATCCTCACCGCAGCCCGTTCAGGCGAAGTGCGCGGGGCACGGTGGTCGGAGGTCGATCTGGTTGAGAAGGTCTGGCTCATCCCGGCTGAGCGGATGAAGGCTGGCAAGGAGCATCGCGTCCCCTTGTCCGACGCAGCGCTTGATGTGTTGGAGCGCGTCAGGCCATTCAAGTCAGAGCTTTCCGACCTGATCTTTCCTGGTCAGAAAGTCAGGAAATCGCTTTCGGACATGACCTTGCTCAAGGTGCTTGAGATGATGGATGTCCCGGTCACTGTTCACGGCTTCCGTTCCACTTTCCGGGACTGGTGTGCTGAGGAGACCCAATATCCGGGCGAGGTGGCCGAGGCGGCGTTGGCCCATGCCATCCCGAACAAGGTCGAAGCGGCCTATCGGCGCACGGACTTCTTCGAGAAGCGCAAAAACCTTATGAATGACTGGGCGGGATACTGCTTTGAGAGGGTCTAAACATGCGTCGTCGTGGCGAAAGAGCCCTTGTCGGTATTGAAGGCTTTTCAGACTATTGCTGCATTCGAGTAGTCTGAAGCAAGGTTCCTCAGACTGCCCCATGTTCTGCGTGGTGCTTCGATAATTCGTCGGCCGGTTACCGTCGCAGGACGCCGGCCCGACCATGGAGGATGCCACTGGACCTTTGCACTCACACCGCAGGTCGCGGGCTTGGCGTAGACCGAGGTTTTGTCCTGAGGGCCCAGGTACAGGGTGTGTACGGCGACGCTCGGCGAAACTTGTACCAGAGTGCGAACTCGAGGCCGTAGAGATGCTCGGCAGGGCAAGAGAAACGGGATTGAACGGCGCCAAAGTTTGGCGCCGTTCGTTGTCGCGGTTTGGTCGCCAAACTCAGTAGCTCACTCAAAAATTTCGCGCTGGAAAAGGTGCATCTTTTGAGAAAAGGTCTTTTTTATAGATGGTTGTCGATACCACCCACGCAAAGATATTTGATCTCGAGATAGTCCTCAATGCCGTATTTCGAGCCCTCTCGTCCGAGCCCTGAAGACTTTACGCCGCCGAATGGTGCAACTTCGGTAGAGATCAGGCCTTCGTTGATGCCCACCATGCCCGCTTCCAGCGCTTCGCCAACCCGGAAGATCCGGCCGATGTCGCGACTGTAGAAATAGGCCGCGAGACCGAATTCGGTATCGTTGGCCAAGGCGATTGCCTCCTCTTCGCTATGGAAGCGCACCACTGGAGCAAGCGGTCCGAATGTCTCTTCCGACATCACGCGTGCCGTTGGCGGCACATCGACCATGATCGTCGGCGCAAAGAACTGGTCGCCAAGGGGCTTGCGGTGGCCACCGGTCACGACCCGTGCGCCCTTTGCAATTGCATCGGCGATGTGTTCTTCGACCTTGGCCACAGCCTTGGCGCTGATCAGGGGGCCTTGCGTGACGCCTTCCTCGGTCCCGTGCCCGACCTTGAGCTGTTCGACTGCTGCCTTCAGTTTCTCGACGAAGGCATCATAGACGCTGTCCTGAACCAGCAACCGGTTCGCGCAAACGCACGTCTGGCCGGTGTTTCGGAACTTGGACACCATCGCGCCCTTGACCGCCTCGTCGAGGTCCGCATCCTCGAAGACGATGAAGGGCGCGTTGCCGCCAAGTTCCATGCTGGTCTTCTTCACTGTCGGCGCGCACTGCGCGAGCAGAAGTGCTCCCACCCGCGTTGAGCCGGTAAAGCTGAGTTTCCGAACAAGGGGGTTCTCGCAGAGTTCGAGACCGGTCTCTGCTGGAGGGCCGGTCACGATGTTGCACACACCTGCCGGCATTCCTGCGCGCTCGGCCAGAACACCCAGAGCAAGCGCCGACAGCGGCGTTTCACTGGCAGGCCGGATCACGCCGGTGCAGCCTGCCGCCCATCCGGGGCCAGCCTTGCGGGTGATCATGGCCGCTGGAAAATTCCACGGGGTTATCGCAGCGAATACGCCGATCGGCTCCTTCTGGACGATGATCCGGCGGCCACCCAGAGGATCGGGGATCGTATCGCCGTAGACCCGCTTGCCCTCTTCGGCGAACCACTCGATGAAGCTTGCCGCATAGGCGATCTCGCCGCGTGCCTCGGCGAGGGGTTTGCCTTGCTCGGCCGTCATGAGCCGGGCGAGGTCTTCCTGGTTTTCCATCATCAGGTCGAACAGGCGGCGCAGGATCGCGGCGCGCGCTTTTGCTGTCATGCGCCGCCAGGCCGGTTGTGCTGCATGGGCTGCCGCGATGGCAGTGGCCACTTCGTCGCGGGACAGGCTCGGCACCTGCGCCAGGAACTCACCGGTGGCAGGATTGGTGACAGGGATTGTCTGCCCGCTTGCCGCCTGAACCCACTCTCCGCCGATCAGATTGGCCTGAACGAGAAGCGACGGGTCTTGAAGTGCTATCATGTCTGCGAGTCCCCAGAATGCTGGCGGGCCTAGCCCGTGCAGCCCATCTGGTACTTTTTGAATGGCTGTTCAATCGGCAATCTGAAGCCGTTCTGCATCAGGGGCACGGCGTTCAGCCGCCGCGCTCGCTTTCGTCACGGCGAGGGAGCAGGGCCCGCAGCTGCAGTTCCATCATTTCGCGCAGGGCTTCCGGTGGAAAGCGATCCGGTTCGCCAAGGGCAGAGACAACCAGTCCGTCACTCAGCGCAATCAGCCGGTTGCATTCGCTTTGCGCGTCCAGCGCCGAATTGATCGAGCCTTCGTTCTGGGCACGGCGGAAGACGGCGTAGACCTCCTCGCGGATCGCGCGGTAGTTCTCGCTATACGTCTTCCACAGTCGCTCTTCCCGCTCGAGCTGGAGCAGCATGGCAAGCCATATCTGCGAACGTGAGCGCGGATGGTCGGGCCCGGGCAGAGTGGACAGGAAGATATGTTCCAACTGGGACCACGCCGAGGGCAGTGCCCGCGCGACGGCCAGCGTCTCGAACCAGGGATCGAAGAAGGACTGCAGGGTCTGCAGGAGCAGTTCGCTCTTGTCCTTGAAATGATGCACGATCGCGCCCGTGGTCAGCCCGGCCTCCAGCGCGATCGCCCGCATGGTGGCACCCGTGATGCCGCGCTCCTCGATCACGCGCTTGGCCGCCTCTAGAATGAGGTCCCGGCTGTTGGGCGCGCCATCTTCTTGAATTGAAACGGATGTCTTGGCTTCCACGGATGTCATAGGGTGCCTGTTCGGAGGTCGGGAGGGGTTGCGCTGATCATACTTGGCGAGGGTTTCCCGCGCCCATTCGCAATTGAGACTTGACAGCGACTCCATAGGCGAATTAGCAAGGACATAACAAGCGTTATGTGGCTGGCAGGTCCGGTCACCTTGTGTCGAGGAGTCCGATCGATGAATGCGCCCGTGACCAATCTCCTGCCTGCCAAGATTGCCGATTTCTATCCGCGCGGCGTCACGCCTGCCCGTAAGCTCAGCACGCGGGAAGAGTTCCTGCAGGCCGCGCGCGATGTGGTGCCGGAACTGCGCCGCAATGCGTTCACGTCGATCGAAAACCGCCAGCCGGCCTGCGAGAACGTGCGCACGTTGGTGAAAGCAGGGCTCATCGGCATTTCGCGTCCCAAGAAGTATGGCGGCGCCGGGCTTGAACTCAGCGACCAGTTCGATGTCGGCGCGATCATTGCCGAAGGCGATGCCAACCTCGCGTGGGACTACATCGTCTGGGAAGTCCACAGCTGGCTGCTCGGCATGCTGCCGGAAGAAGGCCAGAAAGAAGTTTTCGGCGCGTCTGACGTGACGATCTGCTGCGGCGTGTTCAACCCCGCACGTGCCAAGGCTCGCGCGGTTGAAGGCGGCTACATGGTTTCGGGCATGTGGAATTATGGCAGCGGCTCGACCCACAGCAACTGGGCCTTCTGCGCCGCGCTCGTTGAAGGCCGCACCGCGCCGAACGGTCGTCCGGAAAATCGCCTGATGGTACTGCCGCGCGCCGAAATCGAAGTGCTCGACACCTGGCGGATGCGCGGCCTGCGCGGCACAGGCAGCCATGACATCGCGATCCCCGACGAAGTGTTCGTGCCCGAATACCGCACGATCACGCGCCCGACGATCGACACCGGCGACGCGCCCGGCGCGCACCTGCACGATGCGGACGGCACGGTGGCCTATCGCTTCCCCGGCACGCCGGGCGCGCATATGGCAGCGGCGGCGACTTCGGTCGGCATCGCCCGCGCCGCGATCGATGCCTTCAAGGACTACATGTCGAACCGGGTCTATCTGCACGGCCAGAAGCAGACCGACCTTGCCGCTTCGTTCATCCGTATCGGCGAGGCCGAGATCATGGTGGAATCGGCCCAGCTGCTCTTCCGCAACATGATGCGCGAGATCGAAGACGAGCTGCGCGCCGGTCGCCAGCCGGACCGCAAGATGCGCGCCAAGGCTCGCATGGTTTCGGCCTGGGTCCCCGGCCAGGCCAAGAAGGTGGTCTATTCGATGCTCGAAGGCTCCGGCTCGGGCGCGATGGCGGAGACCTCGCTGCTTTCGACCTATCTTGCGGACGTGACGCAGATGGGCTCGCACATCTCGACCCAGTATGATCTGGGTCCCGAGAACTATGGCCGCGTCGTGATGGGTCTCGAACCCAGCAACCCGCTCATCTGAGGGAATTGCCTGATGAAAAAGCAGATCATCATTCCCGCCGGAATGCAGGGTGCCTACGATCATATGCACTTTGCGCCCGGCGTGAAGGTTGGCGACACGGTCTATGTTTCCGGCCAGGCCGGGATCAAGGCCGACGGCAAGGTGGCCGAAACGCTGGAAGAGCAGCTGCATCTCTGCTTCCAGAAGATCGCGCTGGTGCTGGAAGCGGCAGGCGGAACGCTGGACGATATCGTCGAGCTAGAATCGTTCCATGTCGGCGACATGATTGCCGACACGCCGTTCATCTTCAAGGTGAAGGACCAATACATCACCCGCGACTACCCGGCCTGGTCTGCCTTCGGGGTGACCATGCTGGCGGTGCCGGGCCTGCTGGTCGAGATCAAGGCCGTCGCCGTCATCGGATCAGGCAACTGAGCGGGATCGGGGCGGGCGGCACCTCATGGAACTGATCCTCCATAACAATCCGCGCTCGATGTTTTCGGAAAAGGTGCGGCGGGTCCTGGCTTTCAAGGGGCTCGACTGGACTGATATCGAAGTGCCCGGACTTCCGCCCAAGACGCATCTTGTGCCGCTCACGGGTGGCTATCGCCGGATGCCGGTGCTGCAGATCGGGGCTGATATCTACTGCGATTCAGCCCTGATCGTGCGCAAACTGGAAGAGATCGCTCCCGATCCCACGGTGTTTCCCGAAGAGGCCGCAGGGGTGGGCGCGATGGTGGCGGATTGGGCCGATCACCGCATCGCTATGTGGTCGATCATCTCAGTGTTCCCCGATTTTCTGCCGCACGTAAGCGAGGAATTCATCAAGGACCGCACAGCGCTGGTTGCCGACTTCGCGCCTGATCGGGTCAAGGTCCTTGCCCCGCATACGCTGGGCCAGCTTGGCCAGTTTGCCCGCATGCTTGATGCGGCGCTGGCCCGGCATCCCTTTGTATGCGGTACAGGATTTTCGGTGGCCGACGCTGCCTGCTATCACGTGGTGTTCTTCGCGCGCAGCTCTCCGCGCGCTTTTGCGCCGTTTCAGAAGAGCGCGCGGATCATGGCCTGGCTGGAGCGGATCGCGGCCTTTCCATCACCGCAGATCACGCCCAAGGATCCGACCTATCCGCTGGCTGTGGCTGCTGATGCCGAGCCTGCCGATCTGGGGGACTTTTCCTCTGACGGTGAAACTCTGTCGCTGGGGCAGGTCGTTGCGATCGCTGCCGATGACTACGCCAGGGAGCGCGTCGTCGGGGAAGTCGTCAAGCTCTCGCCAGAGGCCATCGGGATCCGGCAGCATGATGAGAAGCTCGGCGATATCGCGATACACTTTCCCCGCCTCGGCTTTGCCATTGATGTCGTGATGGGAGCCTGATCCATGTCCGATGCAGCCATTGCCGAAAGGTTGAAGGGGGCGATGCGCTCGCTCCCGAGCGGTGTCGCCATCGTTTCGGCGCGGGATCCGCAGACCGGCGAGCCCTATGGCCTTGCGATATCGTCAATGATTTCGGTCTCGATGGACCCGCCTACGATGCTGGTCGCGATCAACCGCAGCTCTGCCAACCATGCGGTCTTTGCGAAGGCGGACCGGTTTTGCATCAACCTGCTGAGTGTGGACCACCGCGACGAGGTGGCGATCTTTGCCTCGAGCAAGCGCCGGGATGAACGGTTCGGATCGGAAGGCTGGATCGAGGTCGACGGGGCCTATTGTCTGGCTGGTACCACCGCGATCCTGTGCGCCCGGCATGACAGCATGGTGGTCGGGACGCACGAGATATTCGTCGGCGCTGTCGTCGACGTCCGGCAGGACATGCAGGCGCGGCCCCTTGGCTGGCTCAACGGCGGATTCCACGATTTGACGCCGATGCCGGCGATGCAGCCGGCGCAGTGATGGACGCAAAACACAACGGGTGCGGTTCGCGAGATGACCGGCTCATCCGGGGAGAGCAGGGTATGCGCTGGATCGTTTCAACTTTCGCGTTGCTGTTTGCAGCGGTGTGCCTGTCTGCGGCGGGCTTGCCGCGCAGCACCGACTGGGAATTGCTGGGCAATTCCTCGGACATGCAGCACCATTCCGACCTCACCATGATCAATGCCGGCAATGTCGCCACGCTGGGGCTAGCCTGGGCGGTCGATCTGCCGACGCAGACCGGGCTGGTCGGCAATCCGCTGATCAAGGACGGCATCATTTTCCAGAGCGGCCCGGGCGGCGCCATCTTTGCCAATGATGTGCGCACCGGCAAGCAGCGCTGGACCTTCCTTCCAGAGGCGAAGATCGAAGGGGCATCGCTGGCGGCACTGATCAGCCACCAGACGAGCCGCGGCCTTGCACTGCAAGGCCCCAACGTGATTGTCGCGACCGGCGACTGCCGCCTGATCGCGGTCGATCAGAAGACGGGCAAGCAGGTCTGGGAAGCCCAGTCCTGCGATCCGAAGGATTGGTACGGTATCACCGGCGCACCGCGCGTGGGTGGCGGATTGGTGTTCATCGGCAACTCCTGCATGGATACCGGCATGAGCCGCGGGTTTGTCGAGGCGTTCGACGCCGCAACCGGCCAGCGCAAGTGGCGCTTCTATACCTCGCCGGGCGACCCGGCGAAGCCGCAGGAAGATGCGGTGCAGGAGATGGCGGCCAAGTCCTGGGGGACCGGCTGGTGGGGCAAGGCCCACGGCTGCGCCAGCGTGTGGGACGCCATGACCTATGACGAGAAACTGGGCCAGCTCATCATCGGAACCGGCGGTCCTGCGCCGTGGCCGGTCAACCAGCGCGCGGCGGATGCCGGTGACGAACTCTTCACCAACTCGATCGTCGCGCTCGATGCCAAGACCGGCGCCTACAAGTGGCACTTCAAGCAGGTGCCGCACGACGGCTGGAATTATGAAGCCGCGATGGGCATCATGATCGCGGACCTGCCGATCGGCGGCGAGACGCGGCATGTCGTGCTCTCGGTCCCCAAGAACGGTTTCACCTATGTGCTGGACGCCGCCACCGGCAAGTTCATCAGCGGCAAGAACTATGTCGATGTGAACTGGACCAAGGGGCTCGACGCCAATGGGCGGCCGATCCCCGAGCCGGCGACCATGTATTGGGAAAACGCCGAGCAGAAGGCGATCATGATGCCCAGCACCATGGGCAGCCATGGCTGGGAAGCGCTGGCGTTCGATCCGGTGACCAAGCTGCTCTACATCCCCTCGATGACCATCCCCACCGAGATCGGCATCGCGAAAAAGGGGCACAACGGCATCTACATGGATTTCTACGCCGGTGATGCGCCCGGCGCACCGGTCAAGCCTTACAGCGAGATCGTGGCGTGGGATCCCGTCACGCAGTCGGCCAAGTGGCGCACGCGCGGCGTCATGCCGGTCAACGGCGGGCTGCTGCACACCGCAGGCGGGCTGGTGTTCGAAGGCACAGCGGACGGCAAGTTCGAGGCGTACGATGCGGCAAGCGGCAAGCTGCTGTGGAGCGCGCGCGTCGGCGGTGCCATTCGCGCCGCGCCTTCGACCGTGATGGTGGACGGCGAGCAGTACATCATCGTGCCCACCGGCAATGGTGCCGCTTCATCGACCGCGTCCTATGTCTCGCGCTATACCTCGACACCCGAGGCGCGCACGCCGCCACGTCTGCTGGCCTTCAAGCTGGGCGGAAAAAAGGCCTATCCCGCTTTCGCGAAGTTTGAACCGACGCCGCTGCCGCCGGCGCCCCGGCCAACGGCCGACTTGGCACACGATGGCTACAAGGTGTTCAAGGCCAACGCGTGCTCAGCCTGCCACGGGGCTGGCGGCGCTGCGGTCGGGGTCCGTCCGCCGAACCTCAACAAGATGCCGCCGCCCGATCTCGCCACGCTGCGCATGGTGGTGAAGGACGGAGCGCTGGCGGCCAACGGCATGCCGGGGTTCAAGGACCTTAGCGATACCGAGCTTGAGGCGCTCTACGCCTATATCATCAACGAGGCCTGGAATGCCTACGATCTGGATCGCGGAAAACCCGTGACGTCTTCGGCGCACTGATCGCCAGAGAAAACCATTTTGGTTCAAGGCCGCCTGCATATGCAGGCGGCCATTTGCTGTGTAGGCAGGTGACAGGCGGGAAACCGGCGCGTATGCGCACCAAAGCGGCGTCAGTGGGGCAAGCAATGGAAACTGCCATCGATCAGAACATGACCATCGAGGATATGGTCCTGCCCGATTGGCTGGGCACCAACGCCAAGGGCCGGGCCACCCGCGAGCTGATCCTACGGACGGCGCTCAAGGTTCTGGTCGATGAAGGCTATGGCGCGATGAGCATGCGCCGGGTGGCGAGCGAGGCGGGCCTCAAGTTCGGCAACCTGACCTACCACTATCCCAGCCGGGATTCGCTTGTGACCGAATTGCTGGATTCGGTGATCAAGTCCTACGAATGTTCGTTCGACGACATGACCGCCTCGAGCGACTTTGATGCGCCCGGGCAATTGGCGCTCTATATCCGCCTCGCATTTCTGAGCATGCAGCATGTGAACCAGGCCAAGTTTGCGCCGGAGATCTGGGCCCTGTCCAATCACGAACCGGAAGCCGCCGCGCGCATGTATGGCATGTATGATCGCGCGCGCGGTCTGGTCGAGAGTATTGTGCGCGAGATGCGGCCCGATCTGGCGGCCGATCAGATCATGGCGCTTGCGCTCTATTGCCTCAGTTCGATCGAGGGCTTTGTGGTGTTCATCGGGGCTGAAAAGCCCTTTCAACCCTGGCGGCCGGTGATGGAGCGGATGGCGATCAAGTCGCTGGTCGATCTCGTCACGACTGCCGATGCCGAGCTGATCGGTGACTTGCCGCCGCTGAGCCATGAGCTCCTGCCGCAGGTCACGGCCTAACGGGTTGGCGGCCTGCCGCAGTGCTACCCCAGCAACGCGAGCGCTGTGTCGACTGAAATTCTGCGATAGCGCTCGCTGATCATGCCCATCTGCAGGGCAGCGTCGACCCGGGCGAGGGCCGCGCGGTAATCGGTGCCGTCACGTGCCACTTCGTTCCAGCGTTCGTGGGTGTAGTCCACAATCCGTTCGAGTTCGCGAAAGGCCGGGTCAGCAAGGCCCTGGCTGCGTCCTTCGATCACGCTGCGTTCGATTTCCGGCAGCCACCGCTCGGGCTGCAGCGTGCTGGCATAGTTGGCAAGGATGGCGGGGTCTCGCGTCGTGAGGGTCAGGTCACCGTCCGCGACCGTGCCTGCTGCATCGTAGGCGAAGCACTGGCGCATCCTGTCCCGCGCGGCATCCGGCTCGCGGTGAACGCCCGGAATGCTGCCGGGCACTCCATCGGGGACCGCCAGATGGGTGATCCCCTGCGCGTTGATCGCCGAGATGAGGGCCGCCGGATCGGCCTCAACGCAGATTTCCTTGCGTTCGGGCCAGAAATCGAACGGCGAATGGTCGCCCCAGCGCTGGCCGACATGGAACAGGTAGATCTCGGGATAGAGATCGTGGTTGCGGCGGTCCTTGCCGGCCACGTCATAGAACGCGGCGGTGGCCAGCGAGACCAGCAGGCCCGCGCCCAGCGTACCAAAAGGCGCGCGCACCACGATGCCGAAGCGGTCAATCGGCCCCCAATCGAGCACTGCGCGCGGGTCCGCCGGTTCGTTGCCGATGGCGGCCTCGAAGCGTTCGAACCAGACTTGAGCGGCAGTGTGCATCAGAGACATTCCGGATTGGGGCGCTGGCCGGTGGACTGGGTTCCGGTTTGCCGCTAAGAATAGGTCAATTGATCTAATAATGTCCCCGGCACGCTTTGTCGAGGACCGGCAACGGAGAGGGAGCCATGCGCGTAGCAGTGATTGGGACCGGGCTGATGGGGTCTGCGCTGGCCGAAATCCTCCTGCAGTCGGGTCACGAAGTGGTGGTCTACAACCGTACGGCGAGCAAACTCGATCCGCTCCTGGCGCTGGGCGCGGTTGCAGCCGCAACGCCGGGTGACGCAATTGCCGGAGCAGAGGCGACCTTCGTTGTTCTGACGGACGCCGCCTGCATCGAGCAGGTGCTCCTCGATCCCGCCACGGTGCCCGCGCTGGCCGGCAGCAGGTTGATCAATGTGGCGACCATCTCTCCGGATGAAGTTGAGGCGCTGGGGCGCCGGATTGCAGGCCATGGGGGCGATCTCGCCGAACTGACAGTGCTGGCCTATCCCGATCACGTCCGTGCGCGGACAGGGCACTACATTATCGGCTGTGCTGAGCCGCTTGCCGATTTCTGGCAGTCAATCATCGCCCCTCTGGGCCTAAGCGCGCACCGCATCGGCGTGCTGGGCGATGCGGCGAGGGGCGATCTCGCATTTGCCGCAACGTTCGTGTTCAACATCACGGCGGCGGCCTTCACCGCAGCCCTGGCGACCAAGCTGAAGGTGCCGCATCAAGTCATCCTCCAGCAGCTGACCGGCAATCCGGCGATCGCGGTGACTGGGGCGGCCGAACTCCTGCCGCAGATGTTCTCGGGCCAGTATCAGGAGAGCCTCGCGTCGATCGATACGGTGGCCATGGCGCTCGACATGGCGCTGCCGCAGGCGCGCAAGCTCGGCATTCCGACGAAGATCCTTGACGGGTTCCATGAGCTCTATGCCGAAGCGTCCCGGCGCGGTCTGGGGAGCAAGGATGTGGCGAGCGTCTACGATGTGCTGATGCAGCCCTCAGCCTGTCACCAAGGGAACACACTTGGCTAGATTGAACGCTCAATCAATCTCGTTTTGGCCAATATGCCTTGACATCCAGGGTGCCAGAGTGAAGAGACGTCTATGTCAAGTGACAAGTTTACGCGGATCACCTGAATGGCGCGCCATAGCCGATGAAGGCATCGCATGGTGACGCAAGCAACTGATCCGCTTTTCGGGGGGTGCAGCATGCAGCGAAAGTTTATCGATCTTCTTGGCCGCGCGAGCGCAATTGCCATCATCGGAACGCTGGCGCTGTCCCATCCCGCGGTCGCCCAGCAAGCGCAGGCCGAGGCGACGTCCACCAACCAGACAGGGCTCGGCGAAATCGTCGTCACCGCGCAGCGCCGCGAACAGAATCTGCAAGACGTGCCGGTTGCGGTCTCTGCCGTTGGCGGTGATGCGCTGCGCCGACTGAACATCCGCGATTCCAGCGACATCAGCAAGGCCGTGGCGGGCGTCACGCTCAACGCGAACATCGGCGGCGGCGGTGCGAACTCCAATCTGGTCGTGCGCGGTATCGCGCAGACCGACTTGTCCGCGACGCAGGAATCGCCCAACTCGATCTACATCGATGACGTTTACCTCAGCTCGCCCAATGCGGCCGGCTTTGCCGTCTATGACCTTTCGCGCATCGAAGTTCTGCGCGGGCCGCAGGGCACCCTGTTCGGCCGCGCCTCGAGCGGCGGTCTGGCGAACTTCATCACCACCAAGCCGAGCAAGCAGTGGAACGGCTTCGCCGATATCAGCTATTCGAGCTACAACGATGTGCGTCTTGAGGCGGCTGTCGGCGGACCGCTTTCGGATCGCGTGCGTTTCCGTCTTTCGGGTGGTTATGAGAAGGCCGATGGCTGGCTGAAGAATTCCAGCCTCAAGACTCCCAACCAGTACGAAAAGAACAGCTTCGCCATCCGCGGTCAGCTCGAAGCCGATCTGACCGACGCGCTTACCGCGCGCCTCGCTGTGAGCTACGACAAGAGCCCGCGTCACCGCGAGGGCACCTACATCTCGACCCCGGCGACGATCGATGCCGTGACCGGCCTGCCGCGTTACCTCGGTGCGACCGAGGATCAGGGCACCGGCCCGGGCAACGATTTCTTCGGTTATCGCGATACCGATGGCAAGTTCAACGCCAGCGGCTTCAACGATGTGGGGCATCTCACCAACGAGCGCTTCTCGCCGTCGTTGTACCTGACCTACAATCTCGGGAATGCGACGATCACGTCGATCTCGAACTACACCAAGTTCAAGTTTGACTATCAGGAAGACGCCGATGGCGGCCCGGTCGATATCGCGTCGTTCCACTATAGCCAGAACCTGGACCAGTACTCGCAGGAGCTTCGCGTCAACGGCAAGTCTGGCAACCTGACGTATACGGCCGGTTTCTACTACCTGAACACCAATCAGGTCCAGCCGCAGGACTTCCCGTTCACGGGCTTCGGCGTGGAGTTTTTCAACGACGTCAAGCAGAAGACCAACAGCTGGGCTCTCTTCACGCAGCTGGAATACAAGCTGACGGACAAGCTCAACGTGACGGGCGGGCTGCGCTTCACCAACGAGAAAAAGAACTTCTTCTCGCGCACGTTTGCCGGTGCGCTCGGTTCGCCCAACACCCTGATCTACGATTTCAGCGCGTCCAACCCGGTGGTGGGATCGCTTGCACATATCGATGACAAGCTGTGGAGCGGCAAGATCGGCCTCGATTTCAAGCCGGATGACAACACGCTGCTTTATCTCACGGTTTCGCGCGGTGTGAAGGCCGGCGGGTTCAACACCAACCTCAACGGCTTCCCCGATCAGGCATTCCTTGATTCCAATGGCGGGCTGGACTTCTCCGGCCTTCCCGCAAAGGACTTCATCCCCGACACGCGCTTCAAGGCTGAGCACCTTATGGCCTACGAAGGTGGTGCCAAGCTCGACCTGCTCGACCGCAAGCTGCGCGTGAACCTCAGCGCGTTCTACTACAACTACACCAACTTCCAGGGCTACAACTTCCGCGGCGTGGCCGGCGTGGTCGCGAACAACGACGCGCGCTTCTACGGCGGCGAACTCGAAGTGCATGCGCGGCCGATGGCGGGCCTCGACATCAACCTCGCTGCCTCGTACCTCCATACGAAGCTCTTCAACGTGACGACCGCGCATAGCGGTGTGCTTGATCAGCAGGCGGCGCAGGCCCCGAAGTGGACCGTCAACGGCAGCGTGACCAAGAGCTTCGAACTGCCGTTCGGCTCGCTCGGCATCACCTGGGATGGCAACTACCTCGGCAGCCGCTACACCTCGACCGACAACAACACCGGTACGCTGATCCGCTCGTCGTTTGTCCACAACGCGCGCGTTTCGCTGGAGTTCGAGAAGCAGGGGCTGGAACTGGCGTTCTTCGTCAAGAACATCAGCAACAAGGACCGGATGATCTTTAGCTACGATCTGGCGGGTTCCTTCGGCAACTTCCTGCAGGGCTTTGCGCCGCCGCGCTGGATCGGCGGGTCGATCCGCAAGTCGTTCTGATCCGGTCGATCGGAAGAGACAGTGGTTCTACAGCAGCGAGGTCCGGAGCAATCCGGGCCTTGCTTCTTTTTGGCTGACGGCCTGGCTGGGTAGCTGAGGCCAGACATTTCGGGATAAGGGCGGGATGAGTTCGGCCAACGAAGAGCTGATGCGGGCTTTCTACGCCTTGTGGTCGGCCTTGCAGGCAGTGTCTGAACGGCTCTGCGCCGTGCGCTTCGCCGGGTGAGGCTCACCAAAGGAAAAGACCTCGGCGCTGGGTTGGCGCCGAGGTCTTTTCCGTTGAGCAGGTCAGGTAGTGTCAGCCTTCGAGGTGGCCGTACTGCAGCTGCTTGCGGCGGTAGACGACATGGAGCTGGGTAAAGGCCAGCAGCCCTTCCTCGCCCAGTTCGGCGCCGAGGCCGGACTGCTTGGCACCGACAAACGGCGTCGTCACGAAAGCGCTGCCGTGATCGTTGACCCAGACCATGCCTGCTTCCATGCGGCCGGCCAGTTCGTTTCCGAGGTCGATATCCGGTGTCCAGATCGAGCCGCCGAGCGCGTAGGGCGATGCATTGGCGCGGGCGAGGGCATCTTCCACGTCGGTGAACTTGATGAACGGCATGATCGGCGCGAACTGTTCCTCATCGACCAGACGGCTGCCGTCGGTGATATCCCTCACCACGGTCGGGCGCATGAAATAGCCCGGACGGTTGAGCACTTCGCCGCCTGCGACGATGACCCCGTTTTCGCGCGCATCGTCGAGGAACGCCTTGGCGCGCTCGAACTGGGCCTTGTTGTGGATCGGGCCATAGGTCGTTGCCGGATCGAGCACATCGCCGAGCACGTGCGCATTGCAGCGATCGGCCACCTTGCTCACCAGCTCGTCATAGATATCGGCGTGGGCATAGATGCGCTTGATGCAGTTGCAGATCTGCCCGGCATTGGTGAAGCCGGCGTACATGATGAAGTCTGCGACCACATCGATATCCACGCCCGGCATGATGATGGCAGCATCGTTGCCGCCCATTTCGAGCGTCAGGCGCTTCATCGTGGCGGCAGCGGCGGACATGACGCGCTTGCCCGTCTCGCACGAGCCGGTGAAGCTGATCTTGGCCACATCGGGATGGGCCGAAAGCTTCGGGCCGAGGTCGTTGGCATCGGTGATGATGTTAACGACGCCCGCCGGGAACAGCGGCGCGATGAGCTCACCCAGCCGCAGCGTGGCGAGGGGGGTGGTGGGCGCAGGCTTGATCACGACGGTGTTGCCGGCCACCAGCGCCGAAGGCACCTTGAAGCCGACCAGCAGGATCGGGAAGTTCCACGGAATGATCGTGCCGACCACGCCCAGCGGGCGGCGTTCCTGCACGGCGATGCGCACATCGTCCTCGTAGACGACCTCTTCCCTGATCTCCAGATCGGCAAGGCCGCGGATGAACTCGACCGTGTAGTCGATCTCTTCCTTGGATTCGCCCAGCGTGCGGCCGACTTCGAGGCTGAGCAGGCGGTAGAACTCGTCGGCATTGGCCTCGAGCACATCGGCGATCTGCTTCACCAGCCGGCGCCGTTCGGCAATCGGGGTGGCGGCCCAGGCAGGGAAGGCAGCCTTGGCGGCGGCGACGGCAGAATCGAGCTGGGCTTCCGAAGCGCGGGGAGCAAGCGCGAGCACTTCCTCGTTCGACGGGTTGATCACCTCGATCGTCTCCGCGCCTTCAACCAGCGCGCCGCCGATCAGGAGCTTGTAATCGCTCATCTTGCTGTCTCCGAATTGGGTTTTGTGGCCTTTGGGCCTGACCGCCAGCATGGCTGGCCGGAGTGAGTTATGTCAATTGACAAGTTAATCTGCAAGAGACATCTTACTCTCTGTAGGTTATTTGTTGGGGACGCTTGCTCAAGCCGGCAGATCCGGATGGCTGGCGAACCTGTTTTGCGGAGATGTGATCCTATGAAGCCCGGTATCAAGACGCTTGTTTGTTCACTGGTCGCTGCCGCGACAGCTCTCTCTGCGCCTGCCGCTGAGGCAGCACCGGCACGAATCTCCGTGGCTGCGGCGCAGAAGGCTATCGACGCCAAGATGGCCGAGCTTGCGAAGCTGATGGCGCGCGGCGAGAAGGGGCTGGTCATCGTCAAGGCGATCTACTGGCCCGAAGCCAGCGCCGGCGTGGATGGCATGCCCAAGCTGCTTGAGGGCCATGCGGCGCTGGGCGAGCTCATGCAGGCGTCCGTTCCTGCCGGCGGGATTACCTGCACCTTCACGCAGGCCGGGCCGCTGGTCGTGTCCGGCAATATGGCGACCTCGTTCGGCTCAGCCAGCTGCGTGCGCCCTGGTGGCGACAAGCCGGAACTGTCGCGTTCGCTCCATGTATGGCAGAAGCGCGGCAAGCAGTGGAAGATCGTGCGCGAGCAGCTGGGCATGGGCACGTACAACTGATCGGCCCACCTGATACCGCCCGCTCGATACTTCCTTCTGGGTATCGGCGGGCGGCGGTTCCCATTTGAAAGTGCAAAAATGAACGAGCAGGCAGCCCGGCACACCACACTTTCCGTCGTGGTCGCCATTCTGGTCGGGGTCGTCGCGGCGATGGTGTCAAACACCTTGCCCGCCTTTCTCGCCGTTCTCGCCAGGGCGCGCGGCCTGACCGAAAGCCAGAGCGGATTGAGCGCGCTGGCGGACCTTGGCGGCATCGCGTTTGGCATGACGCTCTGCGCACTGCTGCCCGATCTGGTGCGGCGCCTGACTTGGCGCGGCGCAGTGGCGAGCGGTCTGCTGGTGCTGATCGCGGCCAACCTGCTTTCGATCTGGATCACCAGCTTCGAGCCCTATCTCGCGGTGCGCGTGCTGGCCGGTTTCGGATCGGGCGTGGTCATCGCGATGGTCTACGCTATCCTGGCGGAAGGAGACGGTGCGCGGTCGCTGGCAACCTACAATGTCGGCCAGCTCGGGACCGCCTCGTTCGCCATTCCGTTTTTCAGCAAGCTGGCCGAGAGCTATGGCATTGCGATCCTGTTCCTGATCGTGGCAGGCATGGCAGCCGTTGCCCTGCTGCTCGTACCCGTCCTGCCAAAGGAATCGCTGCGGGAGCTCGCAGCCGAGGAAAACCACGTCCATGCCAGCGAAAAAGTCAGCCTTGCGGGCTGGCTGGCGGTGCTTTCCGTGTTTGTGATGTTCGTCGGGGTGGGCAGCGTGTTCGGGTTCCTGTCCTACATGGGTACAGCCTGGGGCGGCGATCCGCTGCAGGTGGAAGGCGATGTTTCGAAAGTCGTCTTTTCCGGCATGCTCGGCGCGCTTGTGGTCGCGATTGTCGGTTCGCGGTTCGGGTATCAGCGTCCGCTGCTGATAGGGTTCGTGCTCCTGCTTACGGCTACCGGGCTATTTGCGGCGTTCAAGCCGCTTGCCCTGTTCATGGCCGTCGGCGGCTTGTTCTACTTCGGTGTCAACGTGACGATGACCTATCAGTTCGAGGCGGTTACCGAGATCGACAGCACGAGTAGCGCGGCCATGCTGGTCAGCGCCGGGACACTAGGCGGGACGGCGATCGGGCCAGCGATTGCCGGTTATCTGGTCACTGCGGACTATGCGCTGGTGAACCTGCTCGGCTTCGGCGCCTTTGCGCTTTCGCTCGGGCTGCTGCTGGTTGCTCAGCGCATGAACCGGCGCGCCTGACAGGGCATCAGGCGGGCTTCGGCTCGCCCTTGTTCTCACCCAGCGCCAGCTTCACGCTCATCAGCATGGCGGGCACATAGAGCATCAGCATCGTGATCAGCAGGCCCGGGCCGTGGAAGCGGTCCACGCTCATGCCGGCGAGCGCGCCGCCACTGGCGTAGCCGACCTGGATCGCGAAATACCAGCCGCCATAGGCCGTGCCGAACTGTTCCGGCACCACCGCGCGGCGCACGAGGTTGATCCACATGAGTTCGCCGGCGGCCAGGCCAAGGCCGAGGAAGGCGGTTCCGGCCATGGCCAGCGCCGCGCTGGGCGCCTGCAGCATCAGGGCATAGGCGGCAAGTCCGGCCACGACCATCGCCGAGATCGCAAGCGCGCTCCACACCGGCGGGAAGCGGTCCATCGCCCACCCGATGACCAGCGCACCGACGACGGCCGTGATCGAAAGGATGCTGACCAGATAGCTCTGGAATTCGGAATCGAAACCGGCCTCGTTCATCAGCGTGGTAATGTGCGAGAACATCGCCACCGCCGTAACGCCCGATCCGAACACGGCAAGGCCGGTGAAGACGAGCGTGCCGAGGCCCAGCGCGCGGCTGACATCGCCCCAGCTGCCTTTTGCGGCTTCGCTGCTTTCAGCAGCTTGCGCCGTTTCCGCGACGGTCTGCCCGGCGAGATAGCGCTGGCGTCCGGTGAAAAAGAGCGCGGCGGTCAGCGGGAGGCTGCACAGTGCGATCACCGCAAGGGTGGTCGCCGCACTGCGCCAGCCGAACTGGTCGATCAGATGTTCGGTCAGCGGCGCCATGATGATCCCCGCGCCCGATGCAAAGGCCCAGAACACCGAAAGCGCGGTGCCGAACTTGTCGGTGAAGTAGCCCGCGATGATGACCGGGGCCGCCACCATGAGTACGACCTTGCCGACGCCCATCAGCATGCGCAGGGCATAGAGTTCAGCAAACTGGGTCGAATAGATCATCCCCATCAGGCTTACGGCCTGGGCCAGCACGCCGAACACGACGAAGGGCCATGGGCCATAGCGCTTGATGACGGGCGAGCAGACCAGCGCGAGCGGGGCCACCAGCCACATCGCCGAAACGAGGCCGCCGCTCTGGGTGGCCGACCAGTGCGCTTCCCCTGCAAGGGCGGCTGCGAGAAAGATGAACGAGTAGAGGCACAGGCCCATGAGCACGACGACCGAGGCGGAAAGGCCGCCGATGATCTGCCAGGGATAAAGGCTGCCGCCAGTACTCGCGATCGTGATGTCCTGACGTGTGGCCACCCTTGTATTCCTTCGTTGTCGGGATATAATTTTGTCAATTGACCTAATACAGTTCGGGCGAGGCTGGAAGCGCTATCTTGCCGCCTGCTTGCGCCCCGAACCGATCACGGCGACGGCCTTGATCTCCAGCAGCACGCCCGGCATCGCGACATAGGATACGCCGAGTGCAGTCCATGCCGGCGGATTGTTCACGAGATAGCGATCCTTGACCGCGCGGAACTCTCGCGAACCCTCGGGCAGGCCGACGTGGAAGGTCTGGAGATCGACAATGTCGTCGAGGCTTGCCCCGGCTTGTGCAAGCACGCGGGCGAGGTTCTGGAACGCCAGATCGGCCTGTCCGGCAACCGTGGCGGGCAGGTCTCCGGCATCGGTCATGCCGACCTGGCCCGATGTCCACACCATGTCGCCCACGCGCATGGCGGGCGCATGGTTGTAGGTGGCGCAGAGCTCTTCCATCCCGGCGGGAATGAAGCCTTCCTTGATCATCACTGCTCTCTCCCGTGCGCACCGGCCTGTGCCGGATGCGAAAACGGGGCCGCTCCTTGCAGAGCAGCCCCGTCATTCAGTGCAGCAGGAGCCTCAGAGCTCGATCTGGACTTCGAAGCCGCTGTAGAACGACCGGCGGCCGTTGTAGGGCAGGTCGGTCTTGCCTTCGAGCGCGGTGATGCGCGGGTCGGCCATGTACTTGCCGCCCATTTCGTCACGCGCGGCGCGCGAGGGGTAGAACGTCTGGCAAATCCAGAGCGTCTCGTCCTCTTCAAGCTGCACGGCCTTCGCGAACGAGGTCACTTCGCCGGGGATCAGGTCTTCGACGAGCGAGTCGATCGTGGCGAGCGCGCCCACATCCTTCCACACCTGGGCGGAAATCGCGGCGGTTTCCTTCCACTCGTCAACGCGATCCTTCTTAACGGGCAGAACGAGCAGATCCATGTATTTCGACATATGCAGTCTCCAGTTTCAAAGTCGGAAGCGACCTGATTACAGGTCGTGGAAGGTGAACCCGGCGGCCTTGGCGCGCGCGACATAGGCTTCGGGCGTGATAATGTTCTCGACGAAGTAGAGGCCCGGGGCAGGGGCGGGCTGTCCGTCAAGCCCGGTCGTGCGCTCGAGCACCATGGCAACGCCGAAGCCGGTCACCGGGGCCTGGCCGGTCATGCTGACCATGGCATGGCGCGAGGTCTTGGGCTGGCCCGCGAGATCGGTGCCGGAAAGCTCGACGATCACTTCGGTCGAGGGCGGGCCGCCCGCCTTTGTGCCGGCGGTCTCGCCCACGGCGAAGATGAACTTGATGTTCGCCGCGCCCGTCACTTCTGTCAGCGCCTGCACATCGAACACGCCGTAAGCGAAGCCATCGGCCTCAGACCCGTCGACGAGGGTCACCTTCTGGGGAATATCGTCGCCGCTGAGCCAGCGGTAGGCGCCGTTTTCGCGGATCATCGCGCCGCCCATGACTGGGCCGAGCCGGGTGGAGTCTGCCGCAGCGGCGGGGCCGCCCATATCGACCGGATCAAGCATGCCGATCATCGTGATCGAATCGAGCTTGCTGTAGGCCTTGGCGGCCTGAAGCGTGGTCATCATGCCCGCGCCGGCCAGCCATTCGCTGGTGAGCACAAGCGTCGAATTGGGATTGCGGATGAAGGAGGCCACTTCGGTCGCCATTTCGATCACGACGGTCGAGATGCTGGCGAAGGGCACGCCGCGATCGCGGGCATAGCGCACCGCGTTGGTGTAGTTGTCCTTGAGGAAGATGCCGACGGCGCTGACGGCGCGGTCGCCAAGGCCCAGGTCCGACTTCGAGAGATCGATCGCCACGGCTTCTGCATTGCCAAGCTCGGCCACCAGAGCGGCGGCCTTGGCCAGATCGCGCACGCCGATCAGCAGCGGCAGATCGGGATGGGCACTGCGCAGGGTGCGCGCGGTGTGATTGCCGACGTGGCCGGTGGCGCCGATAAGCAGAATGGGATTGATCGACATACGGTCTCTCGCTTTGCAGGAATGTTGTTACGGGTCGTAAATTACGAATCGTAACCTGTAAAGCGGGAAACGCGAATGCGACGGTGTGGCTGGGCTCAGTCTGTTGGTGAAAAGGCGCGGGGAAGGCTGTCGAGGTGGCCGGGGAAGGCGCCGTGAAAGATCTGGGTCAGGGCCGCGGCCGCATCTTCGGCCGAGCTTGCGCCTCGCAGCACGACGGCCGTGACGGCATCCGATGCGCCGACCAACCCGGCGCAGATGATGCGCAGCGTGTCTTCGGCCATGGCGGTCCTTGGCGCGATGGCGGAAATCAGCAGCTGTATGTGCTTGTCGGCCATCTCCTGATAGGCGCCTGCCGTGATCATGCTGCTCGCCATGGCGGCGTTCAGCATCTGCCAGTCGCGCGCCGTTTCGGAGGCGATGTAGCAGCGGGCGACCCCGGCGAGCAGATCGCCGAGCGTCAGCGCATCATTCGCCGCGATTGCCTCGACCTCGGCGCGCTGACGCGCATCGAACATGTCGCAGAGTTCGACCAGCAGCCCTTCGCGTGTGCCGAAGTGATCATAGACCAGCGGCTTGGAGATATCGGCATGGCGCGCAAGCTTGCCGAGCGTGAGGGCATCGCACCCTTCGGCACGAATGAACGCGATGGCCGCATCGAGCAGGGCATTACGCCGGTCCTGCTTTGAAAGTCGCTTTTTCATGGGCCCCCAACGGAATCGATTTACATACTACTAGTAGTCAGTTAATTTGCGGCACGACGCAAGGCAAGCGCGAGTCCGGCAATGCGTCCCGTCCACACTGCTCTTGAGGGTGAATGCCATGTCTGCAACCGTAGCACTTGAAAAGCCTGTCCTGTCCCGCGTCAAGTTCGGCGTTTCGCCCGACGAGCTGCTCGAAATCGTCCGCCGCGATGGCGGCGTGGTGATCGAAGGCGTGTTGAGCGCCGAGCAGGTCGCCGCCGTCAACAAGGAACTCGACGAGGCCTTCGCCAAGGAAAAGTTCGCCGGTGATTGGGTGCCGAATGACGATCCGTTCCGCGGCTTCCTCGGCGACAAGACCAAGCGCGTGATGCACTGCTACGACAAGAGCCCGACCTATTGCCAGCATGTCATCGGAAACCCGACGATCCTCGCATACGTCAAGGCCGTGCTGAGCGACGCCGGCCATGACGTGGCGATGATGGCCTCGCAGGGCATGGGCCTGATGCCTGGGCAGGGCGCCCAGATGCTCCACCGCGACCAGCAGTATCCGTTCCTCGACAAGTTCGGCAAGGAGCAGCCCTGCGTGATGGGCAACATGATGCTGGCCCTCGTCGATTTCACCGATGAAATCGGCGCGACCCGCGTGATCCCCGGCAGCCACCAGTGGGATGACTGGCACCGCGAGCCGACCATGGACATGACGGTCCCGGCGGAAATGAAGGCCGGCGACATCTTCTTCTTCGATGGCCGCACGATCCATGGCGGCGGTGAAAACCGCACCAAGGACACGATGCGCCGTTCAATTTCGACCGGCTTCGTCACCAGCCTGATGGCGTTTGGCGGGCTGGAAGAGGCACACACCTTCTCGGCCCCGATGGAGCGGGTCAAGACCTGGCCGGCGCAAGTGCAGAAGATGCTCGGCTTCCGCTCCTACATGATGGAAGACGTGACCGCCTACGGTTCGTGGACTGTCGATCATGTCAAGGTCGAGGATATTCTCGGCCTTTGATGGCAAGGACCTGAACGGCAAAGCCGGTCGCTTCCATCCGGAGGCGGCCGGCTTTACGCGAAGGGCGCGATGCCTGCCCGCTCCAGCGCATCTGTCAGCGGACTGAGCTGCCGCGCATAATTGCGCCAGCGCCCGCTGGAGCCGGTGTGGATCGGCTGGCGCACTTGCGCCGCGCTCGCCGTTGCGGTGGTCGCCCGGTTGGCCTCGACCCGCAGCATGCCGAGCTCCCACGGCACGGCGAGATGCGCGGCGAGGGCGGCACCGGCAGGTTCGGGATCGGCGACAAAGGCATCGTAGGATACGGCGTGGAACTGGTCCGGCATCGCCTCCAGCCAGTGCCGGACAAGCGCCTGATAGCCGATGAAGTAGCGCGCGAGGTCGGCCAGATCGTAGCTGAAGGGATAGCCTGCACCGAACAGGGTGGTGAACATGGCAAGGCAATTGTCCGCCGGCGTGCGCTGCAGCAGTACGAGGCGCGCTGAAGGCAGGGTCAGGCGGATCGCCCCGGCATAGAGTGTGTTGAGCGGCAGCTTGTCGAGCACCAAGCCGCCATCGGCACCGGCTCCGGAAAGAGTGCGGTAATGGGCCTGCACCCGTGCCGGGTCCGCGGCGGCGATGCGCTTGAAGATGTCCGGCTCGGTGGCGGGCGAGCCTTCCATCAGTGCGCGCAGCAGATTGTCGGTTTCGCCGTTGCTGGTCACGGCAGGATTGCCGGTGAGTACGCGCTCGATCAGCGTTGTTCCCGAACGCGGCATGCCGACGATAAATCCGAATGCGGGCGCTTCCAGGCGCGGCGCGGTGCCGAGGCGGGCCTTGTCGAAAGTCTCACGGATGCGCTGCAGCTTCCACAAGTCCTGCGCGACATCGTAGTTCAGTCCCGCCCGCCGGATCGCCGCGCCTTGCGCAAAATGGGCGAACGCCGCCTCGTAGTCCGCCAGATCATCGAGTTCCTTGCCGAGCGCATAGTGGAGCGCAATGGCGGCAGGGCTATTGCCAGCGCGGGCCACCCAGCCGCGCAGCTGATCGACATGGTTCGCCTCGGGCGTCTGCTTGCGCAAGTCCGAGCGGAGCAGCGCGGCGGCGGTCATGCCGGGATCGCAGCGCAGCGCCCGGTCGCAGGCGCGTTCGGCAGCTTCCAGCCGGCCCAGCGTGCGCTCGGCACTCGCGAGATTGTACCAGGTGGTCGCGTCGCCAGGCTGGGCCACGGTCGTGCGGGCATAGAATTCGCGCGCGACTTCGTGGACGCCGAGGCCGAAGGCCTGAAACGCCAGCGCTTCGAGAACGGCGATGTCTGCGCCGGGGAGCTCCACGAATGTCCGCAGCAGTGCCTGCGCCTGCGGCCTTGCACCTTTGCCGAGGAGGGCCGCCACGTCTTGCACATGGTCAGCCGAAAGGGTGAGGGGGGCTGCCGCCGGTCCGCGTTGATCTTGCGACCCTGAAGGGCCCGGTTCCGGCGGATTGGTTCCCCGCGTCATCAATGGTTCCCATTTTCGCCCGAACGCGGCGGATCGTTAACTGACCTATGGTAACAAGCGCGCGGCTGTGATGCCATGCCTAATGTCTGGCTCGTGCTCGCGAAGCGGGTTCGGGCACCCGGACTCCTGTCCAAGAGGGCAGGGGCACGTGCCTCCTTTGCGTTCCGGCAAAGCCTATGATACGCCGACATTACGAATGGTAATTTTGATGGAAGCGGACCCGGTCACGAACATGAATGTGCAAACCACGAGAAAGCGCCTTTCCTGGGATGATCGGCACCGTCAGATGATTGGCGTGGCGCTTGACTACGTGCGCCGTGAAGGTGCGGATTCCCTGACCCTGGCCAAAGTCGCCGAGCAGGCGGGCGTGGCCAAGCCGCTGGCCTATGATCATTTCAAGACCCGCGAAGGCCTGCTGGTGGAACTCTGCCTCGAGTTCGACGAGCGCCAGCGCGCCGAGCTCAGCAAGTTGCAGGAAGATGCCAATCTCGACCTCGCGGCGCTGGCGCGTGCGGTCTGCCAATCCTATCTCGATTGCTATGCCAAGAGCGAAGGCGAATGGCATGCGATCTATTCGGTCATGCGCAGCAATGCCGAGATGGCCAAGATCCATCAGGATCTGTTCGACAAGCATGTCGATGTGCTGACGTCGGTGTTCGGGCCCAAGACCAGCCTCACGGGCGAGGACTTGCGGATTACCTGTGTCGGCCTGATGGGCGCGGCGGAGACGATTTCGGCGACGATGACCCAGGGCGGCGTCAGCCGGGAAGCGGCCATCGACCTGCTGACGGGCATCTACCTTTCGGCGCTGGGGCGTCCCGCCTCGGCTTGAGCGCTTCGGGCTGCCGGGAGCAGCGCACGCGCCTTCCTTCGCATCGGGTCCGGCGGCGGCGACAACTGCGCTTCAGCCGCAGTTGCCGCCGCCAGGACATCACCAGTTGTAGCTGACGCGCAGCGAAACTTCGCGCGGGCGGCCGACATAATAGGTGTCGCCGTACCCGCCGAGCCCCTGCTGGAAGAGATTGCTGACACCCTTGGAATAGACGACGTGCTTGTCGAGGAGGTTGGTTGCGGTGAGCGAGATTGCCCACTTGCCAACATCGAGATTGATGCCGCCGCGCATGGTTGCGTAGCCCGGCGAGGTTGCGATGATCGTGAAGCCGTTGACCGGGGTCAGATCGTTCACGGTCGAACTTCGATAGTCGACCCCCGCGTTCATGGTCAGCTTTGCGTCCTTCGCCACGGCAAAGGCATATTGCAGATCGAAGGAGCCGCTGTAATCGGGCGCACCGGGCAGGCGATCGCCTTTCAGGCCGGTGATGCCGTTGTCGTCGAAGATCGAAAGCCCCGTATTGGGATCGACCGAAATCGCCGAACGGATCGCGAATGCCCGGGTCAGCCGCGCTTTTGAATAGGCCGCCCCCAGGTTGAAGGTCAGCCCTTCCAGACCCAGCGGTCCCGAGGCTTCGAGCTCGATCCCCTTCGAGCTTGCCTTCGATCCATTCACGACCGCACTGTATCCGTAATACGGCGTCAGCAAGTCGATCTGCGGCTTGTCCCACTTGATGTAGAACGCGGCGAGCGAGAGATAGAGCCCGCCCGCACGGCCCTTGATGCCCACCTCGAAATTGTTGGTCTTGTCGGGCACGTAGGTCTTGAGGTTCGACGATTCCGAAAAGAGCGATACCTGGTCCGTCAGGAACGAGTTCGCACCGCCACGCCGGAAACCTTGCGACCAGGTGGCGTAGGCCTTGATCCTGGGGGTCAGGTCATAGGACGTGTTCGCCGTGAAGATCTGGCTCGTCAGCTTGGTGCGGTTGGAGGACGGCGGGACCACCGTCTGGCCGCGAGCCTGTGTCAGCGAGGCAAAGAAGGTTTCGTGGAACACGCGCCCGCCACCCGTGATCTGCCAACGGTCGGTCGGGTGCCAGGTCACGTTCCCGTATAGCGATGCCTCGTGATAGTCCTGGCTGGCCACCTGGGTCAGGAACTGGTTGTTGGCATCGACGTAGAGCGGGCCGAATGGCCCCTGATAGTTGCCCGCACCCGGGTTGAAGGAATTGAGGCCAAGCGCGCGCTTCTGCTGCTGGAAGAAGGCGCCGAGCACATAGTCGAACGCGCCGCCCTTGGTGTTGGAAACGAGCCGGAGTTCCTCGGTGGTCTGCCGGTCGGTATCGGTGTTCTGGTAGCCGTAGGCAAAGCGCGGATTGGCAGGATTTCCGGTGTAGTAGTCCGAAAAGAACGGGATGCCGAGGATGTGGCGGTTGGCATCGATCGAGTTTTCGCCGCTGGTGCGCTGGTAGGCGAGCGTCGTGGCGAGCGTGGCGAAACCAATGTCGTAGGACGCATCGAGAGTCGCCTGATGGGTCGTGCGGCGAAACGGCTCGAGGGCGGACGAGGAGATCTCATACTTGCCTGTCGCCGCCAGCGTACGCCGCGCATCGACTGGCGAGAGGCCGCCGCCGTAGGTGTAGTTGTCCACCGCTGCACCGTTTCCGACAACACGGGAATAGGCGTAGCCGAGCTTGAGCTTGAATTCGGGTGTGGGCATCCACAGCAGCGCCACGCGCGCAGCCGTGGTGGTGTTCCAGTTGACATCCTTCTTGTTGAAATAGACCGCCGGGCTGCCGAGCGGATCGGCAGGGTCTGCAGCAATCGGCAGTCCGCTGCGGTAGTTGTTGCCCTCGCGCTGCATGATGTCGTTCTGGTTGATGAAGCCAGCGTCACGCTGTTGCTTGCCCGAAATGCGCAGCGCCACGGTTTCGCCCAGTGGTACATTGAGCGTCGCATCAAGGCTGTAGTTGTGATCGGATGAATGGGCGACAACGCCGCCCGCCACGCTGGCCGTGCCGCTGAATTCGCCAAGCTTGGGCTGGACGGTCACGATCCGCACCGCACCGGCCAGGGTGCCGGCCCCGTAGAGCGTCCCCTGCGGACCGCGCAGAACCTCGACGTGCTCGACATCCATCAGCGGCAGCGACGCGTTGAGCGGGGCATTGTCGACATAATAGCCAACAGGCGTCTGCGCCCCGCGCGCACCTTCGAAGATGCCCGAGGCCTGCGAGGCGTTGAGGCCGCGGATGATCGGCAGGGAGGACTGCGCCGAGCGGGCGCCAGTATCGACGATCGTGAAATTGGGAACCTGGCGGGCAAGGCCCGTCACCGAGGTGATGTTCGACTTGGCCAGCAGGTCACCGCCATAGGCGGAGATGTTGTAGGGGGCCTTGGAAATCACCGTATCGCGCCGGTTGGCGGAAACCACGATCTCGCCGGTGGCAGGCTCAACCGGCGACGCCGCTTCTGCAGGGGCATCTTCAGCCCTTGCACCTGCCGGCATCAGCAAGGACAGGGTAAGCGCCGAGCCGAGAAGGGCCTGGCTGCGGATGTGACGATTGGCTGCCTTGGACATTGAAAACTCCCTGCGCCGTCGTGCCCGGAAAGGGCCGCCCTTTTGGGTTCCTGTAGGTCATGAAACGTCCGGTGCCGTGCCTCTTGCAGACCCGGTAATTTCATGGGGCTCGCTGCGGCGACGCCCTTTCTTTCTACAAGTAACTTTCTCTTGGTAATATAGCGCGGGAAGGGCTGTCAAGGTCGGGTTGGCTGACGGCGCAGCAATGCCGGATCTCGCATGTGGTTTCGCTGAACGTTTGCACAAACAATCGGCCATGGCGGCGCGTTCCCGGAGGAATTGACCTATACTTTGGTCGATTGACATAAATCCATGGACGGCTAGTTTGTATGGTGGAACAAGACAACCGCCCGGAGCGACTCCGGGTCAACTACCTCAGCGGAGTTCTCTGAAATGGCGCAGGACACAAACAAGCCGGATTTCGAACGCATCCCTTTCGGTTCAGATCCGGCTCTCATCGGCAGGATCGTTGCGCGCGACGGCGGCCTGATCCTCACCGGCGTTCTGAGCCCGGAAGACGTCGATGCGATCAACGCCGATCTCGATCCGCTGATCAACCCGCTGCCGCTCGGCAATTGGGGCGGGGAGATCGCCGAGGGTGTGCAGAACGAAGCGCCTGCCGCCGAAGCTGAGCCCGAGGAGGCCGCCGAAGTCTTCTGCGGCATGCGCACCAAGCACCGCCAGCACCTGCTGATGCACAGCAAGGTTCTGCGCGAGAAGGTCGTCGGCCATCCGATCATGGCGGAATATGTTGCGCAGGTCGTTCCAGGCCGGATGGGCATGCATTCGCTGTTCTCATCGGTGGCGATCGAAATCCATCCAGGCGAAATCGCGCAGGATATCCACCGTGATGCCGACTACATGTTCGATCTGGCAGGGCTCGATAAGCCCGATACCCCGAACTACGTGGTCAACACGTTGCTGGCGATGTGCGATGTGACCGAGGATATGGGCGCCACCCGCGTGATCCCCGGCAGCCACCAGTGGCCCGACTATACCGACCATGGCGACATGGCGCAGACGATCCCGGCCACGATGAAGGCCGGTGACATGTTCCTCTACACGGGCAAGACGCTCCATGCCGGCGGCGCGAACGTCACGGCAGACACGCCGCGCCGCGTTGTCAGCACCTCGTGGACCTTCCCCTGGGCGGTCGGCGAGGAAGCCTGGCCCTTCATCGTGACGCCGGAAGAGGTCAAGACCTGGCCGAAGCTGGTGCAGCAGTACATCGGCTTCCGTTCCAAGCCCTATCGCGACGAAACGCCGGGCCTGATGTGGCGCATCGAGACGCGTCCGCTTGAGGAAAAGCTCGGGCTTGATGCCTGACCGGGGGCCGGGGCGGGCGCATCTGCCCGCCTTGGCTGCCGACCCGGACAAGCAGCCCTCTGCAACCGCGCAAAGACTCGCGCGCCTAACTTGACTGTTCATTCAAATAAGTCATAAGGGCCAATAACAATTGTTATGTCGGCACTGCGCGGAGCGCGGCTGCGTGAGGACAAAGCTGGGAGGCAGAATATGCGTAGCTTCAAGTCATTGGTTCGCTTCGGCGCCGGCGCAAGCGCACTGGCCTTGGGTCTGGCAGGGGTGAGCCCGGTCTATGCGCAGGAAGCGGCTGGCGAGAGCGCCAACGCCACCGGCGGTGTGCAGGATATCGTGGTCACCGCGCAGCGCCGCGACCAGCGGCTGCAGGACGTGGGCGTCTCGGTCACTGCCCTGTCCAAGGATTCGCTGCGCATGCTCGGCGTGGTGGATTCGCGCGATCTCGTGAAGGCAGCGCCCGGCGTGCAGCTGGAATCGACTGCGGGTGGCGGGGTCAACGCGTTCCTCACGATCCGCGGCATTTCGCAGTCGGACTATTCCGCCAACCAGGAATCGCCCAACTCGATCTATCTCGATGAAGTCTACCTGAGCTCGCCCAACGCGGCGGCCTTCACGATGTACGATCTGCAGCGCGTCGAAGTGCTGCGCGGCCCGCAGGGCACGCTGTTCGGCCGTGCCTCGAGCGGCGGCCTTGCCAACTTCATCACCGCACGTCCCGGCAAGACCTGGTCCGGCTATGCTGAAGTCGGCTATGCCAGCTACAACAACGCCTGGGCCGAAGCTGCTGTCGGTGGTCCGCTTTCCGACCGGGTCCGGTTCCGTGTTTCTGGCCGGGTCGAGAATGCCAATGGCTGGTTCGAGAACGGCCTGCCCGGCGCCAAGGCATCCTACGAGAAGAAGTTCGCCGGTATTCGCGGCCAGTTCGAAGTCGATCTGACCGACCGCCTGACGGCGCGCCTTGCGGTGAGCTACGACCGCAATCCGCAGCACCGCGAAGGCGCCTACCGCCGCATCTCCTATGCCTATGACTCGAACGGCCAGCCTTACCTGACGCCGGACGTACCCGTCGCCTCGACGGGCTACGTCAACACGTACAAGCAGTTCAACAAGAGCGACTTCACGGACGTCGGCCGGCTCAGCAACTTGCGCTTCTCGCCGACGCTGTACCTGACCTATGACCTTGGCGGCGCGACGCTGTCCTCGATCAGCAACTACACCAAGTTCAAGTTCCAGTATCAGGAAGACTGCGACGGCGCGCCGATCAATTTCTGCTTCTTCGGCTATGGGCAGAACCTTGACCAGTATTCGCAGGAACTGCGCGTCAACGGCAAGGCGGGCGGCCTGACCTACACGGCGGGTGCCTACTACCTCAAGATCGACCAGGTCATGCCGCAGTTCTTCAAGTACCCGGTCTATCACGGCACGCCGTTCGGATTCAGCGACACGAACATCGTCAAGCAGAACCAGAATGCGTGGGCCTTGTTCGGGCAGCTGGAATACAAGCTCACCGACAAGCTCGGTGTGACCGGTGGTCTGCGCTATACGCATGAAAACAAGGACTTCGATTCCAAGGCCTATCTGCAGGAATACGGGGTCATCTTTGATCCCGAGGTGCTCTACAGCGATTTCTCGAAGGCTACTGTCGGCGCTCTGTCGCACAAGTCCGAGGGTCTGTGGACCGGCAAGTTCCAGCTCGACTACAAGCCTGCCGATCACACGCTGGTCTATGCGAGCGTTTCACGCGGCGCCAAGCCGGGCGGGTTCAACACCAACCTCTCGCTCGCCATTCCTGACAAGCTGGTGCCGTTCAAGAGCGAGCATCTCTGGGCCTATGAAGGCGGCCTGAAGACCCAGATGCTGGACAATCACCTGCGCGTGAATACCAGCGGCTTTTACTACAACTACACCAACTTCCAGGGCTTCACCTTCATCACGCCGCAGAGCTTTGTCGGCAACTACAGCGGCTACTTCTATGGTGGCGAGCTGGAAGTGACGGCTGCTCCGGTCCACAATCTCGACCTCAACTTTGCCGCTTCGTATCTCAAGACCAAGCTGCGCAACGTGGGCACGCAGGACAACGGGATCCGGGATCAGGAAAGCATCATGGCGCCGCGCTGGACGGTCTATGGGCAGGTGACCAAGTCGTTCGATCTCTCGTTCGGCAAGCTCGCACTGAACTGGAACGGCAACTACCTCGCCAGCCGCTATGCCTCGATCGACAACAGCCCGTTGAACCGGCTGCCGGCCGTGTTCATGCACAGCGCACGGGCTACCTTGTCGCTGGATAGCCAGAAGCTTGAGTTCTCGGTGTTCATCAACAATATCAGCAACAAGGCCAAGATCGGCTGGGTGCAGCGCGGTTCGGACGGCGTGATCTACGCCTATGACAAGCCGCGCTGGATCGGTGGCTCGATCCGCAAGACGTTCTGATCCTGTCAGGAAGCCCGCTTGCCGGAAGGTGGCAGTAGTGCCGCCTTCCGGTTTCGCTTTGCCGGAGATAACCGTTGCGCAAGTTCGTCCCGCTGCTGCTCGCTCTCGTTCTCGCCGCCTGCGGCGGTCCGCGAAACACGGACTGGGAACTGCTCGGCAACAGCCCGGAAATGCAGCATCATGCCGAACTGGGCCAGATCGACCGCAACAACGTCGGCAAGCTCGAACTGGCATGGTGGACGGAAATGCCCACGCCCTATGGCATGGTGGGCAACCCGCTGATCAAGGACGGGCGGGTGTTCCAGTCCGCGCCCGGCGGCCATATCTTCGCGAATGACCTGCGCACCGGCAAGCTCCTGTGGGAGTTCGAGCCAAAGGTTGATCTCTCCAAAGCCTCGTTCGCGTCCTACATCAGCCAGCAGACCAATCGCGGACTGGCGCTCTATGGCGACCTCGCCATTGTCGCCACAAGCGACTGCCGCCTCATCGCAGTGGACCAGAAGACCGGTAAACAGCGCTGGCAGGCGCAGTCCTGCAATTCGGAAGAGATGTACGGCATCACCGCCGCACCGCGCGTGGGTGATGGCATGGTCTTTACCGGCAATGCCTGCATGGACAGCGGGGAATCGCGCGGCTTTGTCGACGCTTTTGACGCTGCGACCGGCAAGCATCGCTGGCGTTTCTATACCGTGCCGGGCGACCCGGCCAAGCCGCAGGACAGCCCGCTCTATGAAGGCGCGGCCAAGTCCTGGGGCACGGGCTGGTACGCCAAGTCCAAGGGCTGCGGCAGCGTGTGGGATTCGATCACGTTCGATCCCGTGTTGCATCAGGTCTATATCGGGGTCGGCGGCGCATCGCCGGTGTCGCCTGCCAACCGCGCGGCGGATGCGGGGGACGAGCTCTACACCAACTCGGTCGTGGCGCTCGATGCCAAGACGGGCGCCTACAAGTGGCATTTCAAGGAAACGCCGCATGATGCGTGGAACTTCGATTCCATCGGCATCATGGTCGCGGATCTGCCGGTTGCCGGCAAGAAGCAGCGCGTTGTGCTGTCCGTGCCCAAGAACGGCTTTGCCTATGTCCTCGATGCCGCCAGCGGCAAGTTCATCAGCGGCAAGAACTATGTCGATGTGAACTGGACCAAGGGTCTCGATGCCAATGGGCGGCCGATCCCGGAACCGGCCGCGATGTACTGGAAGAACGGCCAGGGGCAAGTGGTGGAGCCGAGCACCATGGGAAGCCACGGCTGGGAGGCCATGGCCTTCGATCCGGCGACGGGCCTGCTCTATATCCCGGCCATGCACATCCCCACCTATGTCGCCCCGAACCCGGGCATCATGGGCATCCTGATGGACTTCTACGCGGGCGAGAAGCCGGGGGCGAAGCAGAAGGCCTACGGTGAGCTTGTCGCATGGGATCCGGTGACGCAGACGGCGAAGTGGCGCACCCGCGCGCAGATGCCGATCAACAGCGGCCTGCTCCACACCGCCGGTGGGCTGGTCTTCCAGGGCATGGCGAATGGCGAGATCAAGGCGTTCGATGATGCGACCGGCAAGGAACTCTGGAGCCGCCAGACCGGCGGAGCCATGCGCGCGGCGCCTTCGACGGTGATGGTGGACGGCGAGCAGTATCTGATCGTGGCGACTGGTAACGGATCGGGATCGGCCACGGGCAACTATGTCTCGCTCTACAATTCGACGCCGGAATCGCGCACGCCGCCGCGCCTGCTGGCCTTCAAGATCGGCGGCAAGAGCGCTTATCCGCCGCTTGCAAAGGTGGACCCGGTGCCCGCACCTTCCGCCCCGCGCCAGAACCCGCAGCTTGCCGCCAAGGGTGATTTGCTGTTCGAAGGCTATGGCTGCTCGGCATGCCATGGCGCGCGCGGCGCGGCAGCGGGGGGCAAAGTGCCCAATCTCAACCGGATGCCACCTGCGGATCTCGCCATGCTGAAGCAGGTGGTTCAGCAGGGTGCGCTTTCGGCAAATGGTATGCCCCAGTTCAAGGGCATGCCGGACAGCGACGCCGAGGCGCTGTTCGCCTACGTTATCAACGAGGCTTGGGCCGCCCACGATGCTGGCGGGGCCGCGAAGCAACATCATTGAGGATGCGGGAAGGAGTTCGACGGGTGAATCCGGGTGAATGGCGCGCATTTGCTCTGGCGGCGCTGCTGGGTGCGTTGTCCGCTTGCAGCACCGCGACAGGCCCGGGCACCGAGGCGCAGCTCCTCGATAGCGCGAGCGGCGAAGATTGGCCCGCGTTCGGGCGGACTTATGGCGAGCAGCACTTCAGTCCGCTCGATCAGATCAATGCGGCCACAGTCGCGGGGCTCGGGCTCGTTTCAGTCAATGATCTGGGCCCCGGCAATTCGGTCACCGGCCCGATCGAAGTGGGCGGGGTGATCTACCTCGCCAATCGCCACAATGTGATCCACGCCATTGATGCGCTGAGCGGCAAGGAGCTGTGGGTCCACGATACCGGGGCGGCCGAACGGGCCGGACACCGGCTGCGGGTGGCGTGGGGCTCGCGCGGGCTCGCCTGGTCTGCTGGGCGGCTCTATACCGGCACCACGGATGGCCGCCTGATCGCGCTGGATGCGAAGACCGGCAAGGAATTGTGGTCCGTCCTGACAGTCGGCAAGGACGATATCCGCTACATAACCGGCGCGCCGCGCGTGTTTGGCGACAAGGTGATCGTGGGCCATGGCGGGGCGGATTCGGGCACAACCCGCGGCTATGTCACGGCGTACGACGCCGCCACGGGCCGGAAGCTCTGGCGCTTCTTCGTGGTGCCCGGCCAGCCCGGTATCGACACTGACGAGACAACCCAGATGGCCGCCAAGACATGGTCCGGCGAATGGTGGAAGCTCGGCGGCGGCGGCACGGTGTGGAACGCGATCACCTACGACGCCGAGACCGACACGGTGTTTCTGGGCACCGGCAATGGCTATCCGTGGAACCATCGCATCCGCAGCAAGGGCGTGGGGGACAATCTGTTCCTGTGCTCGGTTGTCGCGCTCGATGGCAAGACCGGCAAGTACAAGTGGCACTACCAGATCAATCCCGGCGAAACCTGGGACTACAATGCCAGCATGGATATGGAGCTGGCCGATCTGACGATCGGCGGTCGGCCACGCAAGGTGCTGATGACCGCGCCCAAGAACGGCTTTTTCTATGTGATCGACCGGACAGACGGAAGGCTGATTTCGGCCAAGCCCTATGTCGACAAGGTGACCTGGGCCTCGCGCATCGATCTTGCCAGCGGACGACCGGTCGAAAATCCGGCGGCGCGCTTTGCGGGCGGCACCAGCTTTGATCTGTGGCCCAGCTTTGTCGGCGGGCACAGCTGGCTGCCGATGGCCTACAGCCCGGCGACCAAGCTGGTCTATGTGCCCACGATCGAAGTGGGTGCGACGTACTCGGAAACCGGGGTCGACGTGGCCAACTGGAAGCCGCCGACCACCAATGTTGCGGATGTCGGCGAATTTGCCGATTTCACCAAGGGCGGGCCGCCGCGGCGCAGCTATCTGCAGGCCTATGATCCGGTCACGCAGAAGCGGGTCTGGCAGGTGCCGACCCCCGGCCCGATCGGCGGCGGGGTGATGGCGACAGCGGGCGGCCTCGTGTTTCAGGGCACGCTCGAGGGCAAGTTCAACGCCTATGCGGCAGCGGACGGCAAGCTCCTGTGGTCGTTCGATGCCGGTGCGCCCGTGCTGGCGCCGCCGATCAGCTACCGCATCGCCGGTCAGCAATATGTGACTGTGGTGACCGGAACCGGGGTTTCGTTCGGCACCTATTCCTCGATCATGCCGCAATCGGCCGACTACCGCACGCTGGCGCACCGCGTGCTGACCTTTGCGCTCGGCGGCAAGGCGCGGTTGCAGCCGATGGCGGCATTGCCGAAACAGCCGGTGGACGATCCCGGATACCGCGCCGACGCTGCTGCCGCGGGGCGCGGGGCCTTGGTCTATGGTACGCATTGCTACGTCTGCCACGGCACCGGCGCGGTTGCGGCAGGAACGGCGCCGGATCTGCGCACTTCGGCGGCCTTGACCGATGCGGCAACGCTGCGGGGCATCGTGCATGACGGGATGCTCACCGCGAACGGCATGCCCCGCTTCGAAGAGCTGAGCGATGCCGAACTTGCCGATCTGCGCCAATACCTGCGGCAAGAGGCGGCATCGTGGCGCGGCGGGAAATGACTCCGGGGCGGGTTACCGGTTGAGGAACCGCCCCGCCGTATCGCCCCCATCGACGGTGAATTCGCCGCCGGTCGAGTAGGACGATTCGTCGCTGGCGAGGAAGACGGCCAGCAGCGCGACCTCTTCCGGCTGGCCCAGGCGCGGCAAGGCAAGATCGCCCACCGGATAGTCCGAGCCGACCGCCATCCGGGTGTCGATCAGGCCCGGGTGGATCGAATTGACGCGAATGCCCGAGCGGCCAAGGTCAATGGCGGCGGCCTTGGTCAGCCCTCGCACCCCGAACTTCGATGCGGCATAGGCGGCGATGCCCTCAGCCGCCTGAATGCCGGCAATCGATGATACGTTTATGATCGAGCTCTTGCCGGCTTGCCGCAAAGCTGGCGTTGCTGCCTGAATGCCGTTGAATGGCCCCGTCAGGTTGACTGCCAGTACCCGTTCCCACGTACGCGGCTTGATCGCATCGACCGGGGTGAGCCGGTGCGCAATGCCGGCATTGTTGACCAGCACGGAAAGGCTTCCGAACTGATCGAGCGCCGTGGCGACAGCCGCTTCCCATGCGGCGGGATCGGTCACATCCAGCGGCACCGCCACGGCATCCGGCCCAAGCTCGGCGGCCAATGCGGCCAGTTCGTCCGCCGCGATATCGCCCAGCACGACTTTTGCGCCGTGAGCGACAAAGGCTGCGGCGATGGCCGCGCCGATCCCCTGCGCCGCGCCGGAAATCAGCGCCACCTTGCCGGCCAGTCTCGCGCTTGTCATTGGTATGGTCCTTCTCTTCGGTGCGATGGGGCTCACAGCCCTGCCAGCAAAGTCGCCAGCCTGTCGGGCATCGAGGCGAACGGCGAATGGGTCGATTCCAGCGTATGCACGTCGAACCGGTTCCCGGGGGTCATCTCGTCCGCCTCGCGGATCATGCGGTCCTGCAGGGCAAGGGGCAGCGCCTGATCGCGCGTGCAGCGCACATAGGATCGCGGCACCTGGCCCCAGCGTTCCGGTGTGCCGCGGCCATCATCGGCAGAGGCCTTTGCCGGCGTGTCCGCACCCAGAAAGGCCGCGAAGCGCAGGAAGTCGTCCATCTGCAGGTCATTGTAGAAGGCCTGTCGGCACAGCTCGAGGTAAGCGCGGTCGGTCGAGCGCGGGTTGAGGCGGTACGCGCCGATCTGCGCCGGATCGCCGACAACCACGGGCCCGATCTGGCTGGCAGCGTTTTCGGGAAGCGCGGCATAGGCGTCCACGCTGCCGCCGGGCTGCAGGGCCGGGCAAAAGGCGGTGACATAGACCAGCCGTTCCACCATATGGGGCAGTCGCTCGGCGACACGGGTAATGGTCTGGCCACCGAAACTGTGGCCGACCAGCGTAACGCGCGAGCCATCCCTCGCGAGCCCTTCGAGCACGCGGAGCGCAGCGTCTGTATAGTCGGCAAGCCCGATTTCATGCACCGCAGAAGGTTCGCTGGCCAAGGCGCTGAGATCATTCGAGAGCAAGGCCTTCGGAACAGGCGCCTTGATGCCGCTCCCCGGCAGATCGATCGCGATCGCGGCATGACCCATGGCGGCGAGCTGCTCCACGACAAGGTTCCAGTGGATCGAGCAATGCCAGGCGCCGTGCACGAACAGGAAGGTCTTGCGCTGCGATCCGATGCCGCCGTGTGCCGAGCGCAGCTTGGCGCTGGCCGGGGCTGCGAGCACGCCCATCACGGCAGCGCCTGCGGTTCCCAGAACTTCACGACGTTTCACGGGCCGGGCTGTCCTTTCAGTGTCAGGCGGAGATCAGCGCCGAGGCTTCTTGCCAGCGATACGCAATCGGCACATCCTTGGGGCCGCAGACGAAGTTCGAGATCGTGCGGCGCGGCGTGCCATTGAGGCGGACTTCAGCGAGCAGAGGCAGGAGTTCCTCCCACAGCACGCGCATCTCCATGCGCGCGAGATGCTGGCCGAGGCACACATGCGGGCCGGTGCCGAATGTGAGGCTGGTGACGCGCGGGCGGTCGATATCGAAGGCGAAGGGATCGGGGAACACCGCCTCGTCGCGGTTCGCGCTCTGGTAGGCGAGCATGATCCAGTCGCCCTTGCGGATATGCTGGCCCGCCACCGTCACATCGGCAAGGGCGGTGCGCATGAAGCTCTTGACCGGGGTTGCCCAGCGGATCGCTTCCTCGACGAAGAGAGGGATGTCGGCAGGATTGGCCTGGAGCCTGGCCACCAGATCGGGCCGCTGCGCCAGCACCCACATCGATGTGCTGGTGGTGAAGGCGGTCGTATCGTGTCCGGCGGTGGCGGCAATGGTGTAGTAGCCGTGGAGCTGGCGCGGCGTCAGGTATTCGCCGTTGACCTTGGCGTTGGCGATCAGGCTGGTCAGCGTGTCATCGGGATTGGCGCGCAGGCGGTGGGTCGCGCTTTCGAAGTAGTCGTGAAGGTCCTTCATGCCTTCGTCGATCATGCGCATGGCTTCGGCGCTGGTGGCGTCGGTGCCGCTCGTGTTCATGTCCGGATCGTTCGCGGCGTGGAGCATATGCGCGGTGTGCAGCATGAAGCCCTCGTCCTCGCGCGGGATGCCCAGCGTCTCCATGACCACGCGCAGCGGATAGACCCAGGCGACGTCCTGCGCAAAATCGCAGTGCCCGCCGTACGCGCGCATTTCGGCGATGGATTCGCGGGCGATCACGCGGATCTTGCCTTCCAGCTCCTTGATCGATTTGGGGGCGAAGCGCGGGAACGCGATCATTCGCAGATCCTTGTGCTCGCGCCCGTCGATATCGACCAGCGAGCGCGTCACATTGGGCTCGCCGAACACGTCGATGCTGTAGGCCACCGAGGCGCGGTCGAACAGGATGCTGGAGCCTGCCGCGTTGGAGAACACGTCGGTATTGCGCTCGATCTCCTGAATGTCGTTGTAGCGCGTCGCCACCCAGAACGGATCGTACTTGTCCGGATGCGCGAGGCCCAGCGGGTTGGTCTTGCGCAGCTCGGTGAAGATCGCGTCGATCCCGTCTTGCTCGGCATAGGCGCGCGGATTGACGAGCGTGTTGGCGACCTTGAGCGGGATGGTCGCGCGCCGGTCCTTGGCGCGGCTGCGCGCCACGGTCCACAGCACGACCGCCATCGAGAGCGCCATGAGCAGCAATGCCGTGCCGTTGACCAGCCGGAAATCCGCCGTGGCGAGCGCGCCGCCGATCGCGGGGCCGACCGAAAAGCCGACGAGCGCGGCAACGTTGACGAACATCGCCGTGCTGCTGGTGGGATCGACCGTCACCACGGCTTCGAACTGGTAGTTCAGCACATAGCTGAAGCAGAAGCCGAACAGCATCGCCAGCGGGATGAACCCTTGCACCGGCGTGAAGACGAAGAAGGCCGAGGTCGTTGCCAGCAGCCCGGCAAAACCGATCACCATCGGCTTCACGAACCCGAAGCGCGAGCCGATGACCGCCGCTGCCCCGCCGCCGAACATGCCGGCAAACAGCACGTAGGCTGCCGAACTGTCGGCCACGGCCTGCGGCACGCCCCATGCCGCGCCCATGTAGACGATGTAGGAATAGACCGCGACGACCCCGCAATAGAACAGCACGACCGAGCCGATCCCGGCCCAGCCGAGCGCCGAGACCCGGCCCACCGAAGGCTTGCCCGAGGTGATGGCGAGGCTGCGCCGCGTGGTTGCGGGCGGGACAAGTCGGGTAAAAGCGAGCGCGGCGAGAATGCCCGCCGTGATCAGGCCGAACAGCCCGTAAGCGCCAAACGTGGTGGAGACTTCGCCCATCGCCAGCACGGCCAGCCAGCCTGCGCCAAGCTGCGCGACGGTGAAGACGCCGAGATTGCGGGCGGCATCGCCTTCGGCCATCACCGCATAGACCACCGCCATCGCCATGCCGCAGCCGAACCCGGCAATCGGGCGCAGCACCAGCAGTTCGGGCAGCGAGGTTGCGAAGATCGACAAGGCGTCGGCGACGAGCGCCAGCAGCAAGCCGAGGAAAATCGTCCGCCGCCAGTTCAGCCGCTTGACCAGCCCGGGCAGCACCGCACAACCGAACGAGCCCAGCGTGATCCCGCCAATATCCGCGAGGCCGACCAGCCCGGTCTGCGCCTCGCTCAAATGGCGCACCAGCCCCAGCGCGGCCAGATAGGCCGGGATCGCATTGGGCAGCGCCATGCCGATCGAACCGATCAGGACGCAGGCGATGACGCCCGGAGCGAGGCCAAACCAGTGGGTGCTCGACTTCGCAGGCGTGGTCATCGGCGAGTTCTCCGGCTGCGGTTCCAGGGTAGCCTATCAGGCCTTCAGGTACATGTCAGAGTGCCGAGGGCCGGCGGGGCGCCTCGGCAGGCGTGCGCGAAAGGCGCGGCGCGGGGGAGGGCTGGCGCACGCCTTCGATCTCGCTGAACGTGCCGCGCGCCACATTGTGCGGGTGGGCATAGGCTTCGTCGAGCGAGAGCACGGGCGCGAAGCAGGTGTCGCTCCCCTCGAAGATCGCCGTCCATTCATCGCGCGTGCGGGTGCGGAACACCTCTTCCAGCTTCTGCTTCAGCCGGGGCCAGCGCGCCTTGTCGTTCTGGGCGGCGAAATCGGGGTCATCCGACAGGCCGAGCTTGCCGAGCGCCGCCTTGTAGAACTGCGGCTCGATCGGGCCGAAGCTGACATGGAGGCCGTCCGCCGTCTCGTAGGTGTTGTAGAAGTGCGCGCCGGTGTCGAGCATGTTGACCCCGCGCTTGTCTTCCCAGCCCCAGGTCGCGCGAGCCCCCCAGATCAGCGCCATGAGCGCAGCCGAGCCATCGGTCATCGCGCAATCGATGACCTGGCCTTCGCCCGTGCGCGTCGCGTGAAGCAGCGCGGAGACGATGCCGAAGGCTAGCATCATGCCGCCGCCGCCATAATCGCCCACCATGTTGAGCGGCGCCACCGGGCGCTCGCCCGCGCGGCCGAAGGTGTTCAGCGCGCCGGAAATGGCGATGTAGTTGATGTCATGCCCGGCGGTCGGGGCGAGGGGGCCGTATTGGCCCCAGCCGGTCATCCGCCCGTAGACGAGGCGGGGATTGGCCGCGAGGAGATCATCGGGCCCAAGGCCGGCCCGCTCCATCACGCCCGGGCGATAGCCTTCGATCACCGCATCGCAGGTCTTGGCGAGTTCCAGCGCCTGGGCGCGGCCTTCGGGCGTCTTGATGTCGATTTCGACCAGCTTGCGCGAACGGAACACCGGATCGCGCGGGTCGGGGGCGCCGCCGGGGCGATAGGCCACGATCACTTCCGCGCCGTGATCGGCCAGCATCATCCCGCAGAACGGGCCCGGCCCGAGCGAGGCGAATTCGAGCACGCGAAACCCGGCAAGCGCACCCGCCATGTCAGCGCGCTCCCATGCGCACTGCGCCGTCGAGCCGGATGTCTTCGCCGTTGAGGTAGCTGCTGCGGATCATGCCCAGCACGAAATCTGCATATTCCGCCGGATCGCCAAAGCGGCTGGGGCAGGGGATCTGCGCAGCGAGCGCCTCGCGCACGTTTTCCGGCGCGCCCTGCATCATCGCGGTTTCGAACACGCCGGGGAGGATCGCGTTCACGCGAATGCCCTCGGCAGCAAGATCGCGCGCGACCGGCAGCGTCAGGCTGACGACGCCGCCCTTCGAGGCGGCATAGGCGGCCTGACCCATCTGGCCATCCTCGGCGGCGATGCTCGCCGTATTGATGATCACCCCGCGCTCGCCATTGGCCAGGCGGTCGATCCCGATCATCCCGGCGGCGGACTTCGCGACGCAGCGGAACGTGCCGACGAGATTGATGCGGACCACCCGTTCGAAGGTATCGAGCGGGAAGTGGACCACATCGCCGGTCTTGCGATCACGGCCAGCCGTCTTGGCCGCGGCCAGCGCGCCGGCGCAATTGACCAGAACGCGCTCCTGCCCGTGCGCCGCGCGTGCCAGCGCGAAGCCTGCGTCCACGCTCTCGTCGCTAGTCACGTCGACCTTGGCGAAGGCGCCGCCGATCTCGTTGGCAATCGCGTTGCCGGCGACCTCGTTGAGATCGAAAATCGTCACTTTCGCGCCCGCAGCCGCGAGCGCGCGGGCCGTCGCTTCGCCAAGGCCGCTGGCACCGCCTGTCACAACGGCGGCAATTCCGGAGATATCCATGCTCGTCTTCTTCCCTGATCAGGTGCCGGACGGCAGAGCGCTGCCGCCGGCCGCATTCACCTTCGCGCGCATCAGATCGCGCGGCTGATCACTTCCTTCATGATCTCGCTGGTGCCGCCGTAGATCCGCGAGACGCGGGCATCGCGCCACAGGCGGGCAATCGGGTATTCGTTCATGTAGCCCGCACCGCCATGGAGCTGGAGCGACCGATCACAGATCTCGCCCTGAAGTTCGCTGTGCCACAGCTTGGCCGCCGAAGCCTCGACCGCATCGAGCTTGCCCGCGACGTGGCGCGCAATGGCCCAATCGAGGTGGACCCAGCCGACCTGCAGCTTTGCGGCCATGTCGGCCAGTTCGAAGCGGGTGTTCTGGAAATCGAACACGGTCTTGCCGAAAGCCTTGCGGTCCTTGGTGAAGCTGACGGCCTCATCGAACGCGCGCTGCGCGCCGGCCTGCGCCAGCACGGCGATGGAGAGGCGCTCCTGCGGCAGCGAGTTCATCAGGCAGGCAAAGCCGCGCCCTTCCTGGCCGAGTAGATTGCTGACCGGCACGCGCACGTTGTTGAAGAACAGCTCCGCCGTGTCGCCCGAGCGCTGACCGACCTTGTCGAGCTTGCGGCCCTTCTCGAAGCCTTCGCGGCCCGCCTCGACGAGGATCAGGCTGATGCCCTTGCCGCCCGCCGTAGGATCGGTCTTGGCGACCAGAATGACGAGATCGGCCTGGATGCCGTTGGTGATGTAGGTTTTCGAACCGTTGATGACATAGTCATCGCCGTCGCGCAGCGCGGTCGTGCGGATGCTCTGGAGGTCGCTGCCGGTGCCCGGTTCGGTCATCGCGATCGCGACGATCACATCGCCGGTGACCATGCCGGGAAGCCAGCGCGCCTTCTGCTCCTCGGTGCCGAAATGGACGAGGTAGTCGGCGCAGACATCGTTCTGCAGCACGATCCCGGCGGACGAGCCGGCATAGCTGATCTCTTCGGTGATGACCGCGTTGAACAGGAAGTTGAGGCCAAGGCCGCCGTAGGCTTCGGGCACGGTGGGGCAGACGATCCCCGCTTCGCCGCTCGCCTTCCAGAAGGCACGGTCGCACAGGCCTTCCTCTTCAAAGCGGTCGAGGTTCGGGATCAGCGCCGCGTCGAAGAACTTGCGCACGCTGTCGCGGAAGATTTCGTGGTCTTCGCTGAATATGCTGCGGTTTGCGGTCTTGAGCATCGCCGGTCTCCAGGATTTGCCGCGCCCGGATCATGCCGGTCGCCTCAGGAATACGGCCAGTTAATCTTGATTGAATGACCAGTCAAATTGATTCAGATTGCCCAAAGTGGGCCAGCCTTGCCCGCTTTGCCATGGCCTGCAGGGTTGACTTGGAGGCACTCTCTGTGACCATAAGCGCGTAAATCGATAAAATTTGCCTGCCGGTTCAAATTGCCGCGCAGCGCCTCGAAGCAAGGGACAGTCAATGGCAGCGCGCGCGGTCAGCCCGAAGAAGGCAAAGGTTGCCGCTCCTGTTAGCAGGGCGGGCACTGACGAAGTAACCAAGAAGGCCTTGCTTGACGCGACGGCCGAGATCCTCGCCGAACGCTCCAATCTCGAGTTCTCGCAGGCCGAAGTCGGCGCGCGTTCAGGCATGAGCGCGGCGCTTGTTCAGTATCATTTCGGCAGCAAGCACGGGCTGCTAGCAGCGCTTTTGGAATACAGCTCGACCCACTATGTCGAGCAGATCAACGGTCTGGCCGATATGGCCATGCCCGCTGCCGACAAGCTGCGGCTCCACGTGCGCGGCATTGTCACGACATATACCAAGACGCCCTATCTTGATCGTCTGCTCCACCACCTGATTGAAAACTCGGAAGAGGCAGAGGCGCGCCGCATCTCGGATTTCTATGTCGGCCGGGTGATCGAGTTCTATCGACGGCTGATCGATCAGGGTGTCGCCGAGGGTGTGTTCCGCCCGGTCGATCCGGTGCACCTCTATTTCATTCTGGTCGGCACTGGCGATCACCTCGTGGCGCGGCGCCGCCTGCTGGAGCCGATCGTCGGCTCGACCGGTTTCGATTCCAGCTTTGCCCGCGCCTTTGGCGACGAGCTCTTCACGATGGTCTTTTCCGGGGTCAGGCGCCCGGACGGAGCCAGTTCGTAACCCAGAGTATAGCGCACGTCCTGCGCCGTGATGTCTTCGCGGCAGCAGCTGCAGACGATCCGAGCGTGGAAGTCACGACCACAGCGCTCGTGGGTCAGGATCATTGGCGCCGGATAACCGAGCCACTTGTCGCCCCAGTGCAGCATCTGGATCATTGGCAGATAGAGATCGCGGCCCATTTCGGTCAGACGGTACTCGTAGCGTTCGGGCAGGTCCTGATATTTGGATTTGCGAATGATTCCGGCGCTCGTCAGGCGGCCGAGGCGGGCGGCCAGAACCGCGCTTGAGACGCCGAGCTCGGCGGCGAACCGGTCATAGCGCCGCGAGCCGAGGAACAGTTCGCGCAAGATCAAGAACGTCCAGCGATCGGCGATGATTTCAAGGGTACGGGACACCGAGGAAGGTCGACCGCGTTCGAACGAACCGGGCTCGCCGCGCCGCCGGCGCTGGGTTGGTGGCGGGGCAGGGGAGAGCCCCGCACCCGGTCCGTCACGAAAGCTGACTTCGGTGGCGACAATTTCCTCGCCGCACGCCGAGCAGGCGGTCTCGGGCTGGAAGGTCTGCCCGCACAGTTTATGCGTCAGCTGGAGCGGGACCGGCTGGCCACCATGCAGGTGCTTGTCGCCGAACCGCAGCAGGCTGAGCATGACAAGGTACAGCTCGCGCCCGCGCGGGGTCAGGCGGTATTCGTGCCGACCGCTGCGCTGCGGATCGGGTATCCGGACAATGACGTCATAATCCGCCAGCGAACCGAGCCGGTTGCTGAGCGTGCTGCGCGGCACGCCCAGAACTTTCTGGATCTGGTCGAACCGGTGCGCGCCCAGATAGAACTCGCGCAGGACAAGGAACGTCCAGGTATCCGAGACAATGGCCAGCGTCCGTTCGACCGAACAGTTCCGGATCATCCGGGCCGCTTCTGCCATCGATCTTTCCGCCTTCAGTCGCTAAAAGCGGGCGGACGCCGCCCGGAAAAGGCGTCGAGGCCTTCCATCGCGTCTCCGGCGACTGCCAGCTTGCCGATGGCCTTCAGCTCCATGTTGAGCTGCTGGGCGAGCGAATGACCAGTGCTATCGTCGATGAGCGAGCGGATCGTGGAAAGCGCCTGCCTGGGCAGACGTGCCATGGCCTTGGCGCGCTCCAGCACGGCGGCATCGAAGCCCTCTTCAGGCAGAATTGCAGATGCAATGCCGAGGCGCTCCGCTTCGTCTGCAGCAACAGGGCGATTTTCGATCAGCAGTTGCATGGCCTTCTTCGGTCCGACGATGCGCGGCAGCGACCAGCTCATCCCGCCATCGGTCGAAAGGCCGATACCGGGATAGGCGGGAACAAACTTGGCTTTGGGGGAAATTAGAACCAGATCGCAGGCCAGCGCAAGGCTCATGCCGCCGCCCGCAGCCGTCCCGTTGACCGCAGCGATCATCGGGGCGCCGATGGCGCGAAGCGCGAGGATTGCTTCGTGAAATCCGAGGACCAAGGACTCGAAGAACGCACCATAGGCTGCCGTGTCGAGAGCGGCCTTGTTCGCGATCATCGCGCCGATGTCACCGCCACCGCTGAACATTTTGCCCTCGGCGCGGATGATCACGCAGCGCGCCTGGCCTTCGTCCGCGATCCCTTGCGCCGCATCGCGCAAGGCGGCGGCAAGATCGAGGCTGATGGCGTTTGCGGCATCGGGACGATTGAGCGAGATGACGGCAACGCTATCGTGCCATTCGAGTTTCACGAGTTCCATGCGGCGTTCTTTCCGAGAAAAGGAAGGGTTCAGACGAGTTCGATAGCCACGGCGGTGGCTTCGCCGCCACCGATGCACAGCGAGGCAACGCCGCGCTTGAGGCCGCGGTGCTCGAGGGCGCCAAGGAGCGTGGCAATGATCCGCGCGCCCGATGCGCCGATCGGATGGCCGAGCGCGCAGGCGCCGCCGTTGACGTTGAGCTTTTCGGCCGGGATCGCCAGCTCCCGCGCCGCAATCATCGCGACGACGGCAAAGGCTTCGTTCACTTCGAACAGATCGACGTCGCTGACGCTCCAGCCCGCGCGGTCGAGGACCTTGCGCATCGCCGGTACGGGCGCCGAGGCAAACTTGTTGGGGGCCTGTGCGTGCGAGGCGACCGCGACGATCCGGGCGATCGGGGCGAGGCCGCCCTGTGCCGCGACGCTATCGCGGGTCAGCACCAGCGCTGCGGCACCGTCGGAGATCGACGAGGAGTTGGCCGGGGTCACCGTGCCGTCCTTGACGAAGGCGGGCTTCAGGTGGGGGATCTTTTCCGGGCGGGCCTTGGCGGGCTGCTCGTCGGTATCAATCACCACATCGCCGCTGCGGCCCGAAACGGTCACGGGGGTGATCTCGCGAACGAAATAGCCTTCGGCAATCGCCGTCTTGGCGCGGCTGAGCGAGCGCAGGGCATAGTCGTCCTGCTCCTCGCGGGTGAACTGGTAGTCTCGCACCGCTTCCTCGGCGAAGACGCCCATGGCCTTGCCTTGCTCGTAGGCATCCTCGAGGCCGTCGAGCATCATCGTGTCGACGATGCGGTCGTGCCCGATCCGCGCGCCGCTGCGATGCTTGGCGAGCGCATAAGGCGCGTTGGTCATGCTTTCCATGCCGCCTGCCACGACCATGTCGACCGTGCCAGCCGCCAGCGCCTCATAGCCCATGATCGCCGCCTGCATGCCCGATCCGCACATCTTGTTGACCGTGGTCGCCTCTGCGGACTGGGGCAGACCTGCGCCCAGCGTGGCCTGCCGCGCGGGGGCCTGGCCCAAGGCTGCGGGAAGGACGCAGCCCATGTAGACGCGGTCGATCGCTGCGGGGTTTGCGCCGGACCGCTCGACCGCAGCTTTTACCGCCTGCGCGCCGAGCTCGGTGGCCTTCACCCCGGCGAAATCGCCCTGGAAGCCCCCCATCGGGGTGCGCGAATAGCCAATGATGACAACGGGATCGTTCTGCACGGGAAAACCCTTTCGTGATGGCAGGCCGCTCAACCGGCGACCATATCCTTGAGCTTGAAGCGGATGACTTTGCCCGAGCCGGTGCGCGGGATTTCGGCGATCACGTGGACCGCTGCGGGAACCTTGTAGCTCGAGAGATGCTTGCGGCAGTGCGCCAGCACTTCGGCTGCGTCGAAATCAGCCCCCCGCGGCACGACGAAGAGGCCGGGCACTTCGCCCAGCTGGCTGTCGGGCAGAGCGGCGACGGCGCAGTCGGCCACGCTTTCCAGCCCGAGCACGACTTCCTCGATCTCGGCAGGGGCGATGTTCTGGCCGCCCCGGATGATCAGTTCCTTGATGCGGCCGGTGATGGTCACGAAGCCATTGGCATCGGCGCGGGCGAGGTCGCCGGTGTGATACCAGCCGCCCCGAACGGCGCGCGCGGTTTCCTCGGGGTTGCCCAGATAGCCGAGCATGACATTGGGGCCGCGCACGATCAGTTCGCCTTCCTGGCCTGGTCCGCAATCAGCGAGGCTGGTGGGATCTACGATGCGCAGCGCAAGGCCGGGGAGCGGCAGGCCGCAGGAGCCCATGACCCGCGCGCCCTGTGGGTTCATCGTCACCATGGTCGAGGTTTCGGTGATGCCATAGCCATCGAGCAGCGGCACGCCGAAGGCGCGCTCGAACGCGGCATTGAGCGTGGCCGGCATGATCGCCCCGGCTGAGACGCAGGCGCGAAGTCCGTTGAGCGCGGTCGAGCCCTTGGCGAGCGCGGCTTCCATCAGGTAGTGGAAGATCGTCGGCACCGCTGGCATGACCGTGAATTCGCCGGTCTCCAAAAGCCGCAGCGCTTCGGTCGTCGAATACTTCTCCATCAGGTGGATCGTCGCGCCCGTCGCGAGGATGGAGATCACTGACATATTGAGCGCATAGGAGTGGTAGAGCGGCAGCGGCGAGAGCACGACGTCGTGCTCGTTAAGCCCGAGCACCGGCGCCCAGCAGGCAGCCGCAACCCACAACATGCCGCGGCAGGAGAGCTGCACGCCCTTGGGCTTGCCGGTGGTGCCTGAGGTATAGACAAGGAAGGCTGGGCCATCGATGTCGTCGGGATCGCGCGCAGGACCGGTCGGCGCGCGGTCGGCAAGAACGTCGAGCGCATGCTGGTGGACATGTAGTACGCTCTCGGCATCGGCATCGACGATCACAATGGCGCGCAGTTCCGGCAATTCGCTTGCCAGTTCGGCCAGAACCGGGGCGAGTGCGGTATTCGTGAACACCACCCGGCAGCCCGCGTGGGTCAGCCGGTAATGCACTTCGGAAGCGGTCGCTTCGGCGCTGACCGGCACAGCGACACCGCCCGCGCGCACGGTGGCGATCGTGGCTTCGATCCAGTCGACCGAGTTGGGCAGATAGACGGCAGCGTGATCACCCAGCTCCAGCCCGAGCGCTGCGATATGGCCCGCAAGATTGGCCGTGCGCCGCTGCAGATCGGCATACGTCACCGCGCGGCTGTTGTCGCGATAGGCATCTTTCGCGCCGCGTTCGCGGGCGTGGCGCTCGAGCAATGCGGCAAAATTGGTGATCAGTTCGGCATGAAACATGGCTGGCCTCTCCGGGGTCAGGGTGCCGTCTGCGGCTTCAATCAGGAACGGATGACGACGGCGGGGCGGCGGCCGAGGCAGAACCCGGCAATGCCCGCCAGCGCGAGGTCAAAAAGGGCGTGCAGATCGGCAGGGGCGCCGGGAACCGCGCCGACAAGGCGCAGCGCAATATAGCCGATGACCAGACCGGCAAGCAGATAGGCGAGCTGGCTACCCCGGCTGGAGGCGGGAACCGTGACGGGGACGCCAGCGGGCGCATGAGCGGCAACCGGCGCTGCGGCACCGGCAGCGGGCAATGGCGCTGCGACCGTTGGGCTCGCGATTTCCTCGGCGAACTTGCGGAAGAACGCGGCGGACATCGACTTGGCCGTGGCATCGATCATGCGCCCGCCGAGCTGCGCGAGCTTGCCGCCGATCTGCGCGCTGACAACGTAGGTGAGGAGCGTGCCCTCGCCATCGTCGACCAGCTTGACCAGTGCACCACCGCGTGCGTGGCCAGCCACGCCGCCCTGGCCTTCACCGACAATGCGGTAGCCATTGGGCGGATCGAGTTCGGACAGTGTCACCGCGCCCTGGAACCGCGCCGAGATCGGCCCGACCTTGACCACCGCCACGGCGCTCATTTCGGTGTCCGAATGCTTGGTCAGTTCCTGGCAGCCCGGAATGCAGCGGCGCAGCACATCGGGATCGTTGAGCGCGCGCCACACCGCCTCGCGCGGGGCGGGAATGCGCTGTTCGCCGGTCATGTCCATCGCGGGCTCTCCTCAGGCGCCGAAAGTGACGACAAGGCGCACGACGCTGCCTTGGTGCAGACGGTCGAAGCCTTCGTTGATGGCATCGAGCGGGATCGTGCCGGACATCAGCCGGTCGACCGGCAAGCGGCCGCGCTGATAAAGGTCGATGTAGCGCGGAATGTCGCGCACCGGCACGCAAGTGCCGATGTAGCTGCCCTTGAGCGAGCGTTCCTCGGCGACCAGCTGGACCACGTTCACACCGAGCGCTGCTTCTGGCGGCGGCAGTCCGGCGGTGATCGTCGTCCCGCCGCGCCGGGTCATCTTCCATGCCGCTTCGAGAGCAGGCAGCACTCCGGCGAATTCGAACGCGAAGTCTGCGCCGCCCTTGGTCAGGGCACGGACTTGTTCGACCGCATCGGCATCGCCTGCGTTCACCGTGGCGGTCGCGCCCAGATCGCGGGCGAGCGCCAGCTTGTCCTCGGCCAGATCGACCGCGATGATCTGCGCCGCGCCGCTCGCCACTGCGCCGAGCACGGCGGCAAGACCGACACCGCCAAGGCCGATGACGACGACGCTTTGTCCGGCGCTGACACCGGCCGTGTTGACCACCGCGCCCATGCCCGTCAGCACCGCGCAGCCGAACAGCGCGGCGATTTCGAGCGGAACTGCCTTGTCGACCTTGACCAGCGAATGGCGCGAGACGACTGCGTGATCGGCAAAGGCCGAGACGCCGAGATGGTGGTGGACCGGGGTCTGGTCCTCGCGCTCGAGCAGCATCGCGCCCGAGAGCAGGCTACCGCGTCCGTTGGCGGCAGCGCCCGGCTCGCACAGCGCAGGGCGGCCCTCGGCGCAGGGCAGGCAGTGCCCGCAGCTGGGCATGAACACCATGACCACGTGATCGCCGGGAACCAGATCGCGCACCCCGGCGCCCGTTTTCACGACAACACCAGCCGCTTCATGGCCCAGCGCCATCGGCATCGGGCGCGGGCGGCTGCCGTTGATCACCGAAAGATCGGAATGGCACAGGCCAGCAGCGGCGATCCGCACCAGCACCTCGTCGTGCCCCGGTTCTGCGAGATCGAGCGTCTCGATCTGCAGCGGGCGCGAGGCGGCGTAAGGGTGCGAGGCCCCCATTTCACGCAGGACGGCAGCTGTGATCTTCATGCGGCGACACCTCTTCCCATTGCGCGCCGACGGCACTCTCGGCGTGCGCCCGGGAGCCCTCGGCAGGCCTCCCGGAGTCAATTCGATTGACGGCTGCTAGCATAGTCCATTAATGAAAGTCACTAGGGTTGTGCGTTTGTTTGAATGTGCAGTCAAATTTGCGATGCGCGAATCGGGAGAAGGACCTTGGGTGAGCCGAAGGCAGGGCGGGGCAAGCGTTCGGACTATGCCCGCTTCACGCCTGTCGCGACGCGCTGGATGGACAACGACGTCTACGGCCATCTCAACAACGTGGTCTATTACAGCCTGTTCGATACGGCGGTGAACGGCACGCTGATCAACGCCGGGCTGCTCGATCCCGTCGCCAGCCCGGTCATCGCGCTCGTGGTGGAAACGGGCTGCCGCTATCATGCCTCGGTCGGCTTTCCGCATCCGGTCGAAGTCGGTCTGCGCGTGGCCAAACTCGGAACCTCCAGCATCCGCTATGAACTCGGCGTCTTTGCCGAAGGCGAGGACCTCGCCGCTGCCGAAGGGTTCTTCGTGCATGTCTGCGTCGATGCTGAAACGCGCCGTCCGGTGCCGCTGCCGACTGCCAAGCGCGCCTTTCTGGAACGACTGCAAATCGAGGTGACGGCATGACGCTTCCCGAAGTTCCCGGCGTGAGCGTTATTCGCGAGGGTGCGATCACCACCGTGATTCTGGCCCGCCCCGGCCAGTACAATTCGATCAGCTATGTGATGTGGCTCGGCCTGCGCGATCTGTTCGTCGCGCTGGGCACCAACCCCGATCTGCGCGGTGTCGTGCTGACCGGTGCGGGCGGCTGCTTCTCCTCGGGCGCGGATATTGCCGATTTCGAGCAGACCCGTGCGACACCCGAGCAGGGCGTGACGTACGAAGTTGCGGTGGACGAGGCCTGCAACGCCATTGCCAATCTGGGCTGCCCGGTGATCGCTGCCATCGAGGGCTATTGCTATGGTGGTGCCTGCAATCTCGCCATGGCCAGTGATTTCCGGTTCGTCGCGGAAAGCGCCAAGTTCTCGATCCCGGCTGCCAAACTCTCCATCGTCTACAGCCCGCGCGGCATGGCGCGGTTGGTGGCGCTGGTTGGCCTGACCGAGGCAAAACGCATTTTCTATACCGCCCAGCCGTTTAACGCCGAAGCCGCGCTGAAGAACGGATTTGCCGACGAACTGCACGCCGATCCCGTCGCGGCAGCCCGGGCGTGGCTTGCGGGCATTGCCCATCTCGCGCCGCTCTCGATCGCGGGTTCCAAGGCGATCCTCAATATGATCGCCATGCCCGAGCAGCCCTATGACCCGGCGCTCGCCCATGCGGTGACTTGGCGCGCGCTCACCAGCCAAGACTATGCCGAAGGCCGCGCCGCGTTTGCCGCCAAGCGCCCGCCGCAGTTCAAGGGCGCATGACGTGAAGCCCGCGCCGTTCGACTATGTCCGGGCCGAAAGCGTGAGCCATGCCGTGGCCACGCTCGCGGCTGCAGGCAGCGACGGCAAGATCATCGCTGGCGGGCAGAGCCTGATGCCGATGATCAATTTCCGGCTGGTGAAGCCTTCGGTGCTGCTCGATATCAATGCCATTCCGGGGCTCGACCGGATCGAGGATCTGGGCGGGCGCCTGCGCCTCGGCGCGCTCGTGCGCCACCGCATGACCGCATCGGACCCGGTGATCGCGCGCGATATTCCCGTGCTGCACGAGGCGATGAAGAACGTCGCCCATCTCACCGTGCGCAACCGGGGCACGTTCTGCGGCAGCGTGTGCCATGCCGACCCTGCGGCGGAAATGCCGATGATGGCGCTGCTGCTCGATGGCGTCGTGCATATCGCCGGTCCGTCCGGCGAGCGCAGCGTCTCGGCGGCGGATTTCCTCACCGGATCGCTCACCAACGCGCTCGAACCCGACGAGATGGTCACCGCGATCGATATCGCCAAGCCCGCCGCCAACGCGGGCTGGGGCTTTGCCGAGTTCGCGCGGCGGCATGGTGACTATGCACTTGCCGCGGTGTCTGTAGTGCTGGACCGGGTGGAGGGCCTCGCCCGCAATGTCCGCATCGCTGTGATGGGCGTGGGCGAGATCGCCAGCCGGATCGCCGCTGCTGAAGCTGTGCTCGAAGGCCGCGTGCCTGATGCCGCCGCGATTGCCGAAGCGGTGGCTGCGCTGCGCGCCGCGGTCGAGCCAATGTCCGATCTCAGCGCATCGGCGGACTACCGCCGGCATCTTGCGGGCGCTTTGGCCGCCCGCGTGATCGCCGAGGCCTGGGAGCGCGCCGCATGACCGAACCCGTCACCATTACCGTCACCGTCAACGGCACCACCCACACGCGCAGCGTCGAGCCGCGCCTGCTGCTCAGCGATTTCCTGCGCCACGAGCTGAACCTCACCGGCACCCACGTGGGCTGCGAGCACGGGGTCTGCGGGGCCTGCACCGTGCTGCTTGACGGGCGGAGCGCGCGCTCCTGCCTCACCCTCGCGGTGATGACTGACGGGCACGAGATCGAGACGATCGAGGCGCAGGGCACGCAGGAAGAGCTCAGCCGGGTTCAGCGCGCGTTCCGTGATCACCACGGGCTGCAGTGCGGCTTCTGCACCCCTGGCATGATCATGACCATCACCGACATGCTGCGCCACCATCCGCTCGAGAGTGACGAGGAGATCCGGGAGGCACTCTCGGGCAATCTGTGTCGCTGCACCGGATATCAGAACATCATGGCCGCCGTGCGCGAGCTGGCCGCCGAGAGAGGACCGATCGAATGAAAATGCACTTCCTGTCGGGCGGACGTCTGCGCATGCGGCGCGGGGTCTATTATCCCGGTGCCGCGCGCGAAGAGACCTTCGAACTGCCGGTGATCTCGACGCTGCTGCGCCATCCTGAAGGCAATGTGCTGTTCGATACCGGGTGCAGTCCGGCCGCCGCCGTCGATGCCGAGGCGCGCTGGGGCGGTGTAGCCCGCGCCATGGTGCCGATCTATCAGCCGGAAGACACTGTCGTCGATCAGCTGAGCCTCGCCGGCCTTGGCGCCGACGATATCGACGTGGTGATCTGCTCGCATCTCCACCCCGATCACTGCGGCTGCAACGAACACTTCCGCCGTGCCACGATCATCGCCCATGCCGCCGAAGTCGCGGCAGCACAGGCCGAGGACGGCGTTTCCAAGGGCTACCTCCCGGCGGACTGGGACCAGCCGCAGGGCTTCGATACCTTCGAGGGCCAGCGCGACGTGTTCGGCGACGGTCGCATCGTGCTGCTGCCGGTGCCGGGGCACACGGTTGGCATGACCGCCGCGCTGGTCGCGCTCGATGACAGCGGCGAGTTCCTGCTCGCTTCCGATGCCATCGCGGTCGAAGCCAATCTGACCGAGGGCTATGCGCCCAAGAACAGCTGGGACCTCGACAAGGCCGTCCAGGCCATCGACGAGCTGCGCAAGATCGGCGAGCGCGGCGCGACGATCATTTTCGGCCATGACGATGCGCAGTGGCAGGCCCTGCGCAAGGGTGCCGATTTCTACGCATGAGCCAGGCGGACATCTCGGTTGAGATGCGGCCCAAGCTGGTCGGCACCCGCGTCAAGCGGACCGAAGACCCGCGCCTGCTGACCGGAACCGGCCAATATGTCGATGATATCAATCTCGATGGCATGGTCCATGTCGCGATCCTGCGCTCGGACCAGCCGCATGCGCTGATCCGCGAAATCCGGGTGGGGGACACCTCCTCCGTCCCCGGCCTGATCGGCATCTACGACTGGACCGATATCGAAGGCGAAGTGCGTCCGGCGATCCCGACCTCGCGGATGAAGGGCTACTATGCCACGCCCTATTGGCCGCTGGCGCGCGGCAAGGTGCGCTATGTCGGCGAGCCGGTGGTTGCCGTCGTGGCAGACAGCCGCTACGCCGCCGAAGATGCGCTCGGCCTGATCGAGATCGACTACGAACCGCTGCCCTTCGCGATCCGGCAGGTTGACGCAGTTCGCGAGGATGCGCCGCTGCTGCACGAGGAAGCGGGCAGCAACGTGATTGTCGAGCGCACGTTCATGCGCGGCGACATCGACGATGCGATTGCCAGCGCTTCGGTGGTAGTGCGCGGCCAATTCCGCATGACGCGCAAGACCGCGACCTCGATGGAATGCCGAAGCTATCTGGCAGAGTATGACAAGCGGCGGCGCGCGCTGACCTTGTGGACCTCGTCCAACATCCCCGGCATCATCCGCGATGCGCTGTCCGATGCGCTTGATCTGCCGGGCAGCCGAATGCGCGTGGTCGCCCCCGATGTCGGCGGCAGCTTCGGCGGCAAGGGCTCGCTCTACCACGAGGAAATGCTGGTGTGCCTGCTGGCGCGCAAGCTGGAGCGGCCGGTCAAGTATGTGGCGGACCGGCTGGAGGAACTTTCCAGCTCCAGCCAGGCATTCGACCAGCTGATCGACGCCGAACTCGCCGTGGCGCGCGACGGCACTTTCCTTGGCCTGCGCTGCGATGTGATCGGCGATATCGGGGCCTATTCGATCTATCCCTGGACCGGCGGGATCGAGCCGGTGCAGGTGATCAGCTTCATGCCCGGTCCCTACAAGATCGAGCACTATCATGGCCGCGTGCGGGCGGTGCTGACGCCCAAGCCGCCGACCGGGCCTTATCGCGGGGTGGGGCGGCCTTCGTCCACGTTCGCGATGGAGCGGCTGGTCGATATGGCCGCGCGCGAACTGGGCATGGACCCGGCGGAACTGCGCCGGCACAACCTCGTCTCGGACGGCGAGTTTCCCTATCGCACCGCGCCGGGGATCATCTGGGATCAATCCGCGTTCCAGCAGTGCCTGGCCGGTGCCCGCGAGGCCATCGGCTACGACAGTCTGCGCGTGTGGCAGGAACAGGCCCGCGCCGAAGGGCGCTGGATCGGCATCGGCATTTCGAGCTATGCCGAGCTCACCGGCATCGGCTCGCGCATTGCGGTTGCGCCGGGGATGCCGATCAACACCGGCACCGAAACCGCGATCATCCGCATCGATTCCACCGGCGCGGTCGAGGCCTCGTTCGGCATTGCCTCGCACGGGCAGGGGCTGGAAACCACTCTCGCGCAAGTCATCGCCGACGAGCTTGGCTGCGCGATGGACGATATCGTCGTGCTGCAGGGCGACAGCTCGCTCGTGCCCATGTCGAGCGGGACTTATGCGAGCCGCTCCGCCGTGATTGCCGGGGGCGCGGCGACGCAGGCCTCGCGCCTGCTCAAGGGCAAGGTGCTGCGCATGGCCGCGCATGTCATGGGCGAGCCGGTCGAGGATCTGGATGCCGAGCGCGGCTGGATCCGCTCGCGTACCTCGAACGCGGGGATGTCGTTCAAGGACGTGGCCCGCGCGGTCTATCTGCAGATGGGCACGATCCCGCGCGATATCCGCGAGGACCTTACCGTCACTGAGACATACGATCCGTTCCTCGGCACGGCCTGCTCCTCGACCCATATCTGCGTGGCTGAAGTCGACAGCGAGACCTTCGGCGTGCGGCTGCTCAAATACGTCGTGGCGGAAGACTGCGGCCGGATCATCAATCCGATGATCGTGGACGGGCAAGTCCACGGCGCAGTGGCGCAAGGCATCGGCGCGGCGCTGCTCGAAGAGATAGTCTATGACGACGAGGGCCAGCTCGTGACCGCCAGCTTGGCGGACTATCTGCTCCCCCTCGCCAGCGACGTGGTCGACATGCAGATCGTGCACATCGAGGCCGAACTGCCGAACAATGTCGGCGGTTTTCGCGGCATGGGCGAGGGCGGCACGATCGGCGCGCCCGCCGCAATCGCCAACGCCATTTCCGACGCGCTCGCCCCTCTGGGGCTGGGCATCCAGACCCTGCCGGCAACGCCCGAACGCCTGTTCCAGTTGATCCGGCCCCACCTGACCAATTCCAAGGAGAACATGACATGAGCACTTCGTTGAGCGGCAAGGTCGCGCTGGTAACGGGCGCTGGGCGCGATGTGGGCCGCGCGATTGCGCTGACCCTGGCTGCTGAGGGTGCGGCCGTTGCGGTCAACTATTCGAAGAGCGCCGAGGCGGCCGAGAAGGTTGTTGCAGAAATCGTCGCAGCCGGCGGCAAGGCCAAGGCCTGGGGCGCGGATATCGGCGATTTCGACAGCACCAAGGCAATGGTCGACGATATCGTGGCCGAGTTCGGTTCGATCGACATTGTCGTGAACAATGCCGGCGTGGCGCAGCGCGCACGCTTTCTGGAGACCACCACCGAGCAGTGGCAGAACCACATCGACGTGGGCCTGATGGGCACGGTCAACACCAGCCGCGCCGCGCTTCCGCACATGGTCGATGCGGGGAAGGGCGGCCGAATCATCTCGCTCGGCGGCGATTCCAGCCGGGTGGGTGAGGCAAACCTCTCGATGGCGGCGGCCTCGCGTGCGGCGACCATCGCGCTGATCAAGTCGCTCGCCAAGGAATTCGGCCGCAACGACATTACTTGCAACGCGGTGACGCTGGGCATGATCCAGTCGGCCCATTCCGATCCGCAGTGGCTGGCGGACGTTCTGCCCAAGATGGTCAAGAACTACCCGCTCAAGCGCATCGGCCAGCCCGCTGACGTGGCGCCGATCATCGCATTCCTCGCCTCGGAAGGCGCCAGCTGGATCACCGGCCAGACGATCAGCGTCAACGGCGGCTTCGCAATGGTCTGATCCATTGGATTGATACTGTGCGGGGCGACAATCTGCCCCGCACGCTTGCTTTTCACGGGAGAACAAGATGTCTGAAACCACCACGGCCGGCGAAGCCGCTGCCCAAGAGAAGTACGGCTTCCATCCCGCCGCTTTTGCCGCTGTGAACCCCGACAAGCCTGCGATCATCATGGGCGAGAGCGGGCAAGTCATCACCTACGGCGAGCTCGATCAGAAGAGCAACCAGGTGGCCCAGTTGCTGCGCTCTGAGGGCGTGCAGATCGGCGACAAGATCGCGATCTTGCTCGACAACGATCCGCTCTATCTGGTGCTGGCCTGGGGGGCGCAGCGCGCCGGCACGTTCATGACGACGGTCCCCTATCGTCTGACAGGACCCGAGATCGAGCACATCCTGACCGACAGCGGGTGTAAAGTCCTGCTTTCCCATCAGAAGTTCGCTCCCCTGCTGGATGAGACCGCAAAGCTCGTTCCCGCCGTGCGGCAGTTCCGCCTTGGCGGTGAGGGTGATGCTAACCTCGAGGCAGCACTTGCCTCCCAGCCTTCGACGCCGATTGCCGACGAACGTGGCGGCACGGACTTGCTCTATTCGTCGGGTACGACAGGACGGCCCAAGGCGGTCAACGTGGGGCTGCCGGAGGATCCTGCTGTCGATGCGCGGCACTGGATCGGCGACATGATCACGATGTTCGGCGCGACCCCGGATTCGGTCTATCTGTCACCGGCTCCGATGTATCATGCGGCACCGATCCGCTGGTCGACGGCGTTCCACCGCATTGGTGCGACGGTGGTGATGATGGAGCATTTCGATGCCGAACACGCGCTCGCGCTGATCGAGAAGTACAAGGTCACCGATAGCCAGTGGGTGCCGACACACTTTGTCCGCCTGCTCGATCTGCCGGACGAGGTGAAGGCGAAATACGACCTTTCGAGCCACCGCAATGCGACCCATGCTGCCGCGCCGTGCCCGATGGGGGTCAAGCAGGCGATGATCGCGTGGTGGGGGCCGATCATCAAGGAATACTATGGGGCCAGCGAAGGCGTCGGCTTCACCATGATCGACAGCCCGCAGTGGCTGGCGCATCCCGGCTCGGTCGGGCGCGCGGTGATCGGCGTCGTGCACATCTGCGATGAAGAGGGCAACGAAGTGCCCGCGCGCACCGAGGGCCATGTGTTCTTCGATCCGTTCATCCGCTTCAGCTACCTCAACGATCCGCAGAAAACTGCCGATTCCTATAACAAGCATGGGTGGGCTTCGGTCGGCGATATCGGTTGGCTGGATGAGGAAGGGTATCTCTACCTGACTGATCGCAAGAGCTTCATGATCATCTCGGGCGGGGTGAACATCTATCCGCAGGAAATCGAAAACCTGCTGATCATGCACCCCAAGGTCCATGACGTTGCGGTAATCGGCGCGCCTGATGCCGCGATGGGCGAGCGCGTGGTCGCGGTCGTGCAGCCCAAGGACATGGCCGCCGCCGGGCCGGACCTTGCCGCGGAATTGTCCGAATGGCTCGCGCCGCAACTCTCGCGCGTCAAGCTGCCGCGCCAGATCGATTTCCGCGCCGAACTGCCGCGTGAGCCCACCGGCAAATTGTTCAAGCGCAAGCTGCGCGACGAATATCGCGATGCCGCCAATATTGCCTGACATTCGAAACGAAGGATCAAACCATGACCACCGAGACCCAGAAGTACGCCAACATCCTGATCGAGTATCCAGCCGACCACGTCGCGCGGGTTTCGCTCAACCGTCCCAAGCAGCGCAACGCGCAGAACACCGAGCTGCTTTATGAGCTGAACCTCGCGTTCAACGACATGGCCAAAGACGACAACATCAAGGTCGTGATCCTTGCCGGCGTGGGCGATCACTTCTCGGCCGGGCACGACCTTCACCAGCCGCCGACGCCTGAGAACATGAGCGCGTTCGAGCCGATCGGCACGTGGTGCGGCTTCGGCTGCGCGGGCGCGGAAAGCCGCATGGGTATCGAGAAGGAAATCTACCTCGGCATTGCCGAGCGCCTGCGCAACTTCGCCAAGCCGACCATTGCCGAAGTGCAGGGCTGGTGCATCGCCGGCGGCCTCATGCTGATCTGGCCGTGCGACATCATCATCGCCTCGGAAGACGCCAAGTTCATGGACAACACCGTGAACATGGGCCTCGCCGGCGCCGAGTTCTTCAACCATCCGTGGGAACTGGGCGTGCGCAAGGCCAAGGAACTGCTGTTCACCTCCGACTTCTGGGACGCCAAGGAAGCCCACCGCCTCGGCATGGTGAACCACGTCGTCACGCGTGAGGAGCTCACCGAGTTCACGCTCAACATGGCCAAGCGCATTGCCCGCCAGCCGCTGCTGGCGCTACGCTGCACCAAGGAAGCGGTGAACAACGCGCAGGATGCCGCTGGCCGCACCACGGTGATGAACGCGCAGTTCGCGCTGCACCAGCTGGGCCATGCGCACAACCAGCAGGAATTCGGCATCCTGATCGACGGCAATTCCGATGCCGCGAAGATGTCGAAGGCGGCGATGTACAAGAAGTAGGATCAGGCAGCCTGGTGCGGCATCATGCGATGTCGCACCAGGCCCCCTTCTTCCTCAGCTCCGCCGCACGATTTCTGCCTATCACGCTTGCAAGGGCTCTGAAGAGCGTCTACCGCCAAAACTTACCAATGGTAATAATGGTGGGTATCGATGGCCGACAACCCGATCGTTCAGGCGCAAGCACAGGTCTTCATGGCATTTGCAGGCGGCTCCCTGCCGGTTGTCCGCACCTTCTTCGATCCGGAAACCTTCACCGCAACCCACGTTGTCCATGATCCGGAAACCGGCCGTGCGGCGATCATCGATCCCGTGCTGGATTTCGATCAGGCCTCCGGGCGAACTTCGCACACCAGCGCGGACACCGTCATCGCCTATGTGCGCGAGCAGGGGCTGTCGGTTGACTGGCTGCTCGAAACGCATGCCCACGCCGATCATCTTTCAGCGGCACCCTATGTTCAGCAGGTGCTCGGCGGACTGATCCTGATCGGCCGCGCCATCACCGGCGTCCAGCACGTCTTCGCCGAAATCCTCAATGAGACGGATCAGATTGCGCGCGACGGCTCGCAATTCGACCGGCTGCTGGAGGATGGCGAGGTGTTCGCGCTCGGCGCCATACCGGTCATGGCCCTGCACGTGCCCGGCCACACGCCGGCCTGCATGGCCTATGTGATCGGCGACGCGGCTTTTGTCGGCGATACCTTGTTCATGCCGGACTACGGCACGGCGCGCGCGGATTTTCCGGGCGGCGATGCGCGCACGCTCTATCGCTCGATCCGGCGGCTCATGGCGCTGCCCGATTGCACACGGGTCTTCGTCTGTCATGATTATCTCGCGCCCGGACGCGACATGTACCAGTGGCAGACCACCATCGGTGAGCAGCGCCGCGCCAATGTCCATGTGCACGACGGGGTGAGCGAGGACGCATTTGTCGCCATGCGCGAGGCGCGCGACCGGACCTTGTCCATGCCACGCCTGATCCTGCCTGCCATTCAGATCAATGTTCGCGGCGGGCGATTGCCCGAACCGGAAGCGAATGGGATCAGCTACCTCAAGATCCCCCTGAACGCCTTCTAGAGGTAGCCAGCGATGCTCGATCTGGTCCACGATGCGCTGGGTGCGGCAAGCGGCGTCCTCGTCGGCTTTACGCTGGGCCTGGTCGGTGGCGGCGGGTCGATTCTGGCGGTGCCGCTCATGGTCTATGTCGTGGGGGTGGCCAGCCCCCATCTGGCCATCGGGACGAGCGCGCTGGCAGTTGCGGCTAATGCAGCGCTAGCGCTGCGCTCCCACGCCCGCGCTGCCAACGTCAACTGGCGCTGCGGCGCCATATTTGGCGGGGCAGGGGTGGTCGGGGCCCTGGCCGGCTCCTCTCTGGGAAAGGCCTTCGATGGACAGAAACTGCTGTTCCTGTTTGCCCTGCTGATGATCGCGGTGGCTCTGGCCATGTTCCGCGCTCGCAAGCATCAGGGCGTAGAGGGCATGCGGTGCACCGCGCAGAACAGCCCGCGCGTTGTCCTGTTCGGTCTCGGTACCGGCCTGCTCTCCGGCTTCTTTGGCATTGGTGGCGGCTTTCTGATCGTCCCGGCGCTGGTGGCCTCGACCGGAATGCCGACCTACCGCGCCATCGGCACGTCGCTGGTCGCGGTGACAGCCTTCGGGCTGACGACATCGCTGAGCTATGCGCTGTCCGGCCTGATCGACTGGCCGATTGCAGGCCTGTTCATCCTCGGCGGCCTGCTCGGCACCGCGGTCGGTGCATGGGCTGGCAGCAGGTTGTCAGAAGCGAGGGGCGTGCTGAACACCCTGTTCGCCGTCGCTGTGCTAGCGGTAGCGCTCTACGTGCTGGCCCGCAGCTGGAGCGCGGCCTTCGCCTGATTTGCCGGGGACACTTACAGCCCGAGAACCTCCTCGACGGTCTTGTGATCGACGGTCCACGATCCGTAGGCGGTCACGTCGCCCAGAATGAACGATCGGAAGCCGAGCATCTTCTGCACTTGCGGCGACATCTCGCGCACGCGTTCGACGGGAATGGCGAACATGTGCGCCTCTTCGAGTCCGCCGAACGCGATCAGGCTCGAGCAGAAGCCGGTCGCGATCGAGCGGCGCATCTGGTCGGCGGTGCGATTGGCGCCGCCGCCATGGATGGTCTTGCCATCAAAGAAGAAGATGTCGCCCGCTTTCATTTCGGCGGCCACCGTCATTTCCATTGTCGGCTGGCGATACCAGGCCTTCCACCTGTGGCTGCCCGGGATCACCCGCGTCGCGCCGATCTCGTCGGTAAAGTCGACCAGCGCCAGCATCATGTTGCACAGCACGCAAGGCTGGTCTGCGCCCATCCGCTCGAGGAACGGATACTGTTGGTCGCGGTGCAGTTCCTGTGCCGGCTGTCCCGGCATCAGGCCCATGCCCTGTGTTGCCATGATCGCCACGTCGGGCCCCGCATCGCTGAGCACGGCCTTGGCGTATTCGTAGATCATCGGGCTGCCGAGCACGGCGTCGCAGTAGGTCCGACTCTTTTCGACACAATGCATCACGCGCTTGGTCTTGCTGCCCAGGAAGCCGCGGAACGGGTCGTCTTCCGGCACCCAGTCGCCAGCCATTTTTTCCTTGGCAAAAGCTTCGTCGAGTTCGCGATTGACCGCTTCGACCTGTGCGGAGCTGAGGACGCCCTCGATCACCACACAGCCGTTGCGCCGCACGATCTCGAGCAGCTTGGCCGGTTCGACCCCGAACTGCACGCGCTCGACGGTATAGCGGGTCCCTTCGAGGCGGTGATAGCGCATGGCGAGCAAGGTGGTCGCCAGCGACACTGCGCCCAGCGTGAAGCCCAGGAGCACGATGGGAGCAAAACTAGGGGTGATCAGCGGACCGGCGATCGCGGGGCCGGCGGCGAGCCCGAGCAAGGTGCTGGCATTGACCCAGGCCGCGCCCGTGCTGGTGCCATCGATCACCACCATGGCTTCGAACTGGTAGGGGATGATGAAGTTCATCGCGAAGCCGAAGATGATCGTTGCGGCGATGAAAACGGGGAGGGAAGGGGACAGGATCAGCAGCAGGATGGCGACCAGCACGCCGCCATAGCCGATCAGCAAGGGGCGGATATAGCCGAAGCGCGATCCGATCAGGGCGGCGAGTGCCGAGGCCAGCAAGCTGCACAGAATCAGGTTGGCGACATTGCCGTCGGCGGCGGCAGCGGTTGAACCGCGCGCCATCATTATCGGCTCCATATAGGCATAGACCGCGCCGGTGCCGGTGAAGAACACGAAGATCGAGGCCAGCATCAGCCAGCCCAGCAGCGTGACCTTTTCCTGCGCCATCTGGTGATGCGCTTCAGCCTCGGCCTCGCGGATGGACATGCGCGGCAGCGATGGAATGGCCAGCATGCCGAGCGCTGCAAGCCCGGCGATGATCACAAACAGACCGCCAAGACCGAACCGCGCGGTCAGCGGCGCCAGCATCGGAATGGCGAGCCAGGCAAAGCCGATGCCGACGAAATTGAACCAGCCCATCGAACGCGCGCTGTCGCCTTCGGCCAGGACGCCATAGACGACCGTGATCGCGATGCCGGCACCGAGCCCGGCGAGCATGCGGACCGCGAAGAAGGGAACGAACGCCACCGTGAAGATCGAAACGAGGTTCGCAGCGATCAGGACCAGCGAGCCGATCAGGACCGTCAAGCGCCAGTTCTGGCGCTTGAGCCGCGCGAGCGTTTCCGCGCAGCCGATGACGCCGATCGCGAAGCCGAGCTGATCAGCTGCCGTGATGAGCCCGGCCTGGCTGTCGCTCAAGGCCCGGGTGCGCGCGACGACTTCGAGGAAAGCGGGCAAGGTGTTGTTGACCAGGGTCGCAACCGTACCGATCAGGATCGCTGCAATCAGCTTCGATAGGCCTTGCTTCCTGGCCGCGTCCGCAACGGAATTCATTCGAACCTTCCTTCACTCATCCACGTCTTCGCCCCGCTGCACGCTGGCGACGGGGCTTGTAGCGGCTGCATCGGCACAACCGGGCACGGCAGCGGATGCTGTTGCTGCTCAGACCCGCAGGATGCGGTCCGTCGCTGCAACTGCAGATAGCCAACCGAGGTTAGCGCCGAACGGTAAGTTACCTGTAGTAATCAGCTTGGCAAGGAAATTGTGCAGGTTGTCCTAGGGTTTCCGGGGGTCCGCCAGACTCAGCCAACCTGTCATGGGATGCTTGACCTGACAAAACTTACCATTAGAAAGTTTCTCGCTAGGCCATGCGAGTTAGCCTCATCTGCGGCTTCGCGTCTGAGCAGGAGATCCACATGAGCACGACACTGGGCCAACCCGTAAATGGGCTCACAAAGCCCGAATTTGGCCCGCGCTTCTGGCTTGCAGGCTCAGCGACGGCGGTTGCTGCCCTGGTTCTGTCCTTTGCCATCCACGGCGGGCTTCTGGCCGCAGATTATACGGCGAATGCCGCGGCTTACCGTCCCCTCGCGACTCAGTACGACCAATGGCAGCCGCTGCTTGGCGCCTATCTGCTCAACAGCTTCGGCCTCGTCTGGTTCTATCAGCGGGCAGTAGGCGAGGGCGCCCCGCTGCGCCTGATTGTCGGCTTCGGCGTGGCGGTCGCGCTCACGTTCACGAGTTTCATGTACCTCATTAATTACGTCGTTTTGCCGATCCAGCCTTCGCTGGCGATCAAGCAGATCGCATGCGATTCGCTGGGCGTCGTGGCGCTCAGCCTGCTCATCTCGCGCTTCTATTGCATATCGCGCAGAGCCTGATTTCAGGTCGGATGCGGGCAGGCGTCAGGCAGGCGCTGCTGCCCGCACGGAGCGCATCGCGATTGCGGCCGCCACGGCGAACACGGCCCCTGCCACCAGAAAGCTCAGCGATGGCAGCGCGGTGCTCGTGACGCCGTAGAGCCAGCCGAAGAACAGCGGCGAAACGATGCCCGCCACGCTGCCAAGGCTCGTGATGGCGCCTTGCAACTGGCCCTGCTCGCGTTCGGAAACGCGGGCGCTCATCAGCGATTGCAGCGTGGGAATGGCCAGCGCCCACAAGGCATTGGGGAGGAGCGCGACGGCAAACCACCACGCGTTTGATGCTGCTGCAATGGCGACAAAGCCTGCGGCGCCGGCGACGAGGCCAACTACGAGGGTCATCCGGTCGCCCAGTTTGCCGACGACCTTGCCGATGACATAGCCCTGCATGACCAGATCGAGCGCACCCATCGCGGCCATCAGCAGCCCGACCTGGATCATGCTGTAGCCAAACCGGTGCTGGGCATAGAGCACATAGACGGCCGAGAAGACGTGGTACCCGAAGTAGAGCAGAAAATTGACCGCCGAGAGATCGACCAGTTCGCGGTGCGAGCGCAGCAGCCGCAGCGCGCCGAGCGGATTGGCGCGGCTCCACGAGAATTCCATGCGGCGGTCTTCCGGCAGCGATTCCGGCAGGACGAAGCAGCCGTAGAGGAAGGACATCCCGGCCAGCGCCGCCGCGACCCAGAAAGGCGCACGCGGCCCCCAGACGGCGAGCGTACCGCCCAATGCCGGGCCGATGACAAAGCCTGCCGCCCAGGCCGCGCCCACGAGGCCAAACGCGCTCGATCGTTCCTCGGGCGCTGTGATATCGGCCATATAGGCATAGATGGCCGTGAAGCTGGATGAGGTGATGCCGCCCAGCATGCGCCCGATGACGAGCCATGCCAGATCAGGCGCCAGCGCCATGACCACCCAGTCGGCAGACACGCCGGCGGCCGAGATCAGCAGCACCGGCCGTCTGCCAAACCTGTCCGAGATTGCGCCGATCAGCGGCGCAAAGGCGAACTGCATCGCGCCCCACAGCGCCACCAGCAGGCCTGTCCAGAAGCCGGCGGCGGCGGGGGTTCCCACAAGGCTTTCAACCAGCGTGGGCAGGACCGGGATGACCAGACCCATTGCCATTACATCAATGAAGGCCAGCACGATGATGAAGGCGACCGCAGGCTTGCGGCGGGATGTCGTGATTTGCACGGCGTCGGTCTCCTTGGGGCCCGAATGTGCGCGTGGATGCGCGTCATTCCCAGTCTGGACGCAAGGTTAGCCGTGAGATAAAGAAAGATACAACAAGTAACTTACGGGTAGTATATTTTTTGGCTCGGCCCATTGCCAGGCAGCGCCGCGCGTGACCCGGCCTCGCCGCATCGGGCTAGGCCGGGCCTCTGCGGTTCAGCCCAGCACGTCCTCGCGGATGGTCACGGTGATGCCGCGCTTCGCCAGCTCGGCGTAGAACACGTCCGGATCGACAATGCCTTCGGGTGCGAATACGCCGGGTTTGCTGATCTGGCCTGAACCGATCATCTGGGTGATGATCGATGCGGGGGTGCCGGTGAGCGGCCCCATCGCACCGGCAACGCCGTAGCTGATCTTGGCCGGCTTCCCGTTTTTTTTCCCCAGCACGAAGGTGAGGAATTCGGAGACCGGCGGGGGCAGGTCCTTCAGTTCCTCTTCGGTCGGTTCAGGCAGAAGGCCGAGCAGGGCCATGCCCATGTCGGTGGGCCTCACTGTCTGGCCGCGGACATTGATCGGAACTTCTCCGGTCAGGCCCACCAGGCGCATCGCGCGCAGGAAATCGTCGAGACCGGCGACGCCGCCCTTCTGGGTCACGGTGCGCAGTTCGGGGAAATAGCGCGGCACGGTGACCGGCTCGGGGTGCCCAAGGAAATAGGCTTCCCACGTGCCGAGCGCGGTGTACTCGACCTTCTCCGAACCCGTCATGGCCTCGACCCGGATGTGCGCGCCGTCGATGAACTGCAGAACGTCGCCGTTGATCATGTGGAGGCCGTGCTCCAGCGCCGCAGACTGCGAGATATCACCTTCGATGTCGGTGACGGGCACGTTCCAGCGGAACTGAACTTCGTGCATCGTGTCGAGCTTGTTCGCGGCATCGCGCACGTTGACGTTCATCACGCCCGGGCTGACGCCCGCGCCGACCACGGCGGTGATCCCTGCCGCTTCGGCCTCGGCACAAAGGTCCAGCATTTCAAGCGTCGGCTCGGTATCGTCGCAGATGTCGACATAGTTGCATCCGGCGGCAATCGCGGCCTTGAGGATTGGCACACCGAAACGGAAATAGGGCCCGACAAAGGTCAGCACCACGTCGATGTCCTTGAGCACGGACACGAGCTGGTCATGGTTGGTGGCATCCACCTCGACGCACGAGATCTTGGGGCTGCCGATGCTGTCCTTCAGGCTCTCGGCCGCCGCCAGGTTGAGATCGCCGATCACCACGGCCTCCACTTGCGGCGAGCCTGCCAGATCTTTGACGGCGCGGGCGCCTTCCTGACCAGCGCCACCCAATGCCAGAATCTTCATAGCCCTCACTCTCTCTTTCCGTTCGGCCGCAAGGGCGGATCTGATCTGCCTGCGGTCGCGTTGCCCTTGTGCCGACCGATTTGTACCGCGCGAAGATCGGCAAAACTTGACAATTTGTCCGGAAGAATTGATATTTTGTCCAGCTTTCGCGAAGTCGGGATGGGTCTGAATGCGCGGTGCCCGCTGGCTTGAGACGATCAACGTCGACTGGATCATCGAAGCCTTGACCGGGATGGGCATCGCCCTGTCCGAACTCCGGTCGTTTCCGGCTCTGGCGGCGATCCGGCCCGATGAACGCGCGACGGTGATCAGCTTCGAAGAATACCTCGAATTGCTCAACTGGGCCTCCATCAGGCTCGATGATCCCTTTATCGGCCTGCACATCGGCGCACGCATGGTGCCGGAGCAGTTCGGCATGTTCGGCTATCTGCTCCGCAACGCCAACGGCATTCGCCAGTATTGCCATATCCTGTCGCGCTATATCCGGCTGATCGCGCCGGACATCTCGCTCACCTTCGAGGAGCGGCGGGAAACGAGCTCGCTGTTCTATGAGATCGGCGCGCAGACCCGGCAGGAAACGCGGCATGACGTCGAGCATACACTCGCGACGCTGACGACGTTTCTGCGCGCCATCCTTGGCCCCACATGGCGACCGGATCGGGTGTGCTTTGTTCAGGCCATGCCGGAGCGGATCGACGAGTTTACCGACTTCTTTGGCCCGGACGTCCTGTTTGGTCAGCCCCGCAATTCCATTGAGTTTTCCAATGCCTTGCTCGATGTGCGCATCCACCAGTCGGACACGCGGCTGCTCGCCATCCTTCAGGATCAGGCCGACCGTGCGCTGGACGAGCTGGCCAGCAATCCGGATGTGGTCAGCCGGGCCCGCATCGTAATCGTCAACGAGCTGCATTCGCGCCGCCTGACGGCTGATTATGTCGCTCACCAGCTCAATCTGTCCCGGACGGCGTTCTATGCCCGTCTTCAGGAAAGCGGCACGTCCTTCCTGGCGCTCAAGGATGAAATCGTGCTGCGGGTCGCCCGAAAGGCTCTGGCTGACACACAGATAAGCCTCAGCGAGATCGCCTTGATGCTGGGTTATTCAGAGCATAGCGCTTTCGTGCGTGGGTTTGCCAGACTCACCGGCCAAACTCCCTCTGCTTATCGCCGTGCGGCGCAGGCGAGTGCGAAAAAGCGGCCGCGCCATTCGGCCAAGCCAGCCGCTGGATCAGGCCCTGAAGGCTATGGGAAAGGTGCCTGGTCCTCGGAGACCGCAGGGGCATCAAATCATGTCAGGTACTGAGGTGCGCCAGCGCCCTTCCGAGCGTCGGCATTGCGCACTTGCCCGAAGGCTTGCGCAGTTCCATCTAACCTTTGTCTTACATCAGGAGAAAACGCCGTGGGCGCTCACGACCGGCTGACGACTGTCATCTCAACGCACGGTCAGGTCATTCTGCCCAAGGCCGTTCGGGACCAGCTTCATTGGGTGCCCGGGACACGCCTCATCGTGGAGAATACGCCGGACGGCGTGCTCCTCAAGTCGACGCCGATGTTTGGGTCAACCGGCGTCGATGCCCTACTCGGATCGATGCGGCATGCGGGCCCGGCGCTGTCGATCGACGACATGAACGCGGCGCTAGCGGCGGAGGCAGCGCAGCGCGCGCGGGATTGATACCAACGTCATTGCCCGCTTCCTGACGGCGGACGATGCGGCCCATCCCTCTCGAATAAGGCCCCGGCAGAGCGATCTGCCGGGGCCTTATTTGTGCCTGGTTTGCAATCGGCAGCGCGGGGGAAGCGAACCCCCGCGCTGACGTTTCTGAAGGACCTGAGGTCTCCAAATGGGAGGGCTCGGCCCTGCGCCTCAGGGCAGCCAGAGGCTCCTCCGGTCAGGTGCCTCATGCTCTGATTGATGGTGGGCACAAGGACCCCGGACCATGCTGTTTGAAGGGGGTGAAGTAGGCACACCGTACGCGACTTGTCGCAGTTGGTAAGTATCCGGAAAAGAGATCAAAATTTGTAATTTCCATCCCTTTGTCGCTTTCCCGTCACTTTGACCTACAGGGCCGCTTAGCACGTCAGTCTACGGTGCGGGGAGGCAAAGCCCGCGTAGTTCCTTGATCTCAATGTTCTTAACATGCCCCAGATACCGACGTAATCTGCCCAACACTTTCGCAGAGTGACCAGGCTCCTTCACTTGAAGGAATCTGTCGAATGTCACGTCCCAGATGTCTCCAAGCTTACGTCTCTTACGAGCTTGCTACCTGTGACCGCGCAGCAGCTTCTGCCAACGGGCTCGAGCTCAGCGAATGGCTGCGCACACTCATCGTCCGCGCCTGCGATAACGACCTCTCGGTCGCGAGTGATCGCAGCGTCATGCTGCGGCTCTACCGCCAGTCGCTCTTTGCTATGGTGGGGGTAGATGGCCTGCTCGCGGGCCACAGCGATCATGCCTTGCGCGAGCGTGCGCATACCGCTTTCGCTGTCCGTTGCCGCGCCGCCGGTGTCGCTGAAACGACCGACGAGGGAGGCAGCCATGAAGCGTGACCTCGGCAATTTCACCCGCGGCAGCCAGCTCATAGAGCACTTCGGCTTCATGTTCGCAGCGGGCCTCAAGGGCCCGCTGATCATCCCCCTGATCGTCATGGGCTGGATGACCTGGTGGACCGTCTCGGATGGCATGTCCGACCACGAAGTCTACCTTGCGTGGATGCACGTCTACGGTGCCGGCTACCGCTTCATGGAGTTCGATCCGGCGCACGATGTAACGGTCAGGACAGCGTGGGGACGGACTGTGACCTTCCCCATTTCCCTGCTCGATACGACAGGGCCATGTCCGTTGGCGCGCAAAACCAAGCGAGATAGCAATGCGCTGCGGGGCCCATGTGAAGGGCCCCGCAGTATGTCTTATCCGATCCACTTCAAAGTGTGGGGGCAGGTGTGGGGTAGGCTTCAAAATCCGTTTTTTAAATATTTATAAATCAATGTTTTAGGTTGAATTTTGGCTTCAATGCCTCTCCGCCAAGTGCCCCTGACATTGCCAGACCGACCCGAGATTTCTCGGCCTGCTCGCCATAGGGCCACACTTTTTCTTATGCGATGCCTGGGCGGCGTGCAGGTGCCGTGAAAACGGGGCCATCGCCGTGCGTGGTTGGGAGGCGGTCTCAGGCGGCGGAACGGACGCTCTTGAATGCTTCCTGCTGATCGCGCGGCTGCCTTGACGGCCCTTGACTGCCGACTTCAGCAGCCACAGTCACTTCGGGGAGCCCGACATCGACACGAACGAGGGCGTAGCCGGTGTCGGCAACGCACTTTATGCGCCAGTGCGGATAGAGTTTGCCGCGAAGCCTGGAGATTGCAAACTTGAGCGAGCGCTTGAATGGCGCTGGATCTTGGGGTGCGACAAATCGGCACAATTGCTGCGCGGAAATCGCCTTGCCGGACTGCGTCGTGAGCGCTTTCAGCAAGGCACACTCCCGCGGGGTGAGCAAGTGCGGAGCCGCGATATGCGCCACATCTGCCGCAAAGCGCCTTCCTTCCTGCCTCGTTGCCTCGCGGGCCTTGTAGCGGCGCATGACGGCATCGACACGCAGCGCAGCTTCCTCCTTGCTGATCCGGGCGCAATCGAACACGTCGTCGCAGCCTGCCACAAGCATCCGGGCGCGGCGGGGCGGCGAACTGTCCTGCATGATCGCAAACATGGCGACATTGCGAAGCATCGCGCGATTGATCCGCAGATAGCGGGCCATGCGCGCAGGATCGGCTGCGTCGAGGATCAGGATGTCATAGTCCGTCTCGGCGCGTGACAGCGGGAAAGTGCCTTCGTCGAAAAAGGGAAAGCACGCCAGATCGCCAAACACCGCCCTGACAAACGCTTCGCGGCTATCCGACCCTTCATCGCGCACTGTCAGGTAGCGCACGGAGACTGCGTGCGCGCCGTCCACCGGGCTGATCGAAAGCTCGGGGCCGCCGCTGCACTGCAGGGCGAGAGTTCGGTTGGATCGACTTGACATGACACTGCTACGCCTTGCGGGAATGACGGACCAACCCCGGCCCTGCTTCAGGCCGTTCGGATCGTGAACTGGTTGTCGGTTTGAACGGGATGCGTGAGATCCGCCGCCGGGTCAGGCGGCGGCGTTTTTCTGAACTTTTTCATGCAGTTTCTTGTAGTGCTGCGCGTGCGTTATGCGCAGGCCCGGCATGCCGGAGAGATCAACCGCGCGCTGCCATCCCGCAAATTCCTCAGGGGTGAGGTTATAGCGCGCGCGGGCCTCATCCACCCGCAGCAGGCCGCCGCTCACCGCAGCAATCACTTCGGCCTTGCGCCGCGGAGTCCAGCGATTGAAGCCCCGGGGCGGGAGCGATTCCAGCGTCAAACTTTCGCCAAGCGGACCAATGACGGCCATGGGACGGGAAACGCCTTCAAGCATGGGAAACTCCAGACGGGAACTCGGCGTGAACACTGTGGGGGCGGTGAGAGGCGTGCTCATCCGGGTAGTCCTGTCCTGACCTGGGTGATCACATCGACAAGGAAGTCGTTGACGCAGAGGGAGATCATCAGGGCGGCAAACGCACCGAAAGCGATGACGGCGGCGAATTGCATCTGGCGGGCGATGATGTGGCTGTCCCGGGGGCTATGGACAGCCACGGGCGCGGACATCGTCTTGCGAACCGGCCGGGGCTTTGCCGCGAACGAACCTGCGCTTCCGAGCATCACGGAGCCGACATCCACGGCTTCGCTCAGGCGAATGCCGGCGCGGCTGTCGTTGCCCCATTTGACCTGCCCGATCAGCGCGTGGCGGCCGGTGATGATATCCACGAAGTCGCCGCGCTTCGGCGGGTTTTCCATCGATAGCATGAGGCCGCGCGGCGAGAGATTGCGGATGCAGCCCCGATTTTCGCCGAGGTCAGTCCGCACCGTCGCCGCAATCGCTGCGCTTGTGCGCACCTCGGACCTGCCGTCGACGTAGGCGTCAGCGCCGCATCCGATCTGTCCGGTCTTCGCGCGTGGGGCAAAGTGCTGCGCGGCATCGGCGACCGCAGCAGGTCCGGAAGTAGTGAGGGCGATGTTCATGCCGGGGATTTAGGCCCCCGACGGCTGATCAGCACTCCGCCTACATCTCATTCAAGGGTAGGCACTTGGCTTATTGAAGCCTAAGTCATCGACTTAGACCGAGCGCAAAAAAGCTGAATTACGACAAATGCTTAGTTGCTTTCTGCAGGTCAATCAACTGATTTCGTTGGCCTGCACCCAGCGGGTCGCAAAATGGACGAGGGCGGCGCTCGAGGGCAATTCAAGCTTGAGGCGGATGTTGTTCCGATGGGTTGCGATCGTCTTGAGGCTGCGCCCCAGTGCCGTGCTGATTTCTTTCACGCTCTGTCCGGAGCCGAGCATCTGCAGAATGGCTAGTTCGGCCTGCGTGAGCACATTGACGTTGCCGGCAGCGGAAACCGGATGGCCGGCAGCCATGTTGGACAGGATTTCGCTCTGAACGCGGGGGCTGAGGTAGATGTGCCCGGCAGCGACTGTCCGGATCGCCGCGATCAGGCTTTCGCTATCAGCTCCCTTCATGAGGTAGCCATGCGCGCCGGCCTGCAGGGCCCGCGTTGCATAGACTTCCTCATCGTGCATCGAAAACATGAGGATGCGCAGTTCGGGCCGGTACTGCAAGAAGCGCTTGATCGAGGCCAGCGCCGAGTTCTTGCCCAGCATCAGATCGACCACAGCAACGTCTACCGACAAGTCGCGCAGCAAAGCGAGCGCCTGCGCTTCGTCTTCGCCTTCGCCGCAAACGGAAAGATCGGGGGCGCCGTCGATGATGGCCTTGAGGCCGGCGCGGACAACGGCATGGTCGTCGACGAGCAGTACTTTGCGACGGTTGGAATTGATCAAGTGCTGCTCCTACGCCTTCAATGGCATCTGAAGTCTGACCCGCACGCCGCCGGATCGCGGGGATGTGACGCTTAGTTTTCCGCCGATGGCGCTGGCACGCGCCTTCATGGTCACCATGCCGATGCCTTGTCGCAGCCTTCTGCGATGCGAGCGGACGATGCCGCGGCCATTGTCGGCAACCGTCAGGCGGAGGGCCGCCTTGTCGCAATGGAGGGAGATGTCGATCACGGAGCCCTGGCTGTGCTTGATGGCGTTTGCCGTGGCTTCCTGAACGATCCGGTAGATGTGGAGGAGCGTCTCCTCGTCCAGCGTGGGTTCGGGGCCGCGGCAATCGACACTGATCTCGCTTCCGGTGAGTGTGCGCATACCGGCGGTCAGCGACTGGATCGATCCGAACAAACCTGCTGCATCGATTGCCACCGGATATAGCCCGTGGGTGATCGCTCGCAGGCGATGCGTCGCCTGACTGAGCATGCCGGTCAGAACTTCCGCCCGATTGCCGACCGCGCCCGCGCAGCAGTTGGAGATCGACTTGCTCAGGTCTGCCGCGAGCATCGCGCCTCCGGTCAGGATCTGCCCGATGTCATCATGGAGATCGCGCCCGATCTGCCGCAGCGTTTCTTCGCTGACGCTGATCAGCAATTGCCGCGTTTCGCTGACCTGGCGCTCCTGTTCCCGATGGGATTTGCGCAGATCTTCAAGCTCCCGGCTGACCTCGGCGATGTCGGAGATGTTGTGAAAGAACGCGAAAATGCGCTCGTCGAGGCTGTCGTCGTAAGTGGCGTTCACGCGGAACGGCACCAGTGTCCCGTTCTTGTGCCGATTGACGGTGGTGAACGAAAGCGAGCCGAATTTCTTGATGTATCGGACATCTTTGGAAAATTGGCTTTTGGTGAAGGTTTCGCTCAAGAAGGCCATGTTCTGGCCGATGAGCTCGGACTTGTCGTAGCCGAGATCATGGCAATACGCGTTGTTGACGTTGACAATATTTCCAGAAAGGTCGGCGGTAATAAACCCCTCCGATGTGGAGGACATTATGCTCTCAAACTGGCGATACTGCCGCGCCATCATGTTGAGTTGGTTGATGATCGTGTCATTTTTTCTGAAAATATCGATGGATATCTTGATCTTGCGGGCAAGATCGATGAAAATGTTGATATCCAGTTCCGAGAAAGCCCGCGGCTTTACGGCGTAAACGATCAGGATGCCTGACACGTCTCCATCGGCCATGATCGGCACGGAGATTGAGGATCGAATGCCATATTTCTGCGCGCGCTCACGCCAGTTGGCATAGAGCGCGTTGGTCAATGTATCTTCGACGACCTCAATCCGCCCTTTGCGCATCGCAGTTCCGGTCGGTCCCTGTCCGCCTGGGGCATTTTCATTCATGCTGAGGGTGAGGCCATCGGCATAGCCTTTGGCAGCGCCGGCAGCCCGGATGATCTTGATCTCTTCCGAAGATGGATCCAGCAATCCAACTAACGCCAAAGCACAGCCTTCGTGCCGAACAATCTCCTCGCAAACATGATCGGCAATCTCTGTTACAGACGTGGCCGTGAGAAGAAATTCAGTGGAACGGGCATAGACTTCCATCGCCCAGTTGAGCCCGACAATACCGCCTTCCTGATCGGTTTGGTTTGTATCGAGCTCCCGATCATTACTGTCGGCGTAAATGCTTAGAGGCCCGCGCAGCTGTGGCATGTTTTGACCTGATGATCCCCATTCCCGATTATCGATTTATCATGAACCAACAAATCGCGCCACCTGCCACTGGCGGCTTGTCCATCGGTCCGGTGCCAAACGGACGGCGGCTTGAACAGCGAAGGGCGCTAGATGGACCTCAGAATGTCCTCGGCCGCGCCGACTTTGCGGTCGGTCTCGATCCGCTCCGAATAGCGGTCGACCAGCTGGGCCGCGTGGGGGCGCAGCAGGACGGTGAAGCGCACCAGTTCCTCCACCACGTCAACGATGCGGTCGTAGTAGGACGAGGGCTTCATGCGGCCTGCTTCATCGAATTCCTCGTAGGCCTTCGCGACGCTCGACTGGTTGGGGATGGTGAACATGCGCATCCAGCGGCCGAGCACACGCAGGGTGTTCACCGAGTTGAACGACTGCGAACCGGCGCTGACTTGCATGACCGCCAGCGTGCGGCCCTGCGTGGGGCGCAGGCCCTTGTAGGCGAGGGGGAGGTGGTCGATCTGCGTCTTCATGATCCCGGTGATCTGCCCGTGCCGCTCCGGGCTGCACCAGACCTGTCCTTCGGACCACAGCGAATGCTCGCGCAGTTCATGGACAGCTGGGTGGTCGTCGCCCGCGACCTGATCGGGCAGCGGCAGGTCGGAGGGATCGAAGATCCGGGTCTCGCAGCCGAACAGCTGCAGCAGCCGTGCGGATTCCTCGACGACGAGGCGCGAGTACGAGCGTTCGCGCAAGGAGCCGTAGAGCAGCAGAATGCGCGGGGGCGGATCAAGCGGGCCGAGGCCGAGGGCGGGCTGGCGGAGAAGGTATTCGCCCCGCAGCGCTGGAAGGTGCTGCGGATCGGCGAGCGGCCTGAGGCGATCGTGTGCGGAACTCATGCCCGTCCCTCTGCCACGAACAGGGCCTGCCGCGCCAGCAGCGCGGCCTTGCTTTCCCGCAAGGGCTTGCAGCCGCCGCTTAATGGTGGCCGACGATTGTCCCTACCGTCGTGCGGCCATCCGGTGCGCTGCCGGCGAATACCGCGCCGAGTTCCTGCGCGGCGGGTCCGAAGAACCAGCCGTTGAGCGTGCCGCCGAAAGCTGCTGAGTCGTTGAAGCCGAATGTGCCGGCAAAGCCGTTCGCGCCCGAGGTCAGCTTTCCCGATGACGTAAAGGTTTCCGATGCGCCGTAGTTCACCACACCGGGCACGCTGCCGGTCATGCTGTAGGTGCCGCCGCCAAAGTCGAAGTTCGCCGAGCCTGTGCCGACATAAGTCGGGAGGATCGCATGCGAACCGGTCGTGCCGAGCGGACCGGTGATCTGGTAGCCGTTGATGTCCAGCTGGTAGGATGCCGTGCCGGTCTTCGGGATGGCGCTGGCCGGAGTCGTGGCGCCGAACACCGCGACGTTCATCGTGCGCATGGTGTCGCTGCCGGAGGCGACTTCGTTGTGCCAGTTCGCGAAGCTGACATAGGTGTAGAGGAAGCCGAGCGAGTTTGACCCTTGCACGCCGCGGCGCAGGATCGACCCTACGGCATTTCCCGAAACGATGCAGGGCGTCGTGTAGCAGAAGTCGGTATCGGTGGTGACGAGGTTCATCTGTTCCGGCGATGTGCCGTTGGGCGCGGGGCCGACGCTGGTGAACTGGTAGGTGTTGGTGGCGGCGTCGAAGGTGATCTTCGAAGCGGTGCCTTCAAGTTTTGCCGTGGCATTCTTCGGACCGCTCGCGGTTTCCGTCCCGGTCATGCGGGCGGAGAGGTTGTTGAACGTTTCGCTCTTGAGCGGTGCTGCGAAGCTTGCGTTGACCGGGGTCGTTGGCGGCGGCGGCGCATCGGCAACGGTGGCCGGGGGCGGGGGTGTCGGCGTGCTGGCGACTTCCCCTCCGCCGCCACATCCGGTCACGAGCGCCGCAAGGCCGAGAGCCGCCACACATCGGCCTGAGTGGGTAAATGCTGCCACTTGCGTTCCCTTTCCTTGTGCGCCCTTCAGAACGCAGAGGTTATGCCCAGTTCACCGGCCAGACGGCGATAGCCGTAGAGGCCGACAGTCGATCGATTGTGTTCGGCGCGCAGACGCGTGAAGGGCGCGAACCCGTGAAATTGCAGCGTGCGCCAGGTGACGCTGGCCGTGCCCGTGAAGCGGTCGTCGACCCGGCGCCGCGGAAACAAGAACAACCTCGCGTCCGCTTCGAGCCGTCTGTATCCGGCGCTGATGACAATCGTTGCCTTGCCGATCTCGCGGTAAGCATAGGCGTTGAAGCCGCCTTCCACGCTCGCATAGCCGGGATCGCGTGCCCAGACGCGAAGGCCTGAAAGCTGCAAGCCGCCGCCGGATCGCGCGGAAAAGGCGCGGTCTATCCCGACCGCGAGCGAGAGTTCGGCACCGTCCTGCAAATCGTTGCGGCGATTGTCGACCCGGGTGATCCCGCCATCGACGCGCAGCGATGTCCGGGTGTTCAGCGGATGCTGCCAGTTGCCGGACAGGCCATAGGTCAGGCTGTAGGGCTGCTGTCCGTACCAGCGCAGGCCTGCTCCGGCGGCGAGGTTGATGCGGTCCTGCCCCGAGGCGATTTCGGGGCCTACCTGCAGTGCAACCTGGGTGTCGTCGAACTGCGACTGGCGATAGAGATCGGCGCTCGATGACAGGCGCGCAAGCAGCCGGGCATGCGCGTTGATGGATGTGCGGGCATAGAGCTGACCGCGCACTGCGAGGCCAAGGCCCGACTTTGCCCGCGCATTCTGATCGAGCGTGAAGTTGCCGATGACCGTGCCCAAGGTGCTCGTGCGCGTGGCGCGGTTGATGTTGTTGTCAGGCGAAAGCGCCAGTTCGAGCGATCCGCCGAAGGCTTTGCGCGCATCGAGCGCGCCGGCATAGAAGCGGACGAAGCGCTCTACGTCGGCGGGAAGGCCGCTGGCCTGCGCGCTGCGCAGCTCTCGCTCTGCCGCGCCAAGATTGCCCAGCGCGGCATCCATCCGCGCCAGTTCCAGCCGGACGCGCGCGGCGTTCGGCCGCTCGTCGAGCACGGCGCGGAATTCGATTGCGGCATCACGGTAGCGGTGCAGGCGGTCAGCGACCATGAGGCCGAGCCGGAAGCGCGCTTCGCAGCGGATGTCGATGTCAGGATTGGTGGCGACCGCCCGGTAGGCTGCCTCGGCTGCCTCGAAATGTCCCGCATCGCGTTCCTGATCGGCGAGGAGGATCAGTTCGGTTGGGGTCAGCGTGATCGAGCGGGTTGTGGTGCCGATGGACCGTGAGATCGCTGGGGCGCGATCGCAGGCGTCCTTTTGGGGCGCATTTGCCGAGGTTACACTGCCGGGAGAAGGCGCTGGGGCAGTCACACAGTCTAACCCGCCCGCCATCATGGAGCTGTGTCTGGCACGGGGCCATGAGTCGGGTCAAATGACGACAACCTCCAGAATCGAATGGATTCCGTCGGATCGAATGCGTCGTCGGCAGCCACGCGTTCAGGGTTCGCCGCAGCGTTCGATATAGCGGCGGATATCGAGGCTGAGGTCCTCGATCGGCGCGTAGTAGCCGTGGGCGTGCACGCGCGCGGCAATGCCGGACTGCACTCGCTCGCATACGGCCCAGTCCTGCCGGTTGACGAGATCCCAGAAGTCGACTGCGTCTGATGGATCGAAATCCGCCTTGGCCACTTCGTCCGGGTGGAACAGGAAGCGGCATTCGATCAGCGTGCGGTCTGCCGCCAGAGGCCAGAGCACGAAGGCGGCGGCATGATCGCACGACACGCTGAGCATGAGGTTGGGATAGATCAGTTCGCCCTTATGGCGCACCTTTTCCTCCTCGGAGAGGCCGGGGAAGGGGGCGCGTCTGGTCGTGCCGTCCCAGGTGTAGGTATAGGCGCCTTCGCGGTGCGGGATGCCCGCTTCCCAATCGAGATCGATCCCGCCGCGCACCTTGAATGCAGGGACAATCGCGGTCAGCTCCGGGTGGACGCCGGGGCAGTGGTAGCATTCGTTGTAGTTTTCGAGGATCAGCTTCCAGTTGGCGTCCACCTCATAGCGGATCGTCCGCGCGGTCAGGAGATCGGCGAGCGGATAGTTGGCGAGGCGGCGCGCCGGTTCGGCGAGGTCGCTGGCGAAATCGGGCGCGGTTTCGGGCGAGAGGTTGAGGAACACGAAGCCGCCCCAGGTTTCGACTGCGACGGGATGCAGGGCGAACTGGCTCTTGTCGAACCCCGGCGCGTCCTGCAGCTGCGGGGCGGCGAGCAGGCGGCCATCGAGCGCATAGGACCAGCCGTGATAGGGGCAGCGGATCATCGTCCGACCGACCACGCCGGCATCGAGCGCGACACCCCAGCGCGCATCGCTGACCGCATCGCACATCCGCGCGCCGCGGTGGCGGCAGACGTTGTAGTGGGCATGGAGCGCGCCTTCCTTGCCGCGCACCACGATCACGCTTTCGCCGGCGATATCGAGGATCTTGTGATCGCCGGGGGCCGGCATGTCCTCTTCGCGGCCCGCGCCGAACCATTGGCGGTGGAAGATCGCGGCCTTGTCGCGTGCAAAGGCATCTGCGGTGAGATAAGCCGTGCTGGCGAGCGACTTTTCCATGCTGCCGCCTGACTCGTCGCTCATCGCCATCACTCCGCACCGCTTATTAGACGCTTGCCTTATAAGCGGGTTTGGGGCACTCAGCCAGCCTGAAAGCGAGGGGAAGAACGGTCGCTGTGGTGGACGTAACGAGCAAGGTCTGGGACGCGGTCATCGTCGGGGCCGGACACAACGGCCTGACCGCGGCGGCCTACCTTGCCAAGGCCGGGCGCTCGGTGCTGGTGCTCGAAGCGCGGCCCATCGTTGGCGGCGCCTGCGTGACCGAGGACGTGATTCCGGGCCACCGCGTGTCCTTCACCTCCTACATCGCCTCGATGCTGATGCCGACGGTGATCCGCGACCTCGATCTTGGCCGGCACGGGCTGCGCATGGTCGCCTGCGATCCCATTCTGACGGTGCCGCTGGGGGTCAATGACGCCGGGGAAGCCGAGATCATCCGCTGGTGGGCCGATCCCGAACGCACCGCGCAGGAAATCGCCCGCTTCTCGGCGCGCGATGCGGAGGCCTTCCTCGAAGTCGACCGCAAGCTCAAGACGCTGGCCGCCTATCTCCAGCCGTTCTTCCTCGAAAGCCCGCCAGACCTTGCCGCGCGCGGGCTCGACCGGATCCGCGAGGGGCTGCGGATGATCCGCCGTTTCCGCCGGATCAAGGGCACCGAGATCGGCGAGATGGTGCAGTTCCTCACCGGCAGCCTCGGTGAGTTTCTTGACCGGCATTTCGAATCCGATGCGGCCAAGCGGATGATCCTGGCCAACAATGTCTATGGCAAGCATGGCGGGCCCTATGAGCCGGGCTCGGCGGTCGGGCTGCTGTTCCACCTGCTGGCGGGCGGCGACCATGCGGTGCAAGGCTTCAATGGCCATGTCATGGGCGGCATGGGCGCGGTCTCCGGCGCGATTGCAGCTGCCGCGCGCGGATTTGGCGCAGTGGTCGAGACGAGCGCGCCGGTCGGCAGCATCGACGTCTATCAGGGCCGCGCGACGGGTGTGACCTTGCTCGACGGGCGGCAGGTGCGCGCGAAGGTCGTGCTTTCGAACGCCGATCCCAAGCGCACGTTCCTTGCGCTCCTCGCCAAGGCCGATCTGCCGGACGATTTCCGCCGCGATATTGCCGCGATCAAGATGGGCGGGCCGGCGGCCAAGCTCAACATTGCGCTGTCCGGCGAGCCGATCGTGATCGGCCGTAGCCCTGATGCGACACCGCTGGAACGCGCGCTGCTGACCATCGCGCCGACGCTTGAAGGCGCGCAGCGCTGCGCCGATACCGCGCGCTTTGGCGATGTGCCCGACGAATTGTGGATCGATTGCGTGATCCCCAGCCTTGTCGACGACAGCCTGTGCCCGCCGGGCCATCACATGCTGACCTGCTTCATCCAGTACGTGCCCTACGAACTGCGCGAGGGCACCTGGGATGAAAAGCGCGAGGTGCTTGCGGAATCGATCATCGAGCAGATCAGCCGCCACATGCCGAACCTGCGCGAACTGATCCTCGGCCGCGTCATGCTGACCCCGCTCGATCTGGAGCGGATCTATGGCCTCACTGAAGGCAACATCTTCCACGGCGACCTGCATCCGGGCGCGCTGTTCTCGATGCGCCCGGTGCCGCGATGGTCGCAATACCGCACGCCGGTAGAGGGGCTCTACCTGTGCGGCGCAGGCGCGCATCCCGGTGGCGGGGTGACCGGCGCACCGGGGCATAACGCGGCGATGCAGGTGCTGCGCGATACGAAGAAGCAGGCCGGAAAGACGCAGGGCGTCCGCTGATGGCCGGCGGCACGCCCCAACCTGACAAGGTCATGGGCGTAGCCGATCTTGCGATGTTCTACATCGTGACCGGCGTGAGCCTGCGCTGGATCGCGACGGCGGCGGCCTTCGGGCCGAGCTCCATCGTCGTCTGGGTCGGCGCGTTGCTGTGCTTCTACCTGCCGTTCGTGCTCGCCATCGTCGAGCTGTCCTCGCGCTACCCGCAAGAGGGCGGGCTCTATATCTGGACGCGCGAGGCCTTCGGGCCTTACGTCGGGTTCATGGCGGGGTGGAGCTACTTCACCTCAAACCTCCCGTATTTCCCCAGCGTGCTCTATTTCGATGCGGGCAATGCGATCTACATCGGGGGCACGAGCTGGCTGCACCTGCGCGGCAATCCGGTGTTCTTCATGGGTTTTGCGCTGACTGCGCTTGCCTTCATCACCGCGATCAACATTGTCGGCATGCGCTTCGGGCGCTGGCTGCACAACCTCGGCGCGGTCGGTATGTGGGGGCCGGCGCTGATCGTGATCCTGCTCGGCGCGGCGGCGTGGTGGCAGTTTGGTTCGGCGACGCAGTTCACGCCTGCCTCGTTCGTGCCCGTGTTCGATATCCAGCACATGATCATGTGGGCCGCGATTGCCTTCGCGCTGTCGGGCGCGGAAACGGCCTCGTTCATGAGCGGTGAGATCAAGGACCCGCGCCGCACGATCCCGCGTGCGCTGCCGATCGCGGGGGTGGTCATCGTCTCGTGCTATATCATCGGCACCTTCGCGGTGCTGCTGGCGATGCCGTCCAGCGAGGTGAACACGCTGCAGGGTCTGATCCAGGCTGGCGCAGTGGCGGCGCAGAAAGTGGGGGCCGGGTGGATCGTCGTCCCCCTCGCGCTCCTGATCACGCTCGGCAATCTCGGCGCGGCAAGCGGGTTCCTCTCGTGCGCCGCGCGCATTCCCTTTGCGGTCGGGATCGACCGGCTGCTGCCGCCCGTTTTCGCCAAGGTTCACCCGAAGTGGGGCACACCCTACGTCGCGATTCTGGTGCAGGGCGGGCTTGGTGCAGTGCTATGCATACTCGGACAGGCTGGTACTGGCGTGAAAGGTGCGTATGACGTGCTCGTCAGCATGGGTATCATCGCCGCCTTCCTGCCGTTTGCGCTCGTCTTCCTCGCCGTGATCCGCCTGCAAGGGCGGCCAAGCGACGCGGGAGTCTCGCGCCTACCCGGCGGGCGGGTGACGTCGACGGTGTTTGCCTGCATCGGCCTTGCTACCACGCTCACCGCACTGGTGCTGGCGGGGTTTCCCGCATCCGACGAGCCGAACAAGCTGCTGGCGGTGATCAAGATCCTTGGCCTGACGACCATCCTGCTGGGGAGCGGTACGGTCGTCTACGTCCTCGGCCAGCGCGCGGCGCGGCGGGCGGCGTGAACGCCATGAACCCCGACGCCGAGACGAGACCGCGCCGCCGCCGCGCGTCGCCAGTGGTGCGCCGGGCGGACCTTGTCGCGGCGACCGTGAACTGCCTCGCCCGGCTCGGCGCAAAGGGCGCCACGGGCCGTGAGATCTGCCGGCAAGCGGGGGTCAGCCACGGCCTTTTGCGTCACTATTTCCGCAATCCGGACAACCTGCTGCTCGAGACGTACGAGCAGCTCTGCGAAGACATGCTGACCCAGTTGGAGGCCGCAGCGATGCCCGGCGAGGGGGAACCCGGAGACGCGCTGCATCGCTATTTCGTGGCGGTGTTCTCCGACGATTGGGCCGGGCCGGACATCATTGGCGCGTGGATGGTGTTCTGGCAGCTAGTGCGCAGCCGGGCCGATTTCGCGGCGGTTTCGGAGAGTTTCAACTTGCGCCAGCGCGCGCTGCTGGAGCGTCTCGTCGGGCAACTGCCGCAGCAGGGCAGCAAGCTTGCGCTGGGCGATGCCATCGCGCTGCTTTCGGCGGTGCTCGACGGCCTGTGGATCGAATTCTACCTTTCGGACCAGCGCACCCCACGCGAGCGCTGCGTCGCCTTGTGCGATGCGGCGGCGCAGAGGCTGTTCGGGGCCTGAGCGCAATGTAGTCTTGCAGCGGGCCCGGATGGCATCCCGGCTTGCAAAACACCGATGCTGCGGGGAATTGCTCCACGGTTTCGGGGCTATCGACCGCTTGACCGCAACTGCCGCAGCGATAGAGGGGCGCGATGCTCACCGCGCCCGAAGTCCGTCCTGCCTTGCTGCACGCGTTTCTCGCGGACGCGGCTGCGCGCCATCCGCAAGGCACGGCGATAGAGGTGCCGCCGGCGCGGAATCGGCCCGAGCGGCAGGTGATGACGTATGCCGAGCTTGCGGCGCTAACCGACCGGCTGGCGCTGCATCTTGCGCCCCGGCTGGAAGCGGAGCGCATTGTCGCGCTGCTGCTGCCGCGCACGTCGCCGATGCTTTATGCTGCGCAGATCGCGGTGCTCAAGGCGGGCGGGGCCTATACCGCGATCGATCCCTCGTTCCCGGACGACCGCATCGCCGAAGTGTTGGAAGACGCAGACGCGGTGGCGGTGCTTACCGATGCGGCGGGCGCAGTGCGGCTCGGGCCGGTGGCAGGCATGGTGCCTTTGTTGCAGGTGGCCGAGCTTGCCGCGCAGGAACCGCCCGCAGGCGCGGCGCTGCCCGCCGAAATCCGCGCCGACCAGCTTGCCTATGTGATCTACACCAGCGGGACGACCGGCAAGCCCAAAGGCGTGATGGTTGAGCATCGCAACGTGGCGAACCTTGTCGCCTCCGATCTCGACGAGTTCAAACTCGGCCCGGCGGACCGGGTGATTCAGGGCTCTTCGGCGGCCTACGACAGCTCGATCGAGGAAATCTGGCTGGCGCTCGCTTCGGGTGCGACGCTGGTGGTGATGGACGACGAGGCCGCGCGGCTGGGCCCCGATATCGTCGAATGGCTGCGCAACGAGCGCGCCACCGTGTTTTGCCCGCCGCCGACTTTGCTGCGCAGCAGCGGCTGCCGCGATCCGGAAAGCGCGCTGCCTGATTTGAAGCTGCTCTACGTTGGCGGTGAAGCGCTGCCGCGCGATATTGCGGACCGCTGGGCCAAGGGCCGCCGCATGGTCAACGGTTATGGCCCGACCGAATGCGCGGTCACCTGCCTGCGCGGCGATATCATCCCCGGCGGGCCGATCACCATTGGCCGCCCGGTGCCAGGCATGGCAGCTTATGTGCTCGATGATGCGCTCCAGCCGGTGCGCGAGGGCGAGCAGGGCGAACTCTGCATGGGCGGCGCCGGTGTCGCGCGGGGCTATCGCCACCGTAAGGACCTGACTGCCGAGAAGTTCGTCGACCATCCGACTTGCGGACGCATCTACCGCACCGGCGATCTCGTCCACCGCGAGCCTGACGGCAATCTGTTCTACCACGGCCGCATCGATGCGCAGGTGAAGATCCGCGGCTACCGCGTCGAACTGGGCGAGATCGAAGCGCGCCTTGCTGCGCTCCCCGGCGTGCGTGCTGCAGCGGCGCGTCTACAGGATGCGGGCGGGGTGCCGGAACTCGTCGCCTATGTCGTGGCGGGGGAGGGCGTTACTGCGCTCAATCTTGATGACTTGCGCACGCAGCTCGCCAGCACCGTCCCTGGCTACATGGTGCCGCGCCGGATCGGGCTGCTGGACGAATTGCCGACGACGGTTGGCGGCAAGCTGAATCGCGCGGCGCTTCCGCCGATGACCTTTACTGCCGATGCCGGACCCGCGCGGGCCATCGTGCCGCCCGCAACGCCGCTGGAAACCGCGCTGGCTGCCGCCTTTGCCGATATCCTGACGCGGCCGGGGGGCGTTTCGGTCGAGGACGACTTCTTCGAGGAACTCGGCGGCGATTCCCTTAGCGCCGCGCTGCTCGTCACCCTGCTGCGCGAGGAAGGCGCGGCGGACTGGATCACCGTCAGCGATATCTACACCGCGCGCACCGTCCGCGCGCTTGCGGCGATGGGCGAGGAAGCCAATGCCGCGTCCGCCGCTGCTGGGCAGCATGTGGCGCCCGAACTGGTGCGCGAGGGCAAGGCGCAGCCGCTGCTGGCGAACATCGTGCAGATCGCATGGCTCGCGGGCGAGCTGATCTTCGGCGGCTGGGTCAGCTGGGCGGTCGCCTGGGAACTGTTCCCGCTGCTGTTCGACAAGCTCGACCTCGTCGGCTTCGTGCTGCTGACGCCGCTGATCACGGTGGCCGGTGTCGCGCTCTATCTGCCGGTTTCGGTGGGCTTCACCCTCCTCGTCAAGTGGATCGCGCTGGGGCGTTATCGCCCGGTCCGCGCGCCGGTGTGGAGCCCCTATCACTTGCGCCACTGGGTTACGGTGCAATCGGCGCGGCTGATTCCGTGGCCCATGCTCTCGGGCACGGTGTTCCAGAACGCGGTGCTGCGCCTGCTGGGTGCGAAGATCGGGCGCGGGGTGCATATTCATCGCGGTGTCCACTTGCATCGCGGCGGCTGGGACCTGCTCGAGATTGGCGACAACGTGACGCTTGGGCAGGACGCGCACCTCGGCCTCGTCGAGTATGATCGCGGCGATATTGTCGTCGGGCGGATCGTGATCGAAGCCGACGCCACGCTGCAGACCCGCGCTTCGGTCGAACACGATTGCCGCATCGGCGCCGGCAGCGTGATCGCGCCGCTTTCGGTGGTGAACCCGGGGACTGCGGTGCCGGCGGGCGAGCTGTGGGACGGCGTTCCCGCCCGTCGGGTAGGCCTCGCGCCGGAAGCGCCTGCGCTCACTATCTCTGGCCGCCGGCTCCATCCTGTCATGCACGGGTTTGCAACGCTCGCGGCGGAAGGCGTTGCCACCATCCTCGGCGCGCTGCCGACGGGCGGGCTGGCGCTCTTGCTCTGCTACTTGCTCGGCGTCGGCTCCAACGAGATCTGGACGTGGATCTACGATCCCAAGCTCGATCCGCAGGTCCTTGCCGTCGTCTTCGGCGTGACCATGATCAGCGTGCCGCTGAGCCTAGTGTGGAGCGCCTTGATGGTGCGCTGCATGGGCCGCGTGCAGCCCGGCGTGATCGACCGCTGGAGCCTCGCCTATATCCGCGTCTGGCTGAAATCAGCGACGACCTTCAACGCGGGGCAGTGGCTTTCGGGAACCCTGTTCTGGAAGCAGTGGCTGCGGCTGGCCGGCGCGAACATTGGCGAAAAGTGCGAGATCAGCACGATCTTCGATGTGACACCCGAACTCGTCACGATCGGCGCGGAAACGTTCTTTGCCGACGGTATCTATCTCGGCGGACCGGAAATCTCGCGCGGGACGGTGCTGCTCGCGCCCATCGTGCTGGGGCGCAACACGTTCCTTGGCAACCATGCGGTGATCCCGGCGGGCGAAGTGCTGCCGGATGACATCCTGATCGGCATCAGCACGGTGGCGAGCTCCAAGGAGATTGCAGCAGGCCAGTCGCGCTTCGGCCGTCCGAGCTTCGATCTGCCGCGCCGTCAGGTGGTGGAGATGGACCGCAGCCTGACGCACGATCCCTCGCCGATCCGCTATTGGAACCGCGTGTTCTGGGAACTGCTGCGCTTCGTGCTGCCGGTCGGCCCGCTGCTGGCAACGGTGCTGTGGTACAAGTTGCTGGTGGAAGGCGCCCCGGAATCGACCAATCTCGAATTCGCGCTGATCGTCATTCCGCTGGCGACACTGGCGCCGCTCATCGCGCTGCTGCTGGCGGTCACGGTGCTCAAGTGGACCCTGATGGGCCGCGTCAAGCCCGGCCAGCACGCTTTGTGGTCGTGCTGGGCGAGCCGGTGGGACTTCGTGTTCGTCGCCTGGGCGCGCTATGCCAACGCGATCCTGCAGCAGCTCGAAGGGACCTTCCTGCTGACGATCTATCTGCGCCTTATGGGCCTGAAGATCGGCAAGCGCGCGGTGCTCGGCCCGCAGTTCTCGCAAGTCGTCGATCCGGACATGATCGAGATCGGCGATGGCGCGACGGTGACCGCCTTCTTCCAGGCGCACACGTTCGAGGACCGCGTGCTCAAGGTCGACAAGGTGCGCATCATGGCGGGCGCGACGATCAGCTCCGGCACTGTCCCGCTATATGGTTGCCTGGTGGGCGAGGGCGCCCATGTGGGCCCCGGCAGCGTGATCATGAAGCAGGAAAGCCTGCTACCGGGCCTGTCCTATCAAGGCGTTCCGCTGAAAGTGGTCCGCAGCTAGAGGATAAAGTCCAGCCCCGTAAGGGCGGGTGCCTTTTCGATCCGGATCGCGAAATCGGCAACGCCGTTGCCATCAATATCGCCGCTGACCAGCCCTACCCCGTTCGCCACGGTATAGCGCAACTCACCTGCGTGCTTGCTGAAGGCGGCGCTGCCGATCCATGTGAAGGCATCGTTGACAGAAGCGGTCTGCTTGATCGCATCAATGCCTGACAGATCGATCAAGTCGCCCTGCGCGCTGCTGAAATCGAGGATCGTGTCGGTCGTCGTCGCGGTGGTGCCGGGCAGGTCGGCCAGGACGGCAAAGCGGAACACGTCGCCGCCTGCGCCACCCTGCAGCGTGTCCTTCCCGCCGCCGCCGATGAGGATATCCGCACCCCCGCCGCCGGAAAGCTGATCTGCGCCGCCGCCACCGTCGATCACGTTGGCGCCGTCATTGCCAGTCAGGATATCTGCGCCGGTGCCGCCGATCAGGTTTTCGATGCCTGTCAGTGTATCGTTCCCGGCACCGCCGGTGGCCTGCGCGCCCGAGATGGCGAGGCTCACGCGCAGAGCCGCGCTGATGGCGGAATAGCTCGCGGTGTCGATGCCTGCGCCGCCATCCAGGAGGTCGTTCCCCGCGCCGCCGACCAGCACGTCGTCCCCGTCACCACCGCTCAGCGTGTCGTTGCCCACGCCGCCGTCGAGTTGGTCATTGCCCGTGCCGCCGCGCAGCGTGTCGTCGCCGCCATCGCCCATGAGCTTGTCCGCACCGGCGCCGCCATCGAGCACATTGGCCAGTTCGGAGCCAAGCAGCGTATCCGCGCCGCTGCCGCCCAGCGCGTTCTCGATCGTGCAGCCGAACGCGATGCCGATGTTGTTGGTAAGCGACACGCCGTCATAGGCGAGCGAGGAATAGGCACCGGGCTTCAGGTCCACCGTGCAGCCCTGGCTAAACCCGGCGACGCTGAAAGTGTCCGTCCCGCCCGCATCCCAGATCGTTTCGAACGACGGTGCGGACGGATCGAAAGCGTAAGTGTCGGCGCCGGTATGATAGGTCATGTTCGCGCCGTAGAGCTTCTGGATCGCGAGAATGTCGTAGACCATCGGCGTCTTGATCAGGAACTGGGTCGTCCCGGTCGTGATGTCGCGGTACAACACGTTGTCGGGCGACGTGTACGACATGATCGAGTAGCGCTGGTTGTCGAACCCGGTGGGGATCTTCGGCGCCTCGAACGTGTGCTTGAGCCCGAGGCTGTGGCCGATCTCGTGCAGGATCGCCATGTAGTTGTAGGTGCCCGGTGCGAAGGACTGGCCGATATAGGCCTTGTCGATCCAGATATCGCCGTGGGCGTTCGCGCGCCCGTCCGATACGCCAAGCGAATAGCCCCAGTAGCCCGCCGAGATCGCCGAAGTGAACGCGACGCGGATATCGCCCACGGTGCCATCGGCGGTTTCCGTGACGGGGGTGAACTTGATGTTGGCGACATTGGACCAGGCCTCGAAGGCCTTGGCGATCATCGGCGCCTGATTGGCATTCACCGCGCCGGTGACTGCGGCGGTGTTCTCGCTGCGGCCATAAGGCGAGGTGAACTTGCTGGCGACGCCGCCCGCCCACGGAAAGCTGTAGCTGATCTGCGTGGTGCCGGCGCTATCCTTGGTCGACCAGACCAGCCGGAACTGCGCATCGGCAGGGAGCAGCGCATTGATGAAGGGGTCGGTGCTCGCGGCAACGCGGGATACGGCAGACAGGTCTGAAAAGCGGGGCATGACGGGAAGCTCGCGCTGCAAGGGTGGCGCTAAGGACAATGCCAGCCGCTGCTGAATCCCTTCTAAAGCCCCGTGCGGACTAACTCGCAGCCGGAATCCGGCTCTTTTCGCATCCACAGACACGCAAAACCCCGCGCTCCGCGCAATTGCGCGGATCACGCTGGTTAATCGAATGCGCGCAGGTGTTTAGGCTGTTTGCCCCGCAAGATAGGCCTCGACTGCTTCCGCGGTGCCCGGGGGCACATGGAGGCCGAGTTTGCTGCGGCGATAGAGCACGTCTTCGGCGCTGCGGGCCCATTCCTGGTCCACGAGATAGTCCACTTCCGCTCTGGTCAGCCCGCCGCCGAAGTCGGTTCCCAGCGCGTCCATCGTCTGCGCCGTGCCGAGAATGGCGAGCGCGCGCGTGCCATAGGCGCGGGCAAGGCGCGTCAGCAGCGGGCAGGGCAGGCCGGGGTGCGCCGCGGCGAGGCGGGCGACGAAGGCTGCGAAATCATCGCCCGGAATGTCGCCGCCGGGCAGGTCCGCGCCGGCCGTCCAGTCGCCCTTCGCGCCAGGATAGAACGGCACCAGCTTCTCGAGCGCGTGCTCTGCGAGCTTGCGGTAGGTGGTGATCTTGCCGCCGAACACGCTGAGCAGCGGTGCCTTCCCGTTTCCGCCATCGAGATCGAGCACATAGTCGCGCGTCACCGCCGAAGCGCTGGCGGCGTGGTCGTCATAAAGCGGGCGGATGCCGGCATAGCTCCACACGACATCCTGCGGGTGGATCTGCCGCGCAAAGTAACGGCGCACCGTCTCGCACAAGTAGTCGGTTTCTTCGGGCGAGATCTGCGCCTTGCCGGGCTGGCCCTGCCACGGCTCGTCCGTCGTGCCGATCAGCGTGTAGTCGTGCTCGTAGGGAATCGCGAAAACGATGCGGCGATCGGGGTTCTGCAGCATGAAGGCATGTTCGCCTTCATAGAGCTTTGGCACCACGATGTGGCTGCCCTTGATCAGGCGCACGCCGCGGTCCTGGCTGGCGCTGGCGGCGCGCTGGAGCACGTCTTCCACCCACGGACCCGCCGCGTTGACGAGGCCCTTGGCCATGACCGTGCGCGTGCCGTGGCCGCCCGCGATCTCGGCCTTCCACAGCGCGCCTTCGCGCGTCGCCGAAACCAGCCGGGTGCGCGTCTCGATCTTCGCGCCGCGTTCGGCAGCATCGCGGGCGTTGAGCACGACGAGGCGGCTGTCCTCGACCCAGCAGTCCGAATAGACGAACGCCGTCTTCGCGCCGGGCTTGAGGCCGTCGCCGAGCGGCGAGCGGGCGAGGTTGACCGTCTTCGTCGCTGGCAGCTTCTTGCGGCCGCCGAGGTTGTCATAGAGGAACAGGCCAAGCCGCACGAGCCAGGCCGGGCGCGGCGAGTTCATCTGCGGCAGCACGAAGGCGAGCGGCCAGATGATGTGCGGCGCCATGCCGAGCAGCCGCTCGCGTTCGATCAGCGCTTCGCGCACGAGGCGGAACTCGTAGTATTCGAGATAGCGCAGGCCGCCGTGGATCAGCTTGGTGCTGGCGGAGGAGGTGTGGCTGGCCAGGTCTTCCTGCTCGACCAGCAGGACCGACAGGCCGCGCCCGGAAGCATCGCGGGCAATCCCTGCGCCGTTGATCCCCCCGCCGACGATCAGCAGGTCATAGGTTTCCGGATCCGGCACGTAAGTACTCCTGCCTGCCATTGCGGCATGTGTGTGATAGCGCCCGCTCCTTAGCCACGCATGCGTGGTCGGACAAATGCAGCTAGCGCAAGGTGGGATGCGATTACAAGATAGCGCAGGCGCTGGTAAATGCGGTAACAGGGGTCATGCGAGAGGCAAGGACAAACCCGGCAAATGACCGGGAAACCCCATCGAACCACATGGATTGCGCGCTTTTTTGCGCCCGCAATCCGGCCATGCGGATGATTCGCGCTTGAGGCCGCTGTCGGTCTTCGCGGCGATGCTGACTGCATCATCCGTCGCCGCCGCACCTGCAGAAGCTGCATCTCCGCCGAGCATTCCCGAAGTCGGAGCCCCAGCGCTTGCCGCGCTTGGCCCCAACGGCGTCGGCGTGATCGAGAAGACGGTGGTCGACAAGGGCGCGGTCGATCCGCTCGGCACGCTTGCCAAGGGCGTGCTGATCCGCGCCGACCGGACCATGCCGCTGGTGATATGGTATCCCGCGCATGTCGGCCCCAAGGACCGCCGCGCGACCTACCGCGCCAGCCTTGTCTCCGAACCGCCCAAGCCGCCGGCCTATTTCACGGTGCCTGCGCTCGCCGTCACGGATGCCCGGCCGGCCGGCAAGGGCTATCCGATCGTTCTCCTCTCGCATGGCTACAACAACGATCCGGTGATGCTTTCGTGGCTGGGCGAGAATCTGGCGACCAAGGGCTATGTTGTGGTGGCGATCCGCCACCGCGATCCGGCCATCACTGACACGGCGCAGACGCCCGCGACACTGATCCGCCGCCCGCTCGACATCACCTACGTGCTCCGCCGCATCCGCGACGGACTGCTGGGCGGCCTTGGCGATCCGACACGCATTGCGCTCGCCGGTTATTCGTTTGGCGGTTACGGCGCGCTGACGGTGGCCGGGGCCGAACTTGATGCCGCCAGCCCGGCGGTCAAGCGCCTCCCGCCCGCGCTGATCGAGCGCTATACCGGCAGCGGCGCCGAGGCTGCTGCGCTGCACGATCCGGCGATCAAGGCCGTCGTCGCCATCGCCCCGGCGGGCGGTGCGCCGTGGGCCGCCTGGGGCGGCAATGGCCTCTCCGCGATCAAGGCGCCGCTGATGATCGTGGCTGGCACTGCCGATCGCACCGTCGGTTATGATCCCGGCCCGGCTGCGATCTTCCGCGATGCCAAGGGTTCGGACCGCTGGCTGCTGGCGCTGAAGGGCGCGGGCCATGCCATCGGCACTAACCCGGCGCCTGAGGAAATGCGCGGCACCGTCTGGGATTTCGACTGGTTCGAAGACCGCATGTGGCGCAAGCCGCGCGTCAACTCCATCGCGCTCCACTTCATCACGGCGTTCCTTGACCTTCAGCTCAAGGGCGAGACGGCGAAGGCCGAATACCTTGCGGTGCCGTCAGAGGAATCGGATGGCGCCAAGTGGACAAGCTACGACAAGCGCTATGATGCGGTGAGCGAAGGCGGTGCGAATCCTACCTGGAAGGGCTTCGTCAAAGACCATCAGGACGGCTTGCTGCTGAAGCACTTGCCGCCTTCGCCCTGAGGCAAGGCGTCAGCCGCGCATTTCCGGCACCATTTCGGTCGGTGCTTCGGCATCGCGGCCCATGCCGGGCGAGAAGTGGCGGATGATCCACTCACGCAGCAGGAAAATCGCTGGGTCGCCAAGGTCTTCGGCGTGGGTCTTGAGGTAATAGCCGAAGCCGTCTGCCGAAACGCGGTCATAGGGCATGACGAGCTGCCCGCTGGCGATTTCCTGCGCAAACATGTCGATATCCGCGAGCACCACGCCTGAAGCGCCGATGGCGTAGCGTACCGCCGAGAAGGCGGTGTCGAAGGCAAGCCCATCGTTGGTTTCGATGGCGAGCCGCTGCTGCGCTGCATAGCTTGACCACAGCAGCCCGCGCGGTTCGCCTTCCAGCTTCACGTGCAGCAATTCATTGTCGTGCAGGAACTGGTCGAGGGTCTTGCCCTTGTGCGCCGTTGCCGTTTCCGGCGAGCAGAGCGGGGCAACGCGCACCATCCAGAGGAGATCAGCAACGGCATCGTCGACATTCGGCCGGTCGAACACGATCGCCATGTCGACATTGTCGCGCGGCGCACCGGTGACGTTGGAAGTCACCACGTCGATGCGGATTTCGGGGTGCTCCTTGTGGAACTTGGCCAGCAAGGGCAGCGCGTTCTGGTAGAGCAGCGAGGGCGGGATGTGCAGCCGGATCGGCCGGCTTTCGAGGTCCTTGTTGCGGATGGTGTTGATCGTCTGCTCCATCCGGTCGAGGCACTTGCTCACGACCGGGAGCAGGATCGCCCCCGCAGGAGTCAGCTTAAGGCCGGTTGGCCCGCGCTCGAACAGGGGGCGGCCGATCAGGTCCTCAAGGCTGGAGACATGGCGGCTCATCGCGCTTTGCGACACCGTAAGAGCCTGCGCGCCAGCGGTGAAGCTCATATGCCGTCCCACCGCCTCGAACGCACGCAGCGCGTTCAGCGGCAACCAGCGGCGGTTGATGAGGCGATCCGGCGCGATCTCGGTTTCTCCCTTGAACGGTGGGTATTTTGCTCCCCGCATTGATCTACGTCAATCCGCGATGCCCCCCACGAACATTCTTGCCCCATGATAACGGTTTATAATATGAGGGTTCAGGCAATTTTATCGTGAGGCGCTCATGCTGCTCCCCGCCGAGTTTGATTTCCATGCGCTGGAAGTGTTCGTCCTCACTGTCGAACTCGGCGGGATGACCGCCAGCGCGCAGCAGCTGCGCATCACTCAGTCCGCTGTCTCGCAGACCATCGCGCGGTTGGAGCAGGGCATCGGCGCGACCTTGTTCGACCGCACCTTGCGCCCGCTGGGCCTGACGCCCGCCGGCCGTGCGCTTTATGAACGCGCCACGCACCTTCTCGCCACCGCGCGCACGATGGTGGATGAAGTGCGCGAAGGTGCCAATCAGCCGATCGACAAGGTGACAGTGGCGATGGCTGAATCGCTGGCGATCCTGCTCACCGGCCCGCTGCTCAGCCGGCAGGGCCCACGCGTGGCGCGCTGGCGGGTCCGCTCGGGCATTTCGCTCAACCAGCAGCAGGATTTCCTCGCGCGGCGGGTCGATCTGCTGATTACCGGCAGCAGCGTGCTCGAAAAGCAGGAAGGCGTTGTCCACCACGACGTGCTGGACGATCCCTTTGTCCTCGTTTTCCCGCCAAGCTTTCGGGGTGTGGCCGATCCCATCGCGGCGGCGGAGGGCCTGCCGTTCGTGCGCTATTCGCTTGATACCGGCATGGGCCAGCGCATTGAAAGCCAGCTGACGCGCATGCGGCTGCGCCTGCCCAACGTGATCGAAGTCGATATCGTGCCGCAGCAGCTGAATGCCGTCGCGCTCGGCATCGGCTGGAGTATCACGTCGCTGCTCTGCCTCGCCGCGATGCCTGCGCTGATCCCGGACCTCCGTGTCGAGCCATTGCCGCGCGCGCGCTTTGCCCGCCGCATACAGGTCGTCAGCCGGGCAGGCGAGCTGGGCGATCTCGCGCTGGAAACCGCGACGCTGGCAGGTGAGACGATCCGCAATGAAAGCCTGCCCCCGGTGCTGGCGCAGCTGCCCTGGGCGGCGGACCTGCTCGGCGCTGCCTGACCTATCTGCAGGGCTGCATTACGGCCATTGATACGGTATATGATTCTTGATGATGCACTGCTGAGCCAGTCCATTCCGGGCTAAAGTCACGGACGAGAGCGGCAGGCAGGCCGCCCAGCCATCCCAGCGGGGGAAGACCATGAACCTGACCACGTCGGCCGCTGCGCCGGTCACCCTCACTGAAACTGGCCTTGAACTGGTGCTGCCCGGCGGAAAGACCGCCTATTTCAACAACTACTGGCTGCGCGACAACTGCCCGACTTCGTTCGACAGCCAGACGCGCGAGCGGGTGTTCGACATTTTCCATCTTGAGAACGCACCGCGCCCGCGCCGCGCCGAAGTGGTCGGCGATGCGCTCGAGATCGCATGGGACGGCGAGAACCACACCAGCCGCTATCCGCTGGAATGGCTGGCGAGCTATGCCGAGGGCAAGCGCCGCCACGATCCGTCTGACCTGCCGCGCCGCGCCTGGTATGCCGATCACTATCCGAACGTTGCCCGCTTCCCGCAGGCGGAGCTGATGGCGGACAAGGGCAAGGTTGCCGAGTGGCTCAAGGCGCTGATCGTCGAGGGCGTCGCGCTGGTGACGGATATGCCCGATAGCGACGAGGGCCTCACCGATCTCGTCAAGCTGATGGGCCATGTACGCCCGACCTTCTTCGGCGAATACTTCGATGTGATGACGCATATCGAGCCGACGAACCTTGCCTACACCGCCAAGGCGCTGGAACTCCACACCGATACCCCGGCGGAGGACATGGCACCTGGCGTTCAGTTCCTGCACTGCCGCGCCAACAGCGTGGAGGGCGGGGCCAACCTGTTCCTCGACGGCGTGGCGGTCGCCAACGATTTCCGCGAACTCTACCCGGAGGACTTCAAGCTCCTCGCCGAGACCGAAGTGCCGTTCTACTGCGAGCACGACACCTATGATGTCCGCTCGCGCCAGCGGGTGATAGAGCTTGATGCGCACGGCGAAGTTTCCGGCGTCACCATCAGCCAACATATGGCCGACGTGTTCGATCTGCCGCAGGACGTGCTGGACCGCTACTACCCCGCGTTCTGCCGGTTCGGGCGGATGCTGCAATCAGACAAGTACCTGATGCGCTTCCGCATCAATGCGGGCGAATGCATCGTGTTCGACAACCACCGCATCGTCCACGGGCGCGAGGCCTATTCGGCCACCAGCGGCGCGCGCTATCTGCGCGGGACGTATGCCGATCGCGGCGAAATGCGCAGCACCTACCGCGCGCTGACGAGCGAAGGCCGCTTCAAGTGACGCAAGCCGAAATAGCGGCGCTGCGCGAGGACCTTGCCGCGGCGTTTCGCATCACCGCGCAGATGGGCTGGTCGGAATCGGTAGGTAACCACTTCAGCGCGGCGGTTTCGGAGGACGGCAAGCAGTTCCTCCTGAACCGCAAGTGGCAGCATTTCGCCAGCATCAAACCGGACGATCTGATGCTGCTCGATGCCGATGACAGCGAGGTGATGAGCCGCCCCGATGCGCCCGACGCTTCGGCCTGGACGATCCATGGCACGGTGCACCGCCAGTGCCCCGCCGCGCGCGTCATCATCCACTGCCACCCGCCGCACGCCACCGCGCTCGCGACGCTGGCGGACCCGAGGATGCTGCCGCTCGACAACAACACCGCGCGCTTCTTCAATCGGCTGGCGATCGATCAGGGCTTTGGCGGGATTGCCGATGAGGCTGAGGAGGGCCTGCGCCTCGCCGCCGCGCTGGGAGGCAAGAAGACGCTGCTGATGGGCAATCACGGCATTACCTGCACCGGGCCTACCGTCGCCGAGGCCTTCGAGGACCTCTACTTCTTCGAAAAAGCTGCACAGACCCTGCTGCTCGCTTATGCCAGCGGCCAGCCGCTCAATGTGTTGTCGGATGAAGTGGCCGAAAAAACCGCGCGTGGCTGGGATGATTATCGCGGCATGTCGTATGCGCACTTTGACTGGCTGAAGTCGCAGCTTCCGCCGCTGGCCTGATCCGATGGAACTCGTGCCTGCCACCATGGAAGCCATATTGCTCACCGGCAATGGCGGGTTCGAATGCCTGTCACACCGCATTGATGTGCCGGTGCCGCAGCCGGGGCTGGGCGAGGTCCTGATCCGCGTCGGCGCCTGCGGGGTCAATAACACCGACATCAACACCCGCACGGCGTGGTACTCCAAGTCCGTCACCGTGGCGACCGAGGCGGGCGGCGGCGACGGCTTTGCCGAAGCGAAGACGGAGGATTCGGGCTGGACGGGCGCCTTGCCGCAGTTCCCGCGTATTCAGGGTGCCGACGCGGCGGGCAGGATTGTCGCTGTGGGGCAGGGGGTGGACCCCGCCCGCGTGGGTCAGCGTGTGCTGGTGGAGCCGGTGTTTCGCGGTGCGAGCCGCTTCGAAGCGGTCTACTTCGGTTCCGAAGTCGATGGCGCCTTTGCGCAATATGCGCGGATGCCATCGGTTCATGCGCACCGCATCGAAACGCCGCTGACAGATACCGAACTTGCCTCGTTTCCCTGCGCCTATTCGGCGGCAGAGAACATGCTCACGCGCACCGCGCTCGCTGCTGGTGAGCGTGTGCTGATAACCGGCGCGTCAGGCGGCGTAGGCTCGGCAGCAGTCCAACTGGCGAAGCGGCGCGGGGCCGATATCACCGCGCTGGCGAGCGTCGACAAGGCCGAGGGCGTGCGCGTACTGGGTGCCTCCGATGTCCTGCCCCGCGATGCCCGGTTCGATCCCGAAACGTTCGACGTTGTGATCGATGTGGCGGGCGGGGCTGGCTTTCCCGCACTGCTCGACGCCCTGAAGCGCGGCGGTCGCTACGGCGTGGCAGGTGCGATTTCCGGTCCCATCGCCGAACTCGATTTGCGCACGCTCTATCTCAAGGATCTGACGCTTTACGGCTGCACGATCCTCGAGCCCGAAGTGTTCCCCAACCTTGTCGGCTATATCGAGCGCGGTGAAATCCGCCCCGTCGTTGCGGCCACATATCCGCTATCCGAAATCGTCGCGGCGCAGCGCGCCTTTCTTGAAAAGAAGCACATCGGCAAGATCGTGCTCGTACCTGGAGACTAACTCCCCATGAAGATCGGTTTCATCGGCCTCGGCAATGTCGGCGGCAAGCTGGCGGGCAGCCTCATCCGCAACGGGCATGACGTGACCGTGCGCGATCTCAATCCCGAACTCGTCGCGGAATATGTCGCGCGCGGCGCCAAGGAAGCGGCGAGCCCGGCGGCGCTGGGCGAAGCGGTCGATGTCATCATAACCTGCCTGCCGTCGCCCGCCGCCAGTGCCGCTGTAGCCGAGGGAGAGGACGGCTTCCTTGCCGTCATGCGTCCCGGGCAGGTGTGGATGGAAATGAGCACGACGGACTATGCCGAAGTCCTGCGCCTCGGGCCGCTGGTCGAAGCCAAGGGCGGTCTGTTCATGGAATGCCCCGTCTCGGGCGGCTGCCACCGTGCCGACACCGGCAACATCTCGATCTTCGCTGCTGGTCCGCGCGAGGGCTTTGAGCGCGTGCTGCCGGTGCTCAAGACGCTGGGCCGCCGCGTGCTGCACACCGGCGATTGGGGCACCGCCTCGCAGCTCAAGGTCATGACCAACTTCCTCTGCACCGCGCACCTCGTCGCGCTCGCCGAGGCGCTGACGGTGTGCAAGGCCGTCGGGCTCGACATGAACACGACCTATGAGGCGATCCGCATTTCCTCGGGCAACAGCTTCGTCCACGAGACGGAAAGCCAGGTCATCCTCAACGGCAGCCGCGACATCAACTTCACGATGGACCTCGTTTCGAAGGACGTCGGCCTGTTCGACAAGATCGCGCAGGAAACCGGCGTTCCGGTCGAAATGTCCCCGCTGATCGTGCGCCTGTTCAAGGAAGGCGAGGCCGCCTTCGGCCCGCGTGAGTTCTCGCCCAACATCATCCGCCGTTATGAAGAGCCGCTGGGCATCAAGGTGCTGGGCACCGGCTTCCCGGACCAGATGGTCGATGATGAGCCCGAAGAGCAGGGCTACGAAGTGGTGGTGCGCCGGTAAGGCTCTGCAAAACTAACCCAAAAACCGCTCATGCTGAGCTTGTCGAAGCATCATGCTCGGCGCTTGCGCTGGCACCCTTCGACAGGCTCAGGGTGAGCGGGTTTTGGTTGATGGTGGGGCCAACAGGACCGGCAGTGTCAGCTTCCCGCGCGGATCATCGCGGCGCCCTTTTCCGCCACCATCACTGTTGGCGCATTGGTGTTGCCGCTGGTGATGTTGGGGAAGATCGAGGCGTCGATCACGCGCAGGCCCTCGGTGCCGTGGACGCGCAGCTGCGCATCGACCACTGAGGTCGCGGGATCCGGACCCATCGCGCAAGTGCCGGTGGGGTGATAGACCGTGTCCGCCCGCGCGCGGAAATCGGCGAGCTGGTCTTCCTCGGTCGCAACCTCCGGGCCGGGGATCAGCTCTTCGGTGATCATGTCGGCCAACGGACGGCTCGCGGCGATCTGGCGCAGCAGGCGGTTGCCGGCCAGCACTTCGGCGATGTCGTTCTCGGTTGAAAGGTAGTTCGGCTGGATCAGCGGATACTGCAGCGGATCGGCTGAGCGGAGTTCGAGATAGCCCCTGCTGGTCGGTCGACAGGGATTGAACGAGAGCAGGAACGCCGAGAACGGATCGGGATTGAGCAGCTTGCGCGCGGCAAGCGGGGTCTTGGTATAGCTCACCGGGCTGAAATAGAGCTGCAGATCGACATTCGGCGCATCGGGGCCGCTCCGCACGAAGCCGCCGCTCTGGTTTACGCTCAGGGATAGCGGCCCGCGCCGGTCGAACGCGAAGCGCAGCGCGGCCTGCGCCTTGCCGAGCAGCGGATGGAGTTCATCGTTCAAGGTCGCGGTGCGCACCTTGTAGAAATACGAGACCGCGAGATGATCCTGCAGGTTCTTGCCCACGGCGGGGAGGTGTTGCTGCACGGCAATGCCATGGTTCTTGATCGCCGCGCCGTCGCCGATGCCGGACAGCATCAGCAATTGCGGCGAATTGATCGCGCCGCCGGAGAGGATCACTTCGCGGCGGGCCTTCACCTGGTGCAGCTTTCCGCCGCGCCGGTACTCGATGCCAACCGCCCGATTGCCCTCGAACAGCACGCGCGTAGCCTGCGATTTCGTCTGCAGTTTCAGGTTCTTGCGCTTCAGTGCGGGGTGCAGGAAGGCGTTGGCGGTGGAGGCGCGCCAGCCGCCGCGCGTGTTGATCTGGTAAAAACCGACCCCTTCCGGGTTGCTGCCGTTGAAGTCGCTCGTCACCGGGAAGCCGAGGCCTTCCGCCGTCTCGATGAAGCTGTGGCACACAGGGTGGACGTGCGGGGTGATCTCGGTCACGTGCTGCGGCCCGCCGCGCCCGTGGTGGGCGCTGAAGCGGTCGAAATCCTCGGACTTGGTGAAGAACGGCAGCACGTCGTTCCACGCCCAGCCGGGATTGCCAGCCGCGTGCCAGTCGTCGAAATCGCGCGGTTGTCCGCGCACGTAGACCATCGCGTTGATCGAGCCCGAGCCGCCGATCACTTTGCCGCGCGGCCAATAGCTGCTGCGCCCGCCGAGGCCTTCAACGGCTTCCGTATCGTACATCCAGTTGATGCGGCGGTCGAAGAAGGTGCGGCCATAGCCGATCGGCATCTGGATCCAGATCGAGAGATCGCTGCCGCCCGCTTCGAGCAAAAGCACCGTGGACTTGCCGTCCTCGGTCAGCCGGTTGGCCAGCACGCACCCGGCGGTGCCAGCGCCCACCACAATGTAATCAAAGGTTTCGGTCATCAGAATACCGGGTGCTGGGTCATTTCCAGGTGCAGCATATCCCCGGTGTAGGGATGGTTCCGCGCCACATCTTCGTTAAGCTCGACACCAAGACCCGGTTCCGTCGGCGGGATCACATGGCCCTCCTCGAAGCGGATCGGCTGCTTGAGGATTTCGGTATGGAAGCCGCCCCAATCCTCGATGCTTTCGAGGATGAGGAAGTTGGGAGTCGCCGTGGCCAGCTGGATATTGGCCGCGCCGACCACCGGGCCGCAATAGAGATGCGGTGCGATCTGTGCGTGGCGTACTTCGGCCATGCCGGCGATCTTCTTGGCTTCGAGCAGCCCGCCGACGCGCCCCAGATTCATCTGCAGGATCGCCGCGCCGCCTGCTTCGAGCAGCCTTGCGAAGTCGTACTTGGTTGCCAGCCGCTCACCAGTCGCGATGGGAATGCTCGTTGCGCGCGCGACCTTGGCCATTTCCTCCGGCGCATCGGGTGGTACGGGCTCTTCCAGCCACAGCGGATCGGCTGCTTCCAGCCGCTTGGCCAGCCGGATCGCGCCCGCCGCCGTCATCTGGCCGTGCGTGCCGAACAGCAGGTCTGCCTTGCTCCCCACGGCTTCGCGCAAGGTCTTGGCAAACCGCTCCGAAAGTTCGAGCGCTTCCAGCGACAATTGCCGCCCGTCGAACGCCGTGTAAGGCCCCGCCGGATCGAACTTCAGCGCGGTGAAGCCCATGGCGAGGTATTCCGCCGAGCGTTCCGCTGCGAGGTCAGGATCGTGATAGACGTCGGTCTGATCGCCGGGGCGCGGGTAGATATAGGTGTAGGCACGCAGGCGCTCATGCACTTGCCCGCCGAGCAGCTTGTAGACCGGCTGCCCTGCGGCCTTGCCGACAATGTCCCAGCACGCCATTTCGAGCGCGCTCAGGACGCCCATCAGCGAGAGGTCGGAATGCTGGGTGAACCCGCTTGAATAGACGCGGCGCCACAGGTTCTCGATATCGTGCGGATCGCGGCCCACGGCATAGCGCGCGAAGACATCCTCGATCATCTTCGCCACAAGATGGGGCGAGAAGGGGACGCAATAGGCTTCCCCGATCCCGCTGATCCCGCAGGCCGTCGTCAGCTTGACGAACACGAAGTAGCGCCCGCCGAAATGCGGCGGCGGGTTGCCGACGACAAACGTCTCGATATCGGCGAGCTTCATGCCGGTTCGAAGCCGTTGATGACCTTGATCTCGAGATAGTCGTGGAGGCCGAATTCGCCCCATTCGCGCCCGTTGCCGGACTGCTTGTAGCCGCCGAAGGGCGAGCAATATTCCTGCCCCGCGCCGTTCAGGTAAACGCTGCCCGCGCGGATCTTGCGCGCAACGCGGCGGGCGCGCTCCACGTCGCCGCTCTGCACATAGCCGGCAAGGCCGTAGGGCGTGTCGTTGGCGATGGCGATGGCTTCGGCTTCGTCCTTGAACGGGATCATCGCCAGCACCGGGCCGAAAATTTCCTCGCGCGCAATGGTCATCTCGTTGGTCACATCGGCGAAAATCGTCGGCTTGACGTAGTAGCCGCGGTTGAACCCATCCGCGCGGCCCGGTCCGCCCGTGACCAGCCGCGCACCTTCCGCAATGCCCGCTTCGATCAGGCGCTGGATGCGCTCGAAGTGGACCCTGCTGACGACCGGGCCGAGATGCGGACCCTTTTCCATCGGATCGCCCAGCTTGACGCTTTCGGCCACCGTCTTGGCGATATCGACAGCTTCGTTATAGACCGAAGCCTCGACCAGCATGCGCGTGGGCGCGTTGCACGATTGGCCGGTGTTGTTGAAGCAGTGCCGCACGCCGCGCGCGACGGCAGCTTCGAGCCCGGCATCGGCAAACACGAGGTTGGGAGACTTGCCGCCCAGTTCCTGGCTGACGCGCTTGACCGTCTCGGCAGCAGACTTTGCCACCTGAATGCCCGCGCGGGTCGATCCGGTGAACGAGACCATGTCCGCCTCCGGGTGCCCCGTCAGCGCGTCGCCGATGCCGGGGCCGGTGCCGTGGACCATGTTGAACACGCCCGCCGGGAAGCCTGCCTCGTGGATGAATTCAGCGAAGAGCTGCGCGGAAAGCGGCGCAATCTCGCTGGGCTTCAAGACCATCGTGCAGCCCGCGACCAGCGCCGGGCCGATCTTGGCGGCGAGCTGGTTGATCGGCCAGTTCCACGGCGTGATCAGCGCGCAGACGCCGACTGCCTCGTGCACCAGACGTCCGCGGCTGCCGAGCGAACGTTCCCAAACCATCTCGCGCGCTGCCTTGACCGTTTCCTTGAGGTGGCCGGGGCCGCATTCGGCCTGCGCGTTGTAGGACAAGTCGTAGGGCGCGCCCATTTCGGTGCTGATCGCCGTGACCATCTCGTCATAGCGCGCCTCGAACACTGCGATCAGCTTCTCGACCAGCGCGAGGCGGTCTTCGAGGCTCGTGGTCGAATAGCCATCGAACGCGGCGCGGGCAGCGGCCATGGCCTTGTCGACATCGTCGGCTCCGCACAGCGCGACGCGGGCGCAGACTTCTTCCGTCGCCGGATTGATCGCCTCGAACACGGTGGTCGAGGTGGCCGGCAGCGTCCACGCGCCGTTGATATAGGAGGGTAGAGGAGAAAGCTCAGACATGACCGATAGCCCGCTTTTGATCCTCGACGATCGTGCGTGCGGCGAGGAAATAGTGGAGCGCCGCCCAGAAGCCGGTCGGCGCGAGGATGAGAAGTGCGGAGCGCAGCGATGCCGCGTCCGGACCCGCCGGACCCGCAAAGTAGTCACTCAGCATGCCGACGCCCTGCGGCGCGACGATGAGGTTGAACACGTTGGCGATCAGCAGCGCAATCGCGCTGAACATCGCACGCATCTTCGGCGGCGCAAGGTTCTGGCCGAGCGCGAAGGCGGGGCCGATGTAGAAGTAGATGCCCGGGATGAACAGCCACAGCGAGACCGTGGCCAGCGTGAGGTTGTGCGTATAGATCGCGATGATGCCCGGCACCGTCGCCACCGCCGTAACGGTTCCCAGCAAATACACGATCTTGCGCGGATCGGTGTAGGACGGGCGGCCGAGGATCCAGGCCGTAAGCAAAGAAGCACTGATGCCCATCACGAGGTGGATCGGGCCAACGATCGCACCGGCCTGGCCGACGTCGATGTTGTAGGTGCGCTGGAGGAATGTCGGGATGAACCACATCAGGCCCCAACCCCAGAGCGCGCCGACGCCGCTGCCCATCATCACGTGCACCGCCGACTTCTGGGTCAGGCAGAAACGCAGCGTTTCCATCAGGGTCGGGTCGTCATCGCTCTTGATCACATCGAGGCAGCCGCGCTTGGGCTCACGGATCGTTGCCATGATCAGCAGCGCCAGCATAACGCCCGGGATGCCGAGCACGAGGAACGCAGCGCGCCAGCCATAGGCATGGGCAACTGCGCCGGCCATGTCCGCACCGATCCATGCGCCGATGGGAGCGCCGAGGCAGAAGATCGTCAGCGCCATCGGGCGCCGCGCGGCGGGGAAGTAGTCGCAGATGATCGAGTTGCACGAAGGCGTGCCGCCGGCCTCGCCGATACCCACGCCCATGCGGGCCAGCAGCAGCTGCATGTAGCCTTTGGAAAGCCCGCACATCGTCGTCATCACCGACCACAGCGTGATCGAGATCGCGAGCAGATTGCGCCGGTTGTAGCGGTCCGCGATCCACGAGAGCGGAATGCCCATGCTGACGTAGAACAGCGCGAGCGAGACGCCGGTGAGGAAGGCGACACCGCCGTCGCTGAGGTGCAGGTCGAGCCGGATCTGCTCGAGCACGGTCGACATCACGTAGCGGTCCGCGATGTTGATCGTATAGGCCAGCATCATCACGAACAGCACGTACCAGCGCAGTCCTACCGAGGCATTCTCTTCGCCGGCCGGGGCGGCTGTTGCGCCTATTGCTGCCATTGGCTGTTCCTGTCCCTCTTGATGATGTTTATCGCGGTGCCAGCTCGGGCCCGAGCGCTTCGCGCAGCGGTTCCAGCCAGGGTTCGAAGTTTTTCCACTGTTCGAGCCCGTCGCGGAAGATCGGTTGGCGCACCTGTTCGGAGCTCGGCGTGCGCACGGCGCGCTTGGTCTTGTGGAACTCTACGCAGGCCTGCTCGAAGGGCAGGCCGCAATACTCGAGAATGCGCCGCACGTTGCTTTCGAGATCGTCGACCACGTCCTCGTGCTGCACGCGCAGCACCCGGCCCGGCAGCACCGCGTCCCAGTGGTCCATCAGCTCGACATAGGTCTTGTAGTAGCGCGCGATGTCCTCGACGCTGTAGCTGAACTCCTGGCCGCGGGTGAACAACTGCTTGAGATTGCTGAAGCAGCACGCCATCGGCTCGCGCCGCGCATCGATGATCTTCGCATTGGGCAGGATCAGGTGAATGAGGCCGATGTGCCGGAAATTGTTCGGCATCTTGTCGATGAAGAACGGCTTGCCCATGACGCGGTTGGGCATTGTGTCGGCAATGTAGCGCTCGCCGAAGCGGCGCACGGCCTCCGTGTCCAGTTCTGCCAGGACCGCCGGATAGCGCGGGTTGTCGAAATCGATGTCGCGCCCCTGCAGCCCGTGCACAATGCGCTGGATATCAGGAAGTTCCTGCGTGCCCTCGACCATGGAGTGCGAGGCGAGGATCTGCTCGATCAGCGTTGAACCGGAGCGCGGCAAGCCGAGCACGAAGATGGGGGAGGGATCGTCCAGTCCCCAGCCAGCCCTTTTGGCGAAGAAGGCGGGTGTGCACACGCGCTTCTGCTCACTTGTGTTCTTCTCGAACACCTCAGGTGCATAGCTGATGCTGGCCCGGCGCAGCGCATTGCCGCGTTCATAGGCCGTCCACGATGCTTCGTAGTCGCCTGCGTCTTCGAGCGCCTTGCCCAGCGCGAACGCGAGGTGAATCCGGTCGATCTCATCGGTTGCAGAATCATCGAGGCGAGACTGCATGATGGCGATGGATTCGCCCGTAAATCGGTAAGTCTTGAGGTTGGCGAGGCTCCACCAGGCATCGCCGAACTCGGGCCGGATCGCTGTCGCTGCCATGTAGGCATCGATCGCTTCGCTGGTCTGACCGATCGTCTTGAGCGAGTGCCCCAGCCAGAGGTTGAGATCCGCGCGGCGCAGCGGTGCAGCCGGCGCGTCATCCGTGATCTCTGTCAGCATGGCGCGATAGGCCGGGATCACGCTTTCGGAATCGCCCAGGCCAATCTGGATTGTCGCGGCATGGGTGCGGTAGACGTGGTTGTTCGGGAAGGCTTCCAGCAGGGGCTCAAGAACCTCGCGCGCCTTCTGGAACTTGTGCAGGCCGATCAGGACCTGGACATATTCCTCCCGCGCCTCGTGATGGTCTGGAACCATGGCGAGAACGCCCGCGTAGAGGGCCTCGGCGTCATCGAGGACAAAGCGCAAGTGGCCGATCTGGGCCAGCAGACGCATGCCCTCGGGGTGGTCGCCGTTTTCGAGCAGGAAGCGGCGGATCACCATTTCCGCAGCAGCGACTTCGCCGTCATGGAACAGCACTTTGGCCTGGACGACTGGCGCCGGAATGCTGGCCAGATGGGCGAAATGGCGCGAGGCGAGATCGGCGCTGCGCAGATCACCCGTCATGCGGTAGAGCCCGTCGAGCATCTGCCAGCCCATGGCGAGCGCGGGGTTGAGTGTGACGGCCGTCCGCAAGTGGAAAATCGCTGCCGGTGCATCGCGCTGGGCGACGTGACACAAGCCGCGTTCGAGGAACATCTGGCTGAAATTGGGATGATGCCTGCCGAGCTGCTCCAGCGCAGCGAGCGCTGCATCGGTCTGCCTGAGCATGCGCCGCGAATGCGCGAGGATCAGCAGGAGGTCGCGGTTGCCAGGATCAGCAGTCAGGAGCTTTGCGGCACCTGCCGCAGCGGCCGAATAATCACCCTTCGCCTGAACGGCATGCAGGGCCGTTAGTTCTGCCTCTGACGGTGCCGCACTTTGCGGTGCTGCCCGTGTCGTATCAGTATCAGTCCGGTCGATCTGCGTGGCCATCAACGCGCTATCCTGTCGGCCATCGCCGCATCCTGTCCGTCAAATGAAACCACCGAAATTCCAGTGTTTCAAGAAAGGAAGGGGTGGCGCTTGCGGCACCACCCCTCTCTTTCATCAGCATCAGATCACAGCTTGGTCGAGATCTTGATGCCGTAGGTCATCGGACGCACGATCGTCGAAGTCTTGATGTACTGCGACGAGTTGGTGAACGTCGAAGCGTGGCTGTTGAAGATGTTGTCCCCGAACAGCGTCACCGACCAGTTGTCGCGGGTGAAGCCGATCTGGGCATCCGCCAGCGCATAGCCCTTCATCTTGTAGCGCAGCACCGTCGTGCCCGGAATGATCACGCCATTCGAGGAAACGCTGTTGCCGTTGGCGACTTCGTCACCCGACGGGTAGGTACCCGGCTGGTTGAAGTACGAGCTGATGTAGTTCGCGCCAGCGGCAACGAACCACTCGATCCCGGCCTTGCCGGTCCATTCGTAGCGGGCACGGATGTTGCCCTGGAACTTCGGGCTGAACGGCGTGACGCTACCCGGAGTGCCATAGGGGCTCTGCACCGACAGGCCAGGCTTGACCGTGCCATCGGCATTGAGACCGGCAAACCGCGTCGTCAGGCACTTGCCGAAGTCGGTCGCCGTCGGGTTGTTGACGACGAAGCACGGCGAGTTAGCCTGGCGGCTGTCGTTGTAGGTGCCCGAACCCTGGATCGTCAGGCCCGACATCGGACGGGCCACGATCTGCGCTTCAACACCCTTGATGTGGTAGGTCGGGCCGTTTGCCGCGAACGCGGTGTTGCCGAAGCCTGCTGCCGGGTTGAAGAAGCCGATCTGGATGTTCTTCCACTCCATGTAGTAGGCGGAGAGGTTGAACGTGACCTTGCGGTCAAACAGATCGGTCTTGAGGCCGACTTCCCAGTTGGTCAGGTTGTCCGGCGCATACGCGGCGGGAACCAGCAGCTGGAAGTTCTTGGGGTTGGACTTGCCGGCCGAGTTGACCGGCGAAGTCGTCGGCTTGCCGTCAGGCCCAACGTACGGGAACGTCGCGTCCTGAACACGCGCCGAAGGCCCGCGGTTGAAGGCACCCGGACGGAAGCCCTGGCTGAAGGTGAAGTAGGCCATCGTGCCCGGCTGCGGCTTCCAGGTGATCGTGCCCTTGCTCTTGAAGCCGTGATAGTTCGACTTCAGGCCAAGTGCATCGAGGTTGGAACCCGTGACGCAGGTCGGCTGCTGATAGCAGCTGTACATCGAGGTCGAGTAAACGGACCCGACTTCGTATTCCTTGTAGTTGTAGTAGCGCGTACCGCCGGTGATGGTCAGGTTCGGCAGGATGTCGAAATCGATCGAGCCGAATGCTGCATACTGCTTGAAGCCGCGGGTCACGTCTTCACCGAAGCCGACACCGGCCGGACGGGCGCCGGGTATATTCAGGGTCGCATTCGGGTTCGGCGCGGCTGCGCCGACGCAGTCGATCTTGGCATCAGAGAGCTGCTTGGCAGTCTGGGTCGCATCGCAGGTCGGGACGGTCTTGTAGTACCAGTCCATCGTGTCCTGGATCTTGAAGTTCTCGTAGTAGCCGCCGACGATCGCGCGGATCCGCTTGTCGTCAGGCGACGAGATGCGGATTTCGTGGCTTTCGTGGGTGCTGCGAACCTTGTCCTTCCAGTACGAGGTCGGCTCGTAGCAGTAGGGCGCTGCGCCTATGTTCGCGTAGGTCGAACCACCGGTGCACTGATAGTAGATGCCGTACTGCGCGCGGGCGTAGTTCGTGTAATCGCCCTGCTGGCTGATGTGGCGGGTGAGGTAGGCACCCGTGTAGATGACCTTGAAATCACCAACCTTGCCGTTGATGGTCCACGCCGTGTTCGAATAGTCGTCCTTGTTGTACTGCGGCGTAAACAGGGTCGACGAGAGGCCCGTCAGCGGCTTGTAGTCGTAGTCGTAGGTCTGGACCGCGAAGGTGCCGCGCGATTCCAGCTTCTGGTAGGCCTGCGTCACGAGCAGATCCCAATCCGGCGCGACCTTCCAATCGACGGCCACGCGGCCACCGGTGTAGTCGACCGGGTTGAAGTTGTCTTCGACCAGCGACTGGTTGTCGTACTTGCCGCCGCGGCTCTGCTGCTGCGGAGTCAGCTTGTTGCCGTTGCCTTGGTAGGAAAGATAGTACGAGCCGATGTCGCTGGGCTGGCGCGTGAAGGTGGACAGCTTGTTGTCGATGTAGCCGCCGTGGTGGTCGGCGTAGATCACCGCACGGATGGCGAGCTTGTCTTCGATGATCGGCACGTTGACCATCGCGTTGAACGAACCGTTCGCCCCGCCGCCGGCGGTGCCGCCGAAGCTGCCTTCAAGCCGACCTTCGAACTTGTCGAGCTTGGGCTTGTTGGTGATGTAGCGCAGCACACCGGCCTGCGCGCCGCCGCCGAAGAGCGTACCCTGCGGGCCTTCGAGCACTTCGATGCGCTCCATGTCCGCCACGTAGACGTCGACGTTGCGGGCCGGGAACTGCATCGACTGGTCGTCGAGGTAGATCGCCACGTTGGGGAAGCCGCCGATCGTCGCCGAGGACTGCTGGCCGGCGAAGCCCGCCGAAAGGCCGCGCAGGAAGATCGCGCCCTGGCCCGGGCCGTTGTTCGAGAAGGTGACGTTCGGCGTGTACTTGAGCAGGCCGTCGATCGAGGTGACGTTGAGCTTGCTCAGCGTGTCGGTGCTGAACGCCTGAAGGGTCAGCGGCACGTCCTGGATCGACTGGTCGCGGCGCTGCGCCGTCACGATGATTTCGTCAGACTTGACGGAGGCATCTGCCTGCGGCGCCGACTGGGCCAGCGCCATTTGGCCCGAACCGAGCGCGACGGCCGCGGCTGCGCACGACAACATAAACCGAGATTTCATGTGTACCCCCATCCTTTTCATTTCCACCCGGCACCAGGCCGGGGCCCTGAAAACGGCGCCAATAGCGCGTGCATCGGTCGGGGAGCGTCAGGGACATCCTGAAGGAATTGCGCGAACGGCACTTGATCAGCCGCTTCACACCAGATCGGCCGCATCCGGCCGGACCATTCCCGAGCAGGCAATTCCCTGATTTTACTCCCCGTTTTCAGCACGCTGATCGTCGCGTTTGGGCAAGCCTAGGTCAAAGCAAGGCCTAAATCCACCCCCAGTTTGCGGCGCAGCAACGTCGTTTGCGATTGTGGCTTTTTTGTCCTCCCTGCCGTGCATAGGTTTGCGGGAAGATCCAAAGTTCTGATAAAAAAGAGATTTATCTGATTTCAGACGAACCTCTTACCATCTGCTGCCACTGCGCAGGCATCTCGCAGGCGTCCTGCTCATGCCTTTTTGTCAATTTTCCATGGCGGCATAAGGAAATCCGATTGGCTGCATTCGCCCGCTTGGTCCACCCGGTACGCCATTCGTTCCTCGTGCGATCGGGACAGCCCACACATGATTGATTTCAGCCGGATCGGCTCGCTTCTGGCCCAGCGGCGGGAGGGACACTGTCTCCCCCAAGGCCTCTACAACGACGCTGAAGTCTTCGACTTCGACATGGCCGCCGTTTACGGCACGAGCTGGCTGATGGCCGGGTTCGAATGCGAACTGCCCAAGGCCGGCAGCTATATCTCGCAGATGGTCGGCAAGTGGCCGGTGCTCATCGTCAAGGGCCGCGACGGCGAAATCCGCGCGTTCCACAATTCCTGCCGCCATCGCGGTTCGATCCTCTGCGCAGCCGGTAGCGGCTCGGCGCCCAAGATCGTGTGCCCCTACCACCGCTGGACATACGAGCTGGATGGTTCGCTGCTTTCGGCGATGCGCATGGAAGCAGACTTCGACAAGGCTGCGCACAGCCTGCGCCCGATCCAGCTTGAGCGCGTGGCCGGGTGCCTGTTCATCTGCTTCGACGACAATCCGCCGCCGTTCAACGAGTTCGCGCTTCGGCTTGAGGAATATCTCGCGCCGCATGATCTGAAGAACGCCAAGCTCGCGTTCGAGAGCACGATCACCGAATATGCCAACTGGAAGCTCGTGATGGAAAACGGGCGCGAGTGCTATCACTGCGCAACCGGCCATCCTGAACTGGCAAAGACCTTCCCCGTCGGCATGTCGAAGCATTTCGAAATCGATGGCGATACGCAGGTCCAGACCTTCCACGAAAGGATGGCTGCCATTGGCCTTGCGACCGAGGCGATCGAGGGCGATTGGTGGCAGCTGGCGCGCTTCCAGCTCAATCCCGAGGTGGTCTCGCTGTCGATGGACGGCAAGCACCTTGTCAGGAAACTGATGTGCGAGAAGAACGGCGGCGATATCGGCTCGATGCGCCTTGCCGTCGATCCGCATTGCTTCACCCATTCGACTGCGGACCACACTTTCATGTTCAGCGCCATGCCGGTCGGCCCGCATGAAACGGCGGTCACCGGCAAGTGGCTTGTCCACAAGGATGCCGTCGAGGGGGTCGACTACTCGGTCGAGGAACTCGCCGACTTGTGGACGCGCACCAACCTGCAGGACAAGCAACTGGCGGAAAACAATCAGCTGGGCGTCAACAGCCCGGGCTTTATCCCCGGCCCCTACTCGCAGGAAGCCGAGATGCTCGCGCTGCGCTTTACTGACTGGTACTGCGATACCGCCCGTAAGTATGTCGAGAAGCATGGCCGCTGATTCTTCGAAGGGGCTCCGCCCCGAAACCCTCGCCGTTGCTTTCGGTTATGATCCCGCCGAGGCGCTCGGCGCGGTCAAGCCGCCGGTCTACCTGACTTCGACCTTCATTTACCCCAGCGCCCAGCACGCGAAGGACGTCCACGAGGCGTTTTTTGAGGGCACCGGGCCGCTGGCGGGCAAGAAGGGTGAGGGCCACATCTATTCGCGCCTCGGCCATCCGGGGCTCGATATTCTGGAAGCGCGGCTTGCCGCCATCGATGGCGCGGAAGCTGCTGCGGCGTTTTCGAGCGGAATGGCCGCGCATTCCTCGATCGCGCTGACCTTCGTTAAGCCGGGGGACAGCGTGCTCCACGGCCGCCCGATCTATGGCGGCGTGGACATGCTTTATGGCTCGGTCATGCCGGGCTTTGACACCCATGTCGAAACTTATACCGATGGCTGCGATCCGGACCATGTCCGCGCCGCCGCCCGCGCGGCACTCGCCAAGGGGCCGCTGGCGCTGATCGTTGCGGAGACTCCGGCAAACCCGACTGCCGCCATGGTCGATCTTGATCTGATGGTTGCAGTGGCCGACGAGATCGGCCGCGAGACGGGCCGCCGTCCGCTGGTCGTGGTCGATAACACGCTGCTCGGGCCGTTTGCGCAGCGCCCCATCGAGCAGGGCGTTGATCTCAACATGACCTCGCTCACCAAGTATTGCGCCGGGCACAGCGATCTGCTGGCGGGCGGGGTGAGCGGCAAGCTCGAACTGATCCACCAGCTGCGCAGCTTGCGCACCACCTGGGGCAACCATCTCGATCCGTTCACTGCTTGGCTTGTCGTGCGCAGCCTTGAATCCGCCTCCGTGCGGATCGGGCGCGCGATGGACAATGCGCGGAAGGTTGCCGAATTCCTGCGCGACCATCCCAAGGTCGCGGGCGTCACCTACCTCGGCTTCCTCAAGGAAGGCACCCCGGCCAAGGCGGTCTATGACCGACAGTGCAAGGGCGCGGGTTCGACGTTCTCGTTCCATGTCCACGGCGGCGAGGCGGAATCGTTCCGTATGCTCGATGCGCTGAAGCTGCTGAAGCTGGCGGTCAGCCTTGGCGGTTCGGAGACGCTGATCTGCCATTCGGCGACAACCACACACTACGCCGTCCCGCGTGAGGCGCGCCTTGCCGGTGGCATCACCGACGGCACGATGCGCTTGTCCGTCGGGCTCGAACACGCTGATGATATCATCGCGGACCTTTCCCAGGCACTAGAGGCTGTCTGAACATGACTTCGAATATTGGGCATGCCAACAACGGAACCGATCCCCACGCGATCGGCACGAAGCTTCCTGCGCCAGAAGCGCGCTATGACATGGTCGTCGTGGGGGCAGGGCCTGCCGGGCTGACCGCTGCGCTTGCCGGGGCAGGGGAGGGCAAGTCGGTGCTTCTCGTCGACGAAAACCCGATCCCCGGCGCGGCCATGGGCAACGACGTGCCGCTGCTGTTTGGCGGCCGCATGACGACGGCGACGCAGAACGCTGAGCGCATGCTCGAAACCGTGTTCATGAGCGAGCCGATGCTCGAAGCCGCGATGGATGCGGGCGTCGAAGTGCTCCTCGGCACCAGCGCCTGGGGCGTCTACCGCAATGGACCGGGCATCACCGGTCTGCCGGAAAGCGTCGTCGCGCTGGCGGACAAGGATCGCGGCTGGATTGTCGGCTATAACGAACTCGTTCTCGCCACTGGCGCGCGCGATCTGGCCATCGGTTTTCCGGGCTGGAACCAGCCGGGCGTGATGGGCGCGGCTGCGCTGGAACGCCTGCTCGCGCATTATGAAGCCTTCGCGGGCAAGCGCATCCTGATCGTGGGCAGCCATAACCTTGCGCTCGAAACCGCGCTGCTTGCGCGTGACAAGGGCGTCGATGTGGCGGGCCTCGTCGAAGTCCGCTCGGCACCGCAAGGCGATGCCGCGCTGGCCAAAGCTGTCCGCGCCGCGCAGATCCCGTTCTTTCTCGATGACGCGCCCGCCGAAGCCATCGGCGGTATCGATGGCGTCGAGCGTGTTCGTCTCCGCTCGGGCGCCGAGATCGCAGTCGATACGATCGTGCTCGCCATCGGCCTCGTTCCTTCGATCGAACTGATCGACGCGATGGGCGGCAAGCGCGTGCTCGACGGTGCGCGCGGTGGCTACATTCCCGGCGACAATGCTGGTGTGACTTGCGTGGGCGACTGCGCGGGCCTTGCCGATACCGGCTTCGACCATGTCGAATACCGCATGGATTGGGCGCGCGAGCTGGGCAAGCTGTCGAAACCTGACACCATCGTCTGCCAGTGCGAGGAAGTGACCCGTGGCGACCTCCTCGGCGTGCAGCCTCCGCGCTATCTCGAACGTCCCGCGCCGATGCAGGCGCGCTCGCTCGATACGCTGATCAAGGACGGCCCGCCGAACCCCGACCAGATCAAGCGCCTCACCCGCGCAGGGATGGGCGTATGCCAGGGCCGCCGCTGCCGCGATCAGGTGGCGATGATGCTGGCAATGGCTGCAAATGGCCCGTTCGGCTCGGTTCCGCTCGCCACCCACCGCGCGCCGGTTCGTCCGCTTCCCTTGCGCATTCTCGCGGACTGGGAAGAAAGCGAAGACATGCGCGCCGGCTGGGACGTGTGGTTCGGCATTCCGACGCAGTGGGTGCCCTACCGCGATATCGACACGCCGCGTGAGCGCGAGCATCAAACCGCCATCGCCGAAGGGTGGAGCCTCTAAGATGACGTACGTCGGTATGCCCACCCCGAAGGAAACCCCGCAGGAAACCATGGCGAAGATCGCCGGGACTGCGGCCAAACTGAAAGTCGTCATTGTCGGCGGCGGCGTCTCCGGCCTCAGCGCCGGTTGGTGGCTCGCTCGCTCGGGTGCGCAGGTGACGGTGCTCGACAAGGGCATCGTCGGCTGGGAAGCTTCGGGCCGCAATGGTGGCGGCGCTTCGCACTACCAGAGCCCGCTGTTCGAGGAAGAGCAGCGCATGTGGCCGCACATGGACGCGCTGCTCGGCTATCCGACCGAGCATCAGCAGGAACGCCTCGTCATCGCGGTGAGCCCCAAGCAGCTCAACCAGTACCACTACCTCGCCAAGATGAACAACGACATGGGCTACCGTGTCGACCTGCTCGATGGCGATCAGGTGCGCGCGATGGTGCCGCTTGCCGGCGACAACTGCCTCGGCGGCATGCACTACCGCTTCGGCGGACATGCCAACCCGCAGCGCAGTGTGCAGGCCTATGCCTGGGCGCTGCAGGACCTTGGCGGGCGCATCTACCAGCACAGCCCGGTGACGGGTTTCGAGACCGAGGGCGGCAAGGTCGTTGCGGTTCATGCGACGTCCGGTCGCCATGAATGCGATGCGGTGGTCGTCGCGGCAGGCCCGCAGATTCAGGCTCTGATGGCCAAGCTCGGCGTTGAAGTGCCGCTGGCGGCCGCACGTGCCGAAATGATCGTGACGGAACCCGCGCCGATGATGCCCATCGGCGGTGTCGACGGAAACGGCCTCTATGGCCGTCAGACCCTGCGCGGCAATCTTGCCTATGGTGGCGGCCCGCACGAATGGCTGGAGACGCTCGAGGCTGGCCCGCCCGCGCGTCCGTCCTCGCCGCTGACGCGCAACCTTGCGCGCCGCGTGGCCGAACTGTTTCCCAAGGCGGCACACCTCAACGTCATCCGTTCGTGGGCGGGCATTGTCGAGAACACGCCCGATGGCCGCCCGATCATCGACCGGATGAAGGACTCCGAGAACGTCACTATCGTCACCATGTCTGGCGTCGGCTTCGGCCTCTCACCCGCTTCGGGCCACGCAGTGCGCGACCTTGTGGTTGATGGGCAGTGCAGCTTCACCGATATCGCCAAGCTCAGCCTCTCATGCTTCGACGGCATCGGCGCTGACTGGCGCGAGCAGCGCGGCTGGCAGGCGCCCAAGGTCGAACAGGCGGCATGAGGACCCCTTATTCCGCCTTCAGCCTGCTGCGCGGCGCGCTCAACGGGCAAAAGCACTGGGAACCGGCGTGGCGCGATCCGGAGCCGCGCGCGAGCTATGATGTGATCATCATTGGCGGCGGCGGGCATGGGCTTGCTACCGCCTACTACCTCGCCAAGGTCCACGGCATCCGCAATGTCGCGGTGCTGGAGAAGAGCTGGATCGGCGGCGGCAACGTTGGTCGCAACACCACGCTGGTGCGCTCCAACTACCGCCTGCCGCAGCTGCACAACTTCTTCGAGTTCGGCCTCAAGCTGTGGCACGGGCTTAGCGACGATCTCAACTACAACGTCATGTTCAGCCCGCGCGGCGCGATGTTCCTTGGCCACAACGATGGCGACATGATCAAGCTCGCCGAACGCGGCGATGCCATGCGCTGCGACGGGATCGACGCGGAACTGCTGACGCCGAAGCAGATTGCGAAGATCGAGCCGCTTCTCGATCTTTCCCGCAACACCCGCTTCCCCATCGACGGCGCGCTGATCCAGTGGCGCGGCGGCACCGCGCGGCATGACGCTGTCGCCTGGGGCTATGCCCGCGCTGCCGATGCGCTGGGCGTAGATATCATCCAGAAGTGCGAAGTGACGGGCTTCGTGAAAGATGGAAACCGCATCACCGGCGTAGAGACGACGCGCGGCCGCATCCTTGCCGAACGCACCGGCATCTGCGTCGCGGGCCATAGCGGCCATGTTGCGGGCCTTGCGGGCCTGCGCCTGCCGATTGAATCGCAGACGCTGCAGGCGCTCGTTACCGAAGGCGTGAAGCCGATGGTGCAGTCTGTTGTCATGTCGCAATCGCTCCACTTCTACATCAGCCAGTCCGACAAGGGCGGCATCGTGATGGGCGGCGATCCGGACAACTGGCCAAGCTATGCCCGCCGCGGCCAGCCCACGATCAAGGAACACGCCATCGCGCAGGCCGTGACCTGCATGCCCGCGCTCTCGCGCCTGAGGATGCTGCGCACCTGGTCGGGCGTGACGGACATGAGCTTCGACGGTTCGCCGATCATCGGCCCGAGCCCGATTGACGGGCTCTATCTCAATGCCGGCTGGTGCTACGGCGGCTTCAAGGCGACGCCGGCCTCGGGCTGGACTTATGCCCACACGCTCGCCACCGGCAAGCCGCATGAGCTCAATGCACCCTTCAGCCTCGAACGCTTCATGACCGGTGCCACGATTGACGAAACGTCCGTCGGTCCGTTCCCGAACCACCGCTGAGACAGGCTAGCAGATGTACCAGATCACCTGTCCCCACTGCGGCCCGCGCGCCCAGACAGAGTTCACCTACGAGCGGACGACCGATTCCGTCGTCGATCCCGCTGGCGATGCGCACACCGCCATGCAGGCGCTCTATACCCGCGCCAATCCGATGGGCCTCGACGATGAAATCTGGCGGCATACCTATGGCTGCCGCGCGTGGATGGTGCTCACCCGGCACCGCGTGACGCACGCAATCACTGCCGTGAAGGCCCTCGGTCCGGAGGTGCTCCCATGAGCGGCCCGACCCGCGTGCCTTCGGGCGCGGAGACCATCCCGTTCACCTTCGATGGGACGACCTACCAGGCCCGCCCCGGTGACACGCTCGCCGCTGCGCTCCTGGCGAACGGCGTCGGCCTTGTTGCTCGCAGCTTCAAGTATCACCGCCCGCGCGGGATCATGACCGCCGGGATCGAGGAGCCGAACGCGCTCGTCACGGTCGGCACCGGCGGCCGTGCCGAGCCGAACACGCGCGCTACCGATGTGTTCGTCTATCCCGGCATGGTGGCGAACAGCCAGAACCGCTGGCCGAGCCTGTCGTTCGACGTCGCGTCGATCTTCGGCCTCGCTGCGCCCGCACTGGGTGCCGGGTTCTATTACAAGACCTTCTTCGGCACGGCGAAGCACTGGATGCGCTACGAAGGCTTCATCCGCCGTGCTGCCGGTCTGGGCAATGCGCCGACCGAGCCGGACCCGGACAACTTCTCGCAGCGCGCCGGTTTCTGCGATGTGCTGGTTGTCGGCTCCGGCCCCGCTGGCCTCAAGGCCGCGCTGGAAGCTGCCGAAGCGGGGAGCCGCGTCATGCTCGTCGAGCAGGATGCCGTCCCCGGCGGCTCGCTGCTGCGCGATCCCGATCCTGCCATCAATCCGGCCGCGATGGTGGAGCGGATCAAGGCGCTTGGCGGCGAAGTGCTCCTGCGCACCACGGCCTCGGGCTATTGGGATCACAACTTCCTCACGCTCACGCAGCGGCTCGTCGAACCCGGCGAGGTCCCCGCGCATGGCTTTGCCCAGCGGCTGTGGCATGTCCGTGCAGGGCGGGTGATCCTCGCCACCGGCCTGATCGAGCGCCCGGTGCCTTTCGCGAACAACGATCACCCCGGCGTCATGTTGTCACAGGCCGTGCGCAGCTATGTGCGCCGCTGGGGCGTGCTGCCGGGCAAGCGCGTCGTTGTCGCCACCAATAACGACGATTCCTACCTGACTGCCGAGGCACTGGTTGCGGCAGGCGCCGAGGTTGTCGCGCTGCTGGATGCGCGCGCCTCCGGCCCTGCTGCACCCGCAGGGGTCACGGTTTACCGCGATGCGCGGCCTGCCAGCGTCACCGGCCGCAAGCACGCGCTGCGCAAGGTGACGGCTGTCATCGGCGGCAGCGAACAGAGCTTTGATGCGGACCTGATTGCGGTTTCGGGCGGTTTCGTCCCTGTTTCGCACCTCCACATGCAGGCGGGCGGAAAGCTCGACTGGAACGAGGAGGCACAGGCCTTCATTCGCGGCGAGACGCCGCAGGTCTGCGAAACCGTCGGCGGCGCACTCCATCCGCCCGCTGCGCCTGCCGTGGCGCCTGCTGGCAAGGCCAAGAAAAGCTTCGTCGATTTCCAGAATGACGTCAGCCTCGCGGACATCGATCTCGCCTGGCAGGAAGGCTACCGCTCGGTCGAGCACCTCAAGCGCTACACCACGCTCGGCATGGCGACCGATCAGGGCAAGACCAGCAACATGGTTGCGCTCTCGCGTCTGGCCGAAAAGCAGCGGGTGACCGTGCCCGAGGCTGGTCTCACCACGTTTCGCCCGCCGTTCACGCCGGTCACCATGGGCCTGCTGGCGGGCGCCGGCGCACGAAATGCGGGGGCACACGTGCGCCGGATCCCCCTTCATGGCTTGCACGAAGCGCACGATCCGATCTGGCAGCCCCTGGGCTACTGGTTCCGCCCGCGCGCCTATCCGGTGAACGGCGAGAGCCTTGCGGAGGCCGCGCTGCGTGAAGCGCGCACCGTGCGCACCGTGGCAGGCCTCAGCGACGTTTCCACGCTCGGCAAGTTCGAAGTGAGCGGGCCCGATGCCGCCGCTCTGCTCGAACTGGTCTGCGCGACGACGGTCGGCAAGCTGGCGGTCGGGCGCGGGCGCTACACGTTCATGTGCCGTGAGGACGGCTTTGTGAACGACGACGGGACGGTCTGGCGCCTCGCCGAAAACCGCTACTTGCTGACCAGTTCGACCGGCGGCGCCGACCGTATGGCGCACTTCATCTCCTATGTGCGCAACTCGCTGCGGCCGGACCTCAAGTGCTCGGTCGTCAACGTGCAGGAGCACTACGCCGGGATCGCACTGGCGGGCCCGAAGGCGCGCAGCATTCTCGCGTCGCTCATCGGTGCCGAGCCACCACGCCATATGGGCTATGCGCCGGGCGTGCTGGCGGGCGTGCCTGTCCATGTCCTTGCGGCCAGCTATAGCGGCGAACGCGCGTTCGAAATCCATGTTGAAGCGAGCCATGCCGCTGTCGTCTGGCAAGCGATCGAGGCCGCGACGCGCGCGGAAGGCGGCGCGCCCTATGGCCTTGAAGCGATGGAGGTGCTGCGCATCGAAAAGGGCCACGTGGTCGTCGGCGGCGAAGTCGATGGCCGGTCCACGCCGCACGACCTCGGCCTTGGCGGCATGCTCAACAAGGCTGGCGGCTTTATCGGTGCGGCGGGTCTGACGCGGCCCGCACTCAGCGCACCCAACCGCAACAACCTCGTCGGGCTTGTCAGCCTCGATGGCCCGATCCCCGAAGGCGGCATGCTGATCCAGCGCGCTGGCCAATCGCCGCAGGGCCACGTCACTGCCGCGGCGCGCCGCATTCTGGAAGGCGGGGCGATCGCGCTTGCGCTGCTCCAGGGCGGGCACAAACGCCACGGCGAGGAAATGATCGTCACTTCGCCGACGCGGGGCGAGAAGGCCCGCGTGCGTGTGACTTCGCCGCACTTCTATGATCCTGCCGGGGAACGCTATCGTGACTGACGCAACCTTGATCATCGCACTCCCGGCGGCCCCGCTTCATGCACTGGAGATCTGGAGCAACTCGCAGGCCGTCGCCTCCCGCGTGCAGAAGGCGCTAGGCTTTGCGCTGCCGCCGATGAACCGCAGCGCGGGCAATGCGGCCACTACCTTGCTGCGGTTTGAGCCGACGGTCTGGCTGGTCGAAGGCGACGTGTCGGTGCTCGCGGACACCCTCGGCGATGATGGCGCGCTGACGGCCATTGGCGGCGGAATTGTCCGCATGCGCCTTGCTGGGCCGGGCTGGCGCGAGCTGCTGCTCGAAGGCGGGGTGTTCGACACCAGCGCCGCCGCATTCCCTGTGGGTGCGACGGCGGCGACGGTGATCGATCATGTCGGCGTGCGTCTCCATGCGGAAAGCGAAGACGCCTGCGTGGCCTACGTGCCTTCAAGCTATGCGCAGGGCCTGCACCATTTCTGGGAAGAAGCCCTGCCGCTACTGGGGGCTTGATGGCGAACGGCTCAGTGCAGCCTCAGTGAATCCGCGCGCCCTGCCGCCGCAATTCCGACTGCACCGCCGCAATATCGACGCTGCCAAAATCCCGCCCGGTCTTGACCGAAATCGCTGCCGCCACGCCCGCGCCTTGGCCTGATACCGCGCAGCACATCATGTTGCGCACCGCTGCATGGCTCACCTTGTCGCCGCCGATAACCCTGCCTGCGACGATGAGGTTGGTGATCCCCTTGGGCACGAGCGAGCGGTAGGGCACATGGAAATAGCGCCCCGTCGTCGGCAGTATCAGGAGCCCGTATCCATCGATGAACTCGGGGAAAATGCCGATGGAATCCTCGAAGCGAGCCTCGCCCCGCACATCGTCGCCGGTCATGTTGTAGGCTGCGTCGATCTTGCGCGTATCGCGGATGCCCAAGGTCATGCCGAAGTTGCGCAGCTTTGCCCCCTCGCAGCCCGGCATGAACGCGCGCAGTGCGGCGATGGCGTGCATCGCGTCCGCGCGGCCGTCCATTTCGCCGCGCGTCAGACTGTCGGGATCAGTGCCGTCGAGGTAGTGGTGGACGAGGTTCAGGTAGGTGAGGTCACCCTGATCCGAAACCGTGCCCCATGTGCCCGCGATCGTCGCAAGGTTTTCGGGTAGGAGCCCCGCTTTAAGGGCCTGCCGGAAGGGCTTGCGCAGGAACGGGGAGAACATTTCGTCCTCCTTGCCGCTCGTCGTGATGTCCCATTCGCCGCCGCCGGACCAGTCACTATAGGTCTGCGGATCGGCCTTCACGGCTTCGATGAAGCGCGCCTTGTTCACGCCGCTCATCGAGAACATCACCGAGACCGACATCATCTCGTCCACCGGATGCTTGATGGTCGGCGCGCCGCCGCGAAAGGCAAGATCGGCATCGCCTGTGGCATCGATCACGCGGGCGGCGAGGATCGCTTCGCGCCCCGCCTTGCTTTCGACGATGACGCCCTTGATCACATCGCCGTCCATGATCGGCGCAACGACAAAGCGGTGCAGCATGGGAATGACACCGGCTTCCTGCACCAGCACGTCCGCTACGTGCTTGAAGGCCTCGGCATCGAGCGCATGGCTGATCGACTGCGGCTCGGGCAGGGCGGCGTCCATCGCGACGGCGCGGTCCTCAAACTCGCGGCCGATGCCTTCGCTGTCGATCGTGGTGGGGTGACGGTACCAGGCAAAGCCTTCGACGCCGACAGCTGTGATATTCCCGCCAAAGCAGCCATAGCGCTCCACCAGCGTGGTCTTGACCCCTGCGCGTGCAGAGGCCAGCGCTGCGGCAAGGCCGCCGGGGCCTGAGCCCACGACCAGCACGTCGGTCTCGTGGATCACGTCGATCCGGCGGGCGGGTTCTTCGATAAAGCGGGTCATCGCTGCACAGCATGGCGCACTCGCTCGTGGGGTCAACCGGCGGGGTGCTGCGGCGCGGGCTTCAAGCAAAACTGATGGCGCGGTGCAGGTCGGGTTATGTCGCTGCTTACAGGCGGCGGATGCGCGAAAGGTCGGGCTGGGGCGTCACCACGCGGTGCTTGCGCTCCACTTCCCATTGCCGCGAGGTCTGGATTTCCTCGATCTGCCGTTGCAGCGCCTCAGCCAGCGCCTCAAGGTCGGTCGGGCGGTCGAGTTCCATGCCGAACGACTTGCCATTGAACCAGCGCACCAGTCCGCGCACTCCGGTTTCGCCGGGCAGGATCACGCTGACGCGCTCGCCGCGTACGGGTGCCGGCCCGCGCGTGCTGGCGCCAATGCCCCAATGCGTGACGTTGCGGATCACCAGGTCTTCTTCGGTCCCGCCGCGCCGCACCAGACGCGCGCGCAGGATGCGCGCGCGGCGCTCCTCCCGCACGGCTTGGCCGGACCCGGAAATGGCCCCCATGAACGACATTATGCACCACCTGTCGGGAAATCGCCGGAAAGCGGCCTTATCCCGATATCAACCAGTATGGAGCAGTATTGGTAAACGACCCATTATGAGTGCCCGAATTCGTCGCAATTGCCGGGCGATTCCAGCGGCACAGACCTTGCGGGGGCCTTCGGGACGGCGCCGAAGGCCCCCGATCTGATGGTCAGGCCGCGTCAACCATGACGATCTCGCTATCTTCCAGCGCCGTCACGGTGAGGACGTCGATATCGCGGATCGCCGCGCCGTCACGGGCATTGACTGTCACATCGTCGATCTTCACCGCGCCGGTCGCCGGAACCAGATAGGCCTTGCGGTCCTTGCCCAACGGGTAGCTGGCGGTTTCACCGGCGCGCAAGGTTGCGCCGAGGACGCGGGCATCGGTGCGGATGGGGAGGGCATCGCCATCGCCGTCATAGCCGGATGCCAGCGCCACGAACTGCCCCGCACGCTCGCCCTTGGGGAAGGGGCGGGCGCCCCAGCCCGGAGCTTCGCCGCTGCGGGTGGGCATGATCCAGATCTGGAAGATGCGCGTGGTCACGTCCTCCATGTTGTATTCCGAATGGCGGATGCCGGTGCCCGCGCTCATCACCTGCACGTCACCCGCTTCGGTCCGGCCCTTGTTGCCGAGGTTGTCCTGGTGGGTGATCGCGCCTTCGCGGACATAGGTGATGATCTCCATGTCGCGGTGCGGGTGCGGCGGGAAGCCGGTCTGCGGCGCGATCGTATCATCGTTCCACACGCGCAGGTTGCCCCAGTGCATCCGTGCCGGATCATGGTATTCGGCGAACGAGAAGTGGTGCTTGGCATCGAGCCAGCCGTGGTTGGCACCGCCGAGGCTGGCGAAGGGGCGCAGTTCGATCATTGTCGTTTCTCCGTTCGTGCGCCCCGCCGAAGGGGCGGAGCGCTGCTGTTGGAGCCCATATAACCCTTGCTCGCTTTCCTGTTCAGTGGGATAAAGTGCACCGATTTGTTCGACGGAGCTGAATAGTGGCACATCCTGGCACCCCCACGCTTGATCAGCTGCGCATCTTCCTCACTATCGTCGATACCGGCAGTTTTGCCGGAGCCGCGCGCACTCTGGGCCGGGCCGTTTCAGTCATCAGCTACGGCGTCGCCAATCTAGAGGCGCAGCTCGGCGTCAGCCTGTTCGACCGCGAGGGAACCCGCAAGCCGCAGCTGACCATGGCCGGCCGCGCGCTGCTGGCGGAGGCGCGCACCATTGCGCAGGGTGTCGATGGCCTGCGCGCCAAGGTGAAAGGGCTGCTGGACGGGCTGGAGGCGGAAGTCGATCTTGCGGTGGATGTGATGGTGCCGCCCGAACGCCTTGCCATCGTGCTGCGCGGGTTTGCGGCCGAATTCCCGACCGTGCAACTAAGGCTCCATGTCGAAGCGCTGGGGGCGGTCAGCGCGATGGTGCTGGCTCGCACCGCGACCATTGGCGTTTCCGGCCCGCTGGCTGCCGAAGTACCCGAGATCGACGGCAAGGTGGCCGGGGCGACATTGCTGGTGCCGGTCGCTGCGCCCGATCACCCGCTGGGCCGGATGACCGAAATCCAGCCCGGCGCGGGGCGCGATTATATCCAGCTTGTCCTTTCGGACCGTTCCGGCACCACAGCGGGGCGCGATTTCGGCGTGGTCAGCCCCAAGACTTGGCGGTTGGCCGATCTCGGCGCCAAGCATGCGCTGCTGCGCGAAGGCATCGGCTGGGGCAACATGCCGCTGCCGATGATCGAAGGGGATCTGGCGGCGGGGACGCTCACTCGCCTCGCCATGCCCGACCATCCCGGCGGCGCCTACCGCTTCACCGCAATTTGGCGCCGCGACGCACCCCCGGGCCCCGCCGCGCGCTGGTTGCTCGACCAGTTCGTGGCGCTTGCCGAAGGAGATACCGAGATCCGCAATACGCCCGAAGTCTAGAGCTCACGCGACGCCTGCCGCGAAATCCTTCAGCATCTGCTTGGCGATGACCAGCTGCATGATCTGCGTCGTGCCTTCGTAGATGCGGTAGATGCGCGCATCGCGGAAGAAGCGCTCGGCCTCATATTCGGCGAGGTAGCCCGCGCCGCCGTGAATCTGCACGCAGCGGTCGGCCACGCGGCCGCACATTTCGGACGCGAACATCTTGAACGCGGCGGCTTCCATCAGGATTTTCCGGCCTGAGTCGGCCTTGGCAATGGCGTCGCGCATCATGCACTGCGCCGCGTAGATTTCGGCCTGGCTGTCCGCCAGCATCGCCTGGATCAGCTGGAACTGCGCAATCGGTTCGCCGAACGCCTTGCGCTCATTGGCATAACGGATCGCGGTATCGAGGAACCGCCGCGCTTGCGCCGTTGCCGCCGCGCCCACGGAAAGCCGCCCGTTGTCGAGGCTCTGCATGGCCGTCGCGAAGCCCTTGCCTTCCTCACCGCCCAGCAGCGCATCGCCCGGCACGAACACGTCCTCGAGGATGAGGTCGCCGATATGGCTGCCCTGCTGGCCCATCTTCTTGTCGGACTTGCCGCGCGTGACCCCCAGCGTATCGAGCGGGACGAGGAAGGCCGAGACATGGGCGTTCCTCGGCAGGTTTTCCTTGCTCGTGCGCGCCATGATCAGGCCCACTTTGGCATAAGGGGCGTTGGTGATGTAGCGCTTGGTGCCGTTGAGCACGTAGCCGTTGCCCGATCGCACGGCCATCGTCGCAAGGCCTGCGGAATCCGAACCCGAACCCGGCTCGGTCAGCCCGAATGCCGCGATTTCGCCCGCTGCCAGACGGGGCAGCCACTCCGCCTTCTGTTCTGGCGTGCCCGCGTTCTTGATCGCCGAACAGACCATGCCGATGTTGATCGAGATGATCGAGCGAAACGCCGGCATTGCATAGCTGATCGCATGGATCGTTTCGATGTACTGGCTGATGTTCATGCCCGCGCCGCCGTATTCCTCGGGCATGGTGAGGCCGAACAGGCCCATCTCGCGCATTTCGGCAAGGAGGTCCTCGGGGATCGCATCATCGGCGATCACTTGCGCTTCGGCGGGAATCAGCCGTTCGCGCACATAGCGCTGCAATTGCTCGAGGAATTGGGCGAAAACCTCCGGGTCCATGCCGGGATTGACGGTCGCGCCGGGCGCAGTGCTCATCAGGTCGTCCTCATCGTTTTGCTTTTCTTTCCAACGCTAGCCAAGAATTCGGCGCGGGGGAATGACCCTTTGCGCACCCTCATCAGGGTTAATGCGTAGCTGTGTGGTGAGCCGGTTTCAGCCACACCTGCTCCATGTTACCCGCACCATGCTGAAACGCGTCGAAACCTCCGAGCTCCGGCTCGGCATGTTCATCCACAAGCTGGAGGGGAGCTGGTTCAAGCATCCCTTCTGGAAGAGCAAGTTCCTGCTCGAGGAAATCTGGATGCTCGAGGCGCTTCAGGGCAGCGCGGTCGAGGCCGTCATCATCGACACCGAGCGCGGGCTAAACAACGTGCCCGAGCGCGAGGTGGCCACAGCCGGAGCCCCGCCGCCACAGCAGCGCGGCATGCCGCTGGTGCCGCCGCGTCCCGCCGCCAACAAGTTTGCTGCTGCCCGCGTCGCCACCGCCAAGGAATTCGGCACGGCGCGCAAGATCGCCGAGCGCCATTCCAAGCTCGTCAGCCGCGTCTTCATCGAGGCCCGCCTCGGCCGCGGCATCAGCGCGCGCACGGTCGATCCGCTCATCGACGATATCTACGCCTCGGTGCAGCGCAATCTCTACGCCTTCAACGGCCTGCTGCGCTGCCGCGAGGATAGCGAGGACACCTACCGCCACGCATTGGCCACCAGCGCGCTGATGATTGCGCTTGCCCGCCAGATGAACCTGTCCGTCGCTACCACGCGCGAAGCGGGCATGGCGGGCCTGCTGATGGACATTGGCGCCAATCAGGAAACTGGCGGCCCCCCTCATCCGGAGGAAGCATGGTCCGGCAGCACTGCCGATCCTGAAAACGACATGCATTGCCAGCACGTTCTTGCGGGGCATGCCTTGCTCAAGGCGGCGGGCGATATCCCGGATGCCGTGCTCAAGGTGTGCATGCGCCACCACGAACGGCTCGACGGATACGGTTATCCCAACCGCCTGTCGGGCGAAGAGATCGACCAGCTTTCACGCATGGCGGCGATCTGCGATACCTATGATCTGCTCGTGGCGGGCAAGGACCATCGCCCGGCGCTCGATCCTGCCGAAGCGATCCGCCACATGGGCGAGCATTGCGACGGGCTCGATCCGGCGATCATGGTCGATTTCATCGAGATGGTCGGCATCTACCCCATCGGTGCCTTTGTCGAACTGCGCTCGGGCCGGCTTGCCATGGTGGTCGACGAGGATCCCACCGAACGCGCGCTGCCGACGGTCTTCACGTTCTGGTCGAAACCGCTCGGCAAGAAGATCAGGAGCGAGGCTATCGTGCTGTCGCAGTGCTACGGCGCGGACGAGATTGTCGGCATCGCCCAGCTTGGCGGGCTCGATCTGCCCCCGCTCGGCGCGCTGCGGGAATCCCTGCTGAGCGCTTACACCCGCGCTGCTGCGGGCTGACCGAGCAGGTCCTGCGCCAGCGCTTCGGCCACGCGGATGCCGTCCACGGCGGCTGAGAGAATGCCGCCCGCATAGCCCGCGCCTTCGCCCGCCGGATAGAGGCCGTGGGTGTTGAGGCTTTGGAAATCGCCGCCGCGCGTGATCCGCACGGGCGAGGACGTGCGTGTCTCCACCCCCGTCAGCACCACATCGGGATGATCATAGCCGGGCATCTGGCGGCCAAACACCGGCAGCGCCTCGCGCATCGCGGCGACGGCAAAGTCCGGCAGGCACTGCGCCAGATCGGTCGGTGTCACGCCTGGCTGGTATGAAGGCGTGATCGAGCCGAAGCTGGTCGAAGGGCGCCCCGCGAGGAAATCCTCCAGCCGCTGCCCCGGCGCGCGGTAGTTGCTGCCACCGGCTACGTAGGCGAGTTCCTCCCACTTGCGCTGGAAGGCGACGCCCGCGAGCGGGCCGCCGGGATAGTCGCGCTCCGGGTTGATATCGACGACGAGGCCGGAATTGGCGTTGAACTCAGCGCGCGAATACTGGCTCATGCCGTTGGTCACCACGCGTCCCGGTTCGGAGGCGGCGGCCACCACGCGCCCGCCCGGGCACATGCAGAAGCTGTAGACCGAGCGGCCAAGGCTGGTCTGGTGCGCCAGCGAATAAGCGGCTGGGCCGAGGATGGGATGGCCCGCGCCGGGGCCATAGCGCGCGACATCGACCAGCCGCTGCGGATGCTCGATCCGCACGCCCACGGCAAACGGCTTGGCCTCGATATGCACGCCCGCTGCATGCAGCACGGCGAAGGTATCGCGCGCGGAATGGCCGACCGCCATGATCACGCGCTTTGCGGGCAGGACTTCACCGGTTGAAAGCAGCAGGCCTTCGAGCTGGCGTTCGCCGCGTTCGTCCTTGCCGACAACGAAATCTTCGACGCGCGTCTCGAAGCGGTATTCGCCGCCCAGTGCTTCGATCGTCTCGCGGATCGACATGACCATGGTGACGAGGCGGAACGTGCCGACATGCGGGTGCGCTTCGGTAAGGATTTCCGGCGGCGCGCCGGCCTTCACGAATTCGGTCAGCACCTTGCGGCCGAGGTGGCGAGGGTCCTTGATTCGGCTGTAGAGCTTGCCGTCCGAGAACGTACCCGCGCCGCCTTCGCCGAACTGGACGTTCGATTCCGGCGTCAGCTCGCTACGCCGCCACAGGCCCCAGGTGTCCTTGGTTCGCGCGCGCACCGCCTTGCCGCGTTCGATGATGATCGGCTTCAGGCCCATCTGCGCGAGGATCAGCGCGGCCAGCAGCCCGCACGGCCCCGCGCCGATGACCACCGGGCGCGGGCCCTGCCAGCCCTCTGGCGCCATGACCGGGAAGCGATAGCCGGTGTCGGGAGTGGGGCGGACCTGCGCGTCGCCCGCATGGCGCGCCAGCACGGCGGCCTCATCGGTTACGCTTGCATCTATCGCATAGACCAGCTTGATCGCGGACTTGCGCCGCGCATCATTACCGCGCTTCGCCACGCTATAGCGCAGTAACGCCGCAGGCTCGATCTCCAGCCGCTCGGCAATTGCGGTTTCGAGTTCGGCGGTGGTGTGATCGAGGGGAAGCTTGAGTTCGGTTAGGCGAAGCATTCCCGTCCCCTACCCACTAGCGGGGCAGTGGGGAAGCTTCAGTGCATGTGGCCGGTGACAATCGCGTCGAACACCGCCTCGTGCAGCGGCTCGATAAACGCGCAGCCAGCCTCGAAGCGGTCGACCCATACAACCTTCGCCTGGCGCGGCGGCAGGCCGGGAAGCGTGATCCACACGAATTCGCCGACTCGCAGACGCTCCATGCCGGCAAGGCGCAGGCCATGGCAGGACAAGTCGAGGATTTGTGCGGCCAGCCGCACGATCGTGCGCCGATACTGCACGCGCACCATAAGCGGTCGCCGTTCGGACTGGCGCTCCTCCTGCGTGCGTTCATCAGGTTGCTCGGCGGACATGGGCACTCCACATGCATCGGTATGATCTGGTCCCGTCGGCATGATAGCGCAGGGTAGGCTACGATTTGGTTAACGGGCCGACAACATCCTCGTGTCGGGCATGGTCATCCCAGCATAGCCGGGATAGAGCGCGCACCAGCATGATCGGACCGGAGCGTTTCCAGATGGCCTTTCTCCTCCACACCTACTGGCGCTCTTCTGCCTCGTGGCGGGTGCGCATTGCCCTCGCGCTCAAGGGGCTGCCGTGGGAGGCCGCACCGCACAATCTGCGCACCAACGAGCAAACCGCGCCCGATTATGTCGCGCGCAATCCGCAGGGGCTTGTGCCTGCGCTTGAAGTCGATGGGGCGGTGCTGACGCAAAGCCTGGCGATCATCGAATATCTCGAGGAAAGGTTCCCGGAAGCACCGATCCTCCCCGCTGACCTGCTCGAACGCGCCCGCGTGCGTGCTTTTGCGCTGGCTGTCGCGTGCGATATCCACCCGGTGCAGAACCTGCGGGTGCTGCGCATGCTGCGCGCGCGGGGGCTCGATCAGGCGGCAGTGGATGGCTGGGCGCGCGAAGTGATCGAGGGCGGGCTTGAGGCCTGTTCGCGCCTGATCGCTGACCGCGAAGGCCCGTTCTGCTTTGGCGAGAGGGTCTCGCTGGCCGACATCGTCCTGATCCCGCAGATGGCAAACGCCCGCCGGTTCGGTGCGCGGATTGACTGGCCCCGGTTGGAAGCGATCGAGGCGGCCGCGCTTGCGCACACGGCCTTTGCTGCTTCCCGGCCGGACATGCAGGCAGACGCCGATCCCGCCTGATTGACATTCGCGGGCGCAGCGCGAAGGTTGCCGCCATGCACATCCGCACGATCCTCCTCACAGCCGCCGCCACGATTGCCGTGCTGGCCGCTGGCCCTGCCACAGCTGCGCCGAAGAAGGCCGCCGCCGATCCTGCGACCGTGCTCCAGCAGCGCCTGCTCACGCTCGACACGCACCTTGATACGCCCGCCTCGCTGGTGCTGCCGGGCTGGTCGATCATGGACGCGCACACGGTGCAGGGCGATTACACGCAAGTCGATCTGCCCCGCATGAAGTGGGGCGGGCTCGATGGCGGGTTCTGGGCGATCTACACGCCGCAAGGCCCGCTCACGCCCGAGGCCAGCAGCAAGGCGCGCGATTTCGCGCTGATGCGCGGCGTGGCGATCCGCGAGATGGTGGCGGCCCATCCGGAAAGCTTCGCGCTTGCCAGCAAGGCCGCTGATGCCACCGCGATCAAGGCCAGTGGCAAGCGCGTCGTCTACCTTTCAATCGAGAATGCCTGGCCGCTCGGCGATGATCCTACACTGCTGCGCAGCTTCTACGCGATGGGCGTGCGCATTTCAGGCTTTGCGCATTTTCGCACCAACCAGTTTGCCGATAGCTCGACCGACAAGGCGAAGTGGGACGGGCTCAGCCCGCTTGGCGTCCAGTTGCTCGCGGAAATGAACCGCCTCGGCGTCGTCCCCGATCTCTCGCACAGCTCCGACCGCGCGCTCGATGATGCGCTGCGCCTCTCGAAGGCGCCGCTGATCCTCACGCACTCGGGCTGCAAGGCGGTGTTCGATCATCCGCGCAACATCGATGACGCGCATCTGAAGGCGCTTGCCGATGCGGGCGGGGTCATCCAGATCAATTCGGTCTATGTGAAGGGCCTCAAGCAAAGCCCCGAGCGCGAAGCGGCGATGAAGGCGCTCGAGGAAAAGTACCCCGAGGACAAGACGCTGACGGCTGCCGAGCGCCAGACGATGCTCGCCGAACGCCATGCCATCGATGCGAAATACCCCGAAGTGCGGGCCAGCTTTGATGACGTGATGGCCAACCTGTTGCACGCCCTGAAGGTGGCAGGCGTCGATCATGTCGGGATTGGTCTCGACTGGGATGGCGGCGGCGGCGTTGCCGGTCTGGAAGACATTGCCGACCTGCCGAAGATCACCAAGGCGCTGCTCGCGGCAGGCTATACCGAGGCGGATGTCGCGAAAATCTGGTCCGGCAATGTACTGCGGGTGCTGGCGGGTGCCGAAGCTGAAGCACAACGCGAGAAAAGCTAACGCACTTCCGCTTTCAGGCCCAGATGCGCAGCGAGGGTCTTGAGGTCGCGTTCCACGCCTTCGTTGACCAGCACCGCGATCTGCGGCTGCACGGCCAGCACGAGCGTGCCTTCCTCCACTTGCAGCGCGCTGCCGCTGATCCCTTGCGCAGTGTTGCCGCTGAAGCGGCGGCAAAGGCGCGTCGCAAACCCCCAGGCTTGCGCCGTGCGCAGTTGGTCCGGTGAAGCGAGCAGGGCGAGGTCGGCTGGCAGGTCAGTGCGTCCGGTATTCGCGATCATGGCTGCGGCCAGCATTGCACGGTCTGCCGGGCTGGCGCCGATCCAGCGCTTGCGCAGGGCCCAGTCCCGCGCGAGATCGCCGCGCAAGTTGGGCTCGACCATCGCGGTGGCGAGGCAGAGCATCGTCGCCGTGAGCCGCAAGTGCTCGGTCCCGGCGACGACACCGGGCAGGCGCGCGCCGGCCGTCCAGCCCGTCATCATCGCAGCCGTCCCGGCGGCAATCCCGTATTCGCTGGCAAAGGCCGCCGCGCCCGCCACCAGCGGATCCTGCATGCGTACGCCGGGGGCCATGAAGTCCCACAGCAACCCTTCGCGCAGGCCCCATGACGAGAACACGAGGCGGCCCGGCTGCAGCGCGCGGATCAGCACGAACAGCAGCGCCGCCGTATCGGGCAGCGCGGCGAGGCGCGAGCTTGAAAGCCCCGGCACTGGCGCCAGAGTCTCGGGCTTGCGCTTTGCCAGCGCCTTGGCGAGCGCCTGCGCCTTGGGGGCAGCAATCTCGAATCCGTGCGGATCGTCGATGGGCCAACCGGCGGTTGTCATAGCGTGGCGGGCAAAGGCGCGCAGCGATCCGCCGACAAGATAGAGCGTCGAGCCGGGATCGGCGCGCCAGTCCGCGCGTTTGAGCATCTTGGCGACGGTCTGCCCGAACGCTCGCTCCCCGCCGGCGCGCAGTCCCGGCAGCCGCAGCGTGCCGAGCGGCAGCGATGTACCATGCCTGCACCCGTTCGCATCGACATCTACGAGTTCGAGGCTGCCGCCGCCGAGATCGCCGACAACGCCTTGCGCACGGGGAAATGCGCCGAGCACGCCATGCGCGCTGGTGACAGCTTCCTCCTCGCCGCTCAGCAGGCGGGGCGAAAGGCCCAGCGCGCGGATCTGCGCGAGGAAGGCCGGACCGTTCGCCGCATCGCGCGCCGCTGCGGTTGCAACCACATCGACCTCGGTTATGCCCTTAAGATCGAGCAGCGTGCGATAGCGCGCGAGGCTGGCCAGCGCCGTGGTCATCGCGCGCTGGCCCAGCTTTCCATTCTCCGCCACGCCCTTGCCCAGCCGCGCGGTCACTTTCTCGTTATGCAGCACCTCAGGCGCGCGCGCAGGGCCGCCATAGATGACAAGGCGCACGGTGTTCGAACCGATGTCGATGATCGCCCGGGTGGGGACATAGGCAGGGGCGCGGGTGAAGCGGGTCATTCAGCGTGGCCGGCTCATGCGGTTGACATCCCGCCGCGCCGCAGCGCGAGCTTGGGCACCTTGCTCCCCTTGGTCAGCGCGGCGCCGCGCCCGGAAAGCGAAGGATTGGTCATGAAATAGCGGTGGACGTTGAACGGCTTCGTCCCCGGATCGGCACGGTGATAGGTTCCATCCGGCTCGAGAATCCAGCTTTGTTCGGTATCGAGCAGGTTGGCGAGCATGACCTGATCGAGCACCTGATCGTGCACCGTGGGGTTCTTGATCGGCACGAGCACTTCGACACGCCGGTCCAGGTTGCGCGACATGCCGTCGGCCGAGGAAATGAACACGCGCGCGCGCCGGTTGGGCAGAGGTGTGCCGTTGCCAAAGGCCCAGATGCGGCTGTGTTCGAGGAAGCGGCCGATGACCGACTTGACCCGGATCTTGTCTGAAAGGCCCGGTACTCCCGGCCGCAAGCAGCAGATGCCGCGCACGACGAGGTTGATTTCGACTCCCGCCTGGCTTGCTGCATAGAGCCGACTGATGAGCTGGCTGTCGGTCAGCGCGTTGAGCTTCGCCCAGATCGTCGCGGGCTTGCCGGCCTCGGCGAAGGCTATCTCGCGGTCGATGCAGTCATAGAGCTTGCGGCGCACGCCGATGGGCGCGATCGCCAGCATCTCGGTCGCTTTGGGCTCGATGTAGCCGGTGATGAAGTTGAACAGCAGCCCCGCATCGCGCCCGAACTTGGGGTCTGCGGTGAAGAAGCTGAGGTCGGTATAGATGCGCGCCGTCACCGGGTGATAGTTGCCGGTGCCGAAGTGGCAGTAGGTGCGGTAGCCGTCGCCCTCGCGCCGCACGACCATCGAAACCTTGGCGTGGGTCTTCCAGTCGACGAAGCCGTAGATCACCTGCACGCCCGCGCGTTCAAGCTGGCTGGCCCAGTGGAGATTCTGTTCCTCGTCGAAGCGGGCCTTGAGCTCGACGACGGCCGTGACCGACTTGCCTGCCTCCGCCGCTGCGATCAGCGCCGCGATCACTGCCGATTGCTTGCCCGCGCGGTAGAGCGTCTGCTTGATCGCCACGACATCGGGATCGGAGGCCGCTTGCCGGAGGAAATCGACCACCACGTCGAAGCTTTCGAACGGGTGGTGGATGACCAGGTCCTTGGTGCGGATTGCAGCAAAGCAATCACCGTCATGCTCGCGCACGCGCTCGGGATAGCGGGGGATATAGGGCTCGAACTTGAGTTCGGGTCGGTCGGTGTCGACGATAACGGACAGCCCGTTCATGGCAAGGAGGCCGCCCGCCTTGATCACCATCGCATGGTCGAGCCGCAGCTTGTCGCGCAGCAGCGCCTCGGCCTCGGGATCGAAGTTTTCCTGCACCTGCAGCAGGATCACCTTGCCGCGTCGGCGTCGCTGGATTGCAGTGCGGAAGTAGCGGACGAGGTCTTCGGCATCTTCCTCGATTTCGATGTCGCTATCGCGCAGCACGCGGAAGGTGCCGTGGCCCTGGATGCGGAAGCCGGGGAAAAGCTTGCCCGCGCCGCGCAAGATCAGTTCCTCGATGCTCATCCAGCAGGAAGGGTCCCCCGGCAGGCGCACGAACCGCGGCAGCGCGGGCGGCACGAGGATCATCTCGGTCACCGCCTCGCTGTCCGCCAGCCGGGTCAGCGTGAAGAGAATGCCGGTGCCCTGGTTGTTGATGAAGGGGAAGGGGTGTGCCGGGTCGATCGCCTGCGGCGTAAGCGCCGGGAACACGTGTTCGGCGAAGTAGTGCGCCGCCCAGTCGGACTGCGTCTTGTCGAGCTTGCGGTCGCCGACGATGCGGATGCCGGCACTGTCGAGTTGCTTGGTCAGGTCCGCCAGGATCGCCTGCTGCGCGCGGACCAGTTCCTCGACCCCGCGGTAGGCGGCTTGCAACTGCTGCGTCGGGGTCAGGCCGTCGATCGAGAGTTCGTCAATCCCCTGCCGGACTTGTGCGGCAAGACCTGCCACGCGGACCATCATGAATTCGTCGAGGTTGCTGCCCGAGATCGAAAGGAAGCGGAGCCGCTCAAGCACCGGGTAGTTGGGATTCTGCGCTTCGGCCAGCACGCGGCGGTTGAACGCCAGCCAGCTCAGTTCGCGGTTGAAAAAGCGGTACGCAGCCGGTGCTGCCGCCTTTTCGGTGCGCGGCCGCGTAACCGCCGCGATCCTGCTTGCCGCTGTCTGCGGTTCATCCATGGCCAAAGCTCCCCCCAGCGCCCGCCGGAATGCGGCGGATCGCGGCGCGGCATGGTAGCCGATTGCGACAAAGCGATGACATGACTTCTCGCATAGCACGAGGCGGGGCGGGACATGCAAGGGCAGCCGCGCCCTTATGCCCGGGTGGCAGATGGGCAGGGGCTCTCGCGATCGCCTGCGGGTCTGCTTCGCCACGATCCCTCGTGATTGGGGGAAGGCACGGCTGGTGAGACAATCCGGAGCCTTGAATGGCCCGTCAGCCGACCCAGCTATGTCGCGGAAAAATATCTCTACTCATTTGGTCGACAATATCTCTCGCTTTGGCGCTGCGCTATTCTCTACTCAAAAGGTGGAGATAAGCTCACCTGCGACGGAAGCGCACTGATTCGGGGTGAAGTGCGGGGCAGGGGGCATGCGCGGGAGGCGCAATCCCATAGCTTCTCTTTCTCGCCGCGAAGCAGAACTCTAATGTCTATCTGATTTATTGAGTTTAGGACGACCCGACGCCGGGGGGCTCAAGCCCCAGGCTGACGCAAACGGGAGTACGACGCATGACTGAAGCCCGATCCAGATCCCGCCGCGCCTTTGTCGCAGGCTCGCTCGCCATCGGGCTCCTGCTCGCGGGCTGCTCGGGCGGCGCCAGCAAGCCGGGCGCGGTCGAACTGACCAATGTATCCTACGATCCCACGCGCGAGCTTTATCAGGCGATCAACCCGGCCTTTGCTGCCTTCTGGAAGCAGAAGACTGGTAAGGACGTCACCTTCCGCATGAGCCATGGCGGCTCGGGCAAGCAGAGCCGCGCGATCATCGACGGGCTGGAAGCCGATGTCGCCACCCTCGCGCTCGCCTACGACATCGATGCCATCTCGGCGAAGGGCAAGCTGCTCGATGCCGGCTGGCAGAAGGCGCTGCCGGACAACAGCGCGCCTTATACCTCGACCATCGTGTTCCTCGTGCGCAAGGGCAATCCCAAGGGCATCAAGGACTGGGGCGATCTGATCAAACCCGGCGTCGAAGTAATTACCGCCAATCCCAAGACCGGTGGTGGCGCGCGCTGGAACTTCCTCGCCGCCTGGGCCTATGGCCGCAAGGCGGGCGGCTCTGATGCGGCGGCCGATGCCTATGTGAAGCAGCTTTTCCAGCACGTGCCGGTGCTTGATAGCGGCGCGCGCGGCTCGACCACCACCTTCGTCGAGCGCGGTATCGGCGACGTGCTGATCTCGTGGGAGAACGAGGCATTCCTTGCCGAGAAGAAGCTCGGCAAGGGCAAGTTCGAGATTGTCGCGCCGTCGATCTCGATCCTTGCCGAACCATCGGTCGCAGTCGTTACCGCGAACGCCAAGAAGCACGGCACCACCGAAGTTGCGGACGCCTATCTGCGCTATCTCTATACGCCCGAAGCGCAGACCGCGATCGCGCACAACTTCTACCGCCCGCGCGATCCGGCCATCGCACAGCAGTTCAAGGCGCAGTTCCCGGAGATCCCGATGGTCACCATCGACAAGGATTTCGGCGGCTGGGCCAAGGCGCAGAAGACCTTTTTCGACGATGGCGGCGTTTTCGACCGCATCTACACGAAGAAGTAGGGCGGGGCCGGGGACCGCACCATGTCCGCTCGAACCTCACGCTGGAGGCAGCCGTCCGTGCTGCCCGGCTTCGGCCTCAGCTTCGGCTTCACGCTCGCGTGGCTGACGCTGATCGTGCTGATCCCGCTCGCCACGATCTTCCTGAAGGCCGGCGGGATGGGCTGGGCACAGTTCGTCGAAGTCGGCTTCAGCGAGCGCGCCATGGCTGCCTACCAGCTGAGCTTCGGCACGGCAGCCGTGGCGGGCCTCGTCAACGCCGTGTTCGGTCTTGTCGTCGCGTGGGTGCTGGTGCGCTACAACTTTTCCGGCAAGCAGGTGGTGAGCGCGCTTGTGGACCTGCCCTTCGCGCTGCCGACGGCGGTTGCCGGCATTGCCCTGACCGCGCTTTACGCGCCGCAGGGCTGGATCGGGCAGTTTCTTGAGCCGCTCGGAATCAAGGTCGCCTTCACCTGGGTCGGCATCACCATCGCGCTCGTGTTCATTGGCCTGCCCTTCGTCGTCCGCTCGGTCGAGCCGGTGCTGGCCGACCTTGGCCGCGACGTCGAGGAAGCCGCCGCTACGCTTGGCGCGACGCGCTGGCAGACCTTCACTCGCGTCATCTTCCCCGCCATCGGCCCCGCGCTGCTAACTGGCTTCGCACTCGCCTTCGCGCGCGGGGTGGGGGAGTATGGCTCGGTTATCTTCATCTCGGGCAATATGCCCGGCCGCACCGAAATCGCGCCGCTGCTGATCGTCACCCAGCTGGAACAATATGCCTATGCCGGCGCCACCGCGATTGCCGTGGTGATGATGCTCGCGTCCTTCGCGGTGCTGCTGCTGATCAACCTGATCCAGGCTGCCAGCCGCCGGAGGATGGGGGCATGAGCGGTGAGTCCAATGGCGTTCAGGCCACCACCGAAAGCCCGGTGATGCGCGCGGTGCTCATCACTATCGCGCTCGTGTTCCTCGGCTTCTTCCTGCTGCTGCCGCTGCTGGCGGTGTTCAGCGAGGCGCTGCGTGAAGGGGTGGGGCCGTTCCTCGATGCGCTGCACACCCCCGATGCACTTGCCGCGATCCGGCTGACGCTGATCATCGCAGCGATCTCGGTCCCGCTCAACATGGTGTTCGGCGTGGCGGCAAGCTGGGCGATCACCAAATTCCAGTTCCCCGGCAAGGCGCTGCTGATCACGCTGATCGACCTGCCGTTCTCGGTCTCGCCGGTCGTCTCGGGCCTGATCTTCGTGCTGCTGTTCGGCGCAAACGGCCTGTTCGGCGCGTGGCTCGCCGAACACGACCTCAAGATCATCTTTGCGGTGCCCGGCATCGTCCTCGCCACCGTGTTCATCACCTTCCCGTTCGTCGCGCGCGAGCTCATTCCGTTGATGCTGGAGCAGGGCAAGGACGATGAGGAGGCGGCGATCTCGCTGGGTGCGAATGGCTGGCAGACCTTCTGGCATGTCACCCTGCCCAATATCCGCTGGGGCCTGCTCTATGGCGTGCTGCTGTGCAACGCGCGCGCCATGGGCGAGTTCGGCGCGGTCTCGGTCGTCTCTGGCCATATCCGCGGCGAGACCAACACGATGCCGCTCCATGTCGAGATTCTCTACAACGAGTACGATTTCGTCGGCGCCTTCGCGGTCGCCTCTCTCCTCGCGCTGCTCGCCCTGGTGACGCTCGTCGCCAAGACTGTGCTCGAATGGCGCTTCGGCCTCCATGCAGGAGCACGGCATTGATCCACCTTCGCGGCATAACCAAGCGCTTTGGCGACTACGCGGCGCTTCACGGCATCGACCTCGATGTCGCGCCGGGCGAATTCATCGCGCTGCTCGGCCCTTCGGGTTCGGGCAAGACAACGCTGTTGCGCATTATCGCGGGCCTCGAGTTTCAGGACAGCGGCACCGTGTTGCTTGGCGGCGAAGATGTCTCCGCCATGCCCGTGGCGGACCGCCATGTCGGCTTCGTTTTCCAGCACTATGCGCTGTTTCGCCACATGACCGTGGCCGATAACGTCGCGTTCGGGCTCAGCGTGCGCCGGGGCAAGGGCCGCCTGCCCAAGGCCGCCCGCCGCGACCGCGCCGAGGAACTGCTACGCCTTGTCCAGCTTGAGGGCCTCGGCGCGCGCTACCCCGGCCAGCTTTCGGGCGGCCAGCGCCAGCGCGTTGCGCTCGCCCGCGCGCTCGCCATCGAACCGCGCCTGCTGCTGCTCGACGAACCCTTCGGCGCGCTCGATGCCAAGGTGCGCAAGGACCTGCGCCGCTGGCTGCGCGATCTGCACAAGCAAGTGGGTCTCACCTCGATCTTCGTGACGCACGATCAGGAAGAAGCGCTCGAACTCGCTGACCGCGTGGTGGTGATGAACCAGGGCCGCATCGAACAGATCGGCGCGCCGGACGCAGTCTACATGAACCCGGAGACGCCGTTCGTATCGCACTTCGTGGGTGAGACCAATCGCCTGCCCGCAGCAGGGGGCGAAATCCACTTCCGCCCACACGAGATCACGCTTGCGGCGGACGGCGCCGAGGCGCTGCTTGTCGACAACGTGTTTCGCAAAGGCGCGGTGTGGCGCGCGGAAGGCCTGCTCGAAGGCAGCGGCCAGTTCGTCGAGCTCGATCTGCCGAGCAGCGGCGATGCCCCGCAGCTGGGCCAGACAATCCGCTTCCATCCCCACCGCGCCCGCATGTTCACCGCAGATGGAGACCAGACCCAAGGAGACCTGCCATGACCACACATCCCGCGCCGTCCGACGCGGAACGCCATCTTGAAGAAAGCCTCGCCAGCGTGCGCGAGGCGCTGACCGGGCTGCGCTTCGGCACCGTTGCGCTCACCGTGCACGAAGGCCGCGTCGTCCAGATCGACGTGACCGAAAAGAAGCGGCTCAAACCGAGCTGACCTGATCCAACCCAAAACCACTTTCACAATCGCCCACCGGACCACCGGAGGCATCGTGACCCTCATCCAAAGGATTGACGATGACTTTGCGTGTCCTGCTCCTCGGCGGAGCGGCGATCCTGCCGCTTGCCGCCGCCACTCCGGCCTTTGCTGCCGAAACCGCCCCCGCAAACGAAGCCGCCGCCCAGGCGGACCAGACCACTTCGGTCGGCACCGGCCAGAGCGACAACGATACCATCGTGGTCACCGCGCGCCGCCGCGCCGAGACCGCGCAGGACGTGCCGCTCGCCATTTCGGTCGTCGGCGGCGATCACATCGACGCAACCGGTGCGTTCAACGTCGGCCGCCTCCAGCAGCTGACGCCAACGCTGCAGTTCACCTCGTCCAACCCGCGCAACACCTCGGTGAACATCCGCGGCCTCGGCGCGCCGCTCGGCCTCACCAATGATGGCATCGAGCAGGGCGTCGGCATCTATGTCGACGACGTATACATGGCGCGCGTCGCATCCTCGACGTTCGACTTCCTCGATGTGAAGCAGATCGAAGTGCTGCGCGGGCCGCAGGGCACGCTCTATGGCAAGAACACCACGGCGGGTGCGATCAACATCACCGGCCGCCAGCCTTCGTTCGACACCGAAGGCCGGGTCGAGCTGAGCGGCGGCAACTACGGCTTTTTCCAGGCCAAGGCGGCGGTCAACACACCCCTGTCGGATACGGTCGCGGTGCGTCTGGCCGGTTCGCTCACCCGCCGTAACGGCACGATCTACAACGTCACCTCGAAGCTTGACGTCAATTCGCAGGACAACCTCGGTCTGCGCGGGCAGGTCCTGTGGAAGCCGTCCAATGGCGTCGAGTTCACGCTGGCGGGTGACTACAGCCGGCAGAACCCCACATGCTGCACGCAGGTCTATGTGCGCGTTGGCGCCACCCAGCGGCCGCTCAACCGGCAGTATGATGCGCTTGCCGCCGCCCAGAACTATGCGGTGCCGAGCACCAATCCGTTCGACCGGGTGACCGATGTTGACGCACCGCTGCGCGCGAAGAACAAGATCGGCGGCGTCTCGCTCCGTGCGAAGATCGATACTGGCATCGGCACGGTCACCTCGGTTACCGCATGGCGCTTCTGGGATTGGGACCCCTCGAACGATCGCGATTTTCTCGGTCTGCCGATTACCTCGAAATCGAACAATCCGTCGCAGCAAAACCAGTATTCGCAGGAGCTGCGCCTTTCGGGTGAGACCGGCAAGCTGGGCTACACGGTCGGTGCGTTCGGGTTCTACCAGAAGATCACCACGCAGGGCATCCAGCAGCAAGGCGCGGCAGCCAGCCGCTGGCTGATCGCGCCGAGCAACGCGCTTTCGCGCGACCCCAGCGTGCTCGACGGGCTGACCGCGAACAACGATATCAGCTTCAAGAACACCAGCGCGGCGATCTTCGGCAAGTTCATCTACAAGGTGACCGACAGCTTCTCGATCCAGCCCGGCTTCCGCGTGAACTACGACAAGAAGGACGGTAGCTACAGTTCGGTCGTCACCGATGGCGCGGGCAACCTCGTGGTGTTCAAGGCCGATGCGGCCGGCAAGAGCCTCAACTCCGCCCGTGAACGCGCGCAGCTGGGTGTGCTCGCGCCGCAGTCGTTCAAGGCGAACTTCAGCGACTGGAACTTCTCGGGCGACGTGACTGCAGCGTGGGATGTGACCCGCGATGTTCACCTCTACGCAACGTATGCCAAGAGCTTCAAGACGGGCGGCATCAACCTCAACGGCGTGCCGGCTGATGCCGTAACCGGCGTGCCGCTGCTCGATCTTGCGACGATCAAGCCGGAATCGGTCAACCACTACGAAGTGGGCATCAAGACCCAGTTCTTCGACCGGAAGGTGACGTTCAACCTCTCGGCCTTCCGTACCGATATCGGCAACTACCAGGCGCAGGTCTCGAACTTCGCGGTGGGCCTGATCCGCGGCTACCTTGCCAATGCGGACAAGGCGCGCTCGCAAGGCGTGGAATTCGATGCCTCGTTCCGGCCGAGCGAGCGCTTCAACGTCTATGGCAACGGCGCCTACACCGATGCCAAGTTCGTGAAGTTCACCAATGCGCCGTGTCCGCCGGAGCTTTCGGGCGGCACTGCGCAGCCGCTCGACGCGAATGGTGTGCCGACTGGCCCGACCGCAGCTCCCGGCACTCCGGGCATCAGCCCCGCACAGTGCGACATTTCGGGCTCACGCCTGCCGGGCGTCTCGAAGTGGGCGTTCTCCTATGGCGCCGAAGGCAACGTGCCCGTCACGCTGTTTGGCAAGGAAGGCCAGGCCTACCTTGGTTTCGACGGCAGCTACCGCTCGTCGTGGTCGTCGAACGCCAGTCCCTCGGCCTATACCAATGTCGATGGCTATGCGCTGACCAACTTCCGCGCCGGCTTCCGCACCGAGAGCGGGATCGACGTCTACGGCTGGGTGCGCAATGCGTTCGATGTGAACTATTTCGACCAGCTCGCGGTCGCACCCGGCAGCACTGGCCTGATCGTCGGCAATGTCGGCGATCCGCGCACGTTCGGCGGGACGGTCAAGCTCACGTTCTGATGCTTGCTGAGGGGAGGTGCCCGCAGCGCCTCCCCCCACACGCCAGCGCCTGAGGCCCCTCCCGCTTGCGGGAAGGGTTTGTGGTCAGGCGACAAGCGCGGCGCCTGACCCGCAGCTCACCTGTTCCCGTCGATGAAGTCCCCGAGGATCCCCAGCGCCGAACCTTCGCCGCGGTTGCTGCCGCCAGCCGGCATTGCGGCGGCCACCACGCGCCCGGCAAGGCGCGCGAAGGGCAGCGACTGGATCCACACCTTGCCCGGCCCCGTCAGCCGCGCGAAGAACATGCCTTCACCGCCAAACAGCACGCTTTTCACGCCGCCCGCACCGATCAGGTCGAACGTTACCGAAGGGGTATAGGCGGCAAGGCACCCGGTATCGACGTGGAGTTCCTCGCCGGGCGCCAGTTCGCGCTCGACCAGCGTGCCGCCCATCTGGACGAAAACCCAGCCGTCCCCTTCCAGCTTCTGCATGATGAAGCCTTCACCGCCGAACAGGCCGGTCATGATCCGGCGCTGGAAGGCAATGCCAATGCTCACCCCGCGCGCGGCGGCAAGGAAGCTTTCCTTCTGGCAGATCAGCGAGCCGCCGAGGTCCGACAGCTTGAGCGGCAGGATCGTTCCCGGCACCGGCGCGGCAAAGGCGACGCGCGCCTTGCCCGTGCCGCGATGGGTGAACACCGTGGTGAACAAGGTGGCACCCGTCACCAGCCGCTTGCCCGCGCCGAGCAGCTTGCCCATGAAGCTCTCGTCGCCGCTTTCGCTGCCATCGCCGAACACCGTCGTCATTTCGATCGAGCCGTCCTTCCACACGAAGGCACCGGCCTCGGCCACCGCGCTTTCGCCCGGGTCCAGCTCGATCTCGACGAACTGGAGTTCGTGGCCCTTGATCTCGAAGTCGATATCGTCGGCGATGCCGGACGTGCGCATGTGGCGCCAGGGGGTGTTCGATGCCATCGGGAATTCCTTGATGAGGCGAGGGATACCGCCTGCATCATACCCGTTCCCGGGCGCGGCGCAGCAGCGATTTACGCGGCGGCCCCGGCTTCTCCAGGCCAAACCAGCGCGAAGGCGTTCGCTTCGTCGAGCGGGCGGCCGAGGTGGTAGCCTTGGCCATACTCGCAGCCCATCTCGCGCAGCGAGGCACCTTGTTCCATCGTCTCGATCCCTTCGGCGACCACCGTGAGGTTGAGGTTGCTCGCAAGATCGAGGATCGCGCGGATGATCTTGCGGCTCTTGGGATCATCCATCGAGGCGATGAACGAGCGGTCGATCTTCAGCGTGTCGAACGGCAGGTTCTGGAGATAGCTCAGCGAGGAGTAGCCAGTGCCGAAATCGTCGAGGCTCGTCTTCACGCCCCAGCCGCGCACTCGTTCCAGCACTTGCCGGGTCTGGTCGGGATCGATGATCGCGACGCCTTCGGTCACTTCGAGGCGGACCAGGTCGGGCGGCACGCCGGTTTCCAGCAGCACGCGCTGGACGTGCGAGGAGAAGGTCGGCTGGAGGAACTGCTGCGGGGCGATGTTGATGCTGATGTAGGGCAGCTCGCTCGGCTTGAGGCCGCGCGCGGTGAGGTCCGCGTGCAGCCGCGCCATGGCGTTGCAGGCATGCCGCAGCACCCAGTCACCAATGAACACGATCAGTCCGCCCGCTTCGGCAGCCGGGATGAACCGCCCCGGCTCGATGAGACCTCGGTCCGGGTGGTTCCAGCGGATCAGCGCCTCGAAACCGCGCAGCCGCCCGGCGCCCGGCTCGCCGTTGCCCAGCGCGAAGATCGGCTGGTAGTACAGCGTGAACTGCTTCTCGCGGATCGCATCGCGCAGTTCGCTTTCGAGCGCCATGCGGTTGCGCCGTTCATTGCCGAGAGTTTCCGAGAAGGTGACGACTCCGCCGTGCCCGCCGGACTTGGCCTCGTACATCGCAAGGTCCGCATCCTGCCGCAGCTGTTCGACTGTCGTGTAGCCCGCGCAGCTGTGCGCGATGCCGATCGAGAGCCCGACGTTGACGTATTCGTCCGCTACCTGGATCGGAGCCTTGAGTGCGTCGATCAGCGCGCCGGAAAGGTCCATCGCGATGGCGGGATCGGGCAGGGCATCAAGCACGACGACAAACTCGTCACCGCCGACGCGGGCGAGGGTGGCCCGCCAGCCCGGATTGTCGCTGCGCCGACGCCCGCCCATCCGCGCGGTGATCACGCTGTCGAAGCGCCGTGCCGTCTCGATCAGCACGATATCGCCGGCGTGGTGGCCATACTTGTCGTTGATCGCCTTGAACCCGTCGAGGTCGATCACCAGCACCGCAAGGCCTTCGCGGCTTGCCGGCAGGCGCTCGAACGCGGCGCGTGAGCGTTCGTCGAGCAGCGTGCGGTTGGGCAGGCCGGTCATCGCATCGTGCAGTGCATCGTGGAGCAGCGCGGCGCGCGCCTGTTCGCGCTCGATCACGCGCGCCAATTGCGTGGCCGCCTGCGTCACCGTCAGCAGGATCGCATCCTTGTCGATCATGGCGGTGCGCGAGAAGAATTCCAGCACGCAGACGATCTCTTCGCCGATCAGCACCGGAAAGCCGCAGGCCGAGCGGAAGCCGCACGAGGCCGCCTCGACGCGGCGGCAGAAGTTGGTCGCCAGCTCGCTTTCATCGATCCAGTGCGGGTGGCCATCGCGCAGCACGCGCCCGGGCAGTCCTTCGCCGCTTGCGAAAGTGCGGTCGCGCGTTGCCTCGACCAGCGGAAACAGCCGCGCCGGCTCGGCGCTGTACCACGTATCGCAACTGACCGCCGCGCCGCTGCGTTCCACGCGGTAAGCCGTGCCGAAGGCCCAGTTCATGTGCTCACAGATTTCCTTGAGCACTTCGCCGATCGCCTCGCTGAAATCGTTGGAACGATTGGCGCAGTCCGTGATCCGTTGCAGTAGCGCAAGGCGTATCTGGCTTTCATAGAGCTCGCGCAGGCCCCGCTCGGCAATGGCCTCGGCTTGCAGCCGCCCTTCGCGTTCGCGCTGGACGAGGCGTTCGAGCCGCTCGACCGCCATCGCCGCATCGGGGGTGAGGGGGATCGCTTCCTGCTTCACGCGTTCCAGTCCAGCGCGATCCGGCACACGGAATGGCCGTCCAGCATGCAGGAGAGGTGCTCGATGGCGACCCGGTCGCCATAATGGTCCGCCGCGCCTTCGATGAAGCCATGCGCCAGCCGGCACATTCGCCGCGGCGAGCGATATGCCAGCCCGGTGCGCCCATCCTCAAGATCGTGGAAATGGAAATGCGGGCAGCCCGCGCCGGCATAGAGCTTGCGCACTTCGGGATGGATAATGTCGTTGATGCTCGCCACGAACGATTGCGCGCTCTGGTGGGGCGTGAAGAACATCTCGTAGCGTTCATGAAGCAGGGGAATCGCGCTGCGCCCGAACCAGCGCAGCACCTCGCCCGTGCTCAGCCCCAGCGCGGTGGAGGCAGCATCGACAAGGCGGACCACCTCGCTGTCGGGATAGCTGCCAAGCGAGGTATAGGCGCCTTCCAGACCGGCCAATTCCAGCAGGTCGTCCCACGCGAGCAGCCCATGCTCGCGCACGACGGCATCCTCGAGGAGGTTGAAAACGACGCCCTTCATTGCTCGACGTACTTTCCGCACAATTGTCTGGCGCCGGGCAATGCCACTGCGGGCGTGCGAGCCGGGTGAAACGGGCTATCTGGCGCATTGCCTATTGCCGAATGCGAGGCTGCTAACCATCTTTTCAGGCAGGTCGGGCGCGGGCCCGATTGATCGATCCAGTCAATCAATCTGCTCAGGATTGATCATTAGCAACGCGCGACCGTTCGCGCTAAAGGCGCCTCAGCCAATCCGGCTAACCCCATTCATGCGGACCATTCCGGTCCGCGATCACAAGGAAGCAAACCGCATGTCCCTGCTGAGCACCCCGATCAAGCCCTTTGCCAACACGGCCTACAAGGAAGGCAAGTTTGTCGACATCACCGAGGCCGACATCGCCGGCAAGTGGGCGGTGTTTTTCTTCTACCCGGCCGACTTCACCTTCGTGTGCCCGACCGAACTGGAAGACCTTCAGGACAACTACGCCGAGCTGCAGGGCATGGGCGTCGAAGTGTTCGGCGTTTCGACCGACACGCACTTCAGCCACAAGGCTTGGGCAGACAGCTCGCCGGCCATCGGCAAGATCACCTACTACCTCGTCGGTGACCAGAACCACACGCTGACCAACGCGTTCGACAACCTGCGTCCGGGCGTCGGCCTTGCCGACCGCGGCACCTTCGTCGTCGATCCCGATGGTATCATCCAGCTGATCGAGATCACCCCCGAGGGCGTGGGCCGCAACGCTGCCGAACTCGTCCGCAAGATCAAGGCCGCCAAGTACTGGCGCGAGCACCCCGGTCAGGTGTGCCCGGCCAAGTGGGAAGAAGGCAGCGAGACGCTTGCTCCTTCGATCGACCTGGTTGGCAAGATCTGAGTCCTCAGAGTCCTTTGGCCTATTGCGAGAGCGCCGGCACTCCCCCCGCACGGCCTCTCGCAACCCGCCGGGCGGCGGCCTTTACCTCCCCCTCCGCCGCCGCCCGGCCCCCCTTTCTAGTGTGAACCGACACCCCCGCGCCGGCCAAGGCCCGGCGCGCATGAACCTGCCTGTCCGCTGATCTTCAAGGAACCCGCGCCATGTCGCTGCTTGATGCCGCCACGACCGCCCAGCTCAAGACCTATCTCGGCAATCTGCGCCGTCCCATCGAGCTCGTCGCTTCGCTCGGGGAAGGCCAGAAGAGTGCCGACACGAAGAGCCTCGTCGAGGAAATCGCCACCTTGTCCGACAAGGTGACCGCGCGCTTCGACGGCACCGACGCCCGCAAGCCCAGCTTCGCCATTGGCGCGGCTGGCGAGGAAGCCCGCGTGCGCTTCGCCGGTCTGCCGCTTGGCCACGAGTTCACCTCGCTGATCCTCGCGCTGCTCCATGTCGGCGGCCACCCGCCCAAGGAAGACGCCGAGCTTCTGGAGACGGTGCGCGGCCTCGAAGGTCCGCTGCACTTCGAGACGTTCTTCTCGCTGACCTGCCAGAATTGCCCGGACGTCGTACAGGCGCTCAACATCATGGCGGCGCTGAACCCTGCGATCACCCATGTCGCCATCGACGGCGCGCTGTTCCAGGATGAAGTCGAGCGCCGCAAGATCATGGCGGTGCCGCAGGTGTTCCTGAACGGCGAACCCTTTGGTCAGGGCCGCATGGATCTCGCGCAGATCGCCAGCAAGATCGATACCGGCGCGGTCGCCCGTGCGGCCGAGAAGATTGCTGCCAAGGAGCCGTTCGACGTCCTCGTCGTCGGCGGTGGCCCGGCTGGCGCTGCAGCGGCGATCTATGCCGCCCGCAAGGGCATCCGCACTGGCGTCGTCACCGAACGCTTCGGCGGGCAGGTGCTCGATACGATGGGTATCGAGAACTTCATTTCGGTCCAGCACACCGAAGGCCCGCGCCTGGTTGCGCAGCTGGAGCAGCACGTGAAGGACTATGATGTCGACGTGATGAACCTGCAGAAGGCCGTTGCGTTGAAGCCCGCCAATGGGGACGGCCTCGCCACCGTCGAGCTGGAAAGCGGCGCCAGCCTGCGTGCCAAGACGGTCATCCTTTCCACCGGCGCCCGCTGGCGGCAGATCGGCGTGCCGGGCGAAGAGGAGTACCGCAACAAGGGCGTTGCCTATTGCCCGCACTGCGATGGCCCGCTCTACAAGGGCAAGCGCACGGCCGTCATCGGCGGCGGCAACTCGGGCGTCGAAGCGGCGATCGACCTTGCCGGTATTGTCGCCCACGTCACGCTGATCGAGTTCGACAGCGTGCTGCGCGCCGATGCCGTGCTTCAGGCCAAGCTGCACAGCCTGCCCAATGTCACCGTCATCACCTCGGCGCGCACCACCGAAGTGACCGGCGACGGCGAGAAGGTCACCGGCCTCGTCTACCGCGACCGCACCACCGAGGAAGAGCATCGCATCGACCTCGAAGGCGTGTTCGTGCAGATCGGTCTCGTGCCCAACACGGAATGGCTGCGCGGTGCGCTCGCCATGACCAACTACGGCGAGATCGAGATCGACAATCACCTTGCGACCAATCTCCCGGGCGTCTTCGCGGCGGGTGACGTCACCACGGTGCCTTACAAGCAGATCGTCATCGCGATGGGCGAAGGCTCCAAGGCTGCGCTCTCAGCCTTCGACTACCTGATCCGCCACTAAGCGGCCCTTGCAGCCCCTCCCGCATGCGGGAGGGGCTTGGGGGTAGGTTTGCGCGCACAGTAGTGCCGCACATCTCCGCAGCCAGTCGCGAATGTTTTACGCTGCACTGCGACAAAAGTTTGCGTCCCGACCTCTCCCAACGTAAGGAAACGGTCGCAAACAGCCTCAGCAAGAGAAGAAAGGCCCATTCTTGTCGATCGAGACAGCGCGGTCCCCCGAAACAGTGACACGCGCCGCGCCCCTCAGCCGGCAGGCCGTCACGCCCGAACTGGATCTCGACGGGCTCGACAAGGTGCTCGGCATCCACGTCGGCACGATCAACACCTTGCTGCTTTCGCGGCTCGAACGCCAGCTCGACGCCTTCAAGGTCACGCCCAAGCAGGTCGCGATCCTCTGGCTCGTCAACGCCAACCCCGGCGTCAAGCAGTCCGATCTTTCGCGCTTCTTCAAGATCGAGCGGCCCACGGTTCACCAGTTCGTGCGTCAGCTGACGATGAACGGGCATCTCGTGTCCGAGCCGTCGAAGCTAGATCGCCGCGCGGGTGGGCTCTGGATCACCGAGACTGGCACCGCCACGCTCACCGCCGCGCGCGAGATCATCTTCACCGACGAGGCCGAGCTGCTTAGCCCGCTGACGGCGGACGAACAGGCCGAGCTCTACCGGCTCATCATCAAGGTCTATCTTTCCGCACCGAACCGGACCTGAACCTTTCAGGCAGCGGAACAGTGCATTAAGCTCGGATACAGGCCGGCTGCGGCATAGACACAGTTGTCTTACAGGGGAGTATCTCATGTCGATTTCGAAGACGGGTCTTGGTTTCATGGCGTTCGGTGCAGCGACCCTCGCGGCGCTTGCGGCGGCCACTGCGGCGCAGGCTGCCCTTCCGGCTGGCGATGCGGCTCGCGGCAAGACGGTCTTCGCGCGCTGCGCTGCGTGCCACGATCTCAACACCGGCGCGATCCGCATGGGGCCCAGCCTCAAGGGCGTGATCGGCCGCAAGGCGGGCACTTTCGCGAACTTCAGCTACTCGGCCGGCATGAAGAGCAAGGGCGTGACCTGGGGTCCGGACACGCTCGACACGTTCCTGACCGCGCCGATGAAGTACGTCCCCGGTACCCGCATGGCGTTCCCGGGCCTCAGCAACCCGCAGGACCGCGCAGACGTGATCGCCTACCTCAAGGCGGCGGCGAAGTAACAGCACGCTGATAACGTTCACTTTTGAGCCCCGCTCCGACCCGGTCGGAGCGGGGCTTGTCGTGTCAAGGCATGAGAATCGCCCGATCTTGCCCATTATCTTGTCCACCATAGCGATACGTATGCGCGGCATATGCAGGTGGACATTCGCCGTGCGCTTGGCACAAGCAGGGGCATAAAGGCCGGCGGATAATCGGCCCCAAGGAGAGCACACCCTCATGGCCATGGCCCCGACAGCCGCTGCTGATTCTGCTTCCGCGTCCGATGCCGGCAATATTGATGCGCCCGAACTGCGCATCTTCGTCATGGCGCTGTTCTTCCTGTTCGGCGGCATCACTTCGCTCAACGATGTGATCATCCCGAAGCTGAAGGATCTCTTCACGCTCAACTACACCCAGGCCATGCTGGTGCAGTTCTGCTTCTTCACCGCCTATTTCGTCGTTGGCGTGCCCGGCGCGGCGCTGGTCAAGCGCATCGGCTACATGCGTGGCGCGGCAGTGGGGCTGCTCACGATGATGGCGGGTTGCCTGCTGTTCATCCCGGCTTCGCAGAGCGCGCTCTACGTCCTGTTCCTCTTCGCGCTGTTCATCCTCGCCAGCGGCGTCGTGCTCGTGCAGGTCGTCTCCAACCCGCTGATCTCGCTGCTGGGACCGGCAAGGACGGCCAGCAGCCGCCTGACGTTCGCGCAGGCGTTCAATTCGCTCGGCACCGTGCTGTTCCCGCTGATCGGTGCCAGCCTGATCCTCGGCAAGATCAAGGACGTGAAGGTCGACCAGCTCGTCGGCCCCGCGCTTGATGCCTACCGCGTCACCGAGAGCCGCCTTGTCGTCAACACCTACATCGGCCTCGCGGTCAGCCTTGCGCTAGTTGCCGCGGTCGTGTGGGCCAACCGCAACCGCCTCAAGGGCGAGCGCCACGAAGACAGCTCGCTTGGTGCCAGCCTGTCGCTGCTCTCCCGCCCGCGCTTCGGCTTTGGCGCGCTGTGCATCTTCCTTTACGTCGGCGCGGAAGTCTCGATTGGCTCGATCATCGTCAACTATCTCGCGCAGCCTTCGGTCATGGGCCTCACGCACGAGGCGGCGGGCGGCGAAATCTGGAAGTACTGGTTCGGCGCGATGGTCGGCCGCTTCATCGGCTCGGCGCTGCTGCGCGTCGTCAACCCCGCCAGAACGCTGTCCGCCTGCGCGGGCGGTGCGATCGCGCTGCTGGCGATCTCGACCCACACCTCGGGCCTCGTCTCGGCCTACAGCCTGCTCGCCATTGGCCTCATGAACTCGATCATGTTCCCGACGATCTTCACGCTGGCCTGCGAAGGCCTTGGCAAGCGCGCGGCGGACGGGTCGGGCATCATCAACGTCGCTATTTTCGGCGGCGCGGTTGTCCCGCTCGCCACCGGGGCGCTGGCGGATGCGACAGGGAGCCTGACGCTGTCGCTGGTGCTTCCCGCGCTGTGCTATGCGGTGATCGTGGCCTTCGGGTTCTTTGCGGTGCGGCCAGTTGCCCCTATCGAAGGATGAACGACAACGGGGGTAATTCTACTCCCGGCGTTGACATTCGGTAGTCCCCCGCCAAATTGGGGACATGCTTTCGCAGAAGACGCGCTACACGATCCGCGCCCTCCAGCACTTGTCCGATACCTTCGGGCAGGGACCAGTGCGCCTTGACGCGATTGCCGAAGCGCAGAACATCCCGCGCAAGTTCCTCACCGTCATCCTCTCGGAAATGGCGCGTGAGGGGATCGTGATCTCGCACCGCGGGCGGGAAGGGGGCTACGAGCTCGCCCTGCCGCCGGTCGATATCCGCTATGGCGACATCATCCGGCTGACGCGGGGTAGCCTCGCGCTCACGCCCTGCGCCAGCCGAAACGCTCACGAAACGTGCAACAATTGCCTGCCCGAAGCCGATTGCCGCCTGCGCGGGTTGATGCTGCAACTGCGCGACGAGATGGCCGCGATGCTCGACCGGATAACGCTGGCCGACCCGATCACGCTCGAACCGCCGTTCGAGGAACAGGCCGCGTAAGCGAAGCGGCAAAAAGCCTTGAACTTCACTTGGCGTTCATTCGCCTGCTGGTTATAGCACCCGCCATGATCTTGCCTGTCACCGGCCGCAGCCCGCTGCGCCTTCTCGCACTTGCCGCCGCCACCGCCTCGCTCGGGCTTACCGCAGGCTGCGCCGGCACCAAGGCCAAGAAGGACGTCGCCTATGTCGCGCGCGACGTCGATACGCTCTATGCCGCCGCCAAGGACCGCCTCGACAAGGGCGATGCGCGGCAGGCCGCTGCGCTGTTCGATGAAGTCGAGCGCCAGCACCCCTATTCGCCCTGGGCGCGCCGCGCGCAGCTGATGAGCGCGTTCAGCTACTACGCCGCGCGCGACTATGCGAAGTCGGTGCAGTCCGCGCAGCGCTTCCTCTCGATCCATCCTGGCAATAAAGACGCTCCGTACGCCTACTACCTCGTCGCGCTGTGCTACTACGAGCAGATCAGCGACGTGACGCGCGACCAGAAGATCACCCAGCAGGCGCTCACCGCGCTGACCGAAGTGATCCGCCGCTATCCCAATACGACTTACGCGATCGACGCGCGCCTGAAGCTTGATCTCGTCAACGATCACCTTGCCGGCAAGGAAATGGAAATCGGCCGTTTCTACCAGCGCAGCGGCAAGTGGCTGGCGGGTACGCTGCGCTTCCGCACCGTGGTCGACAAGTATCAGGCAACCAGCCACACGCCGGAAGCGCTGTACCGTCTAGTCGAATGCTATCTTGTGCTCGGCCTGCCTGAACAGGCGCAGAAGGCGGCCGCCGTGCTCGGCGCCAACTACCCCGGCAACGAGTGGTATGAGCGCGCCTACAGCCTCATGAACAAGAAGGCGCCCGGTACGGCTGCCAGTTGATCAGCTCTAGTTGATCAAAGGCAGCTGATCAGGCCGCCTTGCTGACTGCGCGGGCTCGGGCGGCATTACCCACGGCGCCGAGAAACTGGTCTGTCGCGCATTCCCAGCTGTAGCTGCCGCCATAAGCCGCCGCCGCATCGCGGTTGCAGCCAAGCGCAGCTGTGATCGCCGTGGTCAGATCCTCATCCAGCGCGCCGACAGGCTCGGGCAGGTCGCCTTTGGCGCCGAGACCGCCTGCGCCGACCACATCGATCGGGCCCGGGACCGGATAGGCGGCAACGGGTAGCCCGCAGGCCATCGCCTCGATCATCACGAGGCCGAAGGTATCGGTCTTGCTGGGGAACACGAAGACATCCGCCGAGCAATAGGCCTGCGCCAGCGGCGTACCTGAAAGCGCGCCGAGGAACTTTACCTCAGGGTAGCGCGCGCGGAGCTGCGCAAGATCGGGTCCATTGCCAACAACGACCTTCGTTCCCGGCACATCGGCATCGAGGAACGCGGCAAGGTTCTTCTCGACCGCAACACGGCCCACGTTGAGCAGGATTGGCCGTGGCAGATCAGCGAGCACATCGAGCGGCGCGTGGCCGGGATGGAACAGGCTGGCGTCGATCCCGCGCGACCACAAGGTCGCCCTGGTCAGGCCGTGCTCGGCCAGTTCAGTGGCAAGCGTCTGGGTCGAGACCAGCACGGCTTGGCCTGAGGCGTGAAAGCGCCGCATGATCGGCCAGAACCGGTCGGGGCTGAGCCCGGTGCGCACAGCGGCGTAATCGGGAAAGCGCGTGTGAAAGGCGCTGGTGAACGGTACGCCATTGGCCTTGCACCAGCCGCGCGCGGCCCAGCCGATCGGGCCCTCGGTGGCGAGATGGACGATGTCCGGCGCGAAATCATGCAGCATCCGCCGGGTGCGAAAGCGCGGCAGCATGGCGAGGCGGATTTCGCTGTAGCCGGGGAGACCGAACGTGAAGAACTGGTTCGGCGTTACCAGCATGACCTCATGGCCGCGCGCGGTCACGTGCTCGACAGTGGTGGCCAGGGTCCGGACGACACCGTTGACCTGCGGATGCCATGCATCGGTGCAGAGCGCGATCTTCATGCCTCTTCCCTGATCCGCGCGGCCTCGGCGCTGTCCTTCGAAGCCTTGGCGCTGGCTTCCTCGAAACAGATCGCCGCCCAATCGACGATGGAGATCGCGCCCGCGTGGTCCTCGACCAGCGCCGTGCAGCTTTCGACCCAGTCGCCGTCGTTGTAGTAGGTCACTTCGCCGATCTGGCGGATTTCGGCGCAGTGGATGTGTCCGCAGACCACGCCGTCGACGTCCATGTCGCGCGCGGCGTGCGCCACGGCTTCCTCGAACGCGCAGACGAACTGCACCGCGTTCTTGACGCGCTTCTTGAGATAGGCGGAGAGCGACCAGTAGGGCAGCTTGAACCAGCGGCGGGCCTTGTTGAACCAGCGGTTTGCGCGGAGCAGGATTTCGTAGGCCTTGTCGCCGAGGAAGGCGAGCCAGCGGGCATAGAGCACCACGCCGTCGAACTTGTCGCCATGGGTGACCAGAAGACGCCGACCATCCGCCGTGACGTGTACCGCTTCGAGCGCGATCTCGACACCGCCAAAGCTCATGCCCGCATAGGGGCGCAGCATCTCGTCATGATTGCCCGCGATCAGCACCACGCGCGTGCCGCGGTGCGCCATCTTGAGCACGCGGCGCACCACTTCATTGTGCGCATCGGGCCAGTACCAACCGCGCGACAAGCGCCAGCCATCGACGATGTCGCCGACCAGATAGAGCGTCTCGCATTCGATCGAAGCGAGGAAATCGAGCAGCATATCGGCGTTGCAGCCGCGCGTGCCGAGGTGGATATCCGAAACCCAGACCGTGCGCACCTTGCGCTTGGGGCGAAAACCACGCGGCTCGGGTAGATCGAGCCAGGCAGGAATGGACTTGGCAAGTTCAGTCGCTGCGGGGGATATTCCCCAAGCCTGTGCGCGGCGTGTCATCGGCGGACCCCTATCAGTTTGCTAACTGAGCCGAATCCCTGTCACAATCGCATGTCGCCCACGTTGCACCCTGTCATGCCGCTGTCATGCTCGGTCCCAAATCCCGGATTTATCCACAAGTTTGCCAACATCACGCGTTCTCTTTGCGAGCAGGGTGACGCGGCGCGGCGGACTGGGTAAGGATCGCGTTTGATGCTGACGGGTCTCTCCATTCGCAATGTTGTCCTGATCGAAGCGCTCGACCTTGCGTTCGGGCGCGGGCTTGGCGTGCTGACCGGCGAGACCGGGGCGGGCAAGTCGATCCTGCTGGATTCGCTCGGTCTCGTGCTGGGTGACCGCGCTGATGCCGGCCTGATCCGCGCTGGCACCGATGAGGCGAGCGTCACCGCGACGTTCGAGTTCGCCGTGCTACCCGAAGCGCTGCGCTCTGCGCTGGCCGAAGCCGAGATCGCGGTGGAGCCGGGCGAACCCCTGATCATCCGCCGCCGCCTCCGGGCCGAGGGCAGCAATGCGGTCGGCAGCCGCGCTTTTGTCAACGACCAGGCGGTGAGCGTGGCACTGCTGCGTGAACTCGCGCGGAGCCTTGTCGAGCTCCACGGCCAGCACGATGATCGCGGCCTCGTCAACGCGCGGGGCCACCGGGCGCTGCTCGATCGCTATGCGCGCGCTGAAGTGGCGGACGTCAGCGCGGCGTGGGATAAGTGGCGCGCGGCGGAAAGCGCGCTCGCGGACGCACAGGCGCGGCTGGCGGCGGCGGCGGCGGAACAGGACCTCCTTGTCGCCCATCTCGCCGAACTCACCTTGCTGGCGCCCGAAGTTGGCGAGGAAGCCGAACTCGCGCAGCAGCGCGCCGGAATGCAGAAAGGCGAGCGCCTGTCGGGCGATCTCGCCGAATTGCAGCACCTCTGGTCCGGTTCCGATTCCGCGCTCGCCTCGCTGCGCAGTGCCTCGCGCCGCCTCGACCGCATCGCGCACGAGCATCCGCTCCTGACCGAAGCGATGGAAGCGCTGGACCGCGCGGTGATCGAGGCGAGCGAGGCGGAGGACAAGCTGGAGAAGGCTGCCGAGGCTCTCTCGCACGATCCCATGCTGCTCGACCGCATCGAAACGCGCCTGTTCGATCTGCGCGCGGCCGGCCGCAAGCACGGCTGCAGCGTTGACGACTTGCCCGCGCGCATGACCGAAATGCGCAGCGCGCTCGACCGGATCGAAGGCGGCGAGGCAGCCATCGCCGGGCTCACGCGCGCCGCGCAGGAGGCCGGACTCGATTACCGCGCCAAGGCCGAAAGCCTCTCGGTCGCGCGCGCAGAGGCGGCGCGGCGGCTCGATGCGGCAGTGGCGGAGGAGCTTGCGCCGCTCAAGCTCGATGCCGCGCGGTTCCGGACGGCCGTGGTGCGCCTGCCGGAAGACCGCTGGGGCCCGCAAGGCGTCGATGCCGCCGAGTTCCTCATTTCGACCAATCCCGGCGCGGACTTCGCCCCGCTCACCAAGATCGCCTCGGGCGGCGAGCTCTCGCGCTTCATCCTCGCGCTCAAGGTCGCGCTGGCGGAAGAAGGCGGTGCGGCCACGGTGATCTTCGACGAGATCGACCGCGGTGTCGGCGGCGCGGTCGCCAGCGCCATCGGTGAGCGGCTGGCCCGGCTCGCCTCGGGCGGACAGCTGCTAGCCGTGACGCACAGCCCGCAAGTCGCGGCGCGCGGGACAGCGCACTACCTGATCGCCAAATCCTCCGAAGGCACCGTCACTCGCACCTCGGTGGTCCAGCTTGATGCCGGGGGGCGGCAGGAGGAAATTGCCCGCATGCTTTCCGGCGCGGAGATCACTCCCGAAGCGCGGGCGCAGGCCGAACGTCTGCTCGAACAGGCCTGACCATGCGACATCCGCTTGACCGTCCGATCTGGTCCCTGCTCAATGGCCCGCAGGCGTCGCTGGCTGTTGCCACGGGCGCGGTATGCCGGATCGATCCGACCTACGGCCCCTTCGCCGCCGCCGCGCCGGGGCATGAGGCCGAGCTCGCCAGCCTGCTCACCAGCGCCGCAGACGAAATCTGGCTGCTCGAGGCCGAAGAGCAGGCCCCGCCGCCGGGGACTCGCGTGTTGCGCACCGCGCCGTTGCTGCAGATGATCGCCGATGGCCCGCTCGAGGCGCATCCCATCGATCCCGAACTGATCCTGATGACCGAAGCCGATGCGCCCGAAATGACTGCGCTCGCGCTCGAAACCCAGCCCGGCCCCTGGCGTTCGCATACCCATCGCTACGGCCCCTACTATGGTTTGCGTGAGAATGGCCGCCTGATCGCCATGGCAGGCGAACGCATGCGCCCCGCGCCGGGGCTCGCCGAATTGAGCGGCGTATGCACCGCGCCCGACCGGCAGGGCAGGGGCCTTGCCGGGCGGATGATCAGGCGCGTGCTTGCCGGTTTCATCGAGCGCGGCGATACGCCTTTCCTGCACAGCTACGCCTACAACACCCACGCGATCCGCCTCTACGAAACACTCGGCTTCCGCGCCCGGCTGCCGCTGGTGGTGACCGTGCTGGGGAGAGCCGAGCCATGACCGCCATCTCCGAAGCCGATGCCGCGAATGAACTGATGCGCCTGGCGCGCCAGATTGCGCATCATGACCGGCTCTATCACGCGCAGGACGCGCCCGAGATATCCGACGCCGAGTATGATGCGCTGGTCCGCCGCAATGCCGAACTGGAAGCGGCGTTTCCGCATCTGATCCGCGCTGACAGCCCGAGCCGCAAGGTGGGCCACGAAGTTGCCGCCTCGCCGCTGAGCAAGGTGACACACGAGGTTCGCATGATGAGCCTCGACAACGCGTTCTCGGACGAGGAAGTCGAGGAATTCGTCGCCCGCGTCCGCCGCTTCCTCGCGCTGCCGCCGGAGGCCGAAGTGGCGATGACGGCTGAAGACAAGATCGACGGCCTCTCCTGCTCGCTGCGCTACGAGAACGGCAAGCTGGTGCGTGCGGCCACGCGCGGCGATGGGCAAGTGGGTGAGGACGTGACCGCCAATGTCGCGCATATTGCTGACATCCCGCAGGTTTTGACCGGCGACGCCCCCGCCGTGTTCGAGATCCGCGGCGAGGTCTATATGGCCAAGGCCGACTTTGCCGCGCTCAACGCCGCGCAGGAGGAAAAGGGCGACCGGCTCTTCGCGAACCCCCGCAATGCTGCCGCCGGATCGCTGCGCCAGAAGGACGCCAGTGTCACCGCCAGCCGGCCCTTGCGCTTTCTCGCGCATGGCTGGGGCGCGGCGAGCGCGGTGCCGGGTGAAACGCAGTTTGATGTCATGCAGCAGATCGCCGCGTGGGGCGTGCCGGTTTCGCCGCTGCTGGTGCGCTGCCTGTCTGTCGAGGCGATGGTCACGCACTTCCGCAGCATCGGTACGCAGCGGCCGGCTCTGCCCTATGATATCGACGGCGTGGTCTACAAAGTGGACCGGCTCGATTGGCAGGAGCGGCTGGGCTTCGTAGCCAAGGCACCGCGCTGGGGGCTGGCGCGCAAGTTCCCCGCCGAGCGCGCCGAGACGGTGATCGAAGCGATTGATATCCAGGTAGGCCGGACGGGCAAGCTGACCCCGGTTGGCCGTTTGCGCCCGGTGCTGGTGGGCGGCGTTACGGTCACCAATGTCACGCTTCACAACCGTGATGAGATCGGGCGGTTGGGTCTTCGCGTCGGCGACCGCATCGTGCTCCAGCGTGCGGGTGACGTGATCCCGCAAGTCGTCGACAACCTGACGCGCGAGGAGCCGCGCGAGGCGTATGCGTTCCCCGATCACTGCCCGGAATGCCAGTCCGAAGCGGTGGCCGAAGAAGGCGAAGTCGATGTGCGCTGCACCGGCGGGCTGATCTGCCCGGCCCAGCGCGTCGAACGCCTGCGCCACTTCGTCAGCCGCGGCGCGCTCGATATCGAGGGGCTGGGCGAGAAGACCATCGTCGAGTTCTTCGGGCTGGGCTGGCTGGAAAGCCCCGCCGACATCTTCCGCCTTCGCCAGCGCCGCAGCGACATCGTCGGGCGCGAGGGGTGGAAGGACAAGTCTGTGGACAATCTGTTGGCAGCGATCGAGGCCAAGCGTTCGCCCGATGCCGCGCGGCTGCTGTTCGGGCTTGGCATCCGCCATGTCGGCGCGGTGACGGCGCGCGATCTGATGAAGCGATTCACCACGCTACCGGCGCTGCGCGAGGTGGCGGTGCGCGCGAAGGCTGAGGACACCGACGCTGCGGCCGAACTGCTGGGGATCGAAGGGGTGGGGCCGGTTGTGGTCGAAGCGCTCGGCGATTTCTTCCACGAACCGCACAACGTGGCGGTGTGGGACGACTTGCTCTCCGAAGTGACCCCGCCAGACTACATCGTCGAGACCAAGGCGAGCGCCGTTGCTGGCAAGACGGTCGTCTTCACCGGCAAGCTTGAGACAATGAGCCGAGACGAAGCCAAGGCGCAAGCCGAAGCACTGGGAGCGCGGGCGGCGGGCTCGGTCTCAGCGAAGACCGATCTGGTCGTGGCGGGGCCGGGCGCAGGCTCGAAGCTCAAGCAGGCGGCGGCGCTGGGCATCGAAGTGATCGACGAGGCGGCTTGGGCCGAGATCGTCAAGGCAGCGGGATAAGCGGACAATGACCTTTGAAGACCTCACCCCCATCGGCACTCAGGCGGGCAAGCTGCTCAAGGCGAAAGGCCAGAGCATTGCGGTCGTCGATGGCGCGACGGGCGGGCTGATCTCCGCTGCGCTGCTCGCAATGCCGGGCGCTTCGGCCTACTTTCGCGGCGGCGGGGTGATCTACACGCTCAAGGGGCGGCGCATGGTGCTGGGGCATGAGCCGGGCAGCTTGCGCGGCCTCACGTCTGCCACCGAAGCCTATGCCCTTGCGCAGGCCCGCCTGATCCGTGCCCGCTATGAGAGTGATTGGGGTGTGGCGGAGACTGGCGCGGCGGGGCCGGGCGTTCATCCGCTGGGCGTTGCTTCGGGCACCAGCGCGGCGGCCGTGGGCGGGCCGGACTATGAAGCAGCGCTGGTGATCGAGACGGGCCATGACGACCGCCTCGGCAACATGATTGCCTTCACGCACAATGCGCTGGCGCTACTCGTCAACGCGCTGAACGCCGCCTGAGCCAGAGGATCGACCAGTTGCCGCGCTGCATCCGGGCGCGCAGCGAAAATCCCGCGCGGGTATAGGCGGCGCGCACCGTTGGCTCCTGCGCCGTCAGCAGGCCTGCCAGCAGCACGCTCCCGCCGGGAGCCACGGCCTTGGTGAAATCGCGCGACAGTTCGGCGAGCGGCCCGGCGAGGATATTGGCGATCAGCAGGTCATAGGGCGCAGCGGCGCGCAGCAGCGGATGCTCCATGCCCGGTGCAATGACCATGGCGAGCTTGCCGGGGCCATCGCCGAGCGCAATGCCATTGAGTGCGGCGTTTTCCGCGACGACCGGTCCGCACACCGCATCGATATCGCTCGCGGTCGCCCGCGCGCGGGGCCAGAGGTGGAGCGCTGCGAAGGCAAGCAGGCCGGTGCCGGTGCCGATATCCGCAAGATTGCGCACGACGAGGCCCTTGGCCTTCATGTGCCCCAGCATGGCAAGGCAGCCGGAGGTCGTCTCGTGATGCCCGGTCCCGAAGGCTTGGCTCGCCGGTATCACGAAATCGCGAAAGCCCGGCGCTGGCGGATGGTCGGGTGTGCGGACATGGAACGGACCTTCGGTGAACGGCTCGACGTTCTGCTGGCTGAGCGTGACCCAATCCGCGTCGGCGAGTTCCTCGACCATCAGCTTGGGCTTGGCGCCTGCGAACAGTGCGGTGATGGCGGCCTTGTCTGCGGCTGCGGGCTTGCGTTCGAGCCAGGCTTCGAGCTGCCACGCGTCGGGCTCAGCCGGATCGATCTCCCCGCCGCCGAGCACGATGGAGAAATCCCAGTCCTCGGCATCCTCGTGCGCTACAAGTGCGGCACGGACAACTTCGGCAGAGGCCCGGACAGTGATCTTCCAGCTCACTTGGCGGCTTCCTTTGCGAGCTGGGCATCGAGCCCCTTGCGGCCCATGGCGGCGTATTCGCGGCACGAGTCCGCTGACGCGAGCGGCTTTTCGCTCAGCATGCGTTCGAACAGATCGCTCACCGAGGGGTGCGGCGTGACGAGAATGCCGCAGCGCCGGGCCGCGATGGCGGCAAAGGTGCGGCGGAAGCGGGCGACCACGTCCGGGTGAGCGCTGAAGCGATATGAGCCGGCCGCCAGCGCGGAAATGCTGTCGATGTAGCTCACGGTCGCGCACTGCTTGCCGTCGCAACTTTGCCAGGTCCAGCTGCTCGAACCAGTGGTATGCCCCGGTGTTGCAATCATGGTCAGCCGCAGCGGGCCGACCTGAACGACATCGCCCGCCTTGACGATCCGGTCGGCCTTCACCGGCGCGAAATCGTGATCCTTGAGCACGGCGGCTTGCGAATCCGCCGGATCGACCTTGCCGGCCGCGATCACCGCTGCTGCCGGTGCACTCAGCGCCACTTTCGCGCCGGTTGCCTTGGCCAGCGCGGCAAGGCCGCCGACATGATCGAAGTGTTCATGGCTGGTGACGATCCAGCGAATGTCCTTGGGGTCGAAGCCCGATGCGCGGATATTGGCAAGGATCGAGGGGACCGCCGCTTCGGTCGCCGCATCGACCAGCACATGGCCGCGCGGCGATGTCACCAGCAACACGCTGACGGTGCAGGTGCCGACGTAGTAAGTGTTCCCGTAGAGCCGCGCTGGCGGGGCAGGGGCTGAGAAATCTTCCTTGCCCTCGCACTGCTTGACCAGCGCCCGGGTCGCGGCGCGGTCCGGCCCGGCCTTGGCGAAGGCCGCGCCCGGCGCCATCAAGGCGAGCGCGAGCAGCGCCCTAGCGAACAAAGCTTGCTCCATTCGCATCGATCACCGCCCCCGTCATGCTTGCCGGCGCATCGAGTGCGCAGAACACGCCGATAGCCGCGATTTCTTCTGGCGTGGCAACGCGGCCCAGCGGAATGTCGGCGAGCAGGCCCGCGCCGCCCCGGCTCGCGAGGTAATCACCTGCCATATCTGTATTGGTGAAACCCGGCGTTACTGCAAAGCTCAGGATGCCCTGCGACGCGTAACCGCGCGCGATCGTCTTGTGCATCGCGATCATGCCGCCCTTGGCTGCTGCGTAGTGCCAGTGCGCGGGCGAATCCCCGCGGTAGGCCGCGCGGCTGGCGACATGGACGATGCGCCCGCCGACGCCGCGCGCCTGCCAATGCCGGACAGCAAGGCGCGAAAGCTGCGCGGCGGAAGTGAGGTTGACCCGCAGCGTTTCCTCCCAGCCGTCAAGCCAGGCGATATCGGACACATCAATGGGATTGGCGGCAAAAAGCCCCGCGTTGTTGACGAGAATGTCGATTGTCCCGCCAGCCATCTCCAGTGCCTGCTCCCACAGCATTTCCGCCGCAGTCGGCTCGCCCAGATCGGCGCCGACCACGCCAGGGGATGCCTTGCGGCCATGGCGGATGACGGCTGCGCCGCGTGCGCTGAGGGCTTCGGCCAGCGCGGCACCGATGCCGCGGGTCGAGCCGGTAACAAGAATGACAGGTGCTTCCATGACAAAGCGCTCTACCAGCGATTGGGTGCCCTGCAACAGGGGCACTGCGATTGCCCTGTCGCGACGGTTGCACACCTTGCCATTTGGGCTAATACGAATCGCACTCGCTTCGTGCTCACAGGGCATGAGAGGTTTTGGTAATCTAATGAGGGGGTTCTATGGCGCAGGCGCCTGGCAAGAGGCCACTTTCGCCGCATCTCGAAATCTGGCGCTGGGGTCCGGCCATGCTGGTCTCGATCCTGCACCGCATCACGGGCAATGGCCTCGCCTTCGTAGGCCTCGCTTTGCTGCTGTGGTGGATCAGTGCGCTGGCGGGCGGTCCCGAAAGCTATCAGACCTTCCTTGACTGGGTCTGGCTCGCACCGGCTGGCGGTCTGCAGAGCCTTACCGCGCTGCTTGGCAAGGTGGTTCTCGTTGGCCTGACCTGGGCGTTCTTCCAGCACATGGCCACCGGCATCCGGCACTTCGTGCTTGATATCGGCGCGGGTTACGAACTCGAAGCCAATGCGCGCTGGTCGTCGCTGACGATCCTCTTCTCCATCGCCGCCACCAGCCTGTTCTGGGCCTTCGTGCTGCTGCACTGAGCTATCTAGGAACCACCATGGGTAACGGAACTTCCATCGGCCGCGTGCGCGGTCTCGGCTCCAGCCACCACGGCACGCACCATTTCCTGTCGTCGCGGCTGACGGCGGTCGGCAATCTCGTGCTGATCCCATTCCTGATGATCAGCCTCGCACTCATGCCCTCGCATGATTATGCGACGGTCCACGCGTGGGCGGCCAAGCCGCTACCGGCAACCGCGCTGATCCTGATCATGATCAACACCTTCCAGCACGCGCGCCTTGGCGTGCAGGTCATGCTGGAAGACTACATCCACGAAGAGGGCGGCAAGATTGCGGCCTGGCTTCTCGTCAACATCCTGCCGCTGGCGGGCGCTGCTTTCGGCATCGTCTCGGTCGTGCGCATCGCTCTCGGGGGCGCCTGAGCCATGGCTTCCACTCCTGCCTACAAGATCATCGACCACACCTACGACACCGTCGTCGTCGGCGCTGGCGGTTCGGGCCTGCGTGCCACGATGGGTTCGGCTCAGGCCGGCCTGCGCACGGCCTGCATCACCAAGGTCTTCCCGACCCGCTCGCACACCGTTGCGGCGCAGGGCGGCATCGCGGCCAGCCTCGGCAACAACAGCCCGGACCACTGGACCTGGCACATGTACGATACCGTCAAGGGTTCCGACTGGCTCGGTGACCAGGACGCGATCGAATATATGGTCCGCGAAGCTCCAGCTGCTGTCTATGAACTCGAGCATGCGGGCGTGCCCTTCAGCCGCAATGCCGAGGGCACGATCTATCAGCGCCCGTTTGGCGGTCACATGCAGAACATGGGTGAAGGCCCGCCAGTCCAGCGCACCTGCGCTGCGGCCGACCGCACCGGCCACGCCATGCTCCACGCGCTCTATCAGCAGAGCCTGAAGTACGACGCGGACTTCTTCATTGAATACTTCGCAATCGACCTCATCATGGAGCCCGGTGCGAACGGCGTGCCGGAATGCCGCGGCGTGATCGCCATGTGCATGGACGATGGTTCGATCCACCGCTTCCGCAGCCATGCGGTCGTGCTGGCCACGGGCGGCTATGGCCGCTGCTACTTCACCGCGACTTCGGCGCACACCTGCACGGGTGACGGCGGCGGCATGGTGCTGCGTGCGGGCCTCCCGCTGCAGGACATGGAATTCGTCCAGTTCCACCCGACCGGCATCTACGGCGCAGGCGTGCTCATCACCGAAGGCGCGCGCGGCGAGGGCGGGTATCTCACGAACTCCGAAGGCGAGCGCTTCATGGAGCGCTATGCGCCTTCCGCGAAGGACCTCGCCAGCCGCGACGTCGTGTCGCGCTCGATGGCGCTGGAAATCCGTGAAGGCCGGGGCGTGGGTCCGCACAAGGACCACATCTACCTCCACCTCGATCACATCGACGCGAAGGTGCTGGCCGAGCGTCTTCCGGGCATCACCGAAAGCGGCAAGATCTTTGCCGGTGTCGACCTGACGCGTCAGCCGCTGCCGGTCGTGCCGACCGTCCACTACAACATGGGCGGCATCCCTTGTAACTACCACGGCGAAGTCGTGACGATCGGCCCGGATGGCAATCCGGAAACCGTCGTCCCCGGCCTCTTCGCGGTGGGCGAGGCGGCCTGCGTTTCGGTCCACGGCGCGAACCGCCTTGGCTCCAACTCGCTGATCGACCTCGTGGTGTTCGGCCGCGCGACGGGCTTGCGCCTCAAGGAGATCATCAAGCCCGGCTCGTCGCACAAGGCCCTGCCCAAGGACAGCGCCGACCTCGCGCTCACTCGCATCGACACGTTCCGTCATGCCAACGGTGGCTCGCCGACGGCGCAAGTGCGTCTCGAGATGCAGCGCACGATGTCGGGCCATGCGGCGGTGTTCCGCACCGACGAACTGATGGCCGAAGGCAAGACCAAGCTTGCTGCGACCTATGAGCGCATGCAGGACGTCAAGGTTTCGGACCGCTCGCTGATCTGGAACTCGGACCTCATCGAAACGCTCGAGCTAGATAACCTGATCGCGCAGGCCTCGGTCACGATGCATTCCGCCTTCAACCGCAAGGAAAGCCGCGGTGCGCACGCGCACGAGGACTTCCCTGATCGCAACGATGGCGAATGGATGAAGCACACGGCGAGCTGGTTCGATGGCTGGGGCGGCAAGGGCGGCCACGTCCGCCTCGATTACCGCCCGGTCCATGAATACACGCTCACCGACGACGTCGAGTACATCAAGCCCAAGAAGCGCGTGTACTGATCGTGCCCGCATTTCGCGGGATCGTAATCGTGATGGCCGGGTTTGCCCTTGTGGCATGCCCGGCCATTGCCGTTTCGGCGGCGGAACCAGCGGCCTTGCCCGATCCGCTGCAGGCGGGGTGGAAAGGCCAGCACGTCTGCGAACTGCTCAAGGACAACGCGCGGATGCGGGTGCTGCGCTGCACGTTTCCGCCGGGCTGGGGGCATGAGCGGCACTATCACGCGCCGCACTGGGGGTACATCCTGCAGGGCTCGACCATGCGGATCACCACCGCGAGCGGGACGGTCGTGCGCGAGCTCAAGGCCGGCGACAGCTGGTGGAGCGACGGGATCGCGTGGCATGAGGGGCTGAACGTGGGCACGACCATCGGGGTCTACCTGATCGTCGAGCCGAAGCCCTGACACGGCAACACCTGCAGTTCGTCCAGCTTGTATCTGCCGTTTGACGAAGCGCGGCGGACTGCGCCGCACGGGCAAGGCAGGGCGGGGGTCAGCGAACAACGACCCTGAAAGGAATGCCCCGATGCAACCTCGCCACTGGACTGCACTCGTGGCCGGAACCGCGCTTCTGGCGCTGGGCGGAGCGGCTGCCGCGCATTCGTCTGCGGCCAGCACCCTAAGCCCTCCGGCGCCGCCCGCACCGCCTGCGCCGCCGTCACCTCAAGCTCCTCCCGCCCCGCCTGCTCCGCCCGAAGCGCCGACCCCGCCGGACAATGAACTGGTCGACCGGGCCGAAATCGACCGTGAAGTGGCCGAAAGCATGGCTGAAGCCCGGGAAAGCCTGGCCGAAGCGCGCAAGGACATCGCCGAGGCGCGTGAGGAAATCATGCGCGAGAAGGACATGCCGGCCAAGGCCCGCGCTCAGGCGCTGGCTGCGCTCGACAAGGCAGAGCGCGACGTCGCGCAGGCGTTCGCGCAGCAGCGGCGCGACTGATCTAGCGGCGCTTGCGCGCTTTCTTCTTCGGCTGCGGTGGCGGTGGCGGCGGTGCTTTGCCTGTCTCTGCCGCCGCCTGCGCGGCCGTCGCCGCGCGTGCCGGATAGCGGCACCCGCGCGCCTGCCCATAGCCCTTGAGGAACGCGCGGCGGCTTGCCCCGGCATAGAGCGCCACTTGCCACTGGCGTTCCCGCTCAGCCGCTCCGGTCACTTCCTTGATCACCCCGCCGAACGGGATGAAGCCGTTGATGACCGATTTGGCCACTGAACCGACCGCATTGCCGCGCTTTTCGTCGCGTGTCTTGTTGGTGGCGACATCGATATCGGGCCCGAGCACTGCATCCAGCTGCCCGATCTCGGCGCCGATCGCCTTGCACGCGCGCATGCCTGCGACGGAATAGGTGTTCTCGCGCGCTGCGATCAGGATCGGCGGAATCTCGTCCTTCTTGAGGTTGAGCGTATCGAGTGGCGCGGTTGCGACATCGCCCGCAGTCACGTTGGGCGGCGCGACCACGGTTTGCGCGGCAAGCGGCGCGGCGATTGCTCCGATCAGCAAGGCGATAGTCAGACGGCGGTGGTTCATGTGAGCTCCCCTGTACGCCGTGACAATGACGCGGCTTCTATTCGGTTCCGCCGGATGACCCTGTGCTGAACGTATCGCAGGAATCTTCGTTGCCGGTTTCCAGCCCCTTGCGCAGCCACGCCATGCGCTGGACGCTGCTGCCATGGGTGAAGGCGGACTCCACTGGCGTGCGGCCCGCCGAGGCCATCAGGGTATCGTCGCCGATCTGGTGCGCGGCGCGCAGTCCTTCCTCGATGTCGCCCGGATCGATGCGGTCCTTGTTTCGCGCGGCCCAGACACCGGCATAGCAATCGGCCTGAAGCTCAAGCTTCACCGAAAGCCGGTTGGCCATGGGCGGATTCCGGCGCTGTGCTTCGGTCACCTGCTCCGATGTGCCGACCAGGTTCTGCACGTGGTGGCCATATTCGTGCGCCATCACATAGGCCCGCGCGAAATCACCCCCGGCGCCCAGCTGCTTGTCCATCTCGGTGTAGAAATCGGTGTCGATGTAGATGCCCTGATCCGCCGGGCAGTAGAACGGCCCCATCGCGCTCTGCGCTTCGCCGCAGCCCGATTGGCCTTCGCGCGAATAGAACACCAGCTTCGGCGCCCGGAAATCGATCCCCGCCTTCTGGAACAGGGGGCTCCAGGTCTTGTTGAGCGAGGCCAGTGCATTGCAGCTTTCATGGCTGAAGGCATTCACGCTGCAGCTTTCTTCGAGGCTGCCGGGCTTGCCGGGCAGGGCCTGCGGGGCAGACGCGCCTTGCAGGTTCTGGAGTGTGCCCAATGTCTGCAGTGGATTGATCCCGAACACGACCGCGCCGACCAGCGCGATGATCAGGCTGCCGCAGCCGATCTTCCCGCCCGGTCCGCCAAAGCCCCCGCCACCGCCGCCGCGCTGGTCCTCGACATTGATCGAATTGTCGAAATCGTCGAGCCGCATCGTCTGGTCTCCTATCCCCGCTGCCGGTTTGCCCGCAACCGGGCCAGACCTGCAAGAGACAACCGCGGCATCCGTTCCGCCGCAGACGGAACTTGCGCAGGCCCGTGGCATTTGCCAGCAAGGAGGCTGCGTTGGGCCGTTCGAAGGTGGCGATGAGTCGTTGTGGGTGAACCGGTTACCATGATCCTGTCTCCGGTTCCCGATCGGCGGTTTCGGCAGTGCAGGCGATTGGCCGGTGCCTGCCTTGCCTTGTTGGCAGCACTCTCGCTTCCGGCCTCTGCAGCGGCACCCACCAAGCGCCAGTTGCAGCAGATCGAGACATTGCTGCGCCAGCACGTGACCACGCTTTCCAGCGATGAATACGGCGGGCGCGAGCCGGGTACGCCTGGAGAGACGCTCACCTTGCGCTATCTGGCGCGGCAGTGGTTCGATATCGGGCTGGAATCGGGCACCAACGATCCCGGCAACGCCTGGTTCGCGCCGGTCGAATTGGTCGAGCGCGTGCCGCAGGGCTCACGCGCGCAGTTCATGCATGGCAAGCGGCGGGTCGTGGTGCCTGACGGCGGCTCGTTCGTAGTCACATCAGGCCTGCGCAGCCTGATCGAGAACGCGCCGCTGGTCTATGTCGGCAAGAACCCCGGTGGGGACGGCGCGCGGACCGAACTTGCGGGGCGCGTTGCCGTGATCCTCGACAGCGAGGCACCGCCGCCCGAGCCTGCCAAGCCCGGCCCAGCCGGTACGTCAGCACGCGCGGTTGACCGCCCCGGCAAGCTGCTTGAAAGTGGAGCTGCGGCCGTTCTCACGGTGCTTGATGGCAACCGCTCGCTTGAAGACGTGATGGCCCGCCGCCGCCGTGCCGGTTATGCCCTGTTTGGAGAGAAGTTGGGCGGTGATCTCGAAGTCTTCCTGTCCGCCGATGCCGCGATCCAGCTCCTTGCTGCGTCCGGCGCTCCTACCCTCGCCAGTCTCCAGGCCGCCGGTGCGGCGCCCGGCTTCAGCGCCAAGCCGCTTGGCATCACCGGCTCGTTCGAGGCGACCAATCGCGAAACGCGGATCAAGACGCACAACCTGATCGGCAAGCTCGAAGGCCGCCGCCCCGGTTCGGGTGCAGTGGTGCTGATGGCGCACTGGGACCACTTCGGCAAATGCGCGCAGCCGCCTGCCGAGAAGCTGATCTGCCCCGGTGCGGTGGACAATGCGTCCGGGCTCTCGGTCATCACCGAAGTGGCGCGCCAGCTTTCCGTCGGAAAGCCGCTGGAGCGCGATGTCTATTTCATTGCGACGACTGGCGAGGAACTCGGCCTGCTCGGCGCTATGGCCTTTGCCGAGAACCCGCCGTTTCCGCTCGGCAGCGTGGTCGCGGCCTTCAATGTCGACAGCACCGGGCTGGTCCCGGCGGGCTTGCCGGTGAGTGTGGTGGGGCAGGGGATGACCCCGCTCGATGCCGGAATTGCCCAAGTGCTCAAGACCATGAAGCGCAAACTTGTGTCCGGTGACGCTGCCAATGCCTTTGCGCGCCGTCAGGATAGCTGGGCGCTGATGCAGCACGATGTGCCCGCGGTCATGGTCAGCACCAGCTATTCGGACCCAGCGCGGCTCGATGCCTTCATGAAGGATATCTACCATCGTCCCGCCGATGATGCCTCGCGCGTCCTCTATGGCGGCATGGTCGACGATGTGCTGATCCAGACCGAACTGGTGCGATTCTTCGCCGATACCAAGGCTTGGCCAGGCAATGGGCCGGGCAGCGGGCCAGGCACTGCTCAGGCGGCAGGTGCAAAGTAGAGGTGGGCCCTAGCCTAAACCGCCCCACTTGATTACATGGGCCGCCACGAATCTCCCCTAACGGCAAGTGGCTCACTCCATGGATATCCCTCTCGGCCTTACTTTTGACGACGTCCTGCTGCGTCCCGGCGCATCGGACCTGGTGCCGACGCAGGCGGATACCCGCACCCGGCTGACGAGCTCGATCACGCTCAACATCCCGGTCATCTCGGCGGCGATGGACACCGTGACCGAAGCGGACATGGCGATCGTCATGGCGCAACTCGGCGGCATTGGCGTGCTTCACCGCAATCTCACGGTCGAGCAGCAGGCCGCTGCGGTCCGCGCGGTAAAGCGCTTCGAGAGCGGGATGGTGGTCAATCCGATCACCGTCACGCCGGATGCAACGCTCGGCGATGCGCAGGCGATCATGCGCGCCAACAAGATCAGCGGCATCCCGGTGGTCGAGGCGAGCGGCAAGCTCGTCGGCATCCTGACCAACCGCGACGTGCGGTTTGCGGATAATCCTGCGCAGCCTGTGCACGAACTGATGACGCGCGAGAACCTTGCGACGGTCAAGCTCGGCACGTCGGGCGATGATGCCCGCCGCCTGCTTCACCAGCGCCGGATCGAGAAGCTGCTGGTGGTTGACGATGCTTTCCGCTGCATCGGCCTGATCACGGTGAAGGACATCGAGAAGGCCGTCACTTATCCTGATGCGACCAAGGACGCGGGCGGACGCCTGCGCGTCGCCGCTGCCACCACGGTCGGTGAAAAGGGCATGGAGCGCACCCGCGCGCTGGTCGAGGCCGAGTGCGACGTGATCATCATCGACACCGCGCACGGCCATAACCGCGACGTCGCGCGCGCGGTCGAGGCGGTGAAGGCCATGTCGAACACCGTGCAGGTTATTGCCGGCAATGTCGCCACTGCCGAAGCCACGCGCGCGCTGATCGATGCCGGGGCGGACGGCGTCAAGATCGGCATCGGGCCGGGCTCGATCTGCACCACGCGCATCGTCGCGGGTGTCGGCGTCCCGCAGTTGACGGCAGTGCTCGAGTGCGCAGCAGAAGCAGCGAAGTCTGGCGTGCCGGTGATTGCCGACGGCGGCCTGCGCACTTCGGGCGATGCGGCCAAGGCGCTGGCAGCGGGCGCGAGCACGATCATGGTCGGCTCGATACTGGCGGGCACCGAGGAAGCGCCCGGCGAAACCTTCCTGTACCAGGGCCGTTCCTACAAGTCGTACCGCGGCATGGGCTCGGTTGGCGCGATGGCGCGCGGCTCGGCAGACCGCTACTTCCAGCAGGACATCAAGGATTCGATGAAGCTGGTGCCCGAAGGCATCGAAGGCCAGGTGCCCTACAAGGGCCCGGCCAAGGATGTCGTCCACCAGCTTGTCGGTGGTATCAAGGCAGCGATGGGCTACACCGGCAGCCCGACGCTCGAGGCGCTGCGTGAGAACGCGCAGTTTGTGCGGATCACCAATGCGGGTCTGAGCGAAAGCCATGTTCACGACGTGGCGATCACGCGCGAGGCGCCGAACTATCCGTCGCGCTGAACCATGACCCCCGCAGCGCGGGTGCAATCGGCCATCGAAGTGCTCGACGCGGTGATTGCTGCCGCGCGGCGCGAGGGTGCGTCAGCCGAGCGCGTCGCATCCGATTGGCTGAAGGCGCGCCGCTTCATCGGTTCCAAGGACCGCCGTGCGATCCGCGATCTGGCATGGGGTGCCATCCGCCTGTGCGGTGAAGTGCCCGCCAGCGGACGCGCGGCGATGCTGGCGGTTGCCAAGGGTGATCCTGTGCTCACCGCGCTGTTCGATGGCTCTCGCTATGGGCCAGCGCCGATCCGCGAGGATGAACCTATCGCAGCCATCGGCTTTGCGCCTGCGTGGTTGGAGGAACGGCTCGCCGCTTCGGGCATCACCCGCGAACAGGGCGCCGCCCTGCTGGACCGCGCCCCGCTCGATTTGCGCGCCAATCGGCTCAAGACGACCCGTGACCGGCTCGCAGCCATCCTGCCAGTAGCGGCGGAGCGGACGCAGGCGCCCGATGCGCTGCGCTTGCCGGGCGGGACCCCGGTGGAAAGCTGGCCCGAGTTTGCGCAAGGCCTGTTCGAAGTGCAGGACACCGGCAGCCAGCTAACCTGCAGCGCGCTTGAGGTTCGCCCCGGTGAAGCCGTGGTCGATCTTTGCGCAGGGGCTGGCGGGAAGACGCTGGCGCTCGCCGCTGCGCTGCAGGGCGAGGGCCAACTGCTTGCCTGCGATATTGATCGCGCGCGCTTGTCCCGCCTTGCGCCGCGCGCAGAGCGAGCAGGCGCACACCTCGAGACGCGCCTGCTCGATCCCGGCCGCGAAACGGAAGCTTTGGCGGACTGGCAGGGCAAGGCCGATGCCGTGATGGTCGATGCGCCGTGCTCGGGCACTGGCACGTGGAGGCGCGGCCCCGAAGCTCGCTGGCGGCTCACGCCTGCGGCATTGGCGCGTTATGCCCAGATGCAGGCGAATGTGCTGCGGATCGGCGCCGATCTCGTGCGTCCCGGAGGGCGGCTGACCTATGTCGTCTGCTCGCTGCTTGATACGGAAGGGCCGGATGTCGTCGCGGCGTTCCTCGCGCGTAACCCGGAGTGGCGCGCTGCCGAACAGCAAGTCGGGGCGGGAAGCCCGCGCGGCGGTGGGCTCAGGCTTACCCCTTGGGACGATTCGACTGACGGGTTTTTCTTCGCAACACTGCACCGGCTATGATACGCAAGGCAATCATGGACGCCGGGGGACCACGCGCGCCGCATGGCCGGCTCTGGGAGTATTTCATGCGCTACATGCCTTTGGGGGTTGCCTTGTCCCTTCTCGTGCTGGTCACGGGGAGTGCCGGAACGGCCGGCGTCTCGCTGCCGAACGACCCCCGTGCGAAGGCTTTGGTCGAATCCGGGCGCGACATGCTCGGGCGCGGCGATATCGATGGGGCAACGGACAGCTTCGAATCCGCCCTCGCGGTCGATCCCGGCAATCCCGCCACCTACCTCGCGCTGGGTGACGCGGCGCGCGCCGCCGGCATGCAGGGCAAGGCGATCCACTACTACCGCGAAGCGCTGGAGCGCGATCCCAACAACCTTGCTGCGCTTGCCGGCGAAGGCGGGGCCATGGCCGAAAAGGGCGCGCTTGAGAAAGCCAGAGGCAACCTCGCGCGGCTCGAGGGCCTGTGCGGGCGCAATTGCCCCGAGGCGCAGAGCCTTGCCGGAGTGATCGCCAAGGGCCCGGTTGCGCGTGTGGTTTCCGCCGATGCGGTCAAGCCCGACCCGAAGGTCGAGGACAACTGATCCTTCAGATCAGCCCGCGGAATTCCTCGACGACCTGCCGGTAAACCCGCTTCTTGAAGGGCACGATCAGGTCGGGCAATTGCTCCGGCTCGACCCAGCGCCAAGCCAGAAACTCCGGATGCGAATGCGCATCGAGCCGGATCTGCTCGTCCGCCCCGTTGAAGCGCACCAGCAGCCAGCGCTGCCGCTGGCCGCGGTAGCGCCCGCCCCATAGCTTCCCGATCAGATTGTCCGGCAGGTCATAGAGGTACTCCTCGCGGCTCTCGGCAAGGATCGTGACGAGGTCGGCTGTCACGCCGGTTTCTTCCTCAAGCTCGCGCAGGGCGGCGGGGTGAAGCTCCTCGCCGTCGTCGATCCCGCCCTGCGGCATCTGCCAGGCATCCCCCTCCTTGCTATCGATGCGCTGGCCGACGAAGACGCGGCCCTCGCCATTGACCAGCATCACGCCGACGCAGGGGCGGTAGGGGAGCCCGGCAGGATCCTTGCTCATCAGGCGCGGTCCAGCAGCAGACGGACGGCGGCGAAGATGCGCTTCATGTCGCCGTTTGCGCTCGGGAACGCCTTGCGCAGCTGGGCGAAGGCGTGGGTGGTGCCCTTCATTTCGAGGAACACGACTTCAGCGCCCGCGCGGATCAGCTCCGCGCCATAAACGCGGCCGCTGTCGCGGATCGGATCGAGGCTGGCGGTGACGAGCACGGTCGGCGGCGTATCCGCGTGGTTGCCATAGATCGGATAGGCGCGGGGATTGCCGAGCTCGGCTTTGTAGGCGTCCGAGAACCACGCCATCGTTTCAGCCGTCAGCACGAAGCCATCGGCGAACTGAAAGAACGAGGCGTGGTCGGGCTTGTCGTCGCTCAGCGGATAGATCGGCACCTGCAACACGACCGGCACTTCAGCGGGCATCTCCGCCAGCGCCTGCGTGATCACGATGGTGAGGTTGCCCCCCGCCGAGTCGCCCATCGGGATGAGGCCGGTGATCGTGCGGCCGAGCGCTTCGGGGCTCGTCGCGACCCAGCGCGAGGCGGCCTCGCAATCATCCGGCGCGGCGGGGAAGGGGTTCTCCGGCGCGAGGCGATAGTGCACCGCGATCACCGGCAGATCGAGCTCGGCAGCGATTTCAGTGCAGAGCGAATGGTGACTGTCGAGATCGCCGATGACGAAGCCGCCGCCGTGGAAGAACATCACCGCCGGGCCCGGCTCACGCGTTTCGCGTGCATCATAGAAGCGCAGCGGGATCTCGCCTGCCGGGCCGGGGCAGGTAAGGTCCTTGATCACCGCCAGTTCACGCGGTTCTGCCTCGGCCAGTACGCCCATCTGCACATAATTCGCCCGCGCGCCTTCCGGGCCCAGTTCCGCCATCGAGGGGCCGGGGACCGAGGCCATGAAATCGAGGAAGGCCTTAACATCGGGCCGGACGTAGGGGCTGGTGGCAGTATCTGACATCGGTTTCCTCTTCCTCGTAGCGGTCTTGTTGCCTTGAGTCGGCGCCTGCGCCAACTGACAGGACTGTTATTTGCGGGGCTTGACGGGCGGGGGCAATCGGAATCAAGAGCGAGCGCGAGATTTGCGGTGCATCAGTTTTTCTTCTTTGCGAACCGCTAGATGAGGGCATAGGCGCTGAATGCGCAAGAGGACGCGAGGGCCGGAAGCAGGCCGCGCGGATAGCAGAGGAATCTATGGCGACAGTTCTTGAGAGCGAACCCGAAGGCCACACCGGCGGGAGCGAGCATGCTCCTGCGCCCGACGCGGTCGTGGTGCGGTTTGCGGGCGACTCGGGTGATGGCATGCAGCTCACCGGCGGCCAATTCACGCTCTCGACCGCGCTGGCTGGCAACGACCTCGCGACCTTCCCGGACTTCCCTGCCGAGATCCGCGCGCCGCAGGGGACGCTGTTTGGCGTCTCTGCGTTCCAGATCAACTTCGGCTCGACGGAGATCGACACGGCGGGTGACGCGCCCGATGTGCTGGTCGCGATGAACCCTGCAGCGCTCAAGACCAATGTCGGCGCGCTGAAGCCCGGCGGCCTGATCATCGCCGACACCGGCGAGTTCAACAAGCGCAACCTCGAGAAGGCGAAGTACGACGTCAGCCCGCTGGAGGATGGCAGCCTTGAAAAGTGGCAGGTGCTGGCGTTCGATATCTCGGCACTGACGCTCGAAGCGGTGAAGCCCTTCGGCCTTGGCAACAAGGAGGCCCTGCGCTGCAAGAACATGTGGACGCTCGGCCTTGCGCTGTGGATGTTCGACCGGGATCGGCAACCGCTGATCGACTGGCTCAGGGGCAAGTTCGCCAAGGCCCCGGTGCTGGCCGATGCCAATATCGCCGCGCTCAATGCCGGCCATGCTTATGGCGAGACGGCGGAACTCGCTGGCCCGCTCAAGCAGTATCACCTTGCGCCGGTCGAGAGCGAGCCGGGCCTCTACCGCACCGTGACGGGCGCTGAAGCTGTCTCCTACGGTCTGGTCGCGGGTGCGCAGCTCGCCGGGCTCGACCTGTTCTTCGGCGGCTATCCGATCACCCCTGCTTCGGCGATCCTTCACAACCTTGCGCGGCTCAAGGAATTCGGCGTCACCACCTTCCAGGCGGAAGACGAGATCGCTGCGATTGCCGCTGCGATTGGCGCTTCGTTCGGCGGGCAGCTGGGCGTCACGTCCTCCTCCGGCCCGGGCATCGCGCTCAAGGGTGAGGCGATGGGCCTCGCGATCATGACCGAGCTGCCGCTTGTTATCGTCAACTCGCAACGCGGCGGCCCTTCGACCGGTCTGCCGACCAAGACCGAGCAATCGGACCTCTATCAGGCCGTCTATGGCCGCAATGGCGATGCGCCGATGCCGGTGGTCGCCGCGCGCAGCCCGTCCGATGCGTTCGAATGCGCGATTGAGGCCTGCCGTTTGGCCGTGCAGTACATGACCCCGGTCATGCTGCTGACCGATGGCTACATCGCCAATGCGGCCGAGCCGTGGAAGGTGCCCGATCCTGCGGGCTTCGAGCCGTTCCCGGTCACGTTCCTCGAAGAACCGAACGGCCCTGACGGCGCGGTCCTGCCCTATGCGCGGGACGAAAAGGGCGCGCGGCCGTGGATCAAGCCCGGCACACCCGGCCTGATGCACCGCATCGGCGGCATCGAGAAGAACCCCGGCACCGGCAACATCGACTATGCGCCCGCCAGCCACCAGGCGATGACCAATGCGCGCAAGGACAAGATCGACGGCATCGCCGCCGGCATTCCGGCGCAGGAAGTCACTCTTGGCGAGGCGGGCGGCGAGCTGGCGCTCGTCGGGTGGGGGTCGACTTATGGCCCGATCCATCAGGCCGTGCGCCGCGCGCGCCGCAAGGGCTACGATGTGAGCCACATCCATGTGCGTCACGTCTGGCCGCTGCCTGAAAACCTTGGCGAACTGCTGAAGAGCTACGATCAGGTGCTGGTGCCGGAAATGAACACCGGCCAGTTCAAGACCGTGCTGCGCGATCAGTATCTGATCGACGCGAAACCCTTGAACAAGACGAGCGGGCAGCCGTTCACCATTGCCGAAATCGAAGCGGCGATTGCCGCAGCGCTGGCCTGAGGGAAGCGAAGCCATGAACGACATGACCCCCATCGCCAAGGTACAGACCACGCTGAAGGACTGGGAAACCGATCAGGAAGTCCGCTGGTGCCCCGGTTGCGGCGACTATGCGATCCTCAAGGCGGTGCAGCGCACCCTGCCGGAAATCGGCGCGGACCCGGCCAAGACCGTGTTCGTCTCGGGCATCGGCTGCTCCAGCCGCTTTCCGTACTATGTCGAAAGCTACGGCTTCCACACGATCCATGGCCGCGCCCCGGCTTTCGCAACCGGCCTCAAGCTCGCCAATCCTGAGCTCGATGTCTGGCTGGTGACGGGTGATGGCGACGGCATGTCGATTGGCGGCAACCACACAATGCACGTGCTGCGTCGGAACCTGAACACGCAGATCCTGCTGTTCAACAACGAGATCTATGGCCTCACCAAGGGCCAATATTCGCCTACCAGCCGCCCCGGCACCGTTTCGCCGACGACGCCGCTGGGTTCGGTGGACCGTCCAGCCAGCCCTTGCGCGTTCGCGCTGGGCGCGGGCGGGCGCTTCATTGCGCGGGCCTATGACGTGAGCAAAGAACTGCCTTCGGTGCTCAAGGCCGCGCATACCCATCAGGGCGCGGCCTTCGTGGAAATCTTCCAGAACTGCATCGTCTACAACAAGGACGTCTTCGCCGATTTCACAGAGAAGGCCGGAGCCGCCATGGGCCAGCTCTGGCTGAAGCACGGCGAGCCGATGCTCTTCAACAAAGGCACCAAGGGCATCGCGCTCGATGCCGAGACGCTGAGCCTCAAGGTCGTCGATGTGGTGGATGGCGATTGGCGGGCGGCAGGCGTGCGCGTCCACGACGTGAAGAACCGCGCGATGGCGCACCTGCTGGTCGAGATGCCGTTCGGCCCGTTCCCGATGGCGCTCGGCGTGATCTACGACGATCCGCGCCCGACCTTCGAGGCTGCCGTGATCGAGGAGCGCACGCGGGCTGCGGCGGGCAAGACCGCGAACCTCGCCGCGCTGCTGAGCAAGGGCCAGACCTGGACGGTCGAGTAACACGCGCCCTCCGGGGCAATGGGCGGCGGCAGCGGCCTGTGCAATAGGCTGCTGCCATGACCCAAGCTTCCATCGTCTGGCTGCGCCGCGATCTGCGGCTTGCCGATCAGCCCGCCTTTGCCGCCGCTGCTGCCGAAGGGCCGGTCATCCCGGTCTACGTGCTCGATGACGAGACACCCAAGCACCGCCGCATGGGTGCGGCTTCGCGGTGGTGGCTTCATCACAGCCTTGCCAGCCTCGACGCCGATCTCCGGGCCAAGGGCTCGCGCCTGATCCTGCGGCGCGGGCGCTGCGAGGCGGTGCTGGCGCAGCTGGCGCGTGAAACCGGCGCGACTACCGTCCACTGCCTGCGCCACTACGAACCATGGTGGCGCAATGCCGAGCGCGCGGTGAGCGAAGTGCTGGAACTGAGGCGGCATGACGGCAACTATCTCGCCCCGCCGGGATCGGTGACGACCGGCAGTGGCGGTCCCTACAAGATCTACACGCCGTTCTGGCGCGCGCTCGAGGCCCGCATGCCGCCCGCTGCGCCGCTGCCAGCGCCCGAGAGCCTGCCGTCACCCGAGGCGTGGCCTGCTTCCGATAGCCTTGCCGATTGGAACCTCCTGCCGACCACGCCCGATTGGGCTGGCGGCATGCGCGACGAATGGACTCCCGGCGAAGCCGGTGCGACGGAGCGGCTCGATGCCTTTCTGCCGCGTGCGCGCGTCTATTCGGAGCGGCGCAATCTGCCTTCGGCACCCGGCACCTCGCGCCTTTCACCGCATCTCCATTTCGGCGAGATTTCACCGGCGACGATCTGGCATGCGGCCGCAGAGCGCGGCGGTTCGGTGAACACGTTTCTCGGCGAGCTAGGCTGGCGCGACTATGCCCAGAACGTCATCCTGCAGATGCCGGACTATGCCGGAAAGCCCGCTCGTGAGGCTTTCGAGGACTTCCCCTGGCGCGAGGACGGGCAAGGCCTCCAAGCGTGGCAGCAGGGCCGTACCGGCTATCCCATCGTCGATGCCGGGATGCGCGAGCTCTGGGCGACGGGCTGGATGCACAACCGCGTGCGGATGATCGCCGCGAGCTTCCTCATCAAGCACCTGCTCATCGATTGGCGCGAGGGCGAGCGCTGGTTCTGGGATACGCTGGTCGATGCGGACTACGGCTCCAACGCGGTGAACTGGCAGTGGAGCGCGGGCACCGGTGTCGACAGCAACATGTTCGTGCGGATCATGGCGCCGCTCACCCAGAGCCCCAAGTTCGATGCTGCGGCCTATATCCGCCAATGGGTGCCCGAGCTTGCGCATCTCGATGACACGCGCATCCACGATCCCGATGTGCGCCCGCGCGGCTATCCCGCCCGGATCGTCGGCCATGCCGAAGCCCGCGCGCGGGCGCTCGCAGCTTATGCGGCGTGGAACGATCGCGACAAGTGACGTCGGTAGACCCACGGCACATCAAGCCGACTTGAGGTTTATTGAATTTATTAAGATAAATTTACCAAGCTGGCTGGCTGGAACTGTCAGCCAACCGGGCGGTAGACTCCGTCGCCGCGGTAGCGCTGCAGGATGTTGTCATAGACGATCGGACTGAGCAGGCTGGCGAATGCGCAGCCGACTTGTCCGCGCAGCCACCACACAACCTCGGCTTGCTGCGATTCCAGACCCGGCAGGGTGAGCCAGCACATCGAGCCGACATGCATCCGGTTCAGTGCCGTCGCAGAAAAGCCGCCGAGCGACAGATCATGCACGACAGTGTGGAAACTCTTCGATCCCGAAGCGCGCAGGCTTGCCGGTATGTTGACCTTGCTGCGCGGGGCGCAGCGGTCTTCCTGCGTCGCCTGAAAGTAGGCTTCGTTGGCGTAAGGATCCCAGTCCTGTTGCATCGCGATTGTCCTGAGCCGAGTCGACATCCCCGCACGGGACATCGTGAGCAGACTATCGCCAGACGCACTTAACCGTTTGTTAGGACTTGTGGTTCGCGGGGCTGGTTAACCGATACGCGGGCCGGGCTGGCAAACGATTCACCAAGCAAAGTCACGATGTAATCGCCAACCACTTCCGGTGCCTTAACGCTCGCCGGGTCTTCGCCGGGGTAGGCCTTGGCGCGCATTGCGGTGCGCGTGGCGCCCGGATCGAGGATCGCGACGCGGATCGCGGAAAGCTTTCGCACTTCCTGCGCATAGGCATCAAGCATGTTCTCGAACGCCGCCTTGGCTGCGCCATAGGCACCCCAATAAGCGCGCGGGGCAGAGCCGACGCTGGAAGTCACGCCGATCACGCGGGCGTCCTTGCTCTTCTTGAGCATGGGGTCGAAGCCGGCGATCAGGGACTGGGTGGCCAGCACGTTGAGCGTCATCGCGCGGCTCAGATCCTTCGGTTCGATCTGCCACACTGGGGTCAGTGTCGGCAGCACGGCTGCGTTGATCACCAGAACATCGAGCGCTTCCCAGCGGCGGCCGATGGCAGCCGCGAGGCGGGCTATGCCATCGGGCTCGGCGAGATCGACCGGCGCGATGGTGGCGTTGCCGCCGGTTTCGTAGATCGCCTGCTCGACAGCTTCGAGGTCCTTGCCAGCACGCGCCGTGAGGATCACGTGCGCGCCGGCGGCGGCCAGAGCCTTGGCCGTTGCCGCGCCGATGCCGCGGCTCGCGCCAGTAACCAGCGCGAGCTGGCCGGAAAGCGGACCCTCCACGCTCATGCCACTTTTCCCACGGGAAGCGGCAACTGGTCAGCACCGTCGCGGCCGACAAGATCGGTCAGGCGCGTCGGATATTCCCCCGTGAAGCAGGCGTCGCAATATTGCGGGCAGGCCTTGTTGCGAGCCGTTTCACCCACCGCGCGGTAGAGCCCGTCAATCGAGATGAACGCGAGGCTGTCGGCGTGAATGAACTTCGCCATCGCTTCGACATCCATCGTCGCGGCGAGCAGCTTCGAGCGCTCTGGCGTATCGACGCCGTAAAAGCATGAATGCTCGGTCGGCGGGCTGGCGACGCGGAAGTGGACTTCGCTCGCGCCGGCATCGCGCATCATCTGCACGATCTTCATCGAGGTGGTGCCGCGCACGATCGAGTCGTCGATCAGCACGATGCGCTTGCCTGCCACCAGTGCCCGGTTGGCGTTGTGCTTGCGCTTCACATCGGCATGGCGTGCTCCGTCCGATGGCTGGATGAAGGTACGGCCCACATAGTGCGAGCGGATGATGCCGAGCTCGAAGGGAATGCCCGAGGCCTGCGCATAGCCAAGTGCCGCAGGGACGCCGCTGTCCGGCACGGGGATCACGAGATCCGCCTCGACTTCGCTCTCGCGCGCGAGTTCGGCGCCGATGGCCTTGCGCACTTCGTAGACCGAGCGGCCACCCATCAGCGAATCCGGGCGGCTGAAATAGACGTGCTCGAAGATGCAGGGGCGCGGGCTGGGGTGACCGAAGGGGCGGTGGCAGCGGATTTCGCCATCGTGCCCGACCTGGATCATCTCGCCCGGCTCTACCTCGCGCACGAAGTCCGCGCCGATCACGTCGAGCGCCACGGTCTCGCTGGCGAAGACCACCGCATCGCCCAGCTTGCCCATCACAAGTGGGCGGATGCCGAGCGGATCGCGGCAGGCGATCATGCCCTCGTTGGTCAGGCAGATCAGCGAATAGGCGCCTTCCACCAGTCGCAGTGCATCGATGAAGCGGTCGAGCAGAGTGGGATAGCGGCTCGTCGCGACGAGGTGGATGATGACTTCGGTGTCCGAGGTCGACTGGAAGATTGCGCCTTTGGCAACAAGGTCGCGCTTCAGCGTCATCGCGTTGGAGATATTGCCGTTGTGGGCAATGGCAAAGCCGCCCGTGGCCAAGTCGGCGAACAGGGGCTGCACGTTGCGCAGGCCCGAGCCGCCGGTGGTCGAGTAGCGCACATGGCCTGCCGCCATCGTGCCGGGCAGTTCGGCAATCGCCTCGCTGCTGGAAAAGATGCTGGCGACATGACCAATGCCGCGCCGCGAGTAGAATTCCTGCCCGTCAAAGCTGGTGATGCCGACCGCTTCCTGCCCGCGGTGCTGCAGGGCGTGCAGCCCGAGCGCGGAAATGGCGGCGGCATCGCGCGCGCCGAGCACGCCAAATATGCCGCATTCCTCGCGGAGTTTGTCGCCGTTCTCGTCGTAAAACGGATGGGCCGCGCCGCAAAGGGGATCGGTGCCGAAAGAATCGGTAAGAGTCATGGGGGCGTTCCGGATTCTGCGCTGCGGCGCCCGTACCGGCGCCTTCGCGGGCCATGTGGCGACGTTTGGGGCGTAACGCAAGTGTCTCCAATCCGGAGCGCACGCCCAGTGTGCATGGTTGCCACGCGCCAAGCATGCGCCTAGATGGCCCCAGACATGTTTCAGCGAGCCCGCACTTGATCCTCTCGCCCTTCGAATGGACCATCGCCAAGCGCTATATGCTGCCGGGCCGGGGCGAAGCATTCATTGCCATGGTGGCGGGGATCAGCCTTGTCGCGGTCATGCTCGGCGTCGCGGCGCTCGTCATCGTGATGAGCGTGATGAACGGCTTCCGCGCCGAATTGCTTGACAAGATTGTCGGGCTCAACGGCCACGCGATCATCCAGGCTTATGGCGGCCGGCTCGACGACTGGCAGGATATCCTGAAGCGGGTTGAGGCGACCCCGGGAGTGACGCGGGCCAGCCCGCTGATCGAGCAGCCGCTGCTCGCGACCTTCAACGGCCGGGTCGAGGCAATCCTCGTACGCGGCAATACCGATGCCGACCTCAAGCGGCTTTCGGCCAAGCGCCTCGTCGGCAATTTTGCCGATCTGCGCCCCGGCTCGACCAATGTCGCCATCGGTTCGCGCCTTGCCGAAAGCCTTGGCGCGCAGATCGGCGATACGATCACGATCATCAATCCGCAGGGCCGCTCGACGCCCTTCGGTACCGTGCCGCGCCAGATCGGCTACAAGGTCGCGGCGATCTTCGAGATCGGCGTCTATGACTACGATCAGGCCTACGTCGTCATGCCCATCGCCGACGCGCAGACCCTGCTGCTGACAGGCGACACCATCGGCATGATCGAGGTGACCACCACCAACGCCGATACCGCCGCGCAGACGCTCGCGCCGATCAAGCAGGCACTGGTGGGCCGCGCGCAAGTGACCGACTGGAAAACGATAAACGCCAGCCTGTTCGAGGCTTTGGCGGTCGAGCGGGTGGCGATGTTCGTTGTGCTGTCGATCATCGTGCTGGTCGCGGTGTTCAACATCCTATCGTCGCTGATCATGCTGGTGCGCGCCAAGACACGCGATATCGCGATCCTGCGCACGATGGGGGCGACGCGCAAAAGCCTGCTCAAAGTTTTCGTCACCATCGGTTTCGTGATCGGCGCGCTGGGGACGGCGGTCGGCCTCGCGCTTGGCATGGTGTTCCTGTTCTTCCGCCAGAACATTATCGACGGGGTCCAGTACGTCACCGGCCAGCCGCTGTGGGACCCGCAGATCCGCTTCCTCACCGAACTGCCCAGCCGCAGCGCTCCGGTTGAAATCACTGTCATCTGCGTCATGGCCCTCGTCCTCAGCTTCCTCGCGACACTCTATCCGGCGCTGACGGCGGCGAGCACCGATCCAGTGCAGGTGCTGCGCTATGAGTGAGCCGCCAAAAGCCCCCTTTGTCCGCCTCGCCGATCTTCGCCGGAGCTTTTCGCAAGGCGGGGAGACCATCGAAGTGCTGCGCGGCATCGATCTTGAAATCCGCCCGGGCGAAATCGTCGCGCTGCTTGGACCTTCGGGTTCGGGCAAGTCGACTATGCTGCAGGCTGTGGGCCTGCTCGAAGGCGGCTTTACCGGACAGATCGAGATCGCCGGCATTGAAGCCAGCGCGCTATCCGCTGATGCGCGGACCACGCTTCGGCGCGATCATCTGGGCTTCGTATACCAGTTCCACCACCTGCTCCCCGATTTCAACGCGACCGAGAACGTCGTGCTGCCGCAGCTGGTCGCAGGCAAACCCGCCGCCGAAGCCAAGGCGCGCGCCGAGGAATTGCTGACCGCGCTCGGTCTTGGGCACCGCCTTTCGCACCGGCCCAGCCAGCTTTCGGGCGGCGAGCAGCAGCGCGTCGCGGTCGCGCGCGCACTTGCCAACCGTCCCGGCCTCGTGCTGGCGGACGAGCCGACGGGCAATCTCGACGAGGCCACCGCCGACAAGGTGCTCGAGGAGTTCCTCAAGCTGGTGCGGGGGGAGGGCAGCTCCGCGCTTGTCGCCACGCACAACGAGCGGCTTGCGCTGCGCATGGACCGCGTGGTGCGCCTTCATGAAGGGCTGCTGGCCTGATCGCGTGGACTTGATCCCGCCGCCTTGCCGTGCAAGCCTGCACGGCATTGGGGGATAGACGATGCCAGCATCCGATTGGAATGCCCGTGCCACGCTTCATCAGCGCGAAGACGATGGCTCTGAAATGCACTACAATTTCGAAGTGCTGGGCCACGGCACACTGGCTGAACTCGTGCGCCGGGTTGCAGCCATGCCTGCTGCCGAACGCGCCCGCGTGGTGATCGATGTTGACGGCGGCAAGAGCCTCAACGTAGCCGAAATCCTTGACCTTGCCGCTCAGGAGGACCTGCCATGACTGCCCCGCAGACAATCGCCGATTTCACCGTGAAGATGCCCGGCGGCAAGGACCTCAGCCTCGCCGACAAGGCCGGCAAGGTGCTCCTCGTCGTCAACACCGCCTCCAAGTGCGGCTTCACCCCGCAGTACGACGGGCTGGAAGCGCTGTGGCGCAAGTACGGGGATCGCGGCTTCGAAGTGCTCGCTTTCCCGTGCAACCAGTTCGGCGGGCAGGAGCCGGGCAATGCCGAGGAGATCGAGAGCTTCTGCAAGGTCAACTTCGGCGTGAGCTTCCCGCTCATGGCCAAGATCGAGGTCAATGGCGACGACGCCGATCCGCTCTACAACTGGCTCAAGGCCGAGGCGCCAGGCGTGCTGGGCACCAAGGGCATCAAGTGGAACTTCACCAAATTCCTGATCGGCCGCGATGGCAAAGTCGTCCGCCGCTATGCGCCGACGGACAAGCCGGAGAAGCTGGCGGCGGATATTGAGGCTTTGCTGTAAGCTCCAATCAATACCGTTCCCGTTCGTGTCGAGCGGAGTCGAGACACCGCACGCAGCGCTTAGTGACTCGACTCCGCTCGACACGAACGGGATGGGGAGTGGTTTTCGCGGTTGATAATGCCCTCCGGAACCCTCGCAGAATCGCCACCCGCGCCCTAGCTTCACGTAATGCCTCATGCTCCCTTCGTCCCGCTGCGCGTTTTCTCGTCCTACACGATGCTCGACGGCGCGATCGATCCGAAGGCTATCGCCAAGACGGCGGCGGAGCGGGGCTTTCCGGCGGCGGCCATCACGGATCGCAACGGGCTCTATGGCAGCGTCGCCTTTGCCAAGGCGTGCTTCGACATGGGTGTGCAGCCGGTTATCGGCACGATGCTGGCGGTGGCGCGTCCGGCGCGGGAAGGGGCGGCCAACACCGGGTTCGGAGCGAGCGCGCCGACAATCGACTGGCTGGCGCTCTATGCGCAGGACGCGCGCGGGTATGACAATCTCTGCCACCTCGTCAGCCGGGCGCACCTCGCGCGGCCGCTGGAGTTTGCGCCGCATGTGCCGCTGGCAGAGCTGGAAGGCTACAGCGATGGCCTGCTCTGCCTGACTGCTGCGGGGGAGGGTGGCCTCACCCGCCTGCTCGCCGATGGCCAGCAGACCGCCGCCGAAGCCTATCTTGCCCAACTCGAAGCGCTGTTCCCGCAGCGGCTCTACATCGAAATTGCGCGGCGGAATGATCCGGTCGAGACGGCAGCGGAAGCGGCGCTGATTGATCTGGCCTATGCGCGCGATCTGCCGCTCGTCGCCACCAATCCGGCCTGCTTTGCCGAACGCGCGTTCTACGATGCACACGATGCCATGCTGTGCATCGCGAGCTCGACCCACGTCGATTCCGCTGATCGGCCGCGCTCATCCAAGGAATGGTGGATCAAGCCCGCGCCGCTGATGGAGGAGACCTTCGCCGATCTCCCCGAGGCGCTGGCAAACACGCTCGTCGTCGCGCAGCGCACCGCGTTCAAGCCGCCCTACCGCAAGCCGATCCTGCCCAGCCTTGCGGGCGACAAGGAAGGCGAGGCGCGGATGATGGCGGCGGATTCGCGCACGGGTCTCGTCGCGCGGCTTCGGCCTTACTATCCCGATGCCGCTGGCGAGGAACTCGATGCCGCGCTGACCTGTCCGGTCGAGGAGATCGAGAACCTTCCCGCCGAAGTGCTGCGTGCCGAAGGCCATTGGGACGAAGTGAAGCAATACCGCGAGCGGCTCGAATTCGAGATCGGCATCATCAACCGCATGGGCTTCGGCGGCTACTTCCTGATCGTGGCGGACTTCATCAAGTGGGCCAAGGAGCAAGGCATTCCGGTGGGGCCGGGTCGCGGCTCCGGTGCGGGCTCACTGGTCGCCTGGGCGCTCACCATCACCGATCTCGATCCGATCAAGTTGGGCCTCCTGTTCGAACGCTTCCTCAATCCGGAACGCGTCTCGATGCCGGACTTCGATATCGACTTCTGCGAAACCCGGCGCGGCGAAGTGATCCGCTACGTCCAGCGCAAATATGGTGACGATCACGTCGCGCAGATCATCACCTTCGGCAAGCTCAAGGCCCGCGCCGTGCTGCGTGATACGGGCCGCATTTTGCAGATGAGCTACGGGCAGGTCGACCGCCTCTGCAAGATGGTGCCCAACCACCCGACTGACCCATGGCCGCTGCCCCGCGCGCTCAACGGCATTGCCGACCTGAAGCGGGAATACGACCGCGATCCGGAAGTGCGCCGCCTGATCGACCTTGCGATGCAGCTGGAAGGCCTGCCGCGCAACAGTTCGACCCACGCGGCTGGTGTGGTCATCGGGGATCGTCCGCTGGCGCAGCTTGTGCCGCTTTATCGCGATCCTCGGTCTGACATGCCGGTCACGCAGTTCGACATGAAGTTCGTCGAGGAAGCGGGCCTCGTGAAGTTCGACTTCCTCGGCCTGAAAACCCTATCGGTGCTGCGCAAGGCCGTCGATCTCATGGCCAAGCGCGGCATCCAGATCGATCTCGACCGCCTCGCGTGGGATGATGCGCAAGTCTACAAGCTGCTGCAATCGGGCGATACGGTTGGCGTGTTCCAGCTGGAATCGGAAGGCATGCGCCGCACCCTCGCGGCGGTGAAGCCCACCAATTTCGGCGATATCATCGCGCTCGTCTCACTTTACCGTCCTGGTCCGATGGACAACATCCCCCTCTTCGGCCGCCGCAAGAACGGGCTCGAAGCAATTGAATATCCGCATGAAAAGCTCTCCGGCATCCTCGCCGAGACTTATGGGATCTTCGTCTATCAGGAACAGGTCATGCAGGCCGCGCAGATCCTCGCGGGCTATTCGCTGGGTGACGCCGACTTGCTGCGCCGCGCCATGGGCAAGAAAGTCCAGGCCGAAATGGACGCGCAGCGCCAGCGTTTCGTCGATGGCTGCAACGAAGTTTCCGGCATCGACGCGAAGAAGGCCAACGAGCTGTTCGACTTGATCGACAAGTTCGCGGGCTATGGCTTCAACAAGTCCCACGCTGCGGCTTACGCGCTGCTCGCCTATCAGACCGCGTGGCTGAAGACGCATTACCCGCACGAATTCTACGCGGCCTCGATGTGTTTCGACATGCACCAGTCGGAAAAGCTGGCGGTCTTCGTCGACGACATGCGCCGCTCCGGCATCGCGCTGCATGGGCCGGACATCAACCGCTCCGAGGCCGAGTTCACTGTCGAGCGCACTGAGGATGGCTATGCCGTGCGCTATGCGCTCGCGGGCCTGCGCAACGTGGGTGAGAAGGCGATGGACGCCATCGTGGCGGAGCGTGAGGCGAACGGGCCATACACCAGCCTCGACGACTTGTTCCGCCGCCTGCCCGCGGGCGCGATGAACCGGCGCGGGCTGGAAGCGCTCGCGGCGGCAGGTGCCTTCGATGCGCTGGAGCCGAACCGCGCGCAGATCACCGCCAATGCGGAACTGCTGATGGCGGTGGCGGATGAAGCCGCGCGCTCGCGGACGTCCGGACAGGCTGGCCTGTTCGGTGCGGAGGACCATGCAGTCCCCGCCACACGCCTTTCCGAAACCGCGCCATGGTCGCGCGCCGATCAGATGGCGGCGGAGCGCGATACCTTCGGGTTCTACTTTGCGGCGCACCCGGTCACTGAATACCGCGCCGTCGCTTCCGCCAATGGCGCGCGGACGTATGGCAGCCTGATGAGCGGAGACGGGGACGCCGCCGGGGGGCGCTCTGGCGCGGTCATGGCGGCGCTGGTCGAGAACGTGAACCGGCGCAAGACCAAGAAGGGCAACGACTTCATCGCTGCCGATTTCTCGGACAGCAGCGGCCAGTTCTCCGCCTCCTGCTTCGAGGAATCGCTGGTCGAGCCCTTCCAGCAATGGGCGCGCGAGGGGACGTGCGTGTTGCTCAACGTCGAGCTGGACCGGCCCAATCCGGATGAGCCGCCGCGCATCACTGTGCGCGGCGCGCGTCCGCTCGCCTCCGTCAGCAGCGCGGCCCGGATGCTCCTGAAGCTCGATGTGACGAAGCCCGAGGCGATGTCAGAACTCGCGCTGCTGCTGCCCCGCGCAGAGGGCGCTCGCGGTGAAGTCATCGCCCGGCTGCGCACCGGTACGGAGCGCGAGCCGGTGATGCGCCTTGGCGCGGACTTCGCGCTCGATTCAGATGTAATCGAGCGATTGATTCCGGTGGAAGGGCTTGCCAATGTGGCCCTGACCGCGCGGGCCGACCGGCACCTGCGGCTCGTCGAATAGAACAACCAATATAGGGGAGTAGGGGATGCAGCTGGGCGCCATGCAGGATTGGTCGCTGCGCGTGACGCGTTTCATCGATCATGCTGCGCGTGAACATGGCGGCCGCGAGATCGTTTCGCGCTGGGCTGATGGCAGCGAAGGCCGCACCACCTGGGCCGGAATCCGCCACGATGCCATGCGCATGGCGCAGAAGCTGGCGAAGCTGGGGATCAAGCCGGGCGACCGTGTTGCGACCCTCGCGATGAACCACCACCGCCACCTCGTTACGTGGTACGGCGCGGTCGGCGTTGGCGGCGTGCTCCACACGATCAATCCGCGCCTGTTCGACGACCAGCTCGATTACATCGCAAACCACGCCGAAGACCGCGTGCTGCTGTTCGATGCCGCCTTCGCGCCGATCATCGAACGCATGAAGCCGCGCTGGAAGACCATCGAGCACTACATCTGCTTCGACAGCTCTGGCCCCGCCGAGCATTTCGAGGACTGGATCGCCTCCGAGGACGGCAAGGGCGAATGGGCCGACGGCGACGAGCGCGACCCTTGCATGCTCTGCTACACCAGCGGGACAACCGGCAATCCCAAGGGCGTGCTCTATGAGCATCGCTCGACTGTGCTCCACGCGATGACCGCGCTCACGCCGCAGGTGTTCGGCATGGATTGCCGCAGCGTGGCGCTGCCCATCGTGCCGATGTTCCATGCGGCCAGCTGGGGCCTGCCCTGGGCCGGCGCGGCGGCGGGCGCGAAGTTCGTCTATAGTGCGGTCAACGAAGCTTCGGTGCTGTGCGAGCTGATGGAGCGCGAGAAGGTGACCACCTCGGCGGGCGTGCCAACCGTCTGGCTCAGCCTGCTCCAGTACATCGATGCGCATGGGAAGGACATTCCCGAGCATCTCCACACCGTGGTCTGCGGCGGTTCGGCGATGCCGCGCGCGATGATCGAGCGGTTCATGAAGGCGGGCCGACGCGTCGCGCACGCCTGGGGGATGACCGAAACGTCGCCCATCGGCACGACCGGCACCGAAACCTGCAACTGGGACGATCTCACGTTCGACGAGCAAGTCACCATCAAGGCGATGCAGGGCCGCGTGCCGTTCGGTGTGGAGCTGCGCTGCGTCGATCTGGATGATCCGACCAAGGTCCTCCCGCGCGACGGCAAGACCTCCGGCGCCTTGCAGGTGCGCGGCCCGTGGGTTGTCGGACGCTATTTCAAGGCAGAAGGCCCCGCGACCGATACCGATAACTGGTTCGATACCGGCGACGTTGCCCTGCTCCATCCCGATGGCACGCTGCAACTGACTGACCGCACCAAGGATGTGATCAAATCCGGCGGCGAATGGATCAGCTCGGTCGAACTCGAGAATGCCGCCATTGGTTTCCCCGGTGTGGCCGAAGCCGCAGCCATTGGCGTGTTCCACCCGCGATGGGATGAACGCCCGCTGCTGGTGGTGGTCAAGAAGCCCGGCACTGATGTTTGTCCGGATGGCCTGCGCGACTATCTCGGCACCCATGTTGCAAAGTGGTGGCTGCCCGATGCGGTGGTCTTCGTGGACGAGATTCCGCACACCGGTACGGGCAAGATCAGCAAGAAGGACCTGCGCGATCGGTTCCGCGAATGGAAATGGAGCGCCTGAAATGGCTGAAAACGTGATGGACGAAGCCTATATCGATCCGAGCCGCGAGAACTTCGAGAAGTTCAAGGCTCTGCCGCGCGATACGCCGATCCACATGCTCAATCTCGTCCGCTTCCGGGAGAAGGCAGCCTATCCCGAAGGCCATCCGCTGGCGGACAAGGGGCTGACCGGCGCTGACGCCTACCGCGAATACATGCGCACGATCCGCCCGGTGTTGGAACGCTCCGGCGGCCACATTGTCTGGGCTGGCGCATTCGAGGCGATGGTGACGGGGCCCGCCGAGTGGGATTGGGACGAGACGTTCGTCATGGCCTATCCCGATGCCGCATCCTTCATGGGCATGGTCAAGGATCCGGACTATGCTCCGGTCGTTGTCCACCGGCAGGCCGCGGTCGCGACGTCGCGGCTCGTGCGGTTTGCTCCCAAGGAAAGCCTCGCCTGATGATCATCACCACCACTGAGAACGTCGCTGGCCGTGAGGTGACCGAATGCCTCGGGCAGGTGTTCGGTGTGGTGGTGCGCAGCCGGGGGCTTGGCGGCAATATCGTTGCGGGTCTGCGCTCGATCATCGGCGGCGAGATCAAGGAATACTCCGCGCTCGTTGAGGATACCCGCCGCCACGCGATCGACCGCCTCGTGATGAACGCCGCGCTGATGGGGGCGGATGCGGTGGTGATGATGCGTTTCGATTCGGGCTCGATCGGCCAGACGATGAACGAAGTCGTTGCATATGGCACGGCGGTGAAGCTGAAGCCCCAAGGATGACAGCGTGACGCCGAACGGCCGCATCGCCGCGCTGGTCCTCGCCGGGCTGGCGATGGCAGGCGGCCTGTTCATCCAGATTGCTGATGCGAAAGGCGGCGGTTTCCCGCTCTTCCTGTTCGCTGCGCTGATTGTGATCGGCACGGTGTTCGACGCTGGCTACCTTGCGCGTCGGCGCGGCGGGCGCGGGGCCTGGCAGCTGACAGCCGAGCGCGAGATCGATCACCAGTCGGGACAGATCCTTGATGTGTGGTTCGATCCGGTCTCGGGCGAACGGCGCTATCTGCCGAGCGGTGAGCGGCCGGATTAGAACAGCGCGAGCTGCCCGTCGCGGCTCGGCGCACGGAACTGGCTGCAATCGAGCACCGGCTTGGCCTGCGGAATCCCGGCGCACTTCATGCCCAGCCGGAACCGGTTCCGCACGAGATCACCCCAGACCCCGCTCGGCTTCATCCGGCTGAAGAAGCGCGCGTCGTTGTCCTTGCCGCCGCGCACCGATTGCACGATGGCCATGACTTTCGCGGCCCGATCCGGGAAATGGACGTCCAGCCATTCGCGAAACAGCGGCGCCACTTCGTGCGGCAGGCGCAGCATGATCCAGCTGGCGGACTGCACTCCGCGCGCACCAGCCTCCGCGAGGATCGCCTCGATAAAGCTGTCGGTGATTGCCGGGATGATCGGCGAGACCGAGACGTTGGCATGGACGCCCGCCTTTACGAGCGCCTCCAGCGCCGCGAGCCGCTTGGCCGGAGCGGACGCGCGCGGTTCGAGTTTGCCAGAGAGCCTGGGATCGAGGCTCGTCACCGAGATGGAAACCGCCGTCAGGTTGCGCTTTGCCAACTCGGCAAGGAGATCAAGATCATCGAGGACCCGCGCAGACTTGGTGGTGATCGTGACCGGATGGCCGGTTTCCAGGCATATCTCCAGCACGGCTCGGGTGATCCGGTAGCGGCTCTCGATGGGCTGGTAAGGATCGGTGTTGGTGCCCAGCGCGAGCGGGGCAGGGTGGTATCCCTTCGCGGCAAAAGCCTTGCGCAGCAGCTTGGGCGCGGACGGCTTGGCAAACAGCTTCGTCTCGAAATCCAAGCCCGGCGAGAGATCATGCCAGGCATGAGTCGGCCGCGCATAACAATAGACGCAGCCGTGCTCGCAGCCTCGGTAGGGATTGAGCGAGCGGTCGAACGGGATGTCGGGCGAGGTGTTGTAGGCAATCGCCGTCTTCGGGAATTCCTCGGTGACTGTGGTGCGCAGCTTGGGGCCAGGACCATCGACGATCTGAACATCGTCCAGCCAGTCCCCATCAGCCTCGCGCGTGTTCAGCCCGAAGCGTGTCGGCACTTGCGCCGATTGCGCGCCGCGGCCGTGAATGATGGAATCGGGCGTTCCCATAGTTGAGAACATAATAAGAACATGCGGTCAATGCCAGCCCGTTTTCCGGGCTTACCGCTCCAGCAGGCGCGGCATCAGTTCGACGAAGTTGCAGGGCCGGTTGCGGCTGTCGAGTTGCTCGGCAAGGATACCGTCCCAACCGTCCTTCACCGCACCATTCGAGCCGGGGAGGGCGAAGATATAGGTCCCGCGCGCCACTACCGCGCAAGCGCGCGACTGAATCGTGCTGGTGCCGATGGTCTTGAAGCTGAGCCAGCGGAACAGCTCGCCGAAGCCCGGAATGTCTCGCGTCTTGACTCGATCGAGCGCCTCGGGCGTGACATCACGGCCGGTGAGGCCAGTGCCGCCGGTGATCACCACTGCATCCACGCTCCGGTCGTCGATCCAGTTGTTGAGCCGGCTGACGATGCGCGAGGCATCGTCCTTCTCGATCGCACGCGCCGCGAGATGGTGGCCCGCCGTCTTGATCCGCTCGGCCAGAATGTCACCCGAGGTGTCATCTTCTGGCCCGCGAGTATCCGAAACGGTCAGCAGCGCGATGTTGATCGGCTTGAACGTGCGCGAGGTATCAATTGCCACGCGAGGCCATCCTTACGCTTTCCGCGCCGGTCAGGCCGGGGAACTTGGGCCACATGCCCTGCGCGAGGCCGATGCGGCTTTCCGAAGGGCCGCCGGCCTGCCGCTCGTACATCCAGTAATTGCGCATCACGATCGAGACGTAGCCGCGCGTTTCCCAGTAGGGGATCGATTCCATCCACAGCAGCGGATCGCCGTTATCGCGGATTTCGGTGTTCCAGCGGCCGATCGGCATGGGGCCTGCGTTGTAGGCGGCGATAACCTTGGGGAGCAGCCCGCCGGTCGCCCCGGAATCGCGCAGGCGCACGAGGTAGCCCTGTCCGAAGGCCATGTTCACGTCGGGCAGATCGAGTTGCGTCTCGCGGCCGGCCATCGCGGGCTCATCACGCACGAGGCCGCGCGCCGTGCCGGGCAGAACCTGCATCAGCCCGCGTGCACCAGCGGGGCTGACGACCGAGGTGCGAAAATTCGATTCCTGCAGCGAATGCGCGAAGAGCAGCGCCGGATCGACCTTCCAGCCCGTAGCCGGGACCCAACGCGGCGCCGGAAAGCGCGCGGCGGCATCGGCCTTGGCACCGGAGGGCGCATTATAGGCCATCCACAGCTGCGTCGCGGGCAGGCCCAGATCGCGGGCAAGGCGCGACAGCGGCGCGTAGAGTGACGGATCGCCGATCCGCGCCTGATGGCGCAGAAGTTCGTCAGCCAGACCATCCTCGCCGATCTCGGCAAGCTGGACCGCGAGGCGCACATTGCTAACCTGCCGCAGCTGCTGCCAATCGTCCGATGAAAAATCCGGCGCCGAAGCGAGCGTGGTTTCCTTGAGCCCGAGCGCTTCGCTGGCAATCATCCCGTAGAGCGTATCGCGCAGACGTGCTGCGCTGCGCAGGGCATTGGCAACTTTCTCGGGCGCGCGGCAACGCATCCATGCGCGCCCGGCCCAGTAATTGGCGGCGGCGTTCAGCTCATCATTCTGCGCGGCGCTGGCGGCTTGCTCGAAGCTGCTAGCGGCGTTCTGGCAATCATTCAGCCGCCACGCCGCAAGGCCAGCGGTCCACAGCGCTTCGGCGACCCACGGCCCGTTCGCACCCTGCAGCGCGCCGAGCGAGACATTGCGGGCATTGGCGTCGTCGTTCTCGATGTAGAACGCCCAGCCCACGCGCTGGTGCCATTCGGCGCGCGCCTCGACCGAAAGGCTGGATTCGATCCCGTCGAGCAGCACACGCGCGCCGAGCGGATCGTCGTTCTTGATGCGGTCCTGGATGGCGAGTGCCACGCTATCGGGCATCGTGCCATCGGCTACAGGACGCGGCTTGATGCGCTTGGGCAGGCCCGGCAGCGTCATCATCGGCTGAGCGCTGGGGAGGGCAGGTAACTCGGTCGCGCCGCGCTTCAGGGCAAGGCGGCTCAATTGCTCGGCCCATGGCAGTTCCGGGGCGGACGACAGCACCTGCGTCAGCGGCGTCAGTTCGGCCTTGGGCGAATTTGCGGCGAGGTAGTACTGCGCCTTCGCGACAGCGTGGAGCGGTCCATCAGGGCGCTGGGCGAGCAGCGACTGCACCGTCGTCCAGTCCTGCCGCTCGATCGCGCCGAACATCTGCTTGTAGTAGGCGCGGTCTTCCTGGCTCAGCAGAGATGGGACCGCCGTGCGGTCGGTGCGTGCACGGAAGTATTCGGCAGCGGCGCTGTTGGCTGATGCAGGCGCGGCGGTGCCGACAGCGAGCACGGCCGCCATCGCAAGCAATGCGGCGCGGCGGATTTTCACGAAAGATTGGCCCCGCACGAACATCTCACTTCGGATCTCTTCCCGTTCAAATCTGCCAGTCTGCGCGGTCATGCCGATGCGGCCTTCCCGGCCAACCCGTCCAACCAGCGCTGCCAGACCCCCGATTTCCAGCCCGGTTTGGCCAGCAGGGTTTCAAGGTCGAATTCAAAACCTGCCGGAACACTGCCACTCTCATGGTTAAGCGCGCGTAAATGGTGAGCATTTTGCGCTGAGTCGTGCCCGAGAAGCGCCAGAATGTCCCCTCGGCCGAACACCAGCATCCGCTCGGGCGCAGCAAGCGCGATATGGCGTTTCAGCACGTCGCCGAGGCCTGCGGCGCCCAATCCTGCCCAATCGGGCAGGGCGATTCGGGCCGGGAGCGCCGACGCGCGGTAGACCGAGGCAAGATCGAGCCCCATCGCCGCCAGCATCGCGCCCAGCAACTTGCCGCTGCGGCCGGACAGCAGCGTCTCGCCATCGTCCTCCGCCGGCATGGGGACCAGCACCATCAGCTTTGCGCCTTGCGGGCCGATGGGAGCAAAGCGCCGCGCACCTTTTGGCGCAAGCGTTGGTTCTGAGAGCCACCAGTCCGCAAAATCCTCGAATTTCTGGGGCCATGCATCGCGATCTTCGGCTACTGCTGGAGCAGCTGCGGGCTGGGCGGAAACACGTGGCGGACGCTGCTCGACAGGTGGAAGCGCCGGGGCGGCCTTGGCCGGACGCGCCGGGGCCTCGGCTGCCAGCCAATCCTGCGGCGAATCGACAAACGCCATGTCGACACCCGCTTCGGCCCACCAGCCCAGCGCCGCCTCGAGCGCTTCGCCCAGCGACCTGTCATTTGTGTCTAGCACTCCCATTGCCTTGCGGTCTTGACCTTGCTTGCGCCAGCTTTCAAGGCAGGCACATGAGCTTTCGGGGCACAGCGTGCCCGATATGGGGTCGGAGCGAGAGAAGATGAGCGAACGGGAATCGATGCCGTATGACGTCGTGATTGTCGGCGGCGGGCCTGCGGGCCTGGCTGCGGCGATCCGCCTCAAGCAGGTCAATTCCGAGATATCGGTCTGTATCCTCGAAAAAGGTTCGGAAATCGGCGCGCACATTCTGTCGGGCGCGGTGGTCGATCCCAAGGCGCTGGACGAGCTGCTGCCCGAATGGCGCGAGCAGGGATGCCCGATGGCCGAGACCCCGGTGACGGACAACTGGCACTGGGTGCTGACCCGCGGCGGCAAGACCGCGCTGCCGCACTGGCCGATGCCTCCGTTCATGTCGAACCACGGCAACTACACCGGCAGCCTTGGCAACCTGTGCCGCTGGCTGGCGGAGCAGGCGGGCGAGCTTGGCGTCGAGATCTTCCCAGGCTTCCCTGCCGCCGAAATCCTCTATGACGACAAGGGCGCAGTGCGCGGCGTCGCGACCGGCGACATGGGCGTGGCCAAGGATGGCAGCCACAAGCCGGACTATCAGCCGGGCATGGAGTTGCTGGCAAAATATACCCTGTTTGCAGAGGGTGCGCGTGGACACCTCACAAAGCAGTTGAAGTCGAAGTACGACCTCGAGCGCGATTGCCAACCGCAGGTCTACGGCATCGGCATCAAGGAGCTGTGGGACATCGATCCCGAGAAGCACGTGCCCGGCCGTGTGATCCACACGCAGGGTTGGCCGCTTTCGGAGAGCAATTCGTGGGGCGGCGGCTTCCTCTACCACCAGGCCAACAACCAGGTCGCGCTCGGCTTCGTGACTGCGCTCGATTACGCGAACCCATACGTGTACCCATACGAGGAATTCCAGCGCTGGAAGCAGCATCCCGCCATCCGTGAGATCCTCGAAGGCGGCCGCCGCGTGTCCTATGGTGCGCGCGCGATCAATGAAGGTGGCTGGCAGTCGGTGCCGCGCCTCGCCTTCCCTGGCGGCGCGCTGATCGGGTGCTCGGCGGGCTTCGTCAACGTGCCGCGCATCAAGGGCAGCCATACCGCGATGAAGAGCGGCATGCTGGCTGCGGAAGCCATCGCCGCTGCGATGGCGGGTGGCCGCGAACAGGATGAACTGGGCGAATACGACAGCGCCGTCCGCGACAGCTGGATCGCCACGGAACTCAAGCTCGTGCAGAACGCGCAGCCGCTGGTTGCCAAGTTCGGCGGGTCGCTCGGCACTGTGCTGGCTGGCGCGGACATGTGGGCGCGCGTGCTCAAGGTCAATCCGCTGGGGGGCATGAAGCACCACAAGGACAGCGAACACACGATGCGCGCTGACCTGTTCCAACCGATCGAGTACCCCAAGCCCGACGGCGTGATCAGCTTCGATCGCCTGACCTCGGTCTCGTTCTCCTACACGAACCACGAGGAGGACCAGCCGTGCCACCTCGTGCTCAAGGACCCGACCGTCCCGACGCGGATCAACCTGCCGCTTTATGCAGGGCCTGAGGCGCGCTTCTGCCCCGCTGGCGTCTATGAGTTCCTGACGGACGAGACCGGCAACCCACGCCTCCAGATCAACGCCCAGAACTGCGTCCACTGCAAGACTTGCGACATCAAGGACACGACGCAGAACATCGAATGGGTCACGCCGGAAGGTGGCGGCGGCCCGAACTATCCGAACATGTAAGGAGCAATCCTCCCGCTGACGGGGAGGGGCTTGCCATGCGCGAAACCGCCTACGCCAAGATCAACCTCGCGCTGCATGTCCGGCGGCGGCGCGAGGATGGCTATCATGAGCTTGAGACGCTGTTTGCTTTCGTGGACGCTGGGGACGAACTGGCGGCGGAGCCTGCCGATGCGGACAACCTGCATGTGTATGGCGAGTTCGGAACTGTTCTTTCCGATCCGTTCGGAAATATCGTCGCCAAGGCACTGAATTCTCTGCCTCATGGCAAGGGCTGGGCGGTCACGCTCGAAAAGCGACTGCCCGTTGCGGCCGGCCTCGGTGGCGGCTCTGCGGATGCCGGCGCCGTCTTCCGCATGGTCGAGCGCGCGCACGGTTTGCCCGATGACTGGCATGCCCGTGCCGCAAAACTGGGTGCCGACGTTCCCGCTTGTGTGCTGAGCGAAGCCTGTATCGGACGCGGCACCGGCACTGAACTCGAACCCGTCGCCAACGATCTGGCTGACACGCCGGTCCTGCTCGTCAATCCGCGTATCCCGCTTGCGACTGGCCCGGTGTTCAAGGGGTGGGACCAGATCGACCGCGGCTCCATGCCATCAGGCGACTTGCGCACCATCGCGCTGGAAGGCCGCAATGATCTGGAGGCGAGCGCCATCGCGCTCGTGCCGCAGATCGCTGACGTCATCGCGGCGCTGCAAGCCAGTGGCGCGTGGCTGGCGCGCATGTCCGGTTCAGGCGCGACATGTTTCGCGCTCTACGATAGCCCGGAGGACCGCGACACTGCGGCCAACGCCCTGCCGCCCGAGTGGTGGCGGCTCGCAGGAGCGCTGAGATGAGCGCAGCGTATCAGATCCTCGGCACACCGCGCTTCGGCGGTATCCTCGTGGTTTCGGATCATGCCTCGAACAGCGTGCCGGAGGATATCGACCTCGGCATCGATCCCGCCTTGCTCGAACAGCACATTGCCGTCGATATCGGCGTTGCAGGCATCGCTGCGCACATGGCCCAACGCCCCGGCATTGCGGCGTTTCTTGGAGGTGTCAGCCGCCTCGTCTGCGATTTCAATCGCGATGAACATGGCCCCACCGTCTGCCCCATTGCTAGCGACGGCCATGCAATCCCCGGCAACGCGCTGGATCACGTCGGTCACGAAGCCCGCCTCTCGCGCTTCTACCGGCCCTATCACGAAGCGCTTGCTGCGTTGCTCGACGAGAAGCCGCCTGCGCTGATCCTGTCTCTGCACAGCTTCACGCCTCAGCTTGCGAGCGATCCGTCGCAGCTTCGTCCGTGGCAAGTTGGCGTGCTTTACAACGAGGACGACCGTGCCTCGCGCCTCGCCATTCCGCTGCTGGAGGCTGAGGGTTTGATCGTCGGCGATCAGGAGCCCTATTCGGGCCGCCTGCTCAACGCGACGATGAACCGTCATGCCGAGGCGGAAGGCCGGCCCTATTTCGGCGTGGAAGTGCGGCAGGATCAGATTGCTGATCCCGCCCATCACGCGCTTTGGGCTGAGCGCCTTGCCCGCATTGCCAATCAGGTGGCTATCGCCCTTGGCAGCTGAGCGGATGGTTGCGGAGATTACTTTCGACCGGAAAGCGCTCTTGCGCTAGGTGCACGGCATCGTCGCCTCAGGGGCGAGCACCAAACTTCAAGAGAGAATGCCAATGCCGGTCTATCGTTCCAGAACCACCACCCACGGCCGCAACATGGCCGGCGCGCGCGGGCTGTGGCGCGCCACGGGCATGAAGGACAGCGATTTCGGGAAGCCGATCATCGCCGTCGTCAACAGCTTCACCCAGTTCGTGCCGGGCCACGTCCACCTTAAGGACCTCGGCCAGCTTGTCGCGCGCGAGATCGAGGCAGCGGGCGGCGTTGCCAAGGAATTCAACACCATTGCGGTCGATGATGGTATCGCCATGGGCCACGACGGGATGCTCTATTCGCTCCCCAGCCGCGATCTGATTGCCGACTGCGTCGAGTACATGGTGAATGCCCACTGTGCCGATGCCATGGTCTGCATTTCGAACTGCGACAAGATCACGCCCGGCATGCTGATGGCTGCGATGCGGATCAATATCCCCGCCGTTTTCGTCTCGGGCGGGCCGATGGAAGCGGGCAAGGTGCTGCTGAAGGGCAAGGAAGTCGCGCTCGATCTCGTCGATGCGATGGTGGCTGCGGCGGACGAAAAGTATACCGACGAGGAAGTCCAGACGATCGAGCGTTCGGCTTGCCCGACCTGCGGCTCGTGTTCGGGCATGTTCACCGCAAACTCGATGAACTGCCTGACCGAAGCGCTCGGCCTTTCGCTCCCAGGCAACGGCTCGGTGCTCGCCACCCACGCCGACCGTGAACGTCTGTTCCGCGAGGCCGGCCGTCTCTCGGTTGATCTGTGCCGCCGCTATTACGAGCAGGATGACGCGAGCGTCCTCCCGCGCGAAGTCGCCAGCTTCAAGGCGTTCGAGAATGCGATGAGCCTCGATATCGCGATGGGCGGCTCGACCAACACGGTGCTCCATCTTCTGGCTGCCGCCCATGAAGCCGGGGTCGACTTCACCATGGCCGATATCGACCGCCTCTCGCGCCGCGTGCCGTGTCTGTCCAAGGTCGCGCCTGCCAAGTCGGACGTGCATATGGAAGACGTTCACCGCGCCGGCGGGATCATGGCGATTCTGGGCGAACTGGAGCGGGCAGGGCTGCTCCACACCGATCTGCCAACCGTCCACAGCCCGACGATGGCCGACGCCATCAACAAGTGGGACATTTCGCGGAGCAATGACCCGCAAGTGCATGAATTCTTTAAAGCAGCCCCCGGTGGTGTGCCGACGCAGGTTGCCTTCAGCCAGTCGCGCCGCTGGAAGGAGCTTGATCTCGACCGCGAGACTGGCGTGATCCGCTCCGCCGAGCATGCGTTCAGCAAGGATGGCGGCCTTGCGGTGCTGTTCGGCAATCTCGCCAAGGATGGCTGCATCGTGAAGACGGCCGGCGTTGACGAAAAGATCCTCAAGTTCAGCGGCCCGGCCAAGGTCTACGAGAGCCAGGACGCCGCTGTGACCGCGATCCTCACGGGCCAGGTCGAAGCCGGTGATGTCGTGCTGATCCGCTATGAAGGTCCGCGCGGCGGCCCCGGCATGCAGGAAATGCTCTATCCGACGAGCTACCTCAAATCCAAGGGCCTCGGCGCGGCTTGTGCATTGGTGACGGACGGTCGCTTCTCGGGCGGCACTTCGGGCCTTTCCATCGGCCACTGCTCGCCCGAAGCGGCGGAAGGCGGCACGATTGGCCTCGTCGAGACCGGCGACCGCATCGAGATCGACATTCCGAACCGCTCGATCAACCTGATTGTCGATGACGCCACGCTTGCGGAGCGCCGCAAGGCCGCCGAAGCGCGCGGGTGGCAGCCGGTAAAGCCGCGCCCGCGCAAGGTCAGCCTCGCGCTGCAGGCCTATGCCCTGATGACCACGAGCGCCGCGCGAGGCGGGGTGCGTGATCTGACTGGCATTACCCGCCAGAGCGGCACGCAGGATGCCGGCTGACTTAGCGCAGGTCCTCGATGTCGCCGCGATGCGCGCCGCTGAGGCAGCGCTCATCGCGGCGGGCACGCCTGCGCAAGAACTTATGGAGACGGCGGGCCGCGCGCTTGGCGAATGGGCGCGGCGGCTTGGGAGCGGGCGGCCCGTCACCGTGCTCTGCGGCCCCGGCAACAACGGCGGCGATGGCTACGTCGCGGCGCGGCATCTGATGGAGCATGGCGTTCCCGTCACCGTAGTCGCCGCAAGGGCGCCAACGACGCCGGAGGCCATTGCGGCGCGGGCGCTCTACGCAGGGGCGGTGCAGGGGGGGGACGCCATACCGTCCGGCGGTGTCCTGCTCGATTGCTTGTTCGGCAGCGGTCTTTCGCGGCCATTGCCGGATTACTTGTTTGCCCTCCTTCTTAGCCTGGCCCAGAGCCACTCCGTGCGCATTGCTGCCGATCTGCCGAGCGGGATCGAGGCGGACACCGGCGCTGTGCTCAATCCCGGCCTCCCGACATTTGACGTCACCGTCGCGCTGGGCGCCTGGAAACACGCGCACTTCGCCATGCCTGCCGCACCGCTGATGGGCGCGCTCAGGCTGGTTGAAATCGGTGTGCAGGCGGTTCCCGGCGCCGCGCGAGTCCTTGCAAAGCCGCACATCATGGCGCCCGTGCCCGATGCGCACAAGTACAAGCGCGGCCTGCTTGCTGTCATCGCAGGCGAAATGCCCGGCGCCGCGCTGCTCTCCGCAGAGGCCGCACAGCGCTCCGGTGCAGGATACGTCAAGCTGCTGGCTTCTGCGCGACCGGAAGGCGTTCCGCCCGCGCTGGTCTGTGATGTCACGGACCTTGCAGCCCTCACTGACCGCCGGATTGCGGCATTGCTTGTCGGTCCCGGTCTTGGACGCAGCCCTGAGGCCGCCGCCCGGCTCGACGCCGCGCTCGCCGCCAACCGCCCTGTCGTGATCGACGCTGATGCGCTCACGCTGTTTCGCCCCGATAGTCTCGGCACGGCACCGCGCGTGCTGACCCCGCACGAAGGCGAGATGGCGGTGCTCGAAGCTGCCTTCGGACTGTCCGCTCTGGGCACCCGCCGCGCCCGGGCGCTGGCATTGGCAGGCGCCGCGATGGCAGTTGTCGTGCTCAAGGGCCCGGACAGCCTGATTGCCTCACCCGGTGGTGACGTAACGGTCAGTCCGCGCGCCTCAACCTGGCTTTCCGTCGCCGGCAGCGGTGATGTACTCGCCGGGATCATCGCCAGCCGCCTTGCCGTCCATGGGGACGCCTATCGCGCCGCGCAGGAAGGCCTGTGGCTTCACGGCGAAGCGGCGCGCCAGTGCGGTCCTGCCTTTACTGCCGGAGACCTTGCGGCCGCGACGGGTTATGCCCTAAGCGCCGCGTGTCCATGAGCAACCCCGGCCTTATCATTCGCGTCGCCGCCAAGGGCGAAGGGCAGACCGCCGACGGCCGTTACGTAGCGCTTGCCGCGCCCGGCGATGTGCTGGAGGCGGATGGCACGCTCACACCGGGGCCAGACCATGCCGTGCCGTCGTGCCGCCACTTTCCGGCCTGCGGTGGCTGCAAGATCCAGCATCTCTCCGAAGCCGCGCTGGCTGCCTATGTCGCGGGCCGTGTCGAAGGCGCGGCGCGGGGGCAGGGGCTCGATCCGGGCCAGGTCTCGCCGCCGCACCTTTCACCTGCGCATAGCCGACGCCGCGCTACGCTCCATGCGCAGGCCATCGGCAAGCGTGTGGTCCTTGGTTTCCGCGAAGGCGGTTCGCACAAGATCGTCGATCTCAAGGAATGCCCGGTCCTCGCGCCCGAACTCGCCGCACTTGTTACGCCGATCCGCCGCCTGCTCGAGGCGCGCGGCGCCCGCAGTCTTGCCGCCGATATTGCGCTGACTCTGGCCGATCAGGGGCCGGCGGTCGATCTCGCCGGCCTGACCATGGAAGGTCTCGCCCAGACCGAGGCACTGCTCGATTTCGCGCGCGACAATGGAGTGGCCCGCCTGACCCTCGATCAGGGCGATGGGCCGGAAACCGTGTGGGAGCCTGATCCCGTCACCGTAACGGTTGGCGGCGTGCCGGTCGGTCTGCCGCCCGGCGCCTTCCTGCAGGCCACCCGCGACGGCGAAGACGCACTGATCGCCGCCGCGCGGGAGTGGCTGGCCGGAGCGTCCACCGTGGCGGACCTGTTCTCGGGTTTGGGCACCTTCGCGTTTGCGCTCGCGGGCCCAGGCACCAAGGTTCTCGCCGTCGAAGCCGCGCGCGATGCGCACCTCGCCTGCCAATCCGCCGCGCGCATGCACGGCAAGCCTGTCCACGCGCTGCACCGCGATTTGTTCCGCAATCCGCTGCAGAAGGCCGAACTGGACCGCTTCGCCGCCGTCCTGCTCGATCCGCCGCGGGCAGGGGCGCGAGAGCAGGTGCTGCAACTCGCGCAGTCCGTCGTCCCGCGCATTGTCTATATCAGCTGCAATCCCGCCAGCTGGGCCAAGGACGCCGCCACGCTCATCGAGGCGGGCTACCGGCTCGCCGGGCTCGTGCCGGTGGGCCAGTTCCGCTGGTCCACCCACGTCGAACTGGCGAGCCTGTTCGAGCGCTAGTGTGCTCCGCCAACGCGGAGACGGCACCAGCCCGCTCCCCCGCCCGGCCACCCGTTCAGGATCATCCTATGGGTGGCCGAGCGGGGGAGCGGGCTGATGCCGCCCTGTTTCGGCTCGGCCGAAACAGCAACTAAAGGCTGAATACCGCCATCGCGGCGTGGAGCACCAGCGCCATCAGCGCCACGCTGGACAAGGCAAACAGCGCAAAGCGCGGAGCGACCTTGTTCACGGTCGACTGGAAAATCGAGTGCACCACGCGCAAGGCCACATAAGCCCACGCGATCATGAGGTTGACCCCATCGCCCTGACCGATGATCGCTAGCACGATTGAAACTGCATAAAATACCGTAGGTGCTTCGTGCAGGTGATTGTAATTGTGCGCTTTCCACTGGATTTGCGGCGCGATCAGCCCTTCGAGCTTGGCCCCCGTCCAGCCCACATCGGCCTTGGGGTCATCGGACTTGGGCAGCGCGGTGATGGCGGGGATGCGGGTGGCGTACATCCAGATCCACATCACCATCGTCCACGCGGCCAGCGCCACAACCGGCTTCAGAATCTCCATTCCCGTCATCACGATCCCCCGTGTTCTTTTGGTCGAACCGGAAGGGTGAACAGCGCCGAGTCGATTGTCAAACGCAACCGATCAGGCGTCGGCGATCACTTTGGCGAAGGCCGCCGGATCGACATTTCCGCCCGAGAGGATGACTGCGGTCCGGCCATCGCCGGGAACTTTCCCGGCCAGCACCGCCGCCAGCGCCGCCGCGCCGCCCGGCTCGACCACCAGCCGCAACTTGCGGAAGGCATAGATCTGCGCCGCACGGACCTCAGCCTCGCTGACCGCGACGCCCTTCATGCCGTGTGACGTCATGACGGCGAAGTTGATCGGATAAGTCGCCATGGTCTGCAGCGCATCGCAGGCTGTCGGCGGCGGATTGCTACCCACACCCACGATGGCACCGCCTGCCAGACTGCGGGTGACGTCGTCCCAGCCTTCTGGCTCCACCGGCACGACTTCCGCGCCCTCGCAGGCGAGCGCAAGGCCCGAGGCCAGCCCGCCGCCGCCGCAGGGGGAGAGGATCCGCGTTGGCGCGCCGCCCGCAAAGCATTCCATCTGGCTGGCCAGTTCGATGCCCGTACTGCCTTGCCCTTCGATCACCCAGGGATCGCCATAGGCATGGACCAGCAAGCTGCCCTTGGCCGCGCAAATCTCTGCCGCGATGGCATCGCGTGATTGCGTCAGCCGCTCATAGAGCACGACTTCGGCCCCCAGCCGCCGCGTCTCCGAAAGCTTCACCTGCGGCGCATCGGACGGCATCACGATCGTCGCAGAAATCCCCAGCCGACGTGCCGCCCAGGCGACACCCTGCGCATGGTTTCCGCTCGAAACCGCGACCACGCCGCGCGTGCGCTCTTCTTCGGTCAGGTCGGTCAGGCGGTGCCACGCCCCGCGAATCTTGAACGCACCCATGGGTTGCAGGCATTCGGCCTTGCACCACACGGTGCCGCCATCCGGCAGTTCGAGCGCCAGCAGCGGCGTGTGCGGCACCAGCGCGTCCATCTTACTCGCCGCGCGCAGCACGCCTTCCCGACTGGGCTCGCGGACCTTTGGGGCAGGGCTCAATTGAGGACTTGGGCCGAGAATCTCACTTGGGTTTGTCATGCCCATACCCTAAAGGCACCGCTTTCGAAGCGCCAGCACACGCTGTGCGGATGCGGATTGGAGTTTCCCTATGGCCAAGGTCCTTGTCATCGGCGCAGGCGGCGTCGGCTCGGTTGCCGTTCACAAGATGGCGATGAACCCCGATATCTTCAGCGAAGTCGTGCTTGCCAGCCGCACGCTGTCAAAGTGCGAGGCGATTGCCGCGTCGGTCAAGGAACGCACGGGCCGCGATGTCGCGACCTATGCGCTCGACGCCGACGACGTTTCCGCAACGACCGCTCTGCTGAACGAGTTGCGCCCCGCGCTCGTCGTCAACCTCGCGCTGCCCTATCAGGACCTCAACATCATGGAGGCCTGCCTCGCCGCCGGGGTCAACTACATGGACACCGCGAACTACGAGCCGATCGATGAGGCCAAGTTCGAGTACAAGTGGCAGTGGGCCTATCAGGAGCGCTTCAAGGCGGCCGGCCTTACCGCGCTGCTCGGCTCGGGCTTCGATCCGGGCGTGACCTCGGTGTTTGCGACGTGGCTCAAGAAGCATAAGCTGGACACCATCCGTACGCTCGACATCCTCGACTGCAACGGCGGTGACCACGGCCAGCCTTTCGCCACCAACTTCAACCCGGAAATCAACATCCGCGAAGTGACTGCGCCTGCGCGGCGCTGGGAAAACGGTGAATGGGTGGAGACGCCCGCGCTCACCATCCGCCAGACCTTCGATTTCGAAGGCGTTGGCCCCAAGAACATGTACCTGATGTACCACGAGGAAATCGAAAGCCTCGCGCATCATCTGCCGGAAATCGAGCGGATCCGCTTCTGGATGACCTTCGGCGATGCCTATATCACGCACCTCACCGTGCTGCAGAACGTGGGCATGACCCGGATCGACCCGGTGGTGTATGAGGGCAAAGAAATCGTTCCGCTTCAGTTCCTCAAGGCGGTTCTCCCCGAACCCGCCAGCCTCGGCGCGCTGACCAAGGGCAAGACCAACATCGGCGATATCGCGACGGGTCTGAAGGACGGGGTCGAGAAGACCTTCTACATCTACAACATCTGCGATCACGAAGAAGCCTATGCCGAAACCGGCAACCAGGCGATCAGCTACACCACCGGCGTCCCGGCGATGATCGGTGCGGCGATGCTGGTCACTGGCACCTGGGGCGGTGCGGGCGTGTTCAACATCGAACAGTTCGATCCCGATCCCTATATGGACATGCTGAACAAGCACGGCCTGCCCTGGCAGGTAAAGGAGCTTGAGGGCCCGCTGGAGTTCTGAGTTGCTGCCAACATCGCTCTGGGTGCCGCCGCTTTTGCTCGTCGGCTCCAACATCGTGATGAACATTGCCTGGTACGCGCATCTCAAGACGCCGCACCGGGCCTTGTGGATCGTGGTCCTGTCGAGCTGGGCGCTGGCGCTGTTCGAATACATGCTCGCCGTGCCGGCCAACCGGATCGGTGCTGAGCGCTATTCGTTGGCGCAGCTCAAAACCATGCAGGAGGCGATCACGCTCATCACCTTCGTGGGAGTGGCGTATTTCCTGTTTGGCGTGCGGCCCAATTGGTCGCAGGCGGCAGGCTTCGTATTGATCGTGGCCGGCGCGGCGCTCGTCTTCCGCTCGCCGCTGGGTTGAAGGAACAGGACCGATGGAAACCAGAGCCGGCGATCCGGGCGCTTTCGCGCATTTCGATTTGTCGCGCGTCGACAGCCCGGCCTTCGTGGTCGATGCTGCGCGCCTCAGGCAAAACCTGAGCATTCTGGCCGATGTGCGTGATCGGGCAGAGATCAAGGTTCTTGCTGCATTGAAGGCCTTTTCGATGTGGCGTGTGGCGCCGCTGATCGGCGAATACCTCGACGGCGTCTGCACTTCGGGCCTGTGGGAAGCGCGCCTTGCTGCCGATCACTATGCCGGCGAGATCGCGACCTATTGCGCGGCCTACAAGGCAGAGGACCTGCCGGAGATCCTCCAGCACTCCGATCACGTGATCTTCAATTCGCCGGGCCAGCATGCCCGCTTTGCCGAGCAGATTGCGGCAGCGCGCGGAGCGGGTGAGCCCTTCGATATCGGCCTCAGGATCAATCCCTTGCATGCCGAAGGGGAAGTGCCGCGGTATGATCCTTGCGCACCGCATTCGCGCCTTGGCTTCCCGGTCGACCAGCTCAAGCCCGAACATCTCGAAGGTGTATCCGGCCTCCACTTCCATACCCTGTGCGAGCAGGACTTCGAGCCGCTCCAGCGCACCTGGGAGGCCTTGAAGCCCCGCATCGCGCCGTTTTTCGGCCAGCTCAAGTGGCTCAACTTCGGCGGCGGTCACCACATCACTCGCGCTGACTATCAGCGCTCGGACTTGATCCAGTTTCTTAAGTCCGTGCGCGAAGAGACCGGTTGCGAGATCTATCTCGAGCCCGGCGAGGCCGTCGCGCTTGATGCCGGCATCCTTGTCGGCACCGTGCTCGATACGCACTGGAACGGCATGCAGCTCGGCATCACGGACATTTCCGCCACCTGCCACATGCCCGACGTGATCGAGGCGCCCTATCGCCCGGCCATGCTCGGCGAACTGCCGATCGACGAGTACGAAGACGGTGGCCAAGAAACGGGGGAAGGCGATGCCCCGGTTCGCCTCGGCGGCCCATCCTGCCTCGCCGGTGACGTCATCGGCGATTACCGCAAGCCCGGCCTCGCCGAGCCGGGCGCGCGCTTCGCCTTCCTCGATCAGGCGCACTATTCGATGGTCAAGACCACGACCTTCAACGGCGTGCCGCTGCCCTCGATCTGGCTGTGGGACAGCGAAACGGACACGCTCGAATGCGTGAAGCGTTTTTCGTGGGAGGCCTTCCGGGATCGCGTTTCCTGAGGCATCGTCTCTGCCGACATAAAGCAAAGGCGGAGAGTGCAGATGGCAGGCGAAGTGCTGGACGGCGTCACGAGCGATCCCGTCACGATGGGCTGGATGATCGGCGCGCCGCCGCCGCCCGAGAAGCGCATCCTCGCCGCGCGCGCCGATCACATGCGCTTCCCGATGATCCGCTGGTCCTACTCGAACATGCGCAGCTTCTGCCCGACAGCGCGCATTGCCGCGAGCGGGAAGGGCAGCCCGTTTCCCCGGGCGCTGCGCGATGATCTTGCCGCGCTGCGCTTCACGCCGCTTGGCGCCGAGGCGGAGACATCGTTCGAGGAATCGCTGCTATCCGCCTTCACGGACGGCATTCTCGTGCTGCACAAGGGCGAGGTCGTGTTCGAGTGCTGGTTTGGCGTGACCGGGCCGGAGACGCGCCATATCGCCTTCTCGGTGACCAAGAGCTTCGTCGGTACGCTGGTGCAGATGCTGGTGGGCGAAGGGCGAATCGATTTGTCCGCACCCGTCAGCAGCGTGATCCCCGAACTCGCCGCCAGCGGTTTCGGCAGCGCCACGATCGGGCAGGTCCTCCACATGACGACCGCGCTCGATTTCTCGGAAGAGTATGGCAACCCGAACTCGGGAATCGGTGCCTACAGCGCCGCGCTGGGCCTCACCCCGCGTCCCGCCAGTTATACTGGGCCGCACAACCTGTGGGACTACCTGACCACCGTTCCCGCGGCTGGCACCCACGGTGAGCGCTTCGTCTATCGCACCCCCAATACTGACGTGCTGGCGTGGATCATCACGCGCGTGGCGGGCAAGCCCCTCACCGAAGTCCTGTCCGAGCGGCTCTGGCAGCCGCTGGGCATGCTGGGCGATGCCGATATCATCGTCGACGAGGTTGGCTCGCCGTTTGCTGGCGGCGGACTCAATCTGCGGCTCGAGGACCTTGCCCGCTTTGGTGAGGCGCTGCGGCTCGGCGGGCTGGGCGTCATCCCTGCGGCCGATGCCTGGCGGATCCAGCAGGGCGGGGATCCAGAGCGCTTCCACAAGAATGCCTATCCGCTGCTCGGAGGCTGGAGCTATGGCAGCCAGTGGTGGCATTCGCACAACAACCACGGCTGCTTCAGTGCCCGCGGCATCCATGGGCAGACGCTGTGGATCGATCCTGTGGCCGAAATGGTGGTCGCACGATTCGCTTCGCACCCCACCGCCGCCAACGGCGCGAACGATCCGCATTCGCTTCCTGCCTGGCGCGCGCTGGCGCAAGCCCTGATGGCCTAAGGATTTTGGGCAAGTCGACCCAGATTTGTTTCATGTTTGTGACATCAACATGAGGTGCCCATTTTTTCACTTGATGTTCAGGGCCGGGGGGCTATTTACCCCCTCGCTGCCCCATGGGGACTTCCAAACCGCAAGGCAGCTATGTCTCAATTTTCCGTTTGGGGGTCCCTTGAGTTGCACATCCATCCTGACGCATTGGCTGTAGCGGGCGCATTCGCGCCTGACCAACCCGCCATTCTGAACCGTCCGCATGCTGCGGCGCGCGCTGCCCGTTTCTTCGTCGAGAAGTTTCCGGGGCGCTCGCTCTATGCGGTCAAGGCCAATCCTTCGCCGGAACTGCTCCGTGTGCTGTGGGATGCCGGGATCACGCATTACGACGTGGCCTCGATTGCCGAAGTGCGCATGGCGCGCGGGGCGGTGCCCGCTGCCACTCTGTGTTTCATGCACCCGGTCAAGACGCCCAGCGCGATCACCGAGGCCTATCGGGATCACGGCGTGCGCGTGTTCAGCCTCGATTCGATCGAGGAACTGGAGAAGATCCGTCTCGCCACGACGGCTGCCAACAATGGCGTGCTGCCCGAGGATCTGACGCTATGTGTGCGCCTGCGCGTGTCGTCGGAAGGTTCCGAGCTCAGCCTTGCGTCGAAGTTCGGCTGCGATCTCACCGGCGCGGCAGAGCTTCTGCAGGCCACGCGTCAGGTCGCCGATTCGCTCGGCGTCTGCTTCCACGTCGGCAGCCAGTCGATGAGCCCGCACGCCTATGTCCAGGCGCTCGAGCGCGTCCGCGCGGCGATTGTCGATGCTTCGGTCACGGTCGACATCATCGATGTCGGCGGCGGCTTCCCGTCGATCTACCCGGGCATGGAGCCTCCGCCGCTGGAGGATTACTTCGGCGTGATCGATCGCACCTACGAATCGCTGCCGGTTTCCTACTCGGCCGAACTGTGGTGCGAGCCGGGCCGCGCGCTCTGCGCCGAGTACAATTCGATGATCGTGCGCGTCGAACGGCGCCGCGGCACCGAACTGTTCATCAACGACGGCGCCTATGGCGCATTGTTCGATGCGGCGCACGTGGGCTGGCGCTTCCCCGTCCGTCTGCTGCGCGAGAGCGCAGCGAACGAGGACGGCGAGACCGAAACCGAGGACTTTAGCTTCTGGGGTCCGACCTGTGATGACATGGACCGCATGGAAGGGCCCTTCGCGCTTCCAGCAGACATCAAGGCGGGCGATTTCATCGAGATCGGCATGCTCGGTGCTTATGGTGCGGCAATGAAGACGGCCTTCAACGGTTTCGGTGCGACCGAAGTGTTCGAAGTGTCGGACGAGCCAATGGCCAGCCAGTACCGCGGTGACCGCCGCGATCCGCGCGTTTCTGACAACGTGGTTTCGCTGCGCTGACAATCTAAGAAGCCGGATGAAGTCCGGGTCGCAAGCGAAAGGCCCCGCAAGCAATTGCGGGGTCTTTCTTTGTCTGGGCTTTAGGGGACTGTAAGTGGGCAGGGAGGGGCTGGAAGCCCACTCCCCGCATACTGTCAGAACTTGGCGCGGAAGCCTGCGTAGAACGAAGTGCCGCTCGTCTCCGTCGGGTAAGTGATCGAGCCGATGTCCGGCTGCTGGTTGAACAGGTTGTTCACGCCGCCGTAGAACTCCATCATCTTGTTGACGGTGAAGTTCGCCGAGATGTTGTGCACCCAGCGCTCCTTGTACCAGGCGTACTTGGGATCGACGTAAGTTGGGTTGCCGTTGGTACGATCCGCCGAATAGCGCCGGGTCTTGTCCCACCACGAAACGCTGTAGTTGAAGCCGAACTTGCCCCGCTGATAGCCGAGGTTCACGAAGGCCTGGTACTGCGGCTGATAGGTCTCGCCCAGCGTGCTGCGCGGCGCGGCACCCGGCGAATCGACGAACGTCAGCGTATTGAGGTAGTTGCCGACGAACTTGAGCTGGAAGTCGCCGATCTTCTCGAGCGAGAAGGCGTAATTCACGTTCACCTCGAGGCCCGAGGTGCGGAATGCCGCCACGTTCTGGGGCTGAACCGTATAGTCGACAATGAGCCCGGTGCCGGCCTGGCGGGTGAGCGAGGCGCAGAACGGATTGTTGATCGTCGGCTGATCGACGCAGAGCTCGGCCAGCTTCTGCGCGTCGACCGTGTTGATCGCCTGCTTGAGCTTGATGTCGTACCAGTCAAGCGCGATCGCGAGGCCGCGCACGAAGCTCGGCTGGATGACCACACCGGCAGTCCAAGTCCGGGCCTTCTCCGGCTGCAGGTTGGGATTGCCCCCGCTGGTCCCCGAAATGTTGACCGTGCGGGTGTCTTCGAAGTTGGCAATCTGGGCGGGCGTGAGGCCGGCCGCAGTGAGCAGTGCGGTGCAGTTGGCCGCTCGGCTCGACGTGCCGAGGCCGACGTTGGAGGGCAGGCACGGGTCATCGAAGAGCGTGAAGGTCTGGCCTGCAGCGCCGTAAAGCTCGCCGATATTGGGTGCGCGCACCGCCTGCGAGATCGTGCCGCGGAAGCGGATATCGGCAATTGGGGCCCAGGCCGCGTCAACCTTCCAGGTGGTGGCGCCACCGGTCGAGGAATAGTCGGCGTAACGCACCGCGCCGCTGATATCGAGCACGTGGAAGAACGGCTTGTCCTTGAGCAGCGGCAGGTCAAGCTCGCCGAAGGCTTCCTTGACGTCGAACTTGCCCTTGGTGATGCCCAGCTTGTTCGAGAAAGTGAGGCCCTGCTGTTCCAGCACGTCCGGAACAAAGCTGGAGCTTTCCTTGCGGTATTCACCGCCAATCACGAACCCGACCGGGCCGCCCGGCAGATTGAAGAAATTGCGCGTATCGCCCGAGAGCGACGCGTTCACCACGTGCTGGGTGATGCGCGAGCGTTCGGTGGTGTTGGCGCGCACGAAGTTCACGCCCGCCGGATCGCTCTTGCCTTCGCCGAAGAGATTGATCGGACGGCATTCACCCGGCTTGAACGTGATCGCATCCGCCGCCGTCGGGTCGAGATTGACACGGCAGGTCACCTGGCCCGTCGCCGGATCGATGACCGCATCCAGTGCGGCGTTGAACCGATCAGTATAGCGGTCGTTGACGAAGTGGTTGGTCACGTTCGTGCGGCCGAAGACGTAGGACACTTCGTAGTGCAGCGAGGACGAGAGATCGCCCTCGGCGCCGATCACCGAGCGGAACGTCTCGCGCTTGATGTTCTCGCCGCGCTGGCCAAGGTCGAAGTTGTCGCGCGTGACGAGGACGCCGCCATTGGCCGGATCGATCGCGCTCTGGATGCTCGCCGGAATGTAGGGGTTATCCTGCGGGACAAACAGGTAATAGTCGAACGTCGGCTGCCCGAGTGAATAGGACTTGGTGTTCGCGTACTTCGTTTCGACGAAGAGCTTGAGCGCGTTCGAGACTTCGAAGCGAGCGTTGAGGTTCACCACGTGGCGCTTGATCGAAGGCAGCAGGTCGTTGCCGTAGTCGGATACCAGCGTATCGTCGCTGCCGCGCGAATAGCCGCCGGGAATCTCTGTGCCGAGGTTGTAGGGCTTTCCGTCGCCGCGGTAGTCCGGAACGCCGTCGAAGTTGACGTCGACCGCGCCCTGACGCGATGACCATTGATAGCGCACATCGTTGAGCGGAATGCGGCTGTACACCCCGGGCGTGTTCGGCGTGTAGTCCGGATTGCGGAAGAAACCGATCTGGCGCGAGCCGGTGAACTGCGGGCGGTCGCGGGTCTGCAGGCGGTCGCTGGCGCCATATTCGTAGGCCAGCGTCACGTTGCCGCGTCCTTCGGCGAAGTTCTTGCCGAGGGTCAGTGCGCCAAAGCGGTCCCCGGAATCGCCATACTTGCTGATCCCGGCCTGCGCCTGCGCAGCGACGCCTTCGAAGTTCTTCTTCAGCACGAAGTTGACCACGCCCGTCACGCCGTCCGCACCGTAAATCGCCGATGCGCCGCCGGTGAGCACGTCGACGCGCTCGATCAGGCTGACCGGGATCGTATTGATGTCGACAGCCTGCGAGCCTTGCACGCCGGCGACCTGACGGCGGCCGTTGATGAGCACCAGCGTGCGGTCGACGCCGAGATTGCGCAGATTGAGAAGATTGAGGCCGGTATAGCCGATGCCGGCGCGATCACCCGAGTTGTCGCGCGAGGTTTCCGATCCGACCAGCGCGGGAAGGCTCGCCGTCAGGAAGGTCGTCACGTTGGTGACGCCCTGCTTTTCGAGCAGGTCCTTGCCGAACGACACAGTCGGGCTGGCGGTCTGGTAGTCGGTACGGCGCAGGCGCGTGCCGGTGACCACGATGTCGGCCGTATCGGCCGGGGCTGCCGTGGTGGCTGAATCAGGCGTTTCGGAGCTTGCGGGCTCCGCTTGGGCCCATGCCGAGGCCGGCAAATAGGCAGTGAGCGCAAGAGTCGAGGCAGCGAGATGAAGCGCTGCGCGCGTCGGACGGTAGAGCAACATAATTTCCCCCATACGGAAGATTCAAAATTGACCGGATCAGACCGGCCACGCAAGCGCTTGAATCTTCTAAGTAGTGTTAACTTACGTAAGTGTTGCAACCGGGCTACACTGCCAGGTGCGGGACATTAACGAAGCAACACTTTGTTGCAGGAGGGATTTTGCGCAACCACCCGGCCTTAGGTGCAAATGCCTAAAGCAAACCCGAAAGCAAAAAAGGTGTAGCAGGCGGGCTCAGGCCGCCTTGCGCATGTCCAGTTCCAGACGGTGCCAGATCTCGACGAGGGCGTCGGTCAGTTCGCTCATCATCGCTTCGGTGTGCGCCGGGCCCGGCGTGAAGCGCAGGCGTTCCGTGCCGCGCGGCACGGTCGGATAGTTGATCGGCTGCACATAGACGCCGTATTCGGCGAGCAGGATGTCGCTCACCTTTTTCGCGCGCACCGGATCGCCCACCATCAGTGGCACGATGTGGGTCGTAGAGGGCATGACCGGCAGGCCGGCGTCAGCAAACGCCTTCTTGAGGAAGGCCGCGGCCGCTTGCTGCCCTTCACGTTCGACGCTCGACGCCTTGAGATGGCGCACCGCCGCAAGCACGCCAGCGGCGAGGACGGGTGAGAGCGAGGTGGTGAAGATGAAGCCCGGAGCGTAGCTCCTGATCACATCGATGATCCGCGAGTCCGCCGCGATATAGCCGCCCATCACGCCGAAGGCCTTGCCCAACGTGCCTTCGATGATGTCGATGCGGTGCGCCGCTTCGTCCCGCTCCGAAATGCCGCCGCCGCGCGCGCCGTACATGCCGACGGCGTGGACTTCATCGATGTAGGTGAGGGCGTTGTACTTCTCGGCAAGGTCGCAGATCGCGTGGATCGGGGCGACGTCGCCGTCCATCGAATAGACGCTTTCGAAGGCGATCAGCTTGGGCAGCGCGGGATCGGTCTCTTCCAGCAGCGCTTCGAGATGGGCCACGTCGTTGTGGCGAAAGACGCGCTTTTCAGCGCCGGAATTGCGGATGCCGGCGATCATGCTGGCGTGGTTCAGTTCGTCCGAAAAGATCACGCAGCCCGGCAGGATCTTGGCGAGCGTCGAAAGCGTGGCGTCATTCGAGACATAGCCAGAGGTGAACAGCAGCGCGCCCTGCTTGCCGTGAAGATCGGCGAGTTCGGCTTCCAGATCGACGTGGTAGTGCGTGTTCCCGCCGATGTTGCGGGTGCCGCCCGAGCCGGCGCCGACGTCGTGCAGCGCCTCTTCCATGGCGCCGATCACCTTGGGGTGCTGGCCCATCGCGAGGTAGTCGTTCGAGCACCACACGGTGATCGGCTTGGGTCCGTTGTGCCCGGCAAAGCAGCGCGCATTAGGGTAGGCACCCTTGTTGCGCAGGATGTCGATGAAGACGCGGTAACGACCTTCGGTATGCAGACGCTCGATCGCGGAATCGAAAACCTGATCGTAATTCACCCGCGGCTCCCTATGAACCAGTTGTCACAACCATGTGCGCAGCGCGCTCCGGCAAACACGTGTCCGTGTGGCGCTGTGATGGCCTCAAAACCCGCACCGGCCTGAGGTGAGGCGCGCTTTACGCCGCTTGTTCGGGCAATGCCAGCGGCATTTCGGACATATCCCTGGCAGGGACAAAGCCCTATTGCGCCGACTTGCGGGCGCCAATTGCGACCCTGCTGGCAGCGGCTGCCGCAAACCGCGGCCCGATCACCTGATCCTGCAGCCAGCCAAAATCATGGCCATAGACGATCGTCAGACCCGGTTCGCGCGCTTTGAGCCGGGCGAGCCCCTTGATCCACGCGAGCGTCTTGCTGCGATCCTCATGGCCGAGCCATTCCGCAGCGTAGCGCGACCGGGGGCGCTGCCAATCGACATTGCGCCGCATCGGCGCGGTATCGCCGACGAAGAGATATTCGCGGCCATCCTGCAGCCGTACGTAGATCATCTGCGCGCCGTCGAGGTAGCCTGGTGTGCGCAGCGCCGCGATGCCGGGCGCGATCGGGACATAGCCGTCCCGGTCGGCCTGTATGGCGGGAATCGCCTTGAGCGTGCCCGTCAAGGTGGGGGCCAGCGCCTTGATTGCTTCGAGCTGCTGCGGATTGCCGATCAGCTTCTGCGCCACCGTGCGATCATTGATAAGGAGCGAAACGAGGCCGCCAATGTGGTCGATATCCTCGCTCGTGAAGATGATCCGCCGGGCGGCAAGCAGCCAATCGTTGCCCGTTTGCTGGATTTCGGGATGGAAGTTGTCATAGCCGCTGGCAAGGGCCTGATCCTTGGTCAGGCCAAGATTGATGATGGTATCGCCGCCCGGCGTCAGCAGGCGCCAGATGAAGACGCCGGTCTGTTCGCTGCGCAGACCGCCGCCAGCCACGAAGAACGTGCCGGGCTCGTTGTTGGTAGCAACCGCGGCATATTCGATCGCCACAGGCCGCGGACCCTGCTGCCCATCGGCGAGGCTGCGCAGGCGGGCGATATCGATATCATGCGGGGCAACCGAGGTTGGCCCCGGATCCATCAGGAGCCAATAGTATGGCACCGAGACAAGCAGGATCAGCAGCAAGGCAACCCGGGTAAACATGGTGCGGTGCGATACCGCCGATCCGGTCAGAACACCAGCCGCTGGAAAACGCCATAGCGTGCCAAGGCGGGCATCAACCGTTCATCTTGCGGATCATCCTTGGTGAACAGGGCAACATCTCCGGCTTTGCTGGGCGCCCACGCCTGCCCTTGCGTAAGAAACGCGATCCGCCGAGCGATCCCGTCCGAGCCGTCGACGAATTGCACACCGGGCCCGAAGGCCTCGGCCAGCTCCGCTTCGAGGAGCGGGAAGTGCGTGCATGCCAGCACCACGGTATCGATTCGCGCCCCATCCGGCATCGCGCGCAAGGCAGCTGCGGCCCGCGTGAATACCGCCTGATCGACAGGCTCGCCGCGAAGCCTGGCCTCGGCAGCCGCAACAAGCTCGGGCGCGCCGTGGCGCAGCAGGCGCTTGTCCGCCGCAAACTCGGCTTCCAACCGGTCGACATAACTTTGCCGGATGGTCGCTTCGGTTCCGAGCAGACCGATCACGCCGGTCCTGGTCATCACCGCAGCGGGCTTGATCGCGGGGACCGTCCCAACAATCGGCACTTCCAGCACCTCGCGCACCGAAGCGAGGGCGATCGTGCTGGCGGTGTTGCAGGCGATGCAGACCAGACGCGGGTGATAGCGCTCGGTCAGGCGGCCGAGCAGCCCCGAAACGCGCGCCGCGATCTGCGCCTCGGTCTTGCTGCCATAGGGGAGGCCGGCGTTGTCCGAGACGTACATGACCGGTGCTTGCGGCAGCAATTTGCGCACCTTGCCGAGCACGGACAGACCGCCGACGCCGGAATCGAACAGCAGGATCGGGGCGGCGGGATCACTCGTCATCACGCACCTTTCTATCGGGAGTGGCGGCAAAAAGGAAAGCATGCCTCTCCCCTTTGTGCCCCATGGCGGTTAAGACCGGGGGATGAGCATCGCATCTCCTGCCGTCGCCGGCGTTCTCGTCGCGGCCTATCTGCTGGGTTCGGTTCCCTTCGGCCTGCTGCTCACGCGGCTGTTCGGTGCGGGTGATCTGCGCAGCATCGGCTCGGGCAATATCGGCGCGACTAATGTGCTGCGTACTGGGCGCAAGGAACTCGCGGCGGCAACGTTGCTGCTCGATCTTGCGAAGGGCGCTGCGGCTGTACTCCTCGCACGCGCATGGTTTCCGGGTACAGAGGCTCTGGCGGCTCTTGCGGCGGTTATCGGCCACTGCTTCCCGCTCTGGCTGCGCTTCAACGGCGGCAAGGGCGTCGCGACGACGATGGGCGTCTCGCTCGGCCTCGCCTGGCCGATCGGGCTTGCCTATGCCGTGGTCTGGCTCGGCATGCTGGCGGCCACGCGCATTTCCTCGGTCGGCGGGCTCTGTGCGGTCATTGCCGCTCCGATCGCGGCGCAGCTGATGGGCTATCAGGGATACGCTCAGGTGCTGGCGCTCATTGCGCTGCTGGTGATCTGGCTGCACCGCGCCAACATCGCCCGGCTGCGCGCCGGGACCGAACCGCGCATCGGCGGCAAGGGATGAACCTTCCCGCGCCGCCGCTGCCGGACGCGGACGTCTTTGCGCGGCTCAGCGTGCTGCGCTCGCCCGGTATCGGCCCGGTCAGCTACTATCACCTGATGCGCCGTTTCGGCGATGCTGCCACGGTGCTGGAGGCACTGCCCGACATCGCCGGGCGCAGCGGAGCGCGCTATCGACCCGTCCCCCGCGAGCGGATCGCGGCCGAAATGGAGCGGCTGCAGGCAGCGGGCGGCAACTATCTCTTCCATGATTCCCCGGCATACCCCCGGCTTCTCGCCGCGCTGGAAACACCGCCGCCGGTACTGACCTATCGCGGCGACTTGTCGCTGCTGGGGCAGGGCGCTGTGGCGCTTGTCGGCGCCCGCAACGCGTCTGCCGGGGCTTGCCGGCTCGCTCGTGAATACGGCGCCGCCCTTGCCGCGCGGGGATACGCAGTCGTTTCCGGCCTTGCGCGCGGGATCGACGCAGCGGCGCATCGCGGCGCGCTTGCGGCCATGGGCGATGGCGGCGGCACCATCGGCGTCATCGCCAGCGGGATCGATGTGACCTATCCGCCCGAACATGCTGAACTGCAGGAAGATGTCGCCCGGCGCGGGCTCCTGCTGGCCGAGATGCCTCCAGGCACCGAACCGCTCGCGCGCCATTTCCCGTTCCGCAACCGCATCATCGCGGGTCTGGCGGCCGGAACCGTGGTGGTCGAAGCCGCCCCGCGCTCCGGCTCTCTGATCACGGCGCGCCTCGCTGCCGAGGCTGGCCGCGAAGTCATGGCCGTGCCTGGCTCTCCGCTCGACAGCCGCTCGCGCGGGTGCAACGAGCTGATCCGCGACGGCGCGATCCTCGTCCAGTCGGCCGACGACATTGGCGAACTGCTCGAACGTTTCGAAGGCCCCTCGCGTCTCAAGTTGCGCGAGCCGATCTGGACCGCGCTGGACGAGGAGCCGGTGCCGTTTGTTTCAGATAGCGAAGCGGACAATACTCCCGCCGATATCAGTCACCTCCTCGGCACGGCTCCTGTCGCCACTGATGAATTGATCCGCCAGAGCGGCGCCAGCGCCGGCGCCGTCCAGATGGCATTGATCGAGCTGGAACTGGCCGGCCGCCTCATCCGCCATGCCGGCGGGCGCGTCTCGCTCGCCTGAACCGCCAAAGTCCGGCACCAATACGGTTACAATTGACGCTACCGATTTTTACCTATTATGGTCCGTTACGGACCTCGCCGGGGGCGAGGGGAGAGGGGACCTGACCATGAAAAGCCGCAAAACCGTTGCCTTGGCGCTCGCGCTATCCGCGTTCGTGCTGCCCGCTGTCGCTTATGCAGGCGACTCCGCACCCGTTAAGGTCTCCGGTAAGGAAGCCGTAAAGGGCGCGACCGGTGTCGCCGTGGCGGCTTTCAATGTCGGGTTCATTTTCGAGTCGACCGACCAGACCAAGGCCACCGGCGGCATGATCGGCGCGTTCGGTGGCACTACCAAGGCGAAGTCGTCGCTCGTCGGCGTCACGCCTGAAATGATGCAGAAGATCGCCGATGCGGCCTATGCCGATTTCACTGCGAAGCTCGCCGCTGCGGGGCTCTCGGTAAAGGACGCGGGCTCCGTATTCGCCGCGCCCGAGATGGCCAAGCCGCATGGTCAGGCATCGCCGCTTGATATCTCGATCGCGCTCGAAAAGAACAGCAAAGGCAAGGCGACCTATGTGAAGCCCTCCGCGCTTCCCACGCTGATCATGGTCGCAGGCGATTTCCAGGGCAGCGGATTTTCCAGCATGGGCCTCGCCATGGATGCGGGGCAGGCGGGCTATGCGCTCTCGCAATATGCCAAAACGGCCGGGGTGCCGGTGATCGACGTGACGTATCTGATCGACTTCTCGGACCAGAAGCGCCCCGGCGCGTTCAGCTTCGGCGGGCTTGAGGTCAACGCCAATCTCTCGGTGGTGCCGGGCTACAGCCGAATGACGGTGTTCGGCGCCAACGGCAAGACGACGACCGTCACGCTCAATCAGTCGGTTTCGGTCGATGGCGACTTCATTGACAAGCACGACGCCTCCAGCAGCACGGCCAAGACGACCCAGGCCGCTGCCAACGTGGCAGGCGGTGTCGCCGCCGCGATGGGCTTTGGCGGCATGCGCTTTGGCAAGACGCGCAAGTTCGAATTCGATGCGAAGCCCGGCAACTACGAAGACGGTGCAGCCAAGGCTGCGGGCCTCGCCAACGATGTGCTGATCGGCCAGATCAATGCCCTGAAGTGATCGGCGGGCCTTAGGGCTGGACATCTGCGCAAACCTGCGCAGAACGCAGCGCTTGACGGTGGGGGGCAAAGCTCTCCACCCTCGCGCGTACGTGTAAGGCCTCGAAAGTCCAACCTCGCCCATGCAGCTTGTCATTGTTGAATCCCCGGCCAAGGCCAAGACCATCGAGAAGTATCTCGGGCCCGGCTTCAAGGTCCTCGCGTCCTACGGCCACGTGCGCGACCTCCCCGTGAAGGATGGCTCGGTCCGTCCGGACGAGGACTTCGCGATGGACTGGGAGCTCTATGGCGACAAGGCAGCGCGGGTGAAGGCGATCGTCGATTCGGCCAAGGCCGCCGACCGCCTGATCCTCGCGACCGACCCTGACCGCGAAGGCGAAGCGATTTCGTGGCACGTCCGCGAACTCCTCGCCAAACGCAAGGCGCTGCCCAAGGAAGTCGAGCGGGTCACCTTCAACGCGATCACCAAGGCGACCGTCACGGAGGCGATGAAGCACCCGCGTGAGCTCGATCAGGATCTGATCGACGCCTATCTCGCTCGCCGCGCGCTCGATTACCTGTTCGGCTTCACGCTTTCGCCGGTACTGTGGCGCAAGCTGCCCGGCGCGAAGTCCGCCGGCCGCGTCCAGTCGGTCGCGCTACGCCTGATCGTCGAGCGCGAGCGCGAGATCGAGGTGTTCAAGCCGCAGGAATACTGGTCGGTCGTTGCCATGCTGGAGCAGGGCGGCACCCCGTTCAAGGCGCGCCTGGTGCGGTTCGAGGGCGAGAAGCTGGAACGCCTGTCGCTCGGCAACGAAGGCATCGCGCAGCGCGCCAAGGCGACGGTCGAGGCCGCCACCTTCCGCGTCGAGGACGTCGAGACGCGGCCAACCCGCCGCAATCCCTATCCGCCCTTCACCACGTCGACGCTGCAGCAGGAAGCCGCCCGCAAGCTCGGCTTCTCGGCCAGCCACACCATGCGCGTGGCGCAAACGCTCTATGAAGCGGGCGCCATCACCTACATGCGTACTGACGGCGTGCAGATGGATTCGAGTGCGATCAGCGCTGCCCGCGCTGCGATCAGCACGCGCTATTCCGGCCACTACCTGCCCGAGAAGCCGCGCATCTACGAAACCAAGGCCAAGAACGCACAGGAAGCGCACGAGGCGATCCGCCCGACCGATTTCGGCAACGATCGTTACGGTAACGGGGATGAGGCCCGGCTCTACGACCTCATCTACAAGCGCGCGATGGCCAGCCAGATGGCCTCGGCGCTGATCGAGCGCACCACCGTCACCTTGCGCGAAGGCACCGGCAAGCACGAGCTGCGCGCCACTGGCCAGGTCGTGAAGTTTCCCGGCTTCCTCGCCGTCTACGAAGAAGGGCGTGACCAGAAGGCCGACGCCGAGGACGGTGAAGACGAGACCAGCCTACTCCCGGTGATGAATGCCGGCGATACGCCCGCCAAGCGCGGCGTGGAGGCGGCGCAGCACTTTACCCAGCCGCCGCCGCGCTATTCCGAAGCCAGCCTCGTCAAGCGGCTGGAGGAGCTCGGCATCGGGCGCCCCTCAACCTACGCTGCCACCCTTCAGGTGCTGAAGGACCGCAACTACGTCCGCACCGAGAAGAACCGCTTCTTCGCGGAGGAAAGCGGACGCCTGCTGACGGCCTTCCTCGAGCGCTTTTTCGACCGTTACGTAGCGTACCAGTTCACCGCCGGCATGGAGGACGAACTCGACGACGTCTCCGGCGGCCGCGCGGCGTGGAAAGCCGTGCTCGAAGCCTTCTGGCGCGATTTCAAGCCCAAGTCCGACGAGGTGATGGAGAAGAAGCCGAGCGAGGTGACTGCCGAGCTCGACACCTTCCTCGAGGATTACCTGTTCCCAAAGCGCGAGGACGGCAGCGATCCGCGCCTCTGCCCCAAGTGCCAGGCTGGGCGCCTCTCGCTGCGCGGCGGGCGCTACGGCGCCTTCGTTGCGTGCTCGAACTACCCGGAGTGCAAGTTCACGCGCAAGTTCGCCCAAGGCGGCGGCGAGGGTGAGGGCGGTGAAGGCGATGACGCCAGCCTCGGCAAGGACCCAGTCACCGGCGAGGATGTCACCCGCCGCACAGGCCGGTTCGGTCCCTACATCCAGCTTGGCGACGGCAAGGATGCCAAGCGCGCTTCGATACCCAAGGACATTCCCGAGCTCGATCTGGAATTGGCGCTCAAGCTGCTTTCACTGCCGCGCGAGATCGGCCCGCACCCGGAAACGGGCAAGATGATCACTGCAAGTATAGGGCGTTACGGCCCATACCTTGCACATGATGGGAAGTATGGCCGACTTAAGTCGACCTCTGAAGTGTTCGAGACGGGCATGAACGCCGCAGTGGTCAAGCTGGCCGAGGCTGCCGCAGGTGCAGGCGCGCGCGGGAACCGCACGCCGGTCGAACCGCTCAACACGTTCGGTCCCCATCCGACTTCGGGCGGCGAGATGAAGCTGCTGGCGGGCCGCTACGGTGCCTATGTCACCGATGGTACCACCAATGCGACGCTGCCCAAGGACGTGAAGCCCGAAGACCTGACCCTCGAACAGGCCATCGCGCTGATCGACGCACGCGCCGCGGCAGCGCCGGCCAAGGGCAAGAAGAAGAAAGCCGCGCCCAGGAAGGCGGCGGCCAAGGCTCCGGCCAAGAAGCCCGCCGCGAAGAAAGCACCGGCAAAGAAGGCTGCGGCGAAGAAATCCGCAACGTAACATCTCTGCAAAGCCCTCTCTCCCTCAGGGGAGAGGGTTGGGAGAGGGGAGCGTCAGGCCGGAGTCGCGAACCAGATCGTGTGCTTCGGCCCCTTGCCGTTGCTCCGCGCCGGAACGCGAAGCTCGTCGACTGTAAAGCCGTTCTTTTCCAGCCGCCGGGTGAAGGCGGGATCCGGGCCTGCTGACCAGATCGCCAGCACGCCACCAGGCGTCAGCGCGCGCCGTGCAGCGCGCAGGCCCGAGGCGCTGTAAAGGCTGTTGTTTCCGTCACGCACGACACCGTCCGGTCCGTTATCGACGTCGAGCAGGATCGCGTCATAGTCCCCCTGCGCGCCGTCGATCACGCTGCCGACGTCGCCCATGATCAGCCGCACACGCGGATCATCGAGGCAGCCTGCCGCCAGATCGGCCATTGGCCCGCGTGCCCATTCGATGATTTCGGGCACCAGTTCGGCCACCACCAGTTCCGCCTTGGGCCCCAGCGCCTCCTGCGCCGCGCGCAAGGTGAAGCCCATGCCATAGCCGCCGATCAGCAGGCTTGGGGAAGGGCGCCCCTTCAGGCGCTTGATCGTCTCCGTGGCCAGCGCGACTTCCGAGCCGCTCATCCGGCTGCTCATCAGTTCGTTGTGGCCCATCACGATCATGAAATCGCGGTCGTGACGATAGAGCTTGAGTTCAGTGCCCCCCGGCACATGCGCCGTACCAAGCAGTTCGCGCGCGATCATTCCAATATCCCTTCAGCCAAGGCCCTGCGCCACTTTGTCGAGCTCTTCCTGCGGCACGATGATCGCACCGCTGCGCGGGCTGTCGAGATCGAGGATCGTGGCATAGGCCGCCGCAAGCAGCGTGAAAAACAGCACGGACGATACGGCATTGCGCCGGTCGGCCCGCCCGGTGCTGAAGCCCAGCAGCGCGGTGCAGGCACAGCAGTATAACGCCAGCAGCCCCAGCACTTCGCTCGGCAGCCGGGCGGAGCGGGCGGCATGGCGCTCGGTCGTGATATCGCACATCGCGTTGAAGGCCTGCACCAGCACCGGCCCGCGTGTATCGGGCGGCATGGCGCGGAGTACGGCGAACAGCTCGTCGCCGAACCGGGTGCAGCCGTCCGCACTGGCGTCGTGCGCCGCCTGCCAGGCTGCATCCTCGGCGTTCTTGCCCACTGCCGCGCGCTCGGCGGCATAGCGCGCCAATGAGGCCTTCAGCGGTTGGCGCTGGGTATCCTGCAGCAGCGACAGGCGTGTCGCCATGGTGCCGATGGCATTGGCTTCCTCGACCACCAGCAGTCGCCGCGTCTCGTAACGGCCGATGGCGAGGCTGAAGGCAAAGGCCATGAGCAGCGCCAGCAGGCCGAACGCGCCTGACAGGACATAGCTTTCGCCGCCTGCCTCACCGCTCGCGCCGGCACGCTGATGCAAGGCGACGCCAAGGCGCCAGCACACCGTCATCGCCGCCAGCAGGCCCAAACCTGGCAAAACAATCGACAACGCCGCCCCCATCGCCGCCTCCCGTTACTTCACCCAATCGAGCCCGATTTCCTCGTAGATTTCTTTGGCTTCAGCCCAGCCTTCTTCCACCTTCACGTGGAGGAACAAGTGGACCTTCACGCCGAGTAGCTCCGCCAGTTCCTTGCGTGCCGCCTCGCCGATGGCTTTCAGCTTCGATCCGCCCTTGCCGAGCACGATCGCCTTCTGGCTATCGCGCGCGATCACGATCTGCTGGTGGATCTCGATCGAGCCATCTCGCCGCGTTACGTAACTCTCCGGCCGCACCGCGCTGTCATAAGGCAGTTCGTCGTGCAGCTGGCGGTAGAGCTGTTCGCGGGTAATCTCGGCTGCCAGCAGTCGCTCGCTGGCATCCGAAACCTGATCTTCGGGGTAGTGCCATGCACCTGCGGGCATGCGCTCCGCCAGCTTGAGCTTGAGTTCCGGCACTCCGTCACCGGTCAGCGCCGAGACGAAGAACACTTCGTCAAACCCACCCAGCGGTGCCAGCTCCGCCGCCATTTCCAGCAGCGGCTCCTTGGCAATCGCGTCCACCTTGTTGAGCACGAGGATCTTGCGCTCGGCACGGTCCTTCAGGCTTTCGAGGATCGGCTCCAGATAGTCGCGCTTCTTCTTGCGTCCGTCGACCACCAGCAGGATCGCATCAGCGCTATCGGCGCCTTCCCATGCCGCATGGACCATCGCCCGGTCGAGCCGGCGCTTTGGCTCGAACAGCCCTGGCGTATCGGCCAGGATCAATTGCACGCGTTCTCCGCCTGGCAGGTCCTGCAGCGCGATCCCCATGAGCCGCGCGCGCGTGGTCTGCGCCTTGGCCGAGACGATGGCCACCTTCTGCCCGACCAGCGCGTTGACCAGTGTCGACTTGCCCGCATTGGGCGCGCCGATCACTGCCACGAGTCCGCAGCGTTCGAGTGATTTGGGCTCTGTCATTTTCATATCATCCATATCGCGTCATGAAGGCCGCAGCCGCGCCGCGTTCCGCTTCCTGCTTGCTTGAACCTGTTGCCTGCTCGGCGCCAACGCCGGGCACTTCCACCTGCACGGTGAACACCGCAGCATGGTCTGGCCCGCTGCGATCCACCAGCGTGTAGACCGGTGGCTTGCGGCGATTACCCGCCGCCCATTCCTGCAGCGCCGCCTTGGGGTGCTTGCGCTGCCCGGCGCCGCCCGACATGGCCGGTTCCCACGCGCTCCGCACGAAATCCCTCGCCGCATCGAAACCGCGCTCAAGGAACACCGCCCCGATCAGCGCTTCCATCACGTCGCCCAGCACGTTGTCGCTCTGCCCCGCGCCATCGCCGCGCGCCTGCTTGCCCAGCCGGATATGCGGCGCAACGCCCAGTCTGCGCGCGACATTGGCACAAGTCTCGCGGCTCACCAGCGCGTTCAGGCGCTGCGACAGCTTGCCTTCCGCCGCTTCGCTCTGCGCATGGAGCCATTCGGCAATGGCGAGGCCCAGCACGCGGTCGCCCAGAAACTCGAGCCGCTGATAATCGCGCGCTTCCCCCATCGAACCATGGGTCAGCGCCTCATGCCACAGGTCGGGCCGGGCCGGGGCCTTGCCAGTCAGCGCGGCGAGGAAGCCGGCGGTCTCGTCCGAAAGGGTCCCGCTCAGAACGTGCCCCCGATGCGGTTTGCGCGCAGCGCGCTGAACCAGGTCCATGGCATGAACCAGTTGGCGCTGCCGTCGGTTGACCACATGACGATGGTCGCGCGGCCGATCAGGTTGTCCTGCGGCACGAGCCCGATCCCGCCGCCCTCGACCGCCGGGAAGCGGCTGTCCATCGAGTTGTCGCGGTTGTCGCCCATCAGGAACACGTGGCCAGCGGGCACAACCACCGGCGGTGTATCATCCTGCGGCCGATAGCCCAGATCGAGCACGTTGTAGGATTTGCCGCCCGGCAAGGTCTCACGGTACTGCGGATAGTGGCAGCTCTGCAGCCCGTTCGGCTCGACAGCTTCGAACTCCGGTGCGATGCAAGTGGTGTTGGGCGAGGTGCGGATCACGAAGTCCGCCACTTTCACCTTCGGCACTGGCACGCCGTTCAGATGGACCTGCCCGCCGATCATCTGCACGGTATCACCCGGCAGTCCGATCACGCGCTTGATGTAGTCGACATCGTTCCCCGGCGGCGCCTTGAAGATCACCACGTCGCCGCGCTCGGGTTGCCCTGCGAAGATCCGGTTCGGCAGCAGCGGAATGCTGAACGGCAGCGAGTAGGACGAGAAGCCGTAAGGCCACTTCGCCGCGAGCAGGTAATCCCCGTTCTCGAGGCGCGGCAGCATCGATTCAGACGGAATATTGAAGGGCGAGAACACAAAGCTGCGGAAGAAGGCCACGATCAGCACCAGCTTGATCACGAACACCGGGAAGCTGTCTTCCTTGCGTTCCTTCTTTGTCTTGGCGGGGCTCGGCGGCACATCCTGCACCGGCGGCGTCATGCTCGCCGTGTTCTGTGGAGTGTTTTCGGAGGGTTCGGTCATCGCAGCGGTCATGTGGAGGGGCCTCGCATCCGTCAAGCGCAGACTGCATCGATAGCGCCGTGCAGACGAATTTAGCAGCCGCACTGGTCGGCAATCCCTTGCGCTTCGTCGAATGGGCGGGGTACGCCCGCTTCATTCCCGAGGAGACCAACCGATGGCCGCAACTGCAACCGCTCCGCTCTGGACCGCGCTCGAAAACCTCCCGCGCCCTGCACTGACCGAGCTTTTCGCTGATCCCGGGCGGCTGGATCGTTACGCGACGGTGCTCGATCTGCCCGGCGGCCCGATTCGCTTCGACTGGTCGAAGACCCATCTTTCGGCGGACGTCGAAGCCGTCCTCGGTCAGATCGCCGAGGCGGTCGATCTTTCTGGCAGCCGCGAGGCGCTGTTCGCCGGTGCACTCATCAACAACACCGAAGGCCGCGCGGCTACCCATATGGCGGAGCGCGGCGTCGGCAATCCTGCTGCAGCCGAGGAGGCCGAGCGCTTCCATGAGCGCATGCAGGCGCTGGTCGAGGTGATCCATGAGGGCCTGCTGGGCGAGGTGAAGAGCCTGATCCACATCGGCATCGGCGGCTCGGCGCTTGGCCCTGCGCTCGCCATCGATGCACTGGCGCGCGAGGACGCCAGGGTTGCGGTCCACGTCGTTTCCAACGTCGATGCCGCCGCGCTCGCCGCCGCGACCGCGCAGTGCGATCCGGCCACCACCATGATTGCGGTCGCTTCGAAGACGTTCACCACCACCGAAACCCTGATGAATGCCGTCAGCGCGCTCGATTGGCTGCGTGAAGGCGGCGTGGAAGACCCGTTCGGCCGCGTTGTCGCGCTTACCGCCGCGCCGGACAAGGCCGTGGCGTGGGGTGTCGATGAGACCCGCGTGCTGCCATTCGCGGAGACTGTCGGTGGGCGCTACTCGCTGTGGTCGTCCATCGGTTTCCCCATCGCGCTGGCGCTGGGTTGGGAGGGCTTCTCCGCCTTCCTCGCCGGTGCGGCCGCGATTGACCGGCACTTCCTTGAAGCGCCGGTGGCTGAAAACGTCGTGATCCGGGCCGCTTTCGCCGATCTCTACTACACGCAGGCCCGCCACTGCGGCAGCCGCGCGGTCTTCGCCTATGACGAGCGCCTGCGCCTGTTGCCGAGCTACCTTCAGCAGCTCGAAATGGAATCGAACGGCAAGCGCGTCCTCGCTGACGGCACTCCGCTCGCCCGCCCGAGCGCGCCGGTGACTTGGGGCGGTGTCGGCACCGATGCGCAGCATGCGGTGTTCCAGCTCCTACATCAGGGCACGCACCTGATCCCGGTCGATTTCCTTGCTGTGAGCGTCCCGGGCCATGATTTCGACCCGGCCCACCACCGCACCTTGCTGGCCAACTGCTTTGCACAGGGCGCCGCCCTGATGGCGGGCAAGGCCGGCGGGGATGATATGGCGCGCGACTATCCGGGCGACCGCCCGTCGGCCACGATCCTGTGCGACGAACTGGGCGCGGCCACGCTTGGCAGCCTTATCGCCTTCCACGAGCACCGCACCTTCGTCTCGGCGATGATGCTCGGCATCAATCCCTTCGACCAGTTCGGGGTCGAGCTCGGCAAGGCCATCGCCAAGTCGATCGAGGCGGGTGATGCCAGCTTCGATCCTTCGACCACGGCGCTGCTGGCCGCCGCCGGGATCGATGGCTGAGCCCGTAACGTAACGCAAAAAACACGCGAATTGCCGGTGGCGGGCAGGGGTGCGAGCACCCATATAAGGCCCCGCATGAGGAGCCCGAGATGACCGACGCCGCCAACTACGACTACGACCTTTTCGTCATCGGTGCCGGTTCCGGCGGTGTCCGCGCCAGCCGTGTGGCCGCCAGCCACGGCGCCCGCGTCGCGGTGGCCGAGGAGTTCCGCGTCGGCGGCACTTGCGTGATCCGCGGCTGCGTCCCCAAGAAACTGCTCGTCTACGGCTCGCACTTCGCCGAGGAACTGCAGGACGCGGCGAACTATGGCTGGACGGTCGAGAACACCAGGTTCGACTGGCCGACCTTGCGCGATGCTGTCCTGCGCGATGTCGACCGGCTCAATGCGGCCTACACCACGACGCTCGAGACCCACAAGGTCGAGCGCTTCCTTGAGCGCGCGGTCATCACTGGTCCGAATTCGGTCCGCCTTGCCTCAGGCCGCGAGATCACCGCAAAGCACATCCTCGTGGCGACGGGCGCCTGGCCTGTCATGCCCGAATTCGAAGGCTCGGAGCACTGCATCACCTCGAACGAGGTGTTCCATCTCGAAAAGCTCCCGCGCCGCGTCGTGATCGCCGGGGCTGGTTACATCGCGCTCGAATTCGCGGGCATTTTCAACGCGCTCGGCAGTCACGTAACGGTGATCAATCGCTCCGAAACGCTGCTGCGCGGCTATGATGAGTCGCTGCGCGACCGTCTGCTTCAGATCACCATGGCGCGCGGCATCCAGTATCGTTTCAACTGCCCGTTCGAGAAAGTCGTGAAGCGCGAGGATGGCGTGCTGGAAGTCTGGCTCAAGGGCCAGCCCGATCCGGTCCTGGCCGATCAGGTGCTCGTCGCTGCCGGTCGCCGCCCGAATACTGCCGGGCTCGGCCTCGAGAACGCAGGGATCGCGCTCGGCGAGCGCGGCGAGATCGTCGTCGATGATCGCGCGCAGACTTCGTGCCCCAGCATCTACGCCGTGGGTGACGTAACGGACCGCGTCCAGCTCACGCCCGTCGCCATTCGCGAGGGTCAGGCCTTTGCCGACCGTGTGTTCGGCAACAAGCACGTGACAATCGACTACAGCTGCATCCCCAGCGCGGTGTTCTCGCAGCCGCCGCTCGCTGGTGTCGGCCCTACCGAAGGGCAGGCGCGCAACAAGCATGGTTCGATCAAGGTCTATTCGTCGGACTTCCGCCCGATGAAGAACATCTTCGGCCACCGGCCTGAGCGCGGGCTCTACAAGATGATCGTCGATGCGGCGACGGACCGGGTGCTGGCGATCCACATGATCGGCCCCGAAGCGCCTGAAATCCTGCAGGCTGCCGCCATCGCGGTAAAGGCAGGGCTGACCAAGGCCGATTTCGACGCCACTGTCGCGCTCCATCCCTCGATGGCCGAGGAACTCGTCCTGATGAAGTGAAGGTTGCAACTTGCAACTGGATTGCTAGTCTCCCCGCAAATATATCGGGGAGCACGGCATGAAGCTGCAAGGCAAGACCATCCTACTGACCGGCGGGACCGACGGCATCGGCCTGCGCCTTGCCCGCCAGTTGCGCGAGAAGGGCGCAAACCTGATCGTTACGGGACGGACGCCGGAGCGGATTGCAGCGTCGCAGGCAGATGGTTTCGAAGTGATCGCCGCCGATCTTGCCGGGCCGGACGGCGTGGAGGCGGTGCTCGCGGGCCTCGGCGGCCGCCCCATCGACATTCTGTTCAACAATGCCGGAATGGGCACTACGCACGATTTCCGCGTGGCGCCCCCAGTCGAGGCGGCCGATGAGCGTACGCTATGGCTCAATGTCCACGCCCCGATCCGCCTGATCGGGCGCCTGATGCCGGTCCTGCGCGCCCGGCCCGAGGCGATGATCGTCAACGTGACGTCAGGCCTCGCCATCGCGCCCAATGCCGGTTCGCCCGTCTATTGCGCGACCAAGGCCGCCTTGCGCAGCTACACGCTGGCCTTGCGCGCGCAGCTCAAGGAAACGGCCATCCATGTGCTCGAGGCGCTTCCCCCGGTGGTCGAGACCGCGATGACAGCGTCGCGCGGTGGCGCCAAGCTCCCGCCCGAGGAATGCGCGCGCCAGATCATCGCGGCGATGGAAAGCGGCGCAAACGAAGCCAATGTCGGCATGGTGAAGTTCCTGCGCCAGGTCTATTCGTTCTCGCCCGCGCTCGCCCGTTCGATCATGCTGCGTTTCTGAAGGGATAGACCATGAGCAAGACCGTCCTCGTTTCGGGTGGCAGCGGCTATATCGCCGGGTTCATCATCCAGCAGCTTCTCAGCGAGGGCTGGACCGTCCACACCACCGTGCGCAGCCTGAAGCGCGAGGCTGAACTGCGCCCATTGCTGGGCGGAACGGCCGAAACGCTCAAGTTCTTCGCGGCCGATCTCACCGCTGATGCTGGCTGGGCCGAGGCGATGGCAGGCTGCAGCCATGTCCTCCACGTCGCCTCGCCCTTCAGCAGCAAGCCGCCGCGCAATCCCGATGACCTGATCATTCCGGCGCGCGAAGGCACCATTCGCACCTTGCGTATCGCCAAGGCAGCCGGCGTCCAACGCTTCGTGCAGACCTCGTCAGTCGCCGCCATTGCCTATGGCCACGGCAAGGGACACCACCATTTTACCGAGGCGGACTGGACCAACATCCACAGCCGCGATGCCTATGCCTACGTCAAATCCAAGACCATTGCCGAGCGCGCCGCGCGCGAGTGGATGGCAAAGGAGGGAGCCGGCATGGAGTTCCTCTCGATCAATCCGGCCGCCGTGCTCGGGCCAGTGTGGGGGCGTGATTTCTCCGCCTCGATCGAGATGGTCAACCAACTGCTTTCCGGCGCTTTGCCCGGCTGCCCCGATCTCGGCTTCGGCATCGTCGACGTGCGCGATCTGGCCGATCTCCACGTGCGCGTGCTGAGCGAACCGGGGCTCGACGGTGAACGCTTCATTGCCTCCGGTCCCTTCCTCAAGATGATGGAAGTCGCGCAGATCCTGCGCAGCGCGATGCCGCTGGAAGCGCGCAAGGTGCCGACACGGCGCCTTCCGGATTGGATCGTGCGCTTTGCTGCCAAGTTCAATCCGCTGATCCGGCAGGTCGTCGGCGAACTTGGCAACGTGCGCGATGCGAGCGCCGCGCATGCGCTTGAGCGTCTCGGCTGGAAGACCAGGCCCGCCGAGCAATCGATCGTCGATTGCGCGAAGAGCCTGATCGCTCAGGGGATCGTGAAGGTCTAAATCCCCGCAAACCACTGATAGCCGCGGTGATCCTCCCAGTATCCGCCGCCGCCGCCGTGAATGCCCGCCAGCGACGAGACCGCTTCCACGCGCATCACGTACTTCGCCTGCTTGTAGCCCAGCTGCCGCTCGACCCGCAGGCGCAGCGGCGCGCCGTGGCCAACTGACAGCAGTTCGCCGTTCATGTGCGTCGCGAGGATCGTCTGCGGGTGAAAGGCATCGATCATGTCGATGCTCTCGTAGTAGGGAATGCCACTGGTGCTGTCCGCGCAGTGGAACACCACATACTTGGCGTTGCTGGACATTCCTGCGCGCTTGAGGATCAGGCCGAGCGGCACGCCGGACCATTCGCCGATCGCGCTCCAGCCTTCCACGCAATCGTGCCGCGTGATCTGCGTGCGCCGAGGCGCCGCCATCATTTGCGCGAGGCTGATCCGCAGCGGATGTGCGACCATGCCGTCCACCGCCAGCGTCCAGTCAGCAAACTTGTTCGCGGCCAGTGCGTTGTACTCCGCCGTACCCGGGTTCTGGTTCCCGTTCTGGCGGAACACCGGCGACATTTCGGCCCGGCTGAACTCCTGCGCCAGCGCGTTGCGGTCCGTTACGAGACGCTGCGCGCCATGTGTCGCCTTCTCGCCAAGGCCCAGTGCCGCCTTGACCGTTGGTGAGGCATTGATCTGGTCGCAGCCCGCGAGGAGCAGGCCCGCGCCGCCGATCAGCGCGTTGCGCCGCGTGACGAGCGAGGTGGGGCGCTCGGCAGGGAGGATCAGGCCTGAGGGCTTTTCGTTGCTCATTTCGAACGCTCCTTCGCCGGCTGTTCTGGGGGCAAACGGTACCAGCCCGTGATGATCGAACGCAGCTCATTGAAGGGACCTGCCAACACCACAGCCAGCAAGTGGACCACGATGAACAGCGCGAAGCCGGCCGCGCAGAGGAAGTGGATCGAGCGCGCCGAGGGCCGTCCGCCGAATACCTCCGCCAGCCAGGGAAACGCCGCGTTCAAGGTGGGCGACATTGTGCAGCCCGTCAGGATTACGGTCGGGATCAGCACGAAGAGCACACCGAGATAGGCAATCTTCTGCAGCGGATTGTAGGCCCTTGCCGCCTCGCCGGTGGGGAAGCGCAGCCGGGCATGTTCCTTGATGTCATGCCACAGGTGCGAGAAGCTGCGTTCTTCAGGCTTCAGCGCAAGATCGCGGCGCAAGTGACCGGAAACAATATTATATGCCATAAACAGGGTTGCGCTGATCAAGAGCACCCAGGCGAATGCGAAGTGCCATTGCCGCGCGTCCGCCAGGCTGTAAGTGGACGGAATCGTGACCAGCGGCGGGAAAGCATAGGGCACGCCTTGCGCATAGCCGAGCACACCTGTCGTCGCGATCTCGAACCCTCCGATCCGCACGTACCCGCTCGTGCCATGGTGGCTGATCACCAGCCAGGGATGATCGAGGTTCGCACCGTAGACACCCCAGTAGAGCCGGGGATGCGCGTTGAAGATCATCATCCCGCTCATCAGCATCACGAAAATGCTGAGCGCATTGATCCAGTGCCAGATCCGCACCGGCAACTTCGTTCGATAGATCAGCGGCGAGGTATCAGCCTCCGCCCGCCCGGCAGAGCCATCGGCCCCGCCTTCCGCAAATCGTGTCGCCATTTTCCCGCTCCGCCAAGCTGTGCGCACGCGGCCAGCATGCGCTTCCCTGTTGGAAGCGCAAGCGCCGCAGAGACCGGTTCGGCGCAAACACGAGAAACGTTACATCACGCAGCCAGAATTTTCGTCAGCCCTCGTACCAGCCGACATCCTGCGTCGCCACCTCACCAAACCTTGCGCCTTTGGTGATCGATTGCCAGATGATCGGCCACGAAGTGAGGATCATGCTCGCGAAAGGCCACGGGTCGCGCCAATCCCAACTGACATCGCGTGTAGTGACGAGGCTGCGCAGGCTCTGCAGGAAGCCCTTGCCGCGCAGCATGGCCGCCTGCGTTTCGGTCAGGCAGGCGTAGAACTGCTGCAGGGTCTTGTAGCGCCGGACCCGCACCGGGCCCCGCCAATCTGGCTCCAGCACCGCGCGGGCGATGTCCTGGTCTTCCAAGAAATGCACTCCGCTTGTCGCGCGCGGATTGCATTCGATGGCATTCGGCACACCCGCCGCGTCGATGATGAAGTCGAACGAGATGAACCCGCTCCACCCCGTTTCCGCCACGAACCGCGCGACCCAGGCCTCGATGGCCGGCATCTCTACCCGCTCGAACGCAACGGCGACCGAGCCGGACATGACCGCTCCGCGATAGACCATCGTCGCGACCACGCGCCCGTCCTGCGCAATGGAACATGTGCTGTGCTCCTGCCCTTCGACAAAGCGCTGCACCACCGCAGGCGCTGCCGGATCGGCCAGGGGGAGGGGCTCCCCGGCGCGCAGGATGCGAAGGCCATTGCCCGAGCACGAGAACACCGGCTTCACCACTACTGGTCCAGTCTGCGCCAAAGCCTCGGCTTCGGCCGACCCAAGCGGCGCACTCTGCGGCACCGCGAGACCCATCGCCAGGGCCGCCTCAATGAATCGCGCCTTGTCATGCAGCGCCAGAACCTGTTCCGGCGCCATCGTGAACAGCCGCACGCCTTGTGGCAGCATGCCCGCCAGATGCGCCACGTGCATCGTCTCCTCCGAGACCGGGACCACGAGATCGACACCTTCGCGCCGCACGATCTCTGCCAGCGCTTCGAGATAGGCAGTCTTGCCCGCACTTGGCGGCGGCACCTTGAACTCGCGCGCCACGTGCCGTGATGCCCCCGCCAAGGTCCAGCCATAGGGCTCCGCCACCAGCACGCGGCACCCCGCCTTGCTGAACCCCCGCGCCAGATCGAGCGCCTTGGGGAGCCGCCCCAGCGTGAGCAGGACAGTCGTCATGACGTCACGCTTTCGTCACCCGCACCATGACTTGCCTTGCCGGCCGCGTGGTCAGCCGCGCCGCGGGCCGTACGGCCCCCGCATCCTCGACATGAAAATCGAACCGCCGGAACAGCCGCGCGATCAGCAGCACCGCCTCGGTCAGCGCGAAGGCCGCTCCGGCGCAGACCCGAGGCCCTTGGCCGAAGGGAATGTAGGCTCCCGGCGTCAACTCGCCTTCCCGCGCAGGCAGGAAGCGATCGGGATCGAACACATCCGGGTCCTTCCAAAAGCGCTTGTGCCGGTGCAGCACCCATGGCGCCACCATCACCAGCGCGCCGCGCTTGACTCGCTTGCCGCCGATGGTGGTCGCCTCGGTCGCCACGCGCGGGAGGAACGTGATCGGCGGATAGAGCCGCAGCGTCTCGCGAAACACATTACGTGACGTGAGGAGGTGCTTGGTCTCCTCGAAGCCGATCGGACCATCCTCGCCCGCCACCTCGCGGATTTCCCGGCGCACGCGCGCTACCAGTTCGGGCTGCATCGCCAGCAGGTAGAACGCCCAGGTCAGCGCGCTCGCGCTCGTCTCGTGGCCTGCGAGGAACAGCACGCCGAGCTGGTCGATCAGTTCCTCGCGCGTAAAAGCAGTCCGCGTGAAATCATCGCGCGCGGCGATCACTGCTGCCGCGATATCGTCGAAATGCTCGCCGTTCGGGCCGACATGCGTATCGAGCAGATCGCCCAGATGCCCGCGGATGCGGTGGCAGGCCTTCAGCACGAAGTCCTTCTGCGGCACCTGAGTCCAGGCCGGGGCCATGATCAGCCGCCGGATCTCGACTTGCGCCACGCTGTGCTCGAACACGGTGAAGGCATCGAACACGTCGTGTGCCGCGCTCGTCTCGAGCCCGGTGCTGAACACCGTGCGGCAGATGATGTCTGCCGTCAGGTGGCTCATCGTGAGGTCGAGCGAGAATGCCGTGCCGTCCGCCGCGCGCGCCGCCAGGGTTTCCTCGCAGGCCTCCGCGCCCTGCTGCATCGCGGGAAATGCCCGGTTCACGCGCATCATCGTGAAGGCCGGATCGATCATCCGCCGTTGCCGCTGCCACACCTCGCCAGAGGAGACGAAGATCGAGTCGCCGATCAGCGGTGCCAGGGCATCGACCATCAGATCGCTCTTGGGAAAAATCCCTTCCGGATCTGATAAAACGCGGCGAACTTCATCCGGTCTGTTCACGATCAGGATGGACCTTCGCGAATAGCCGAGAGGGCCGACATCGCAGCGATAGGCGCTTGCCGGCAGCAGGCTGAGCAGGTCGCCATCGCCCCGCAGGGCCACGCGCAGCAGCGCCATCACGGCGCCCAGCGAGTTCGGGCGTGGCGGACGATAGGCGGCAGTCTGGGTCAAGCGCACATCCCGAAAGGTCGCCCCGAAAAGTTCAGCAGTGTCATCTTATGTTTACACCGCCCCTGTCCAGTGGAATAGTCGCTGCCGAGAGAGAACCGGGGGATGCGATGGAACTGCTGGTGTTCCGCTGCCTGATTGCAGCCCATATCGCCGCCGGGGCGACCGGGGCGATCGCGTTCTGGGTGCCGGTCGTGGGCCGCAAAGGTGATGTCAATCACCGCAAGTGGGGCCGGATCTTCACCAAGGCCATCCTCCTCACCGGCTGTCTCGCTCTCACCTTGAGCCTGTTCACGCTCTATGATCCGATGACGGTCCACCCGCATCTCGTTGGCAAGTTCGATGCCGATTTCGTGCGCGGCATGTTCGGCGTGATGATGCTCCACAACGCGATCCTCACCCTCAATCTCGCGTGGTATGGCTGGCTCTGCGTGCAGAACCGGCGCAACGTGGCGGCCAATCGCACGCCGCTCAACATCGCGCTGCAGTTCGCAGTGATGATCGCCGCCGTCTTTTGCGCGTGGGATGGCGCACGCATTCACCAGCCGCTGATGATGCTGATTTCCGTTGTCGGCATGGCGACGGGGATCACCAATCTCGTGTTCCTCTATTCGCGCAATCCCTCGCCGGTGATGTGGCTCAAGGAGCATGTGAAGGCGCTCGTGGGCGCGGGTATCTCGGTCTACACCGCGTTCCTCGCGTTCGGCTCGGTGCGGCTGTTCCCGGCGCTCGCGCTCAATCCGGCGATGTGGTCGGTGCCGCTCGTGACCGGCCTCATCATCCTGATCTACCACCGCATCCGCATCGACCAGAAGGCCGGGATCAGCATCGTCCCGCAATTGCGCCGCCGCACCGCGGCTGCGGACTGACGTGGCGCGCAAGGTCGTTGTCGTCGGGGCCGGAATGGGCGGCCTGTCCGCCGCCGCCGATCTTGCCCGGCAGGGGCTCGACGTCACCGTCATCGAACGCGGAGCCCATGTTGGCGGCAAGATGCGCCGGGTCGAGAGCGGCGGCCTTGCCATCGACGCTGGCCCCACCGTTTTCACCATGCGCTGGATCTTCGACGGCTTGTTCGGTGATGCCGGGGAACGGCTTGAAGACCACCTCGGCCTGATCACCGCTGAAACCCTCGCGCGCCATGCCTGGAAGCAGGGTGGCAATCTTGACCTTTTCGCCGATGTGGACCGCTCAGCCGAAGCCATCGGAGACTTCGCGGGCGCAGCCGAGGCGAGGGCTTACCGCGATTTCTGCGCCCGCAGCGCCGATATCTACCAGACGCTCGCCGCCTCGTTCATTGCCGCCGAGCGCCCCTCGATCCCCGGCCTCGTAGCGCGGCTCGGGCCTTTCGGCATACCCGCGCTGATGCGCACCGTACCGATGCGCACGCTGTGGGGGGCGCTGGGAGACCACTTCAGGGATGCGCGCCTGCGCCAGCTGTTCGGGCGCTATTCGACTTATGTAGGGGCCTCGCCCTGGGCCGCGCCTGCAACGCTCATGCTGATCGCGCATGTCGAGCAGGAAGGCGTCTGGCTGGTGCGCGGCGGCATCCATGAAGTCGCGCGTGCGATTGCGGGACTTGCCGAGCGGCACGGCGCGCGGTTCCGCTTCGCCGCGCAGATGGAGCGCATCGTGATCGAAGGCGGCAAGGTGGCCGGAGTGGAGCTGGCGGGCGGTGAGCGCCTGCCCGCCGATGCCGTGGTGTTCAATGGCGACATCTCGGCGCTGACTGACGAGGTTCGCCCGGTGCCAGCGACTGCGCCCCAAAAGCGCTCGCTTTCCGCTGTTACCTGGTGCCTTGCGGCGCGGACTTCAGGTTTCGATCTTGCGCATCATAATGTCTTTTTTGCAGAGGATTACGGCGCAGAGTTCGCAGCGATTTTCAAGGAGAGGCGGATCACCGAAACGCCGACCGTCTACCTCTGCGCGCAGGACCGGGGGGAGGGGAGCAATCATCCCGTCGGCGCACCAGAACGCCTCCTCGCGCTGATCAACGCACCTGCCGATGGTGACAAGGGACCACTGCCCGACGCTGTGCTGGGCGATCTCGCTCGGCGCAGCGTCGGCCTCATGCGCGATTGCGGGCTTGAACTGACCGCCATCGACGAGCCGGTCATCACCGATCCCTCCGGCTTCCATGCCCTGTTTCCGGCGAGCGGCGGCGCGCTTTATGGCCGCGCCAACCATGGCATGATGGGCAGCTTTGCGCGGGCAGGGGCGCGGGGGAAGGTGCCGGGGCTCTATCTTGCGGGCGGGAGCGTCCACCCGGGGCCGGGCATTCCTATGGCGACGATGTCGGGCCGCATCGCCGCCGCACGCCTCATTGCAGACTTTGCCGGCAACCGCCGCACGGTCATGCTTCCGGCAGGCTAGCCAGCAATTGGCAGATCGCGTCGGCAGCCTGTTCTGCCGAGGTAACGTCGGTATCGATCCGCAAGTCTGCCGTGGGCATGGCCTGCATGCATTCGGCCATTCCTGCACGCAGTTCGCGTAGCAGTTCGGGCGACTGCAGCTTGCCGAAAGCCTTGCGCGATGGGGCAGTCAGGCGTTGCTCCTGCTGCTCGGGAGATACGTTCAGCGTGATGAAAAGAACCGAACTACCAGCCGCTTCAACGAGCTCTTTTACCTTCCATGGAAAATCGGCAGAGACGGTCGGCTCAGGCGCGAAGGTGAACACCAGCGAGCGCTCATTGGCGACAGCGGCCGCAAACATTTCCAGCCAGAATTGCTCGCGCAGCCGCACAAAGGGTTCCGAACCGAACGGAAACACTGCTGCGACGGCGTCGACCACGAGATGGTTGTGAAACAGCGCTAGCCCGGTCCGCTCCGCCACCAGCCGCGCTATGGTCAGCTTTCCCGAGGCGACCGGGCCGTAGAGGAAGAGAAGGCGCATGATCCTAGTGCCCCATAACGGCGGCGCCCTGCGCCCGCGCTTTCAGACTCATGCGGGACCATCGCGGGTGCGGCACGTCAGGCGCGCGCCTGAGCGCCTGAAGCGCCGCGCGGGCTACCCAGCCGAGCTTCTCATTCCGCGATGTGAATACGCGGCTATCCCACACGCGCGGGCCGCCTGCCGCCACTTTGCGCGCGATCGCGCCATAGATGCCTGCCGCTGAAAGGATCGCCCAGCGCTGGCGGAACCCAAGCCGTGCTGCACCGACCCGTGCCGACGCTTCGTACTGGGCCGCCAGTTCTGCGAGCCGTTTGGCCACATCCAGCAAAGCTGCCCGGTAGCAGGGGCGCAGCTGATCGCCCGGCGGGATATCCGCCTCTGCCAGCCACTCCGCAGGGAGATAGCAGCGCCCGCCGCGATCATCCTCCGCTACATCGCGCGCGATATTGCCGAGCTGAAACGCGAGGCCGAGATCGCAGGCGCGGTCGAGCGTGTCGTCGTCGTCCGGTGCTACGCCCATGACGACCGCCATCATCACGCCGACCGCGCCCGCCACATGGAAGCAATAACGCAGCAGGTCTGCCTCGCAGCGCGGGGTCCAGTCGGCTGCATCGAGCGCGAAGCCATCGATCACGTCCTCGGCCATCGCGCGCGTCAGCCCGCATTCCGCCGCGACCACGCCCAGCGCATCGAAGCTGGGATTGCCGGTCGGGATCCCGGCCATGGCCAGATCGGTCAACCGCCGGATCTGCGCCAGCCGTTCGTCTGCTGCTGCGCCGGGTGTGGTGCCTAGCTCGCCGCCGAGGTCCTGCTCGTCGGCAATGTCGTCACAGGCGCGGCACCAGGCGTAGAGCAGCCAGACCCGTTCCCGCGTCGTCCGGTCGAACAGGCGCGAGGCGGCAGCGAAGCTTTTGGAACCCTTGGCGATGGTATCGCGGGCATAGGCAACAAGGGCAGCGCGGTCCGGTCTGGTCGGCACAGCGCGGGGGTCGGTCACGCCAGCCTCACAAGTCCTTGGCGGACATCTGGATGATCGGTTGGTGGGGCACATGCGCGGCCATGCGCGGCAGCAGCACATCGAGCGAATGCTCGGCGAGGATGATCCCGCCGTGGACGGGGCGGATGAAGCCCACCTCGATCATGTGCGCCTGAAATGCGAGCAGCTTGTCGTAGAAGCCGAAGGCATTGAGCAGGCCGACCGGCTTGGCGTGATAGCCAAGCTGCGCCCAGCTCACCGCTTCCCACAGCTCGTCCATCGTGCCGACGCCGCCCGGCAGCGTCAGGAATCCGTCTGACAGGTCGGTGAAGGCCTGCTTGCGCTGGTGCATTGTCTCGACCACGGTGAGGCTCGTGCAATCGGGATTGGCGACTTCCGCATCCGCCAGCGCGCGCGGGATCACGCCGATCACTTCGCCGCCCGCTTCCAGTGCGCCTGCCGCCACCGCGCCCATAAGGCCCAGCCGACCGCCGCCATAGACCACACCGATCCCGCGCCGGGCCAGATCGCCGCCCACCTCGCGCGCCAATGCCACATAGCGCGGGTCTGCCGGCGATGCCGAACCGCAATAGACCGCCAGCCGTTTCACGCGAACTTACCTTTCCAGCAGATCCTCGATCATGATCTTGGCCGTCGCCTTCGCGCTGCCGACCACGCCGGGGATGCCCGCACCCGGATGAGTGCCGGCGCCTACCAGATAGAAGTTCTTGATCGCATCGTCACGGTTGTGCGCGCGGAAATATGCGGATTGCGTCAGAAGCGGCTCAAGGCTGAACGCGCTGCCCTGGTGTGCCGAAAGATCGATCGAGAAGTCCTTCGGCGTATAGGAGAACTTCGTCACGATCCGGCTGTGGATATCCGGAATCAGGCGACGACCGACTTCATCGAGCACGCGCTTTTCGAGCGTCGGGCCTACTTCGTCCCAGTCCACCGGCAGCTTGCCCATGTTGGCGACCGGCACCAGCGCGTAGAACGTGCTCTTGCCTTCCGGCGCCATGCTCGGATCGGTGACCGAGGGGTGGTGCAGGTAGATCGAGAAGTCCTCGGGCAGCACGCCGTGCTTGTAGATGTCGTCGAGCAGGCCCTTGTAGCGCGGGCCGAACAGGATCATGTGGTGCGCGATCCCCGGCCAGGTGCCGTCGACGCCGAAGTGCACCACGAACAGGCTCGGCGAGAATTTCTTCTTCTTGAGAGACTTCGCCCGGCGCTGAGCATGGCCATTGTCAGGCATCAGGTCCTGATAGGAATGCACGATGTCGCCGTTGGAAGCGACCGCGTCGAAGTTTTCCTGCCAGCCGCTCTTGGTGCGCACGCCCGTGACACGGTCGCCCAGCGACTGGATGTGCTCGACCGCGTCATCAAGCCGTACTGTGCCGCCAAGCCGCTCGAAGTGCTTGATCATGCCCGCAATCAGCCGGTTGGTACCGCCCTTGGCCCACCACACGCCGCCGTCTTTCTCCAGCTTGTGGATCAGCGCATAGACCGAGCTTGTGGTCATCGGATTGCCGCCGACCAGCAGCGAATGAAAGCTGAATGCCTCGCGCAGCTTTTCGTTCTGGATGTAGCTCGAAACGACCGAATAGACCGAGCGCCACGCCTGATAGCGGATCAGCGGCGGCGAGGCCTTGATCATCGAAGCGAAATCCAGAAACGGCACTGTGCCGAGCTTGAGGTAGCCTTCCTCGAACACACCGGCGGAATACTTCAGGAAGTCGGCATAGCCCGCCACGTCGCGCGGGTTGAGCTTGGCGATCTCGGCATTCAGGATTGCTTCGTCATTGGTGTAGTCGAAGTTCGTTCCGTCAGACCAGTTCAGCCGGTAGAACGGCTTGACCGGAAGCAGGTCGACATCCTCGCTGATGTCATGCCCAGAAAGCGCCCACAACTCCTTCAGACACGGCGGATCGGTGATGACCGTCGGCCCCGCATCGAAGGTGAAGCCATCGCGCTCCCAGTAATAGGCGCGGCCGCCCGGCTTGTCGCGCGCCTCGATGACGGTGGTCTGGATACCTGCCGACTGCAGGCGGATCGCCAGCGCCAGTCCGCCGAAACCGGCCCCGATGACAGCGACTTTCTTCATGATGGAACTCAAACTCCTGAAAACTTCAGTGGCGCGGGCTGTCGGCCCAGCCCGGTAATGGTGCCAAGTGCCCGAGGTATCGGGATCGGCGGAATGCCCGCCAGAATGCGGAACTTGTCGTAAGGCGTCGAACGCCCCGAATAGAACCGCTCGATCAGTTGCGGCTTCATCGTGTAAAACCGCTCCAGAATTCGCAGGCGTTCTTCCGGATAGGCCCCGCCGAACAACAACGCCGAAAGCATGCGGTAATAGGACTGGTTTTCCCAGTGCCCTTTAGCCCACTTGGCAGAGAAGGCCTTCAGACCCGCGCCATCAAGCTGGTCATGGTGCGCCAGCGCGAGGGCAAACCGCACGGCATCGGGCACCGAATAGCTCGTCAGCGAATGAAACAGCCCGGCGCGTGAACCGGCCCGCGCTGTATCCTCGCCGCCATCCCGCCAGAACCCGGCAAAGTCGCCGCCCGCGACGACCGGCAGCACGCCGTACTCTTCATTGATCAGCGCCTCGACTTCCCACCCGCGTGCGGCAAGGTATTCGTCGATCCGCTTCTCCAGAACCGGGCGGTCGAGGACACTGCTGTCCGAATAGTAAGTATCCTCGAGGAACACGATGTCGGGCGCAAACGGCAGGGCATACATGAAGCGGTAGCCGTCGATCTGCTCGACAGTGGCGTCCATCACGATCGGCCGCTCTAGGCCATGCGGCGCTCTCAGCTTGAACTTGCGGCCGACGAACTTCTGCCAGCCGCCGGTGAAGTGCGAAACATCGCGCAGACCGCGTGTGTCGATCACCCCGCCGGCGCTCACCAGCGTGCCGTCTGCCAGCATGACCTCGGTCTCGCTGGCATGTTTCACCGCCTGCCGGGTCAGGATGGCGTCCTCCGGCAGTGCCGCGCGCAGCGCCGCGTCGAACTTCTCGGAAGTCATGGCGCTGTAGCGGGTGGCGAGATGGCGGCTGTGGCGCGGAAAGTGGACGTTGTAGTCCGGCCAGGTCGCCGCAATCATCGGCGCGAGCAGTTCGGTCGCTTCGTGGTCGGTATCGGTCGCAAAGAACGACCACACGTGATTGCCGCCGAGGCAATCGCCTTGTTCTACCACCAGCAGCGAAAGTTCTGGCCGGTAGCGGGCCAGCGCAAGCGCGATCAGACCGCCTGCCAAGCCGCCACCGAGGATCGCAATATCGCAGTGCCGTGCATTCATCACTTGCGGCGATAGGCGCTGGGCCCAGCACGCGCAACCTGCGCGGGCGTGCCCGTTCGTGAAGACAGGGGATACGGGGCCGGGTGGGGCCCCGGGGATGGCGGTGAAGGTTGCCATCCCCGGAGAACTTGCAAAGGGCGACTGGGGGGAGCCGCCCTTCTCCCAGGGATTGTCGCGGCGCCCTGTCCTTACGTGTGGAGTAGAGGACCGACCGTAGTGACGTTTTGGGTATGGCAAAGCACAGCTGTCGCGGACCGTTCCGCGACATGAACGATCGGCAATGTTTTGCGCCCGTGCGGGTCGATGCCCCTAGATTCCTGTTGCCTTTTGATGCGGATCAAGGCCTCCTTGCAGCGACAAGGCGAGAACCGCCACAATCGGTTTCATTGGCTCCCCCGGCGCGGCTGGCCGCTGCACTGGAGAGGAGGCAAGGCCCGGCCAGATGGAGAGAATGATGGCTCAAGAGGTTGCACAGCACGTCGATGTCCTGATCGTGGGAGCCGGGATTTCCGGCATCGGGTCCGCCAAGCATCTGCAAGACCAGTGCCCGGGCAAGACGTACGCCATCCTCGAAAGCAAGGACACTTTCGGCGGTACGTGGGAGACCCACAAGTATCCCGGCATTCGCTCCGATTCCGATCTCTACACCTTCGGCTACCGCTTCAAGCCGTGGACCGGCACGCCGATCGCCTCGGCCGATGCGATCCTCAAGTACATGGGCGAAGTGATCGAGGAGAACGGCATCGGCCCGCAGATCCATTACGGTCACACGATCACGGCCTGCAGCTGGTCCAGCGTGGACAACCTCTGGACCGTCAACGCCCGCCGCAAGGACGGCAGCGAAGTGGTCTACACCGCCGGCTTCCTGTGGATGTGCCAGGGCTACTATGATCACAAGACGCCCTACACGCCCGATTGGCCGAACATGGCCAGCTACAAGGGCCATTTCGTCCATGCCCAGCTGTGGGACCCCAAGACGGACGTCGCCGGCAAGCACGTGATCGTGATCGGCTCGGGCGCCACCGCGGCGACCATCGTGCCTGCCCTGTGCGAGGCCGGCGCCAAGGTCACCATGGTCCAGCGCTCGCCGACGTGGTTCTACTGCTCGCCCAATGTCAGCGAACTCGCCGACCGGCTGCGCACCATCGGTGTCGACGAGGAAACCATCCACCGCGTCGTGCGGCAGGACTATATCTACAACTTCTACGAGATGGATCGCCGCAGCCGCGAGGAGCCCGAGGCCATGGCCGAGGATTTGCGCGCGCTGATCCGCGGTTATGTGGGCGAGGACTTCAACTTCGAGCCGCACTTCACGCCGCGCTACCGCCCGTGGCAACAGCGCCTGGCCAATCTGCCCGATGGCGACATGTTCAAGGCCGTTGCTGCGGGCAAGGCCAGCGTCGTCACAGACACCATCGAGACCTTCACCGAAAAGGGTCTGCGCGTCAGTTCCGGTCAGGAAATCGAAGCAGACATCATCGTCGCCTGCACCGGCTTCCGCCTCTCGGTGCTCGGGGATATCCCGTTCGAAGTCGATGGCAAGGCGGTCGATTGGCCCGATACCGTCAACTACCGCGGCATGATGTTCACCGGCGTGCCGAACCTCGTCTGGGTCTTCGGCTACTTCCGCGCGTCGTGGACCTTGCGCGTCGATATCGTCGGCGATTTCGTCTGCAAGCTGCTCAATCACATGGATGTAGCACATGCAAAGAAGGTCGAAGTCGCCTTGCGTGAGGAAGACAAGGACATGCAGATCCTGCCGTGGATCGACGCGGACAACTTCAACCCCACTTACCTGATGCGTGACCTCGACCGCATGCCCAAGCGCGGCGACAAGCCCGAATGGCAGCACAACCAGGACTACTGGAGCGAGCGGGAACAGATCCCCTTCATCGATCCGACTGCCAGCGAGTTCGTCTACGACAACCAGCGCGCCGAGGCGGCTGCGCTGGAAGCAGCGGAGTAGCTCTCCACGATCCTCCCCATTTTTGCGCAGCACAAATGGGGAGGTGGCCCGCCGCAGGCGGGTCGGAGGGGTAAAATCCTCCCCGGAACGGGGAGGAGGACCGCCCGAACGGTGGTGAAGGGGTCGTTAGCGCTAAGCCGCCTTCACTCGCTTCGATCCCAGCGCGATTTCCTTCTTCAAATCGCGCACATAGTCATCGAAATCGAGCTGGATCGTGTGCCGCCGCGCCGCATAATAATGGCCGGTGTGGTATTCCTCGTCAGCCTTGATGATGCGGTGCATTTCACCGAGCGGAGGAGGGGTGTACTCCCCCGCAAGGTACGCTGCGATCAGCTTTGACTGCTGCTCGGCAAAGTTGACGAGCGTCGGCAGCGGTTGGCCGAGCCCCGCGTAGAACAAGTCCGGCACTTCGGGCTTCATGATCCGTTTGAACAGCGGCGGCGGCCGGTTGTCGGCATCGGCGCAGAGCGAGGGATCGTCGAAGAAGGGGAAGCGGATGTCGTAGCCAGTGGCCCACACGATCACGTCGATCTGTTCGCGGCTGCCATCCTTGAACACCACGCTGTCGCCGTCGAGCCGCTCGATACCCCCCTTCATGGTCACATCGCCAGAGCCTGCACGCAGCAGGAATTCGCCGGAAACCGTGGCATGGGCGTCGAACGGGCCGATTTCCGGCTCGGGCAGGCCATAGTCGCTCATCTTGCCGACGAGGCTCTTGATCATCCGCGTGCCGAGCGCGGTGCGCACCTTGCGCGGCATCCAGGCCGGGGCCGGGTTCTTGTCGATCGGCTGGCCCTTGTAATACTTCGGCAGCACCCAGACCCCGCGCCGGGTCGAGACGAAAAGCCGTTCGGCAATCGCGCGCTGCGAAAGCTCGGATGCGATATCCATCGCCGAATTGCCCATGCCGACGACCAGCACGCGCTTGCCCACGCAATTGACCGGTTCGAACGCGCTGCGGAAGGAATGGCTGTGAAGCTGCTCGCCGTCGAAATGCCCCGGATACTCCGGTATCCGCGCCGCCCAGTGATGCCCGTTCGCCACCACCAGCGCTTCGTATTCGCGCGTTTCGCCGTTCGAGAGCCGCACCTTCCAGCCGCCACCGGCCTTGCGCGTCGCCTTTTCAACTTTGGTGTTGAAAGTGATGTTCTCGCGCAGGCCGAAGTGGTCGGCATAGTCGCGGAAGTATTGCAGCAGCTGCGAATGGTGCGGAAAGTCCGGCCAGTCCGCCGGTACCGGATAGTCCTCGAACGCCAGCCGCCACTTCGAGGTATCGATATGCAGGCTCTGATAACAGGCCGACAACCCGTTGGGATTGTTGAAATACCAGTTCCCGCCGATATCGTCCGATGCGTCGAACTCCTCGTAGCTGATCCCGTAGTCCTTCAGCCGCTTGGCGACGGTGATGCCCGAGCAGCCCGCCCCGATGATGCAGACGCGCGCCATGTCAGTCATTCTCCAGCCGCACCGGCATCGCATTGAAGCCGTGGAGGAAGGGGCTCGCCAGCCGCTCCGGCTTGCCGACCAAGACTGGCCGCAGGCCGCGCTCGACGATCTCGTCGATCACCGCTGCGATCTGTACTTCCGCCAGCCGCGCGCCGACGCAGCGGTGGATGCCGTGCCCGAACCCGATATGCCGCCGCGCATTCTCACGGCGGACATCGAAGCGCTCGGCATCCGGGAACACGCGCTCGTCGCGGTTGCCCGAGATGTACCACATCACGATCTTCTCGCCCGCGCAGATGAACTGTCCGCCTACCTCAACATCCTTCGTCGCGGTGCGGCGCATGTGCGTCACCGGCGTCTGCCAGCGGATGATTTCCTGCGCAGCATTGGCGGAAAGCGTCGGATCGGCGCGCAGCACGTCAAGCTGCTCCGGATAGAGCGTCAGCGCCTCGATCAGACCCGCGATGGAGTTCCGCGTCGTGTCGTTCCCAGCCACGATCAACAGCGCGATATTGGCCAGCCGCTCCAGCGCCGGCAGGTTCCCCATCGCTTCCGAATGGACCATGCGGCTGAGCAGGTCATCCGTCGGCGGCAGACCCTTGCGCGCATCCAGCTCCCGGTCGAAGCGCGCGAGCATTTCGCCCATCTGCTTCATCCATTCGGCGCGGTACTCCGGCGTCAGGTTTTCCGCCGAAACCCCGCTGCCATAGTCCGACCAACGCTTGAGATCGCGCCATTCCTCGAACGGAAAATCGAACAGGCTGCACAGCATTCCCAGCGTCTGCGGGATGGCAAGTTGCTCCACCCAATCAAACGTCTCGCCGATCGGCAGCGTATCGAACAGCATCTTCGCGCGTTCGCGCACTTGCGCTTCGAGCTTGATCATCTGCCCCGGGCTGAACGCCGGCGCGATCACCTTGCGCTGCGCGGTGTGGATCGGCGGGTCCTGAGCGATGAAGTTGGGAAACTCGGCCTCGTTGATCGATTCGGCGATCGTGATGTTGCCCAGCTTCCACGAGGATGAGAACACCTCCGGCATGAGTTCGATCTCCTGGATCGTCTCATGCGTCACTGCAGACCAGTACCCGCCGAACGGGCTCTCCGGCCGCCAGCTCACCGGCATCTCCCGCCGCAGCGCGGCAAACGGCTGGCGCCACGTATCCTCGGTGTAGAGCGCGTCGGCGCTCACGTCGTAGGGATTGATTGCCCGCTCAAGGGTCTGGCTCGCCATGTCCTGCTCCGATTGGCCCCGCTCGCATCCCGGCAGCGCCTTGGGTCGAAGTATGTTTAAGCGCCCGCTTAAAGTCCAGCCCCCAAAGCATGTGGACGCGGCCAACGCATCGCACTAGAACGGTGCCATTCCCCGGGGAGCCAGTGAGCAACATGGCTGAGAGGGGCTGGTCACGCAGCCCGACCCGTCGAACCTGAACCCGTTAGCACGGGCGGAGGGAGCGGTCAGTCTGCACGCCAGCGCCCGCAATCCGTCCGCCGAGAGGAGCGCAAGATGGCCGATATCAACTCCCGCCTCGAAAATGGCCCGCAGGCCACGCCAATCGGCGTCACCACTGGCCCGATCCGGGGCAGCCGCAAGATCCATGTCGAAAGCCCGCGCTTCCCCGGCCTCACCGTCGCAATGCGCGAAATCGCACTCGAACCGAGCGCCAACGAGCCCGCGCTGCGCGTCTACGACACCTCCGGTCCCTACACCGACAGCAATGCCCAGATCGACATCGCCAAGGGCCTCCCGCAGCTGCGCCGTGAGTGGATCATGGGCCGGGGCGATGTGGAGGAATACAACGCCCGCGAAGTGAAGCCGGAAGACAACGGCCAGCTCGGCCCGGACCGCTCCGGCGGCGTCCCCGGCTTCCCCAATGTCGTGCAGAAGCCGCTGCGCGCCAAGGCCGGGGCTAACGTCAGCCAGATGCACTACGCCCGCCAGGGCATCATCACGCGCGAGATGGAATATGTCGCCATCCGCGAGAACCTCGGCCGCCGGCAGCTCAAGGAAGCGCTCGTACGTGACGGGCAGGACTGGGGCGCAAGCATCCCGGACTATGTCACCGCCGAATTCGTGCGCGAGGAAGTCGCCCGCGGCCGCGCAATCATCCCCAGCAACATCAACCACCCCGAATCCGAACCGATGGCCATCGGCCGCAACTTCCTCGTCAAGATCAACGCCAACATCGGCAACTCGGCGGTTGCTTCGGACGTTGCCAGCGAAGTCGAGAAGATGGTCTGGTCCGTCCGCTGGGGCGCGGATACCGTGATGGACCTTTCGACGGGCCGCAATATCCACGACACGCGCGAATGGATTCTGCGCAACAGCCCCGTGCCGATCGGCACCGTGCCGATCTATCAGGCGCTCGAAAAGGTCGGCGGCATTGCCGAGGACCTCACCTGGGAGATCTTCCGCGACACGCTGATCGAACAGGCCGAACAGGGCGTCGACTACTTCACCATCCACGCCGGCGTGCGCCTGCCCTACATCCCGCTCACCGCCAAGCGCGTGACCGGGATCGTCAGCCGTGGCGGTTCGATCATGGCCAAGTGGTGCCTCGCGCATCACAAGGAATCGTTCCTCTACGAGCACTTCGACGAGATCACCGAGATCATGAAGGCCTACGACATCGCCTATTCGCTGGGCGATGGTCTGCGCCCCGGCTCGGTCGCCGATGCCAACGACGAAGCCCAGTTCGCCGAGCTCTACACGCTGGGCGAACTGACCAAGCGCGCCTGGGAGCAGGACGTGCAGGTAATGATCGAAGGTCCCGGCCACGTGCCGATGCACAAGATCAAGGAGAACATGGACAAGCAGCTCGCCGCCTGCGGCGAGGCGCCGTTCTACACGCTCGGGCCGCTCGTGACCGACATTGCGCCGGGCTATGACCACATCACCAGCGGGATTGGCGCGGCGATGATCGGCTGGTTCGGCACGGCGATGCTTTGCTACGTCACGCCCAAGGAGCACTTGGGCCTGCCGGACCGCGATGATGTCAAGGTCGGCGTGGTCACCTACAAGCTCGCCGCCCACGCGGCGGACCTTGCCAAGGGCCACCCGGCGGCCAAGCTGCGCGATGATGCCCTCAGCCGCGCGCGCTTCGATTTCCGCTGGCGCGATCAGTTCAACCTGTCGCTCGATCCGGAAACCGCCGAGCAGTACCACGACCAGACGCTCCCGGCCGAAGGCGCCAAGACCGCGCACTTCTGCTCGATGTGCGGCCCCAAGTTCTGCTCGATGAAGATCACGCAGGAAGTGCGCGATTTCGCCGCCAAGCAGAACGCCGAGATCGAGACCTTTGTCGCGAACGAGGCCGAGGCGGAAGCCGGCATGGCCGAAATGAGCGAGAAGTACCGCGAGGCGGGCAGCGAACTTTACCTGCCTGCCGCCGAGTAAGGCCCCGATCCTCCCCTTCCGGACAGGAGGGGGAGGAGGCCGTTCAGCGCATCAGCCTCTTTTCAGCTTTACCAAGGCCTGATCCAGCGCGGACAGAAACCGCGAGCGGTCGGCCTTGGAGAACGGGGCGGGGCCGCCGATCACATCCCCTCCGGCGCGAAGGTCGGCCATGATCGCGCGCGTGGCGATCTGGTTGCCGATCGAACTGCTGGTAAAGGCCTTGCCGGTGCTCGCCAGCACCATGGCGCCCGCCTTGAGGCAGCGGTCCGCGAGCAGGATATCCGCCGTCACCACGACAGAGCGCGGGTTGGCTTCGGTAGCGATCCAGTCGTCCGCCGCGTCAAATCCATCGCTGACGACCACACGGCGGACGAGCGGGTGCACCGGCACGCGAAACGGCGAATTGCTGACGATCACGACCGGCACTTCGTGGCGCCAGGCCACCTTGTAGATCTCGTCCTTGACCGGGCATGCATCTGCATCGACGAGGATGCGGATCGGGTTGGGCGCTGTTTCTGGGGGCGGGGCATCCATTGCACGCCTCTGCCACAGGGCTGCTGGCTAAGACAGGGGATCAGACACGAAAAAAGCCCTCGCGAAGCACCGCTGAGGTGCTGCGCAAGGGCTTTTTTCACCGGGCAACAGCGTTGCCCGTCGTGGCTCAGTTCGCGGCGACCTGAATGCCCATCGCGCGGGCTTCGGCCTGCGTGAATTCAACCGCCTGGTGGTTGAACGTGCCGGTCACGTAGCGGCCGCGCACGTGGAGTTCGAACGGGGCCTTGCCGTTGAAGGCGGTGCCACGGATCACGCGCTCACCGTTCGCAACTTGCGTGGTGTAGCTGTAGGTAACACCTTCGTGAGTGAACTGCGCACCGGCGTCTTCTGCGTGGGCGAGCGCCGGAGCGGCGATCAGGGCAGCGGCGACAGCGATCTGGAAAGACTTGAGAAACATGGCAAAATCTCCTTTGAAACCGGAAGAAATTGCCTTCGAGCACCCCTGTTTTCTTGTTGAAGCCGATATGGTGCGCTGCACAATGCCCGGCAAATGTAATGATCGCAGTAACGGTTGCAAAACGCGCAATCGCCGGTTCGGAGTGTTGGCGCTTGCGCTTCCAACTGCGCTAGCGGCCTGTGCACCCAAGGCTGCCGAGCCTGCACCGACACCGGTTGTGGTCGGTGGCTGGCAGCCGGTCGATCCTCGAGCGGGGGAGGTTCAGGCGGCCGTCAGCTATGCTGCAGCGCACCTTCCGCAGGGCCATGGCGCGCTCGCTGAAGTCAGTTCCACCCAAACGCAGGTTGTTGCTGGCACCAATCTGCGGATGGCGCTGCGCATGGCCGATGGCTCGCGCTGGTTGGTTACTGTGTGGCACAAGCTCGATGGCACGTTCGAGCTCAGGGACGTGCAGCCAGTACCTTGAAAGTCAGCGCTTTTTGACGAATTCCGCGCGCAGAACGAGGCCCTTGATGCCATCGAAGCGGCAATCGATTTCCTGAGCGTCGCCGGTCAGGCGGATGGACTTGATCAAGGTGCCGCGCTTCAGCGTCTGGCCGGCACCTTTGACCTCGAGGTCCTTGATCAGCGTGACCTGGTCGCCGTCAGCCAGCAGGTTGCCCACTGCGTCGCGCACTTCGACCGCGCCTTCTGCCGCGCGCTTGGCTGCCAGTTCGGACGCCGGCATCCACTCGCCGCTGTCCTCGTCGAACACATAGTCTTCATCGCTCATGGCTTGCCCCTTGCCCGAAAGGGCAGGGCATCCGCAACCCATAAGGCCAGCCACACCAGCACCGGCTGCAGAAACATGCGCGGAACATGGTAGCCAAGGCCGAGGCCGTGATCGGGCCGAGCCATGTCGCGAATGAAATGGACGATGTTCGCCGGGAACACGCAGACGGCATACGCAGCGAGCCCCCAGCCTGCCGCACGGCGCAGGGCAGGGAACCAAGGCTGCAGCAGGCCGGCGGCACCTGCCAGCTCGGCCACGCCCGTCAGCGCGATAACCAGTTCAGGCTGCGGCACCCATGTCGGCATGATGCCGAGGAATGGGCGCGGCAGGAGCAGATGCAGCACTCCTGCCAGCGCGTAGAGCAGGGCCAGAACCCAGCGGGTCACGGCCTTTGCCATCGCTCAGTCGCGCAGCAGTTCGTTGATCCCGGTCTTGCTCCGGGTCTGCGCATCGACGGTCTTCACGATCACCGCACAGTACAGCGACGGACCCGGCGTGCCATCCGGCAACGGCTTGCCCGGCATCGCGCCCGGCACGACCACGGCATAGGGCGGGACGCGGCCCATGTGGATTTCGCCAGTCGCGCGGTCGACGATCTTGGTCGAAGCGCCGAGGTAGACGCCCATCGAGAGCACCGCGCCTTCGCCGACAATCACACCCTCGGCCACTTCCGAACGCGCACCGATGAAGGCGCCGTCTTCGATGATCACCGGGCCGGCCTGCAGCGGTTCCAGCACGCCGCCGATGCCGGCACCGCCCGAGATATGCACGTTCTTGCCGATCTGCGCGCAGGAGCCGACCGTCGCCCAGGTGTCGACCATCGTGCCTTCATCGACATAGGCGCCGATGTTCACGAAGCTCGGCATCAGCACCACGCCCTTGGCGATATGCGCGCCGCGGCGCGCGACCGCGCCGGGAACCACGCGGAAGCCTGCCTCGCGGAAGCGGTTTTCACCCCAGCCGGCAAACTTCGAGGGCACCTTGTCGTAAGCCGGTGCGCCGCCAGCGCCTTGTTCGACCACCGCGTTGTCGTTGAGGCGAAACGAGAGCAGCACGGCCTTCTTGAGCCACTGGTTGACGGTCCACTCGCCGTCCACCTTCTCCGCCACGCGCACCTTGCCGCCATCGAGCAGTTCGAGTGCGGCCTCGACCACTTCGCGCACCGCCGCACTGGCAGGCGTCACATTGGCGCGGTCTTCCCACGCAGCTTCGATAGCGGCCTGCAGTTCTGCGGTCATGGCTCTTGGCTCCCGGAAATCAGAGCGCGGGGCCTAACCGAGCGAGGGGCCGCCCGCAAGCTCTCCGGATAGCAATTCAAGCCACTGCGGCAGATCGTCGATCACAAGGTCGATTGCGGCATCGTCCTTGGCGCGGTCGCCCCATTCGCTGGCGCAGTCGATCCATACGGTCTGCATGCCGAGCGCCTTTGCGGGCGGGAGGTTGCGCGCCGAATCCTCGACGAACACCGCGCGCTCCGGATCGAACCCGAACGCATCGATCAGGCCGTGGTAGGCAGAGGGTTCGGGCTTGGGCTTGTAGTCCATCGCGATGACGTCCCACATGCCCTCAAAGCAGCCATCGAGGCCAAGTGCGGTGAGCACCCGTTCGGCATAAGGGCGGTCGCCGTTGGTGAAGATCAGCCGCCGGCCGGGTAGCGCCTTGATCTGCTCGGCAAGGCGAGGGGCCTCTGCCAGCACCGTCATGTCGACATCGTGGACGTAATCGAGGAATTCGCGCGGATCGATCGCGTGGTAGTGCATCAGGCCGGCGAGCGTGGTGCCGTGATCGTGGAAGTACATCTTCTGGATGCGCTTTGCCTCCGTCGCATCACAGCCAAGCAGATTGGCAATGAACTGCCCCATGCGCTGATCGATCTGGCCGAACAGGCCGCAGGCCGGCGGAAAGAGCGTGTAGTCGAGATCGAAGATCCAGCAATCGACGCGGGTAGGATCAAAGGCCACGGGTGACGCTCCCGGCCTGCTTGAGCTTGCCCGCTATTTCGGGGATGAGGACGGCCATGGCTAAACGCGATGAGACTGATCTTTTCATGGCAGCCACCATGGCAGCGAACGGCGTGGATGTCAGCGCCGGAAACCGAGGGTTGGTCGTCGGCGTGGACGAGGCGGGGCGCGGTCCGCTGGCGGGGCCAGTGGTCGCGGCAGCAGTCGTGCTGGGTCCGCAGCCGCCGCAGGGTCTGGCCGATTCCAAGCTGCTGAGCGGTACGCGCCGTGCGAAGCTCGAACCGTTGATTTGCGCAACCTGCCACTGGGCGCTGGGTGTGGCCGATGTCGAGGAGATCGACCGGCTGAACATTTTCGCCGCGACCATGCTGGCGATGACTCGCGCTGTTGCTGCCCTGGAACGCCAGCTGGTGGGAAGCGAGATCGATATCGCGCTGATCGATGGCAACATCACCCCGGCAAGGCACTGTGCGGAGTGGCGCTGGCAGGCCCGCGCCATTGTGAAAGGCGATTCCACAGAACCGTGCATCTCGGCCGCCTCGATCCTTGCCAAGGAGCACCGCGACCGCCTGATGCGTGCGGCGGCGGCGGAGTTCCCGCACTATGGCTGGGAACGCAACGCGGGCTATGGCACCGCAGAGCATCTGGCCGCGCTGCGTCAGCATGGCGCCAGCCCCCACCATCGGCGCAGCTTCGCGCCGGTGGCCGCTGTTATCGGCTAGCCTTCGCGAAAACTTTTTTCGCAGGCGAATCCGGCTCGTCACACCCACCAGATATGGCGTGTGTCCGGATTCGGCAGACTCCATATCTAGTTTCGGACTCGTTCCGTTCTCGCCTTTCCAGATGCTGCGACTCGGCGAAATCCGGCGAGTCGCGGCTTGACGGCGAGTCCCGGATGATTCACCTGTCGGGCTGCATCAGCAGGGGACAAGGCGGCAATGGTGGTTCTGGCAAAGGAACGTCAGACGAAGACGGCGGCGCGTGCGCTGCGAGGGCATGCGGCGGCAGCCGTCAGCAAACTGGCATTGCCATTGGGGCAGATACTGCGCGGCGATTGCATCGAACGCATGCGCGAACTGCCCTCCGCCTCGATCGACCTGATCTTCGCCGATCCGCCGTACAACCTGCAATTGGGCGGCGACCTTGCGCGGCCTGATGGCAGCCATGTCGATGCCGTCACCGATGACTGGGACAAGTTCGCCAGCTTCGAAATCTATGACCGGTTCACCCGCGAATGGCTGACCGAAGCGCGCCGCCTGCTCAAGCCCGATGGCGCGATCTGGGTGATCGGTTCCTACCACAACATCTTCCGCGTTGGCGCGTTGCTGCAGGATCTCGGCTTCTGGCTCCTCAACGATATCGTCTGGCGCAAGGCCAATCCCATGCCCAATTTCAAGGGCACTCGGTTCACCAATGCGCATGAAACGCTGATCTGGGCCTCGCGCAGCGAGAAGGCCAAATACACCTTCAACTACCGCGCAATGAAGACGCTCAACGACGAACTGCAGATGCGCTCTGACTGGGTCCTGCCGATCTGCGGCGGCCCCGAGCGCATCCGCAAGGACGGCGTCAAGGCGCACCCGACGCAGAAGCCCGAAGCGCTGCTCTACCGGGTGATGCTGGCGACGACCAATCCCGGTGACGTCGTGCTCGATCCCTTCTTCGGCACTGGCACGACCGGCGCGGTGGCGCGCCGCCTTGGCCGCGAATGGATTGGCTGCGAGCGCGAGGAAAGCTACATTGCGGTCGCCGAAGAACGCATTGCTGCGGCGCTGCCGCTCGATGAGAGTGCGCTCAGCACGATGATGAGCAAGCGCAGTGCCCCGCGCGTTGCGTTCGGTCAGCTGATCGAAAGCGGCATGATCGCACCCGGCGCGCAGCTGTTCGATCGCAAGCGCCGGTGGAACGCCAGCGTGCGCGCCGATGGCTCGGTCATGGCGGATGCCGCCACCGGTTCGATCCACAGCGTCGGCTCGGCGGTGCAGGGCGCGCCATCGTGCAATGGCTGGACGTTCTGGCACATCGAGCACGAAGGCGAGGTCAAGCCGCTCGATGCGCTGCGCCAGCTCTATCTGCTCGCGGTCGAGGACTGACATGCTGCCGCTGCTGGGCCTGCTGCCCGATCCGCTGGTGCTGCGCTGCCACGCGCGCTGGACCAAGGCCGTGCTGCTGCGCGCCATGCGCCTCGCCGCGCGCCGCCGCGTGCGGTAGAGCGCGGGCATGGCGCAGAAGCTCTACATCCGCCCGATTGGCCTCACTGATAGCCCACAGAGCGAGGAGGGCGGCGCGATCCGTCTCGCCGGCGGGCTGGTCTATGCATCGCGCTTTGCGCTGATCCTGCGCGAGGGTGCGCAGGTCCTCTCCCGGCGCCGCTTCAACGCTGAAGAGGCTGGCGATGTGCTGGCAGCGCTGCCCGATGCGCTTGCGGCGGAAGCCCAGACGCAATGGGCCAATCTCAAGGCCGTTCATGGCGCACTGACATGCGGTGCGCGCATGCTGCGGCTCGATCAGCCGCAAGTCATGGGCATCCTCAACGTCACGCCGGACAGTTTTTCCGATGGCGGCAAGTTCCTCGACAAGCCCGAAGCCGCGCTCGAACACGCGTCTGCCATGCTCGAAGCGGGCGCGGCGATCATCGACGTTGGCGGAGAGTCCACCCGGCCTGGCGCTCCAGCCGTCTGGGAAGGCGACGAGGTCAAGCGCGTCGTCCCCGTCATCGCCAAGCTGGCCTCCAGCGGCGCGGCCATCTCCATCGACAGCCGCCGCTCCACCGTGATCGCGGAAGCGCTGGCGGCGGGCGCACATATCGTCAACGATGTTTCGGCACTGCGCCACGATCCCCGTTCGGTGGACGTCGTCGCCGCGAGCGGCGTGCCGGTGATCCTGATGCATGCGCCCGGCGGCGAGAAGGACCTCCATGCTGACGGCCACTATGCCGACGTGGTGCTCGATGTGTTCGATGCGCTGCGCGAACGGCGCGATGCGGCAGTCGCCGCGGGCATTGCGCGCGAGAAGATCCTGCTCGATCCCGGCATCGGTTTCGGCAAGTCGCTTGCCGAAAACCTTGCGCTGATCAACGCGCTGCCGCTGTTCCATGCGCTCGGCCAGCCGCTGCTGCTGGGGGCGAGCCGCAAGCGGATGATCGGCGCTCTCTCGGGCGAGGCACCGGCGCACGAGCGGCTCGGCGGCTCGTTGCTGCTCGCGGCCAAGGGCTTCGAGGCTGGCGCGCAGATGGTGCGTGTCCACGATGTGGCCGAGACGGTGCAGGCTCTGCGCGTCTGGCGAGGCCTGCGTGATGCGGCCTTGACAGACTTCAGCCAGCTCGGGGCTTGAGCGGAGGCGCACCCAGCGCCTCGTTATGCTCGCCAATGCGCGGTGCGGGCTGCACCTCGAAACTGCCGACCGAAAACGTCACCGGACTGCGCATCTTGAGATACTCGCCCTCGGTCGGGTGTGTGCGGGTCTGAAAGAAGTCGACCGCCTTGAGGTGCGGATCTTCGGTGATATCGTCGAGATCGCGCACCGGCATGCAAGGAATTTGGTGCTCGGCCATCTTCGCTGCCCACTCCGCCGTCGTCAGTTTCGGCGTGCGCTTGGCCATTTCCGCGTAGAACTCGCTGATGTTGCGCATGCGCGAGGGGTAGTCGATGAAGCGCGGGTCTGTGGCGAGTTCCGGGGCCTCCAGCAGCTCGATCACCGTGTCGATCGCGTCGGGCGTATAGGGCACGATCACGACATAGCCGTCCTTGGCCGGGAAGGGCTGGCGGAACGGATCGAGCTGGCGCGGGTAGCCTGCCGGCTCCTTGGGCGGCACCAGCGTCAGGCCATAGAGATGCTCCTGCATCATGAAGTGCGCGAAGCTCTCGAACATCGGCACTTCAACGAACTGTCCCTCGCCGAAGCGCAACTTGTGGATTATCGCGGCCATCACCGCATAAGCGCCGTGCAGCCCGGAGACCTTGTCGGCGATCAGCGAGGGCAGGAAGCGCGGGACGGGATTGCCATCGACGCGGCTGAGCAGGTTGGTCGTGCCTGTCGCAGCCTGGATCACGTCGTCATAGGCCTGCAGGTCCCCATAGGGGCCGCCTGAGCCAAAACCGGTGCAGTGGACGTAGATGATGTCAGGTTTGATCGCCTTCACATCCTCATAGCCGAAGCCAAGCCGCTCGATCGGTTTGCCGCGCACGTTGTGGATGAAGACGTCTGCCTCGGCGAGCTGCGCGGCAAGCGCGGCCTTGCCTTCCGCGCTCTTGAGATCGAGCGCGAGGCTGCGCTTGCCTTTGTTGAGATTGAGCGTGCAGGGCCCCATGCCGGGCGTCGCAGCGGGCTTGCCGGCGTGCCGGAAGATGTCGCCGCCGGTAACTTCCACCTTGATCACGTCCGCACCGAGATCGGCGAGCGTCTCGGTCGCATAAGGACCGAACACCACGCTGGTCAGATCAACGACGCGAATGCCTTCCAGCAGCTTTAGCCCGGCCATCAAGTGCTCTCCTCCCGGCGGTCCTGCGCCTGCCCGCGCCAAGACTTAACAGTCCGGCGCGGGGGAGCAACGCTGCCATTATCGAGAGGGCTTCAGGCTACGTTATCGATCCCGAGCTCGGACAGCTTGCGATAGAGCGTCGAGCGCCCGATCCCGAGGCGCCGGGCGACTTCGGTCATGCGGCCGCGGTAGTGGCCGATGGCGAGGCGGATGACGTCGGCTTCGATCTCGTCGAGCGGGCGCAAGTTGCCGTCGGACGAATAGAGCATGACGCCCGCGCCTTCGGTGCCGCTCGGCGCGGTGCGCGGCGCTTCGCCGAGCATGTTCGAGAGGTGGGGGAAGTCCTGCGCGGTGAGGGCTTCGCCGTCGCAGAACACCGCCGCGCGGAACAGGGTTGCCTGCAGCTGACGCACGTTGCCCGGCCAGTCGTAGGCCGCGAGCAGGGCCAGCGCGCCGTCGGTGATGCCGAGCGGACGCAGGCCCGGCTGCTCGCCGATCCGCGTCAGGAAGTGGCGGGCTAGCGCGGGAATGTCGCCTGCCCGCTCGCGCAGCGCGGGAAGGTGGACATGGACCACGCTCAGCGCCTCGAGCAGGCTATGATCAAACAGCTGCGCTTCGACCAGATCGCCAAGGTCGGCATTGCTGCAGACGATCACGCGCACATCGAGCCGGAAGCTGTGGCGCGCGCCGATAGGCTGGATGTCGCCGCGCTGGAGGAACTGGGCGAGGCGATGCTGTGCCGGAAGGCATAGGCGGTCGATCTCGTCGATCACCAGCGTGCCGCCGTCTGCATGCTGGAGCGCGCCGACGTGGCGCTCAAAAGCACCGGGGAAGGCGCCCTTCTCGTGGCCGAACAGCACCGATTCGATCTGGTTGGCGGGGATCCCGCCAGCGTTGACGATGCGCAAGGGCGCTTTGGCACGGGGGCTTGCCGCATGCATGGCGCGGACCAGCATTTCCTTGCCGGTGCCGGATTCGCCTTCGATCAGCACGGTGTTCTGCGTGCGTGCGGCCTTCGCGGCAACGGCAAGCGCCGCGCGGAAACCGGGTGCGGCGCCGATCATCGAATCGAAATCGAGCGTGCCGGTAAACTTCTCGGTCAGCGGCTGCAGTTCTTCGGGCGATTCCTCGCGGCGGGTCGCCGTGCGCAGCGCCTGGAGCAGCCGATCGGGGGCGACCGGCTTGATCAGGTAGTCCGAAGCGCCCGCACGCATCGCCTCGACGGCGAGCAGCGGTGAAGCACTGGTGGTGATCATCAGGATCGGCAGCGCGGGTCGGCGCGCTTTCAGTTCGGCAATCAGCGCGCAGGCCTCGTCGCCCGGAACCCATTGATCCAGAATGATTGCATCGAGCTGCATGCCCTGGCGCGTGCCGAGCGTGGCGATGGCCGTCTCGGAATCGCGGGCGATGATCGTGCGCCATCCCTCACGCGCCGCCAGCGCAGAGATGAGGCGGCATTGTGCTGGTTCGTCGTCAATCAGCATGAGCAGCCGATCAGTGGGCTCTGCCATGGCTTTCCCGGTCCTTTTGCATAGTGCCGGGGTCTAGCCCATTTGGGTAAAGACCAGATTAAGTGCGAAACCACCGGTTCCCCTTGAGCCGGGATTGCGCCGCCGCTAGAGCATGCGGTCAATTGGTCGTTTAAAACGTAACGAGGAAGGGTTTGTCATGGGCGCCACCAACAATGCCGGGAACAACATCAAGGCAGCGACGGCCACCTACGAAGGCTTTGTCGGCATGATCAAGATCGCCACTCCGGTGATCGCCGTGATCGTGCTCGGCGTCGTCGCGCTCATCGCGTCCTGAGCGCGCGAATGGGGGCGGCAACAACGATCGCTGTCCTGCGCGAGCGGGCCGGCGGTGAGAACCGGGTGGCGGCGACGCCCGAGACGGTGAAGAAGTTCATCGGTCTCGGCGCAGCCGTTCGCGTGGAAGCGGGGGCAGGCACGACAGCGTCGATCAGCGACGAGGCCTATCAGGCTGCGGGCGCAGAGATCGTGGCGAGTGGTGCGGCTGCGGGCGCGGACATCGTGCTGGGCGTGCAGGGGCCGGAAGTCGATCTGCTGGCGGGGGCCAATCCCGGCGCGTGGGTCGTGGCCGGGCTCGATCCGTTCGGCAAGCGCGAGCGCGTCGATGCCTATGCGGCAGGCGGGTTCGAAGCGCTGGCGATGGAATTCATGCCGCGCATCACGCGTGCGCAGTCGATGGACATCCTCTCCTCGCAATCGAACCTCGCCGGTTACAAGGCGGTGATCGTGGCGGCGGACCTATATGGCCGTGCGTTCCCGATGATGATGACGGCGGCGGGCACTGTCAGTGCGGCCAAGGTCTTCGTCATGGGCGTCGGCGTGGCCGGTCTGCAGGCCATCGCGACGGCGCGCCGTCTCGGTGGGCAGGTCTCGGCGACGGACGTCCGTTCGGCGACCAAGGAGCAGATCCAGTCGCTCGGCGCTAAGCCGATCTTCGTCGAGAACGTCGCGGGGATCGAGGGCGAGGGCGCGGGTGGCTACGCGACCGAAATGAGCCCCGAGTACCAGGCGGCGCAGGCCGAGCTGGTCAGCTCGCATATCGCCAAGCAGGACATCGTGATCACCACCGCGCTGATCCCGGGTCGGCCGGCTCCGCGCCTGATCACCGATGCGCAGATCGCGACGATGAAGCCCGGTTCGGTGATCTTCGATCTCGCCGTCGCATCGGGCGGTAACGTTGAAGGTTCGGTCGCCGATCAGGTCGTCGAAAAGCACGGCGTCAAGATCGTCGGCTATTCCAATACCGCGACGCATTTGGCTGCAGACGCCTCGGCGCTGTTCAGCCGCAACCTGTTCAACTTCCTCTCCGCGTTCTGGGACAAGGAACAGGGCAAACCGGTCCTCGATGAGGAAATCGGCAATGCCATCCGCCTGACGCAGGGCGGCAAGGTCGTCAACGAACGACTGCTCGGGTGAGGGGGGCTTAGACCATGGACTTCATTTCAATCCTGTCGATCTTCGTGATGGCCTGCTTCGTGGGCTATTACGTGGTCTGGTCGGTGACACCGGCGCTGCACACGCCGCTGATGGCGGTCACCAACGCAATTTCCTCGGTCATCGTCGTCGGTGCACTGGTCGCCGGCGCGGCTGAGGGTTCGGTTATCTCGAAGTGGTTGGGCCTTGGCGCCGTGGTGCTGGCCTCGGTCAATATCTTCGGCGGCTTCGCTGTCACCGAGCGCATGCTTGCGATGTACAAGAAGAAGGAGAAGAAGTGATGGAACACATCACCACTCCTCCTTGGGCGATGCTCGCCTATCTGGTGGCCGGCGTCCTGTTCATCATGGCGCTGCGGGGGCTTTCCAGCCCGGCAACCTCGCGTGCGGGCAACCGCTACGGCATCGTCGGCATGACCATCGCCATGGTCACCACTCTGGCGACACACGGGCTTGCCAGCCTGCCTGAAATCGCGGGCGCCATCGCAGTCGGCGGCGGCCTCGGCTTCGTGACCGCGCGGCGGATCAAGATGACCGACATGCCGCAGCTCGTTGCGGCCTTCCACTCGCTGGTCGGTCTGGCCGCGGTGCTCGTCGGCCTTGCCGCCTACCTCAACCCGATCGCGTTCGGCATTGCCGGGCCGGACGGGGTGATCGAAGTGCAGAGCCGGATCGAGATGGGCCTGGGCATTGCCATCGGTGCCATCACCTTCTCGGGCTCGGTCATCGCGTTCCTCAAGCTCAACGGCAACATGAGCGGTGCGCCGATCATGCTCCCCGGGCGGCACGCCATCAACCTCGGCACGCTCCTCGCGATTCTCGGCCTTGTCGGCTACTTCACGCAGGATCAGGCGCCGTGGGTGATCGCGGTCATCACCGCGCTCAGCTTCGCGATCGGCTTCCTGCTGATTATCCCGATCGGCGGCGCGGACATGCCGGTGGTCGTCTCGATGCTTAACTCGTATTCGGGCTGGGCCGCGGCGGCGATGGGCTTCACGCTCCACAACACCGCGATGATCATCACCGGCGCGCTGGTGGGCTCGTCGGGCGCGATCCTCTCGTACATCATGTGCAAGGCGATGAACCGCAGCTTCATCTCGGTGATCGCGGGCGGATTCGGCGCGGCACCAGAAGTGGCCGCCGGTGGCGGCGCCAAGGTGCAGCGTCCATGGAAGCGCGGCTCGGCGGAAGACGCGGCCTTCCTGATGAAGGAAGCCGAAAACGTCATCATCATCCCGGGCTACGGCATGGCGGTGGCGCAGGCCCAGCACGTGCTGCGCGAGATGGGCGATCTGCTCAAGAAGGAAGGCGTCAACGTCAAGTACGCCATCCACCCGGTCGCGGGCCGCATGCCCGGCCACATGAACGTGCTGCTTGCCGAAGCGAACGTGCCCTACGATGAAGTCTTCGAACTTGAAGACATCAACGGCGAGTTCGCGCAGGCCGACGTCGCGTTCATCATCGGCGCGAACGACGTGGTCAATCCGGCGGCGAAGACCGACAAGTCCTCGCCGATCTACGGCATGCCCGTGTTCGACGTCGACAAGGCCAAGACGGTCATGTTCATCAAGCGCTCTATGGGCGGTGTCGGCTATGCCGGTGTCGACAACGACGTGTTCTACATGGACCAGACCATGATGCTTCTCGCCGACGCCAAGAAGATGGTCGAGGACATCAACAAGGCGCTGGCGCACTAAGCCAGCCCACGTGGAGCCGCACGAACCAGCGGCTCCGCCGCCTCAGACAGGAAGCTTCGCTCGGGTGCTTTCGCCCGGCGAAGTCTTCCTGCTGACGATTTCGGCGCTTTCTCCGGTCCTTTCAGTCTTCATCGGCGGCAACGCCATTCTGCACATGGCGGGAACCGGAGCCGCGATCGGCTTCATCGGCGGCGGTGTGCTGGCCTCGGCCATGGCGCTGCTGTTTGCCGAACTCTCGGCAAGCTATCCCGGCGCAGGCGGTGTCTACCCGGCGCTCAACACCATTCTCGGCCCGCGCTGGACGTTTCCCTTCGTCATCCTGCGCACGGTAATCCTGTTCCCGCTGCTGGCGTTTTTCGCGACCGGAACGGGTCCCTACATCCGCCTGTTTATGCCATCGATGCCGCAGGATGCTGCCGCGCTGGCCACGCTGGGGCTGGCCGGTCTGATTGCCGCCGCCCAGATCAAGCGCGGCGCGAGAGTGATTGCCGCCTTCCTCGTGGTCGAAATCATCGCGCTTTCAGTGCTTTCCTACGCAGCGCTCACGCATTTCCACGCCGCGAACCTCGCGCTCGTGCTCCATCCGGTCTCCGCGTCCATCGGCGCGGGCCTCGCCGCGACACCGGCGGCCAGCATCGCGCTAGCCGTGATCGCGGGGGCGTCGATGTCTGCCGGAGCCGATTGGGCGACCTTCTTCGCCGAGGACATGCTCGATGCGAAGCGCCGGATGGGGCCGGTGGTCGCATGGACAGGCCTGATCGCGGCGGTGGTCATTTCCGTGCCGGTGGTCATCATGATCCTTGCGCTGGACGATGTCGACGCGACGCTTGCCGCCGAAGCACCCATGGCTCATTTCCTTGAGGAAACGACCGGTCCGCTCATCACGTCGCTGGTCTCGATCGGCATCATCGCGGCCATCTTCAACGGTGCGATCGCGGTGATGATGGCGCTTTCCCGGCAACTCCATGCGCTGGGGCGCGACGGCGTGTTTCTCGCGCCAGTCAATCGCGTGCTGCGGATTGTCAGCCCGCGCACGCGCGCACCGACTGGGGCGCTGGCAGTCCTGCTGATCGTCGGCGGCTTCTGCACGTTCCTTGGCGAGCGGCGTCTCGTGCTCCTCACCAGCGGCAATTTCTCCGAATACCTTCTGCTCGGTCTGGCCGTGATTGCAGGGCGCAAGGCGGGCGTTCTGGGCGAGCATTTCCGCATCCGCCTGCATCCGCTGGTTCCGATCATGGCACTTGGCCTCAGCTTTTCGATCATTGCCGCCAACTGGGCGGATGCCGAAACGGCGCGTGTTTCCATGGCGCTGCTGCTTGCGGTATTCGTGGCCGCGTTTCTTTGGCATGAATGGTCCATCCGGATGGGGCGCGGCCCGGTCCGGCTTAACGGGAGTGAACTCGAATGACTGTCCGCGCCGGCGTCGCCACGCTTGTCGCCGCTCTTGCTATCCTCACCGCCTGCACGCCGGCCAAGCTGGCCGAAGGGCGCGTCCGCTCCGCCCTCATGGATGCGGGCCTTTCGCAGCCCAACGCTGCCTGCATGGCCGAGCGGATGACTGACCGCTTGACCCTGGGCCAGCTGCGCAAGCTGCAGGCGCTGCAATCGCCCAAGCGCTCGATTGCCGATTATGTGATGACCGTGCGCCGCGTGGGTGACCGGGAACTGATCGAGGTTACGGTCGGTTCGGCGCTGCTGTGCGCCAGCGGTCTGGCGCCGGAGCGCAAGCCCGGCTAGGGCGCGCGCGTTCCCTTCCGGTTTGAGGTTTGACGTCCAGCATGCAGGCCCAGTTGCCATGACCCGCGCACCTTGGGCCTGTGATCCCGAACACTCGCGCGGACGCGAGTTTGCTGTCGCAGGCGAAACCACGCGCGGGCCGCGCAGCATGTTCCAGCGCGACCGCGACCGGATCATCCATTCGATTGCCTTCCGCCGTCTGCGCCACAAGACGCAGGTGTTCATCGCGCCCGACGGCGATCACTACCGCGTGCGGCTGACCCACAGCCTGGAAGTCGCGCAGATCGGCCGCGTGATCGCCCGCGCGCTGGGGCTCGACGAGGACCTGACCGAAGCGCTCTGTCTTGCCCACGATATCGGTCATCCGCCGTTCGGCCACGCCGGCGAGGACGCGCTCGAGGAAGCCATGGCGACCTGCGGCGGCTTCGATCACAATGCCAACACGCTGCGCGTCCTCATGCGGCTTGAAAGCCCCTATCCGCGCCATGAGGGGCTCAACTTGTCGTGGGAGCTGCTCGAAGGCCTCGCGAAGCACAATGGCCCAGTCTACCAGCCGACCTGGGCGCTTACTGAGCTGGATGCCGCATTCCCACTCGATCTTGCGCAGCATGCTTCGCTCGAAGCACAAGTCGCCGCGATTTCGGACGACATCGCCTATGATAATCACGATATCGACGACGGGCTGCGCGCCGGTTTCCTGACGCTCGACACACTGCTCTCGCTGCCCTCGCTCGAAGTGCAGTGGCACGATATCGAAGCGCGATTTCCGGGCGCACCGCGCGATCGGCTGCTGCGCGAACTCGTGCGTGGGCAGATCGGGCGGATGGTCAATGACGTTATCGGCGAAACGCAAAAGCGCCTGAAGGACAGCGGTGTGCTGAGCGCGGGCGAAGTGCGGGCGGCGGGCCGGTCGCTCTGCGGTTTCTCATCCGCGATGGCGGCGGAGGAGCGCACGCTCAAGAGCTTCATGTACAAGACGCTCTATCTGCACGAAGAGCAGGTCGAGACGGCGAACCGGGCGCGGGCCGTGATCGCACGGTTGTTCGAGACCTACCGAAGCGCGCCGGGAAACCTGCCGGAAAGCTGGCGGGAAAGCCTTCCGGCCGCCGAACCCGCACGCAGCCGTCACATCGCTGACTTCATGGCCGGGATGACCGACAGGTATGCGATGGATTGCTACACGCGGTTGTTCGGCGAGCGTCCTGAAGGCCTCAGCAACGTCTGATCATCACTTCTTGTGAATGGCATCCGATCCGGCCTGGCCGACCGACTGGATATCGCCGCCAAGGCCTTTCACCGTCTTGCAGGCCGTCATGCCCAGCATCATGCCGGTGAGGGCGATGGAAAAAATCACCTTGCGTACCATGGGTCTTGTCCCTTTAATCGCGTGGTTAAGTCGCGGGGTTTGCCGCGGTCGATGCGTCCCTGCCACCGGCAAGGTGAACGCCGACTGAGCAGGCCCGCAACCAGCGGCACCGGGAAAAGGATGGCCATATGCGCGAGACGGCAGGTTTCGAGACGTTTGATGCGTTTTTCCGCCACTGGGCTCAGGAAAAGCCCGATGCAGTGGCGCAGGAGCAGGACGGCCGCATCACGACCTACGCCGATATCGAGGCGTTTTCGCGGCGTTTTGCCGCCTTTTTGGCAGCACATGGCGTGCTCAAGGGCGACCGGGTCGCCTGGATCGGCAAGAACTGCGATCTCTATTTCCAGATGCTGCTCTCCTGCGGGCGCATCGGCGTGGTCATGGTGCCGATCGGGTGGCGTCTGGCGCCGGCGGAAATGGCCTATATCCTTGAGGACACGCGCGCGAAGCTGGTCTTTGCGGGTGAGGGGTTCGAGGCCGTCTCGCATCAACTCGCCGCCGAGGCTCCGCAGCACCCCGAGGTCATCGAGGAAGCGGCGGCCCGTGCGGCAATTCCGACCCACCCCGCCGATCCGGTCACTGCAGCGGAACCCGACACGGCGTTCCTGCAGCTCTACACCTCCGGCACGACGGGCAGGCCCAAGGGCGCGGTGCTGAGCCAGCGCAATTTCATGGGCCTGCGCGCGCCTGCGCTCGATGCCGGACTGCCATGGGCCGAGTGGGCCGACGACGAGGCGATCCTCGTCTGCATGCCTTGCGCGCATATCGGCGGCACCGGGCTTGGCACGATGGCGTTCTGCGCGGGCGTGCGGGCCATTGTGCAGGCGGAGTTCACCGCCGACGGCGCGCTCGACGCGATCGGGCAGGGGATCACCCGCTTCTTCATCGTGCCCGCCGCGCTGCAAATGCTGATCCAGCATCCCAAGGCGACCGAGACGGACTTCACCCGCCTCAAGTATGTGATGTACGGCGCTGCGCCGATCCCGCTCGAATTGCTGCGGCAGGCCGTCACGACGATCCCCAATGCCTCGTTCATGCAATGCTACGGCATGACCGAGACGACGGGCACGATCGCGGTGCTGCCGCCGTCCGACCATGACCTCAGCGGCAATGCCCGCATGCGCTCTGCGGGCAAGGCATCCCCCGGCGTAGAAATCCGCATTGTCGACAGCGAAGGCAACGAAGTGCCCCGCCATACCGTGGGCGAAATCCAGACGCGCTCGGCGGCCAACATGTTGCACTACTGGCAGCTGCCCGAAGCAACCGCCAAGACGCTCACGAGCGATGGCTGGGTCTGCACCGGGGACGCCGCCTATATGGATGAGGACGGCTATGTCTTCATCCAGGACCGCATCAAGGACATGATCATCTCGGGCGGCGAGAACGTCTACCCGGCGGAAGTTGAAAGCGCGATCTATGGCCATCCGCAGGTGGCGGAAGTCGCCGTGATCGGCGTGCCGGATGCGCGCTGGGGCGAGGCGGTCAAGGCCTGCGTCGTGCCGCGTGAAGGCTGCGAGGTGGACGAGGCGAGCGTCATCGCGTGGGCGCGTGAGCGCATCGCCGGGTTCAAGGTGCCCAAGTCGGTCGACGTGATCCCGGCGCTGCCGCGCAATCCTTCGGGCAAGATCCTGCGGCGCAACCTGCGCGAGCCCTACTGGGAAGGCATGGACCGGCAGGTCAACTGAACGGCCCCCGGGCATTGCTGTAGCGCTTGGCGGCGTGGATGGCGGCGAGGTGGCCGAAGGTGGCCGCCGCCGCGATGGTCGCGCCGGCGCCAGGATAGGCACGGCCAAAGGGAGAGCTGGCCGAATTGCCTGCGGCGTAGAGGCCGGTGATCGGCTTTTCCGATGTGTCCAGCACCCGCGCGTGCTGGTCGGTCTTGAGGCCGCCGTTGGTGCCGAGATCGCCGGGGCGAATAAGGGCCGCCCAGAACGGGCCGTTCTCGATGGTGCCAAGGCTGGCATTAGGCTTGTGGGCGGGATCGGCCCAGTGGCGATCATAGGCGGTGTTGCCCCGGCCAAAGTCCTCGTCGCGCCCAGCCTTGGCGAAGGCGTTGAAGCGGGCGACTGTGGCTTCGAGGGCCGCGGGCTGGAGGCCGCAATCTTCGGCAAGTTCGGCAATCGTCCTGCCGCGCTTGAGCGTGCCCTGAAGCAGCATCCGCTCGCGGACGCGCTGCTGGGATAGCTCGGCGAACACATACTTCTTGAGGAACTTGCCGTCCATGATCAGCCAGTGCTGGCTCGTCGCGGCGCCGTGCTCGAACATCACGCGGCCAGTCGTCATGTAGGACGCCGCCTCGTTCATGTAGCGGCGGCCCTCGGCGTTCACGACAAGACTGCCCGGCAGCGCGCGCAGGCCGAGGGCGAGGGCGTTGCTGTGATCGTCGATCTGGATCGAGGGCATCCACCAGCTGTCGTCAGTGCGTTCATGGTCGGCGCCGATTGCCAGGCCAGCGGCGAGCGCATCGCCCCGATCCTCCGGAATGGCGTTTGGCCAGACCCGGTCGCGGCCCTGCAATTGCTGGCGCAAGGCGGTGTTGCGGGAAAAGCCGCCTGCAGTCAGCACCACGCCAGCCGGGGCCTGCAGGGTCTTGCGGCCGTTCTGGCCGTCGACGACAACGCCGGTCACCGCGCCGTGATCCTGAACGAGGCTGACCATCGCGGTCGACAGGCGCAGTTCGATCCCGAGGTCCACCGCGATCTTCATGAGCGCAGCGACCAGCGCGCGGCCATTGCCGAGCGGCTTCTTTCCGAGCATTCGCTTGAGCTTGTAGCGCGCCACGGTCAGCGCGGTTTCAACGAGTGGCCCGAGCCGCGATTTTGCCAGTGCGACAGTGCCGAACTGGTCGCTGCTGAGCGCCGGGATATCGAGCCCGGCATTGCGCATTGTCAGGAAACGCGCGCCCAGCACCGATCCATCGAACTCGGCGGATTCGAGCGTGCGGCCAATGCCGTTGCCTTTCACCGCCGGGTAGTAATCCGGGTGGGTGCGGCTTCGGATCCAGTGAATTCCCTCGTCCGCGAGCATGCGCGCCATCGCAGGTGCCGTCTCCAGAAAGGTATGGGCCTTGGCGCGGTTTCGTTCATCCGTTTCGCCAAGCAGTCCGTCGACATAGGTGCGCACGGTGGCCGGGTCCTCGAGCGAACCATCGGCTTCCATCACCGGATTGTTCGGAACCCACAGCACGCCGCCCGACGTCGCTGTCGTGCCGCCCCAGACATCGGCCTTCTCGATGATCAGCGGGCGCAGACCCAGCTTCGATGCGGTGATTGCGGCGACAAGGCCCGCCGCACCGCTCCCTACGACAACAAAGTTGAAGCCGCCCGCCGCGTCTTTGGTCATTGTGTTTTCCTCGCCACTCGCCGCGCGGCATGCCCTTTCGGGCAATTCTCGCCTAGCTGGCGATAGTGGGAGGGGGCTCAGGCGGCGGGGGGCCGCGAACCGGCGGCGCTGCCGCGCACCTGCTCGCGCCAGGCGATGATCAGGCCGGCGGCGATGATGGCAGGCGCACCGATCCATGTCTGCGCCGGAGGAACATGGGCGAACGCGAGCCAGCCCCACAGCGTGGCCCAGCCGAATTGCGAATAGTCCATCACGATCACGCTGGAGACGCTGCCGTAGCGCAGCGCGGCGGTCATCAGCAGCTGGGCGGCAAGGCCGGTCGCCCCGATCCCGCCGAGCATCGCCCAGCCGGCGAGATCGTGGTGCGGCAGCCCGGTCCACAGCATGAACAGCGCCATGGGCGGGGCGCAGAAGGCGGAGAACCAGAACACGATGCTCACCGGCTCTTCAGTGCGGCCGAGATCGCGCAGCTGGATCGAGATCAGCGCAACCATGAACGCCGCGCCGATACCGGTGGCAAGACCGTTGAGCGGGAGATGCGCCCGGTCTGGCCCGGCGATGATGACGATGCCCAGAAGCCCGAGCATGACCGCAGTCCACCGCCATGCGCCGACTTTCTCGCCAAGCAGGACGACTGCCAGCAGGACAGCGAAGATGGGGGCGGTGAACCCGAGCACGGTCGCTTCGGCCAGCGGCAGGATCTGCACCACGCCCAGCGTCAGGAACATGCCGAGGCCGCCGATCAGAGCGCGGCGGGCGTGGATCAGGGGGCGCCTGGTATAGAGACGGCCAATCTCACCGCGAGCGGCCAGCCAGCTCAGCAAGGCGATTCCGGGCAGAAACTGCCGCCAGAATAGGGTTTCGGGAAGGGAAATGCCGTGCTCGCCGGTGAGTTTCACCAAGAGCAGCATGACCGAAAGCGCCAGCATCGCCAGGAGGCGAAGGCCCAGCGCATAGATCGGTCGTTGGCGGGTCGGCATGCCTCCCGCCATAGGGCAGGGGACATGCCGATCAAGCCTTTAGATCAGAGAGGCCAATCTTAGAGACAGGCCTCGAGGTACGCCTGGTCGAAGCCGAACTGGCGCGCCTTTTCGAGGGTGTAGGGGCGCAGGCCCGAGGGGCGGAATTCGCCGATGATCTTGCCGTCCTCGTTCTCGTCGAGATACTCGAACTTGAACAGTTCCTGCGTCACGATCACATCGCCTTCCATCCCGATCACTTCGGTGATGTTGGTGGTGCGGCGCGAACCGTCGCGTAGGCGCTTCACCTGCACGATGAGATCGACCGATTCGGCGATCTGGCGGCTGATGGCTTCTTTCGGGATCTTGATGTCGCCCATCAGGATCATGTTTTCCATACGGCCAAGGCATTCGCGCGGGCTGTTGGCGTGGAGCGTACACATCGAACCATCGTGGCCAGTGTTCATCGCGGCGAGCAGATCGAAGCACTCCGCGCCGCGAATTTCGCCCAGGATGATGCGGTCAGGACGCATACGCAGGGCGTTCTTCACAAGGTCGCCGATGGTGATCGCGCCCTGGCCTTCAAGGTTCGGCGGGCGGGTTTCGAGCGGCAGCCAGTGCGGCTGCTGCAGGCGAAGTTCGGCCGCGTCTTCGATGGTCAGCACGCGCTCGCCCGGGTCGATCATCTTCGACAGGGCGTTGAGCATCGTCGTCTTACCCGAACCGGTACCGCCCGAGATGACGATGTTCATGCGGCAGGCGCCCGCGATCTTGAGCGCGGTGCACATCTTGTCCGACATCGAACCGAAATCGCGCAGCATGTCGAGCGTGATCGGCTTCTCGGAAAACTTACGAATCGAGATCGCGGTGCCGCGCAGGGACAGCGGCGGGACGATCACGTTGACGCGGCTGCCGTCCTTGAGGCGGGCGTCGGCCAGCGGCGTGGTCTGGTCGACGCGGCGGCCGACTTGGTTCACGATGCGCTGGGCGATCTGGAACAAGTGGCTTTCATCGCGGAACCGGATCGGCGCGATGACCAGCTTGCCCTTCTTTTCGATGTAGGTCTGCTCCGGCCCGTTGACCATGATATCGGTGATTTCAGGGTCGTTGAGCAGCTCTTCAAGCGGGCCAAAGCCGAGCAGCTCGTCGATCAGCACCTTTTCGAGCGCGAACTGTTCGCGCCGGTTGAGCGTGACCTTGAGCTCGGCCAGCACTTCCATGATGATCGGGCGGAATTCCTCGGACAGCTCTTCCTTGGTCAGCGTGGCCGCTGCTTCGGGGTCGACGCGTTCGAGCAGGCGAGGGAGCACCTGTTCCTTGATCTTGTGGACCGAGGCTTCGAAGCCTTCGGCCTGATAATTGCCCTCGTTCACGCCGTTGATGCGGTCGGCCAGACGCGTCATCGCGTCCGACTTGTCCTTCGCTCCGGTGTCAGCGACGTCCATGTTCGGGAGCGGAGGGAATTGCTCCCCGCCCATCGGCACCGGGACCGGTGCTGCCGAACCTTCGCCCGACTTCATCGGACGCGCCACGCCGAACGACGGGCGCATGGCAGTGCTGCCCCCGCTGACTCCGGACTTGCGGCCAAATGCGCTCATGCAGATTTCCCTGTTCTCGTGACGGAGATGTGTGGACCAACAATGGTCAGCACGACCTTCCGATGCGTGGTGAATATCGCCGAAACCTTCAGGAAATCTAAATCAGGCCGCCAATGATGCGAATTGCCCGGATTATGGCGCTTTTCCCGGGCCAGATGGCTGGGCAGGTTACCAATGATTAACTACAGTTGCATAGAGTTGAAGGCGGAGAAGACTGAGCGATGCACCTTTCCATCATCATCCCCGTGTTCAATGAAGAGGATAGCATCGATAGCTTTGTCGACGCGGTCCAGCCGCATCTGGCACGCGCGCTCGCTTCGATCGGACCGGGGGCGCAGGCCGAGTTGCTGTTCGTGGATGATGGCAGCAGCGATCGCACGCCCGATATTCTGAAGGCGCTGGCGGAGCGCGATCCGGCGGTGCGCTTCGTGCGCCTTTCACGCAATTTCGGCAAGGAAGCAGCGCTGGCGGCCGGCATGCGGCGCGCCCGGGGCGCGGCGGTCGTGCCGATGGACGTCGATCTGCAGGATCCGCCCGAAGTGCTGCCGCAACTGGTGCGCGAATGGCTGGCGGGGGCCAAGGTGGTCAACGCCCGGCGCGTTGACCGTTCGACCGATGGCCGCTTCAAGCGCCTGACCGCCAACGGCTTCTACCGCGCGATCAACATGGTTTCGGAAACCCCGATCCCCGAGAACGTCGGCGATTTCCGCCTGCTCGACCGGACGGTGGTTGATGCCGTCAACAGCCTGGGTGAGACGGCGCGCTTCAACAAGGGCCTGTTCGCGTGGGTCGGCTTCAAGGTCGCCACCGTCGATTATTCGCGCGCATCGCGCCAGGCTGGCGAAACCAAGTGGCGGTTCCGCCGCCTGTGGGGCCTTGCGATCGATGGCATCACAGCCTCGACCACCGCGCCCTTGCGGATATGGACGTACGTCGGCGGGGTGACCGCGCTGATCGCGTTTGCCTACGCGGGGTTCCTGATCTTCCACACGCTGAGCACCGGGATCGACGTTCCGGGCTATGCCTCGATCATGGTCAGCGTGCTGATGCTGGGCGGTATCCAGCTGCTCAGCATCGGCATCCTGGGTGAATATGTCGGCCGCATCGCCAAGGAAGTGCGCCAGCGGCCGCTCTATATCGTCGAAGGGACAAGCGATTCCGAAGGGAGCGGCGGCAGCCCCGGCCCTTCCAGCCTAGTACATGAGGACACTGCGTGGACCCCACAGCGTATGAGAGCATGAGCGCAGTCGAGGACAAGCACTGGTGGTTTGTCGCTCGTCGCCGCATCATTGCCAGCCTGATCGAACGGTTCGCGCGTCCGCCGGCCGGGGCCAAGGTGCTCGAGGCCGGCTGCGGCACGGGCGGCAACCTTGCGTTGCTGGCGCGCTACGGCAAACTCGACGCGTTCGAGTATGACCCCGCCGCGCGCGCCAAGGCGGCGGCAAAGCAGGTCGCGGAGATCGATTTCGGCGCACTGCCCGATCAGGTTGCGCGGGCCGACGGCAGCTACGACCTTATCGCGCTGCTCGATGTGCTGGAGCATATCGAAGAGGATGAGGCCTCGCTCCAGCGGCTTGGCGGCCTGCTGCGCGACAACGGCAAGCTGGTGCTGACCGTGCCTGCGGTGCCTTCGTTGTGGTCTGAGCATGACGTCATCCATCATCATCACCGGCGCTATACACGTCGCTCGCTGGAGCAATGCATCGCGGGGGCGGGGCTCAAGGTCGAACGGATCGGCTATTTCAACAGCCTGCTGTTCCCCGTCGCGTGGCTGCAGCGGCAGGCACAGCGCCTGACCGGACGGCATGCGGCGCTCGATGCAATCCCCGGCAAGCTGCTGAATGGCGCGCTGGAGAAGGTGTTCGGTCTGGAGCGGCATATTCTGGGCAAGGTCGACATGCCGATTGGCCTGTCGCTGTTCGCCGTCGTTTCGCGCAAGTGATCAGACGCCGCTCGGTCGAATCCAGTCGCCATCCCAGCAGCGGTCCGGTTCCCTGATCGGCACGAGCGTGACTTGCCTGACCAGCCAGTGCGGTGTCTTGGACAGGGGCGCGAGATAGCTGTTCTTGGGATAGTGGAGGAACTGCTGGTCCCACGCCTTGAAGAAGGTGCAGGTGCCGCCGCCGACGGCGGGGAAGGTCAGCGCCCGGCGGATTTCGTGAAGGCCCGTCACTGAGGCAAGGCACAGCATCGCCGCGATGAACCAGTGCCAGCCCGGAGCCTGCCAGCGGGCCGTGCGGGCAAGTCCGTCCGCCATGAGGACGCCAAGCACGGTCTGGGCCGGGATCGCTGCGCGCATCATGAAGTCGATCGACCAGCCGATCTGGATGAAGGGCACCGCGACCAGAACCGCGGCGGCCAGCAGCGGCGCCGACCAGCCAAACGGCGAGCGCGCACGAAGCGCGAGCGCCGGGATGACCCACGGCACGACCTCCACCGCTATGCACAGCACATAGAGCACCGGGATGATGGGATAGGCGCGCATGCCGACGTCATCCCCGGCTGCGGCGAGGAACGCGAGGCCCGGCACCACCAGCAGGGTGGCGAGCGCGGGCACGAGAACATCGGCAAGCCGCAGTCGCCGCTCCCACAGGCAGGTCAGACCGGCAAGCGCGGCCCACGGCAGCGCGCCGATCAGCGCAAGCGGTGACCACAAGGCGGTCAACGGCAGAACGGCAAGGAATGCGCCCAGCTGCACCCGGCCCTTCCGGTGGAGCAGGTAGAGCAGCCCCGCGAGCCATCCCGCAAAGGCGTGTTGCGGCACCCAGAAGGCGAGGGTGAGCATCGAACTGAACTGCAGGCCGGGGTCCCAGCTTTCGAGATGATCGATCATCGGCTGCTGTCCGATGGCATGGCCGACGATGTCGAGACCGCCGAACGCCAGCATGGTCAGCAAGGCGAGCACACGTCCGCGCGCCGTCTCGAACAGCAGCGAACCCAGCGCGAGCAGGCTGCCGATGAGTGCAGTGTTCTGCGCCACGAGCACGGCGGTGCCAGCGGCCGCTCCGCAAGCCTTCCACGCGAGCGCGGGGAGCAGATACATGCCGATCGGTGCGCGCAGCAGCGTGGGTGTGCCGTCTACCACATAGGCAAAGGGCCAGGGGTTAACCGCCATGTCGCGCAGCACGGCATCGCGCACCTGCCAGTCGATATTGGCATAGAACAGCCGCCCTTCGCCGCCGAGCACCAGCACGATGAGCGCAATGAGCAGACACAGGCCGAGCCTGGTGAGGGGTATCCGGCCTAGCGCCGCACCGCCGCGGCGCACCAGCAGGGTGAGCCAGATTGTGCCCGCAAGGCCCGGGATGACCAGCAGGGGCGAGGCAATGCCGAGATAGGCGAGCAGGAGCAATTGATCGCAGGCCAGCCAGGCCGCGATCATCGCCATTACGGCGCCGCCATCCACCGCGAGGCTGGCACGCGCCGCCGTCTGCGCTTCCGGCATGGCGACTGCGCCTGTCATCGACCCGTTCATTCGATTTGGCTAACCCAACCCCTTTGCCCTTGCCAGTCTAGTCGGCGAACCATTAACGGATAATTTGCCGTGTTCGGCCAAGGTGAGTTGCATGTTCGGAAGGCTTCCCCGCTGGCTTCGCTTCATTCTGGTCGGCGTGCTCAACACCGCTGTAGGCTATCTGCTGTTCGCGGTCTTCATTCTGGCCGGTGCACCAAAGTTCTGGGCCGTTGTCGGCATGACGGCGCTCGGCGCGCTGTTCAACTTCCGCTCGATCGGCCACCTCGTCTTCGCGCGGAGCGAACTTAGCCTGCTGCCCCGCTTTCTGGGGGTCTATGCCGGGCAATGCGCGGTCAACACTGTCGCCCTCGACCTGCTGGCACAGGCGGGCTTCACCCCGCTGGTGGGGCAAGCCATCCTCGTGCCGTTCCTGGCCGCAGGCGTTTACATCGCCATGCAGACCCTTGTGTTCCGCGAGTTGCGCCCGGCAAATTGAAACGCGGCGCAATGCCGCGTTGACAAGCCCGTGCGCCGCGCACAACCGTTTGCGCCGCAACCGGGGGCTTGAGACACTTGGCAGAAAAGCGCAGCGAAGCGGCGGCACTGCTATTCGCCCTCGGCGGTTTCGCGTTCCTTTCGACGGGTGACACGCTGGTCAAATCGATGGCCGGGCTCTGGCCTGGCCCCGCGATTGCTGCGCTGCGCTATGTGTTCGGCACCTTGGGGCTCGGCGCGATCCTGCTGTGGCGCGAGGGCTGGGCGGGCTTTGGCATGACCAAAGTGGGCTGGCACGCTGCGCGCGGGTTTGGTGTCGCCTTTTCGGCCACGACGTTCTTCACTGCCGTGCAGATCATGCCGATTGCCGAAGCAACTGCGATTTCCTTCACCAGCCCGATGGTTACCGCCCTGTTTGCCTCCATTCTGATCGGGGAGCCGATGCGGCGCGAGACATGGATCGCCAGCATCGTCGCGTTCCTTGGGGTGCTGATCGTGCTCAGGCCCAATTTCGCGGTGATCGGCCCGGCGGCCATGCTGCCGCTGCTCGCCGCGATGGGCATGTCGCTGCTGATCATCGGCAACCGGGCCGTGCAGGGGGAAGGCTCGGCGCTTTCGATGCAGGTCAATGTCGCGATTTTCTCGACACTTTTCCTGATTGCCTTCGCGGTGATCGGCCATTTCAGCGGCATCGCGATCCTGCATGTCGGCACGCCGCCGTGGAGCGTCGTCGGCAAAAGCGCGATGATCGCCATCACGGGAAGCAGCGCACATGCGCTGATCTACATGGCAACTTCGCGCGCTGGCGCCGCTACGGTGGCGCCGATGACCTATTTCCAGCTGATCATGGCCGGCTTCTATGGCTGGCTGCTGTTTCATGAAACGCCAGATGCAACCGCGCTGCTGGGCGCAGCGATCATCATCGGTGCAGGCCTCTATCTGTGGCGGGCGGGCCGGGTGACTGACGAGCCGCAGGGCACCGAGTAGGCGTGGCGCGGAGGCCTGCTGGCTCTGCGAGCGGCCCCTCGGGCGCAAGATCGAATGGCACCACCCCGTGCCGAAGAGCCGGGGCGGGCGAGTGACCGTCGCCGTCCACCCGATCTGCCACCGCACGCTCCACGCGCAGTTCAGCAATGGCGAACTGGCGCGGATCGGGGGCGATGTGAACGCGCTGCGGGCACATCCGGTGATCGCGAAATTCGTCGCTTGGGTGGCAAGTAAACCGCCCGATTTCCACGCGCCGACTGCGAAGAAGCGTTAGAGCAGGTCCAGCAGCGGCTGCAGGCTGTCGAGCAGAACCGCTGGCCTGTCGCGTTCGGGAAGATCGGCACCTTTTGCCATGATCCCCGTCGCCATGCCGACCGACAGCGCGCCAACGGCATTGGCCATGCGCATTTCGAGCGCCGGGTCATCGCCAACGACGATCATCTGCTTTGCCGCACTCTTGGGCAGCCCCATCAGCAAGCGGGCCGTATCGAAAGCGACGCGCGAAGGCTTGCCGAGGATGCGCGGGCGCTTGCCGGTCATCGCGGTGAGCATTGCGTTGATCGGATAGCTGGCGCCGATGGCGCGGCCATTGGCCGTGGCAAAAAACGGCACGTTGCTCGCGGTCAGCAGCCTGGCGCCCTTCCACAGCGAATCGCAGGCAGCTTCGAGCGCGGGAAAATCGAACTCGCGGAACCAGCCGGTGTAGACGGCTTCCACGCCCTCGGCCTCGTCAGACGGCCCAACCACATCGAGCCCGGCATCATCGAGCGGTGCACGGCAGCCGGGGTTTCCCAGAACCCGCACTTTGCCGATGCCGCTGCGCTTAAGCCAATCGGCGGTCGAGGAGGAGGGGGTCAGCATCTGCGCATCGTCCACCGGAAACCCGGCCTTGCGCAGCGAAGCGGCATAGGCGGCGGGCGGTTTGGCGGTGCCATTGGTGAACACGACGAAAGGCGTGCCGCGCGCCTTCAGCGCCTCGAGCAGCGCGACAGCATGGGGCAGGGCATTGTGCCCGCCGCTCTGCGCATCGCCGAGGGCAATCGTGCCGTCCATGTCGAAGATGTAACCGGCGGCGTCCTTGAGCCGCGCGGCGTATTCGGGGGAAATGCTCACAGATCGGCTCCGGCATGAAGGGCGAGGCGGAACGAGCCGCGCTCGATGATGAGGTCGCGCGCAGTGGGCTTCGCAGCAAGCTTCTTGAGCAGCGCGATCACCGGGGCGGCCTCGGGGGTGTAGGTGGCGCGCGAGGGGCCAGCGGCCAGCATCGCATCGACCTGTTCGGGCGGCATCACCGCGCGCAGCAGGAATTCCTCATCCGGCATGGCGTGGCCGAACTGGCGGCGCAGATCGGCCAGCGCGGGGAACGTCGGCTCGTTTTCCAGCTCCCGCGCGCGGGGGCGATCCATGATCGCGGCGAGCACATGCTTGTCGATGGGCGAAGTCGGTTTGCCGAATTTGCCGAGGCAATAGCGGATCACCTGATCGGAAACTTGCGCATAGCGGCGATCTCCGATCACGTTGAACAGCGCCTGGCTCATGACCATCTGCGGGAACGGCGTGACCATGATCGGATAGCCAAGCTCGGCGCGCACCTGCTCGGTTTCGGCGATGACAGCGGGCAGGCGGTCCGAGAGGCCCAGTTCGGCGAGCTGGCGAGCGGTGGTGGTCATCACGCCGCCCGCGATCTGGTGGCGCAGGAAGCTGGCGTCGAAGTTCTGCGGCTGCCCGTAGGGCAGGTTCTCCGCCAGCGCGACACGGTTCCAGTAGGACGTCAGCTTCGCCAGCGCGGCGCGGTCGATGTCGACGGTGTGGCCGGCCTCGTCGAGGTTGGCGAGCATGCGGTTTGCCTCGGGCAGCGAGGAGCCATCGCCTGCCGCGCCGATGCCGACGTGGATTGCGGAGATACCCAGCTTGGCTGCTTCGAGGCTGGAGAGCATGCCCTGACCGATGGTGGTATGGGCATGGATTTCGAGCGGTCGGTTGCCGATGGCGGCCTTGACCGCCGGAACCAGCGTGCGGACGCGGTCGAGCGAGAGGAGGCCAGACGGGTCCTTGATGTAGAACAGATCGATGTCCGGGCTCTGGCCCACGGCACGGGCGAAATCGGCATAGAACTGGTCGGTGTGGAATTCGGAGAGCGTGAAGGTGAGCGCGCACATCACCTCGGCGCTGCCCTCTTCCTTTACTAGCCGCGCCGCTTCGATCACCGCTGGCACTTCGTGCATCGGATCGAGCAGCACGAAGCGGCCGACGCCGTTCACCTGCAGCGCGCGGTAGACGAGGCGCATGAACTCCGGGTCCGCCTGCTGCCAGGCGATGAAGCGCAGGCCGGTGGTGATGAACTGCAGCGGCGTCGTCGGCATGGCGGACGACATGCGGCGCAGGCGCTCCCACGGGTTGTTCTGGAAGTAGCGCACGGCGACGGCCATGTGGCTCGAAGACGTGAAGTCGATCGCGCGGAAACCGCAGGCCTCGGTGAGCGCGGCGGCCTGCAACATATGCGCGGTGTTGAGCCCGGTGGCGCCCCACAGGCTCTGGTTGCCATCGCGCATGGTCACGTCGACCAGTTTCAAGGTCGTCATTGGGCAAGTCCTGTCAGGAAACCGGTATCGACGCCGCCAGCGGCGAAGCGCGGATCAGCAGCGATGCGGGCATGGAGCCCGGCGGTGGTCGGCACGCCTTCGATGCGGATGCGGGCAAGGGCGGATTGCAGCCGGGCAACGGCTTCCTCCCGCGTTGCGCCGTGGACGATCAGCTTGCCGAGCAGGGAATCGTAGAACGGCGGCACTTCACCGCCCGCCGCGATATGCGTGTCGACGCGGATGCCGGGCCCGGCGGGCCATGCGGCGCGGGCGATCCGGCCCGGCGCGGGGCGGAAATCGGCGTCAGGATCTTCGGCATTGATGCGCACTTCGATGGCGTGGCCGACCGGGCGGACCATCGCTTGCGTGAGCGTCAGCTGCTTGCCCGACGCCACCAGCAACTGCTGCTCGACCAGATCGACGCCGGTGATCGCTTCGGTCACCGGATGCTCGACCTGAATGCGGGCATTGAGCTCGAGGAAATAGAACGAGAAGTCCGTCGCATCGACGAGGAATTCTGCCGTCCCCGCGCCGCGATAGCCGATATGCTGCGCAAGGCGTACGGCCGCATGTTCAATACCGGCGCGTGCTTCTGCGGGCATCGCGGGGGCAGGGGCCTCCTCGACGAGCTTCTGGAAGCGGCGCTGGATCGAGCAATCGCGCGTGCCGAGGTGGATCGCATGGGTGCCATCGCCGAGCAATTGCACTTCGACATGGCGGCCATTGGCGACGAAGCGCTCGACGTAGACCGCGTTGTTGCCGAATGCGGCCTGCGCTTCGGCCTGCGCCATATCGAGCGCCGCATCGAGTTCCTCGGCGCGGTCGACGCGGCGCATGCCCTTGCCGCCGCCGCCAGCCACGGCCTTGAGGAGCAGGGGGAAGCCTGTTTCGGTTGCGCGGGCGTGGATGGCGTCGCGCGTTGCCGCCTCACCGCCGGGCAGGACGGGGAGGCCTGCTTCCAGCGCCAATGCACGGGCTGCAAGCTTATCGCCCATCCCTTCGAGCGTCTTTATGTCAGGGCCGACGAAGCGAATGCCTGCTTCGGCCACGGCCCTGGCTAAAGTCGCGTTCTCGGAAAGGAAGCCATAGCCGGGGTGCACCGCGTCGCAATCTGCGCTGACCATCGCGGCGACAACCTTCTCGATGGCGAGGTAGCTCTGCGATGAAGGCCCGGGACCGAGCAGCACGGTCTCGTCCGCCATGAGCGCGGGAAGCGAGGCTGCGTCGGCGCTGGAGACGCCGAGCACCGTTGTGATTCCCATGGCCTTGGCGGTGCGGATCACGCGAAGCGCGATTTCGCCGCGATTGGCGATGAATAGTCGGCGGATCATGGGTTCAGGGCCTTTGCGCTCAGGCGAGCCGGATCAGGGGCTGGCCCCTGGCGACCATCGTCGCGTTGGGCACAAGGACTTCGGCGACCGTGCCAGCGCGCCCGGCGTGGACCGGGTTCATCAGCTTCATCGTCTCGACAATGCCGACGACCGTTTCGGGCCCGACTTCATCGCCGACCGCTACAAACGGCGGGGCTCCAGGCTGCGGCGCATGGTAGAATGTGCCGGGCAGCGGCGCCGGTACGGCATCGGGATCGGCGCTGTGCTCGGCGTCTGCCGTAGCGGCGGTTTCCGGTGCGCTTCCGGCCCATTGCCATTCCTGCGTCAGGCCGGTTTCCGCGCCATCGCCGCGTGCGAGGCGCAGGCGGAAGCGGCGGGTCGAGAGGTCAAGCTCGCGGTAGGGCGATGCCTCGATGATCGCCGCGATTTCGGCAATGTCTTCGGCGGTCAGCGGCAGGTCTTCGTTCATCGGGAGGTCCGTTCAGGCCTTGGTGAGGCCAAGCATCTCGCGCGAGGCGGCGATGATGGCGTCCGAGAATGCGGTGTCGTTGAAGTGCGCGTCGATGGCGGTGACCGGAACCTCGGCAGGCATGACCTGCCTCAGGTATTCGGCAAACGGCGGCGGCACGCTCGGGTCCATCAGGTGACCGGCGGGGCTGTCATGGTTGGAGAAGCCGTGCAGCGGGGTGAACACGCGCACCGGGCCCTTGGCGTCGCGCACATTGGCGGCGAGGTGGTCGGCGAGCTTCTTGAGGTCTTCGAAGGTCGTGCGCACGGCCGTCAGCTGCGGGTTGTGCTCGTGATAGCGCCGCCCGGGGAACTGCTCGCGCGAGACATCGATGGGGCCGCCGATGATGAAGTCCGCATTGCCCGGCGCGAGGATCGTCGGGATGCCCTTGAGGAGGGCGGGGCGGCCGCGATCCGGACCGGTATCGGCGAGGCCGCCGAAAATATGGTCGATGATTTCGGTCTGCGAGAGATCGAGGACGAGCGCGACGTCCTTGCCCGCGGCCAGCCCGTCCAGCGTCGGGCCACCCGCGCCTGAGGAGTGGAACACCATGACTTCGCAGCCATCGCTTTCCAGCGCCTCGCGAATGCGCTTCACGCTCGCCTCGGTGGTGCCGAGGGTGGTGACGAGAACGAGCGGCTTTTCCGCTGCAGCCTTGGGATCATAGCCCTTGGCCATGCCCGCGACTGCGTTGGCCGCATTGCGGAACACATCGCGGCTGATCGAATTGAGGCCGGAAATGTCGGTCACCGCGTTCATCATCGCGATGTCCTGCACGCCCATGTAAGGCTTGGTGAAACCCGAAGCCATCGTCGAGACGATCATGCGGGGGAGGCCGTAGGGGAAGCTCTGCATGAGCGCGCCCGCAAGCGCAGAGCCCATCGAGCCGCCGACCGCGAGGATGCCGGAAATCGGGTCCCTGGCGTTCCAGGCGTGGGCTGCGGCGATGGAGCCGCGGATCATTGCGTCCTGGCATTTGCCTTCGTGGCCGAGCGCGCGCACTTCCTCGATGGTCATGCCGGCCGCTGCCGCTACGTCCTCGGGCGAGATTTCCGCGCCGCCGACAGTGCGCCGCACACTGGGATCGAGGTGCACAACGCGCACGCCGGCGGCTTCCAGCACCGCGCGAACGAAGCGCGCTTCCTCTTCCTTGGTGTCCTGCGTCACGATGAGCATGACGCTCGGTTTGGTCGTATCGGCCATGGTTGTCCCTCGCTCTCCCTGTCCCAAGAGTGCGACATCGCGGTTGACTTTGCACCACGGTATGCAATGGGCGCGTTGCATAAGGTGAAACACGCTGACGGGCCGGTCGATGCCATGCAGCGAAAGAAGCACCGGGAAGAGACGATGCTGGAACGCAAGGTAAAGACAGTGCGCGCGTTGGAGCGCGGGCTTGATGTGCTGATCGAGGTGCAGGCGCGCCGCGCGGTCAGCCTCCACGAACTGCATCAGGCGCTGAAGCTTCCCAAGGCGACTTTGCTGCGCATGCTGCTGACCCTGGGCCGCAAGGGGCTGATCTGGCAGCGCCTCGCCGATGGGGCCTATCTCCCGCATCTGGGGCCGGCCGCGCGGGGCACCGGCAGCGCCGTCGAACATATTGCCGAGATCGCCTCGCCCTACATGAAAGCGCTCTCGACCAAGGTGGCCTGGCCTTCGGTGCTGGGCGTTCCACGGCTTGATCATATGGAGATTCTGGAGACCAACAGCCCGCTGTTCCGGCTCGATTCCGCCATTCTTGGCCCGGTCGGCGTCAAGCTTTCCTATATCCACACCGCCACTGGCCGCGCCTATCTGGCGGCCTGCGACGAGCAGGAGCGCGAGGCGATCATCGCGCGGCTGCGGCCCAAGGATGCTGCGCCCGGCAGCGAGGACGATCTGCGCACGATTCTCGCCGAGACCCGCGAGCGGGGCTATGCGCTGCGTGAACCGCTGCACCCATGGCCGGACCGCTCGAAGCAGCTTGTGCTGCGGGACGGGCGGCGTTCGATGGCGGTGGCGATCATGGCGAACGGCGCACCGATCGCGACCATCAACCTCACCTGGCCGGCCAAGCGCGGAACCGACGAAGCGGTGATGCACCGCCACCTTGAGGCGCTGCACCAGACCGCGCAAGCGATCGGACGCGCGGTAGCTACCCAGTCGATCAGCGCGCCCATTGCGGGAAATGCCGCCTGATCAGGTGCTTGCACCCGGCTTTGGTTTTGATTGCACCATGTGAAATCTGTTTGTGTTGCTGATTAAATAAGCGCCCCGCTGTGCGACACTCGCACACAGATAAATGGGGAGGCTTGAAGCATGCGGCAGTGGGTGATCCGGGCAGGCGCGTCGTCGCTCGACGACATGATCTTGCGCGATGTGCCCGAACCGCAGGCAGGCCCCGGCGAGGTTCTGGTGCGCGTTCGTGCCTGCTCGCTGAACTTCCGCGACCAGATCATCCCGCAGGGCTTCTACATGGGCGGAACAGTGGCGGTGGATACCGTGCCGCTGTCTGATGGCGCAGGCGAAGTCGTCGCGGTGGGCGAGGGCGTGACGTCGGTGAAGGCGGGCGACCGGGTCGCCGGTACGTTCTTCCAGAACTGGCTCGACGGTCCTCCGAAACCCGACGCCGGTCCTGCGCTTGGTGCTCCGCCAGCGACGGGCATGCTGCAGGACCTCGTCGTCCTTCCCGAACACGGCGTCGTGCCGCTGGCGACCAGCCTCTCGTTCGAGGAAGCGGCCTGCCTGCCCTGCGCCGGCGTGACGGCGTGGAATGCCTTGATGGAAGGCCCGCACCCGGTTCGCCCGGGCGAAAGCGTGCTGGTGCTCGGCACTGGCGGGGTTTCGCTGCTGGCACTTCAGATCGCCAAGGCTGCGGGCGCGAAGGTGATCGCGACCAGTTCTTCCGATGAGAAGCTTGCCCGGGTGAAGGCGCTCGGTGCCGACGAGACGCTGAACTACCGGGAAGTGCCCGATTGGGGCGCAGCGGCAGCAAAGCTGGCGGGCGGCGGCGTGGATCATGTCGTCGAAGTCGGCGGCGCGGGCACGCTCAAGCAGAGCATCGCGGCGGTCGGCTTCAATGGCGAGATCGCGCTGATCGGCGTGCTGACGCGCGAAGGCGATACCAATCCGCATCCGCTGATGTTCAAGGGTGGCTCGATCCGCGGCATCTTCGTCGGTTCGCGCGGGATGGCGAGCCGCCTGCATGCCTTCATCGATGCGCACGGCATCAAGCCGGTGATCGACCGGACGTTCGGCATCGAACAGGCGCTGGATGCCTATCGCTACCAGTCGTCGAGTGCTCTGTTCGGCAAGGTCGTGATTACGCTCTAGCGAGCAAACGCCTGACCGAAAAACAGCGGCGGGCAAGATGGAAGGGGATCGAGAGGAAATGGCGCAGCTACTGGGCTTTGGACAGCGCATCGGGGGCGTGGTGCAGACCGCGTTCGTCGTTGCGGACGTCCACGCCGCGATTTCCCATTTCCAGAGCGGCCTTGGGGCGGGGCCGTTCTTCCTGCTCGAGCACTTTCTGGGCGAAGGACAAGTCTATCGCGGCGCGCCTTCGGAGGCCGATGTTGCCATTGCGATGGGCTTTGCCGGGCACATGCAGATCGAGCTGATCCAGCCGCTCGACGATCACCCGTCCGTCTACCGCGAGACGATCGAGCAGCGGGGCTTCGGTTTCCATCATTTCGGCATTGCGTTCGAGGACGTTGATGCGGCGCTGCCCGGCTATCTGGAACGCGGCCACACCTTGGCCTTCCGCGCGCCGGTGCCGACCGGCGGCTCGGTCGCCTATCTCGACAACGTGGATCCGGCGGGGCCCGGTTTCCTGGAGTTGATCCCGGCGACCGAGGGCATGAACACCTTCTTCACTGCACAATGGCAGGCGGCGCAGGATTGGGACGGCCAGACCGATCCCGTGAGGCCGTTCCTGTGAGCGCGGTTTCGCCGACGTCCAGCGTGGACGCCTCGCAGCGCGCGAGTGGCGGGTATCAGGCCTGGGTTGTCGGGCTGCTCAGCCTCAACTTCGGCATCCTGTTTTTTGACCGCAATGCGCTCAACTTCCTGATGCCCTATGTGCAGCCCGATCTTCACCTGTCGAACACGCAGGTGGGCATGTTCAGCTCTGCGCTCTCGCTGACGTGGGCGCTTTCGGGCCTCGCGGTCGGGCGGATATCGGACAAGCTCGGCTCCAAAAAGCCGGTCGTTGTCGTCGCGACAATTGCCTTCTGCCTGTGCTCGTTTGCTTCAGGTCTGGCATCTTCGTTCTTCATGCTGCTTGGCGCGCGCCTGCTGATGGGCGCGGCGGAAGGTGGCGTGATGCCGGTCAGCCATTCGATGATCGTCAGCGAAGTGGCGCCCGAACGGCGCGGTCTGGCGATGGGAGTGGCGCAGAACCTCGGCTCCAACCTGCTGGGCTCGGGCCTTGCGCCGCTGCTGCTGGTGCCGGTCGCGGCTACGTATGGCTGGCGTGAGGGCTTCTACCTTGCCGCCGCGCCGGGGCTGATCACCGCGATCCTGATCTGGTTCACCCTGCGCGAACCGCCTGCCGAAGCGCCTGATGAAGCGCAGCCCAAGGTGCCGTTGTCCGAAGCCTTCCGCCATCGCAACGTGGTGCTTTGTGCGATCATTTCGGTCCTGCTCGTTTCCTACCTCGTGGTGTGCTGGGCATTTATGCCGCTCTACCTCACCAAGGTGCGCGGCTTTGCGCCGGAGACGATGGGCTGGCTGATGGCGACGCTGGGGCTTTCGGCCGGGCTGGGCAGCTTCGTGGTGCCCGCCATCTCGGATGCCATTGGCCGCCGCCCGGTGATGATCGGCTTTGCCTTCCTCGGCGTGATCCTGCCGCTGGGCGGGCTCTACTACACCGGTTCGGCCTGGGTGCTTGCCGCCATCTTCTTCTTCGGGTGGGGGCTCAATGGCCTGTTCCCGATGTTCATGGCCACGATCCCCTCGGAATCGGTAGATCCGCGCCTGACTGCTACGCTGACCGGTGTGGTAATGGGTACCGGCGAAGTGCTGGGCGGCGTGCTCAGCCCGTTCCTCGCCGGGGCATTGGCCGATGTCTACGGCCTGTCCGCCGCACTCTGGCTGATGCTGGTGCTGTGCATTCTCGCCGGCATCTGCGCGCTTGGCCTTGTTGAATCCGCCCCGCGCGTGGTTGCCCGCCGCGCGCTCGTCCCCGCCTGACTTCGCTGCAAAGGACGCCCCCGCCATGACAGCAGTGCAGAAGTTCGCCACCGAAGGAATTGCCCCGCCCGAACGGCTCGCGTTCTGGAACGAGCTGGTCGACCGAGTTTACAGCGGCACGTACGTCAAGAGCAGAAGCGGTGATTTCAGTGGCGAGATGTGGACCTGGCAGGTCGGCGATCTCTCGATGATCCGGCCGCGTTCGACCGCTTCGTTTGTCGGCCGCGATCCAAGCTACACGGCAGACGAGCGGCTGATCCTGCACTTGCAGTGCCGCGGCTCGAGCCTGCACCGGCAGAGCGGGACCGAGACCGCATTGGGGGCTGGCGATTTCGTGATCGCTTCGCCGCACGAGGCCTATGCGATCGATCTGGCCGCGCACGAACTGCTGGTGGTCGAATTTCCGCGCGCGCCGCTGGCCGAGCGTTTCCCCGGTATCGACGATGCGCTTCGCCAGCGGATGAGCGGCGCGACGCCGGGTGCGCGGGTGTTCCACGATTTCCTTCTCTCGCTGTGGCGGCAAAGCCAGCAAGGGATTGCCGATCCCGATTGGCAGGATGGGGTGAGCCAGGTGTTCTACGACCTTGTGGCGCTTGCCATGCGCGGCGCGGCGCGGCCCGAGGCGGCGGTGCCGACGGCGGATAGCGCGCTGCGGCGGCAGGTGCTTGGGATTGTCGAGGCGCAGCTGGTCGATCCGGCCTTGCGCACACTCGGCATTGCATCGGCCTGCGGGACTTCGGTGCGGACAGTGCAGAACCTGTTTGCCGGCATGGGGACCACGCCGAGCGCCTATATCCTCGAACGGCGGCTTGCCCGCGCTGCCGAGCGGCTTGCCGCCGCGCCCGAGGCGAGCATCACTGAAGTCGCCTTCGAGCTGGGTTTCAACGACAGCGCCTATTTCGCCCGTGCCTTCCGCCAGCGCTTCGGCGTTTCACCTCGTGAATGGCGCCGCAGATAGGCCGATTTGCGCTCCAGTCCTGATCCTCTTGCGCCTGAGTGCAAGCGGATGGGTCCGGAGCGGAGTAAGCATACGAATGCGCATGTCCGTGAACAAAGCGGGCAGTGACATTCTCAAAGGGAGAGCAACATGAGACGAACAACGGTATCGCTTGCCGTGCTCGCCGCAGCGCTGGCCACGCCGGCCTTTGCGCAGAACGCACCGCAAGCCCAGGCTGAAGCCGCAGCTGCCCCCGAAGGCGGCATCGCTGAAATCGTCGTGACCGCGCAAAAGCGTGCGGAAAACGTGCAGGACGTGCCGATCGCGATCTCGGCGTTCACTTCGAGTGCGCTGCAGGAGCGCGCGGTGACGAGCGTCGCGGCGCTCTCGAACCTCGCCCCGAACGTGACGCTTGACGCAGGCACGCCGTTCTCCGGTTCGACCGCCGTGCTTTCGGCCTATATCCGCGGCATCGGCGCGAACGACTTCGCGTTCAACATTGATCCGGGCGTCGGCATCTACCTCGACGGCGTCTATCTCGCCCGTTCGGTCGGTGCGAACCAGGATCTGCCGGACGTCGAGCGCATCGAAGTGCTCAAGGGCCCGCAGGGCACCCTGTTCGGGCGCAACACCATCGGCGGCGCGATCTCGATCGTCACGCATGATCCAGGCAAGGAATTCGCGTTCAAGGGCGACGTCACCGTCGGCCGCTTCAGCCTCGTGCAGACGCGCGGTACCGTCGACCTGCCAATTGCCGATGGCCTCGGCGCTTCGGTCAGCTTCTCGACCAAGAACCGCACCGGCTACCTCAAGCGCATCGCCTATCCGGGTGCGAGCAATTATGCCTCGACCAACATCCAGAACTACAAGGCAGCCGGTTACAACAACATCGGCCTCGGCACCGAGGGCGGCGACAACAACTGGAACCTGCGCGGCAAGCTCAAGTACGACAAGGGTCCGTTCACCGCGACGCTTTCGGCTGACTACACCAATGTCGACCAGAGCCAGATCGCCAACACGCTGATCAAGACGACCCCAGCGGTCTTCGCCGGCACCTACAACTGCGCGATCATTGCTTCGTCGACCGATTGCGGCGGCGGTCCGCCCGCGTTCGCCTATATCGGCGGCATCGGCGGCCTGAACTCGATCTTCGACAACCCGTCCGTCTACGGCGTCAATGTCGATGCGGATCCGCGCAACAACCGTCTGCCGTATGATGATCGCTTCGTCACCGGCAACATCGACACGAGCTATGCCAACGGCAACAACTACTCGAAGCTCAAGTCCTATGGCGGCTCGCTGACGCTGGCCTACGACCTGTCGGACAGCCTGACGATCAAGTCGATCACCGGCTACCGTGAGCTCCACTGGAACGTGGGCACCGACCTCGACGGGTCGCCGCTCAACTTCCTGCACACCAGTTTCACCACCGACCAGTGGCAGTTCAGCCAGGAGCTCCAGCTTCTCGGCAATGCCATGGACAAGAAGCTGAACTACGTGCTCGGCGCCTACTTCTTCAAGGAAGCGGGCAACCTGCATGACTACGTGACCTTTGCGGAAGGCCTGCTGCAGGTCGATGGTCCGAACAATCTCTCGACCAAGAACTACGCGTTCTTCGGTCAGGTTGATTACCGGATCACCGACAAGCTGGGGATCACCGTGGGCGGCCGTTACACGCACGAGGACAAGGAGTTTGAAGGCTTCCAGTCCGATGCCAACGGCCTCACCTACAAGATCCTGAACTTCCTCGCCGGGATCGATGCGGGCCCGCCAGCCTGCGCCAACATCAATCCGATAAGCGATGCCTGCCGCATTGCCGCCGGGTTCCCGAACCAGGGGCAGCCGCTGCGCTACTACGTTGCGGGTGTGCAGCAGAAGAAGTTCAACAACTTCGCGCCGAAGATCGGCCTCCAGTTCCACCCCAACGACGACGTGATGGTCTATGCCAGCTGGTCGAAGGGCTACAAGACCGGTGGCTGGACGACGCGACTTTCCAACCCGCTGCCCTATGCTCCGGGCTTCGGCGAGGAAAAGGCCACCACCTATGAACTGGGCGTCAAGTCGACCCTGATCGACCGCCGCCTCCAGCTCAACGCGGCGGTGTTCCAGACGAACTACAAGGGCATCCAGCTGAACTTCCAGCAGGGCGTCTCGCCGACCATCCAGAATGCGGGCGATGCCAAGATCAAGGGCTTCGAGCTCGAGATGACCGCAGCGCCGGTCGATGGCTTCACCATCACGGGTTCGGTGGGCTACCTCGATGCCAAGTACACCTCGGTCCTCGGGCCGGCGCAGGTTGCGCCCAACCCGTTCCAGGCCGGTGTGTTCCCGGGCGCCGAACTGCCCAAGACGCCGAAGTGGAAGTTCAACATCAGCCCTCGCTACGAGGCGAAGTTCGCCAACGGCGGCAAGCTGATCCTTCTTGCGGACTTCACCCACTCCACGTCGCTGTGGAACGATACCGAGCGCGCGTATCTGCTGCAGCGTCCGGGCACGGATATTCTCAACGGTTCGATCACCTACAAGGAGCCCGGCGAGCACTGGGATCTGACGATCGGCGGAACCAACCTGACCGACACCCGCTATCTGGTGACCGGCCAGGCGCAGATTGCCGGCGGCCAGATCTACGGCACCTACAGCCGTCCGCGTGAGTGGTACGCCAAGGTCGGCGTGAAGTTCTGAAGCTGACATAACAGGGGGCGGGGGCCGAAAGGTTCCCGCCCTGCTGGCAAGTGGAGAGAAAGACATGCCCGAAACCGCCCATTCCGAGTTCTGGAAAGGCATCAAGCCGGTCGACAAGGTGTTCCGGGAAGGCAGCCTCCCCGAAGTCTACATGTCCAAGATTGCCGAGGGCGACGAACGCTACTGGGTGCCGATCAGCGAGACGGTAAGCTCCAAGCCCGTCTGGATCAGCCCGACCAAGAACATGTGGGCCGACGTGCTGATGTCGAAATCGGCGGGCCTTGTGAACCGCCACTATCACCCGCACCCGATCTGGGCCTACACGATCAGCGGCAAGTGGGCCTACCTCGAGCATGACTGGACCGCGACCGCGGGCGACTTCATCTACGAGACGCCGGGCGAGAGCCACACGCTGGTCTGCTACGAACACGAGGACCCGATGAAGGTGTTCTTCGTCGTCTCCGGCCCGCTGATGTGGCTGGATGACGATGGCAACACCACCGGCCATTTCGATGTGTTTGACTACATCAAGAACGCGCGCGAGCATTACGACCGGGTCGGCATCGGTGCCGATTATGTCGATACGCTGATCCGCTAAGCAAGGAGCGCAAGCCATGAACGTGATGACCGCACCGCCTTCGTCGAAGAAGGAAATCGTCGATGTCCCTTTCGCGCACCGCGAACTGGTGGCGCGCCTCAGCCCCGGCGGCCGCTACATCGACGCGCAGACCGACGTTGACAGCCCGTGGGTGCCCTTCGGCGAAAACGCCGCGATCAAGCATCTCGCCTTCGACGTGCGGCAGGGGATCTTCTCGAACATCCTGTGGGTGAAAGGTCCGGGCACGATCGGCACGCACCTTCACCGCGGGACCATCGTGATGGTCTGCCTCGAAGGCAGCGTCCGCTATCTGGAGTATGACTGGACCGCCTCGCCGGGCGGCCTGATCCTCGAAGTTCCGGGCGAGAGCCACACGCTCGTCACCGAGCATCCCGAAGGCGTGAAGCTGTTTGGCTGGATGCAGGGCCCGATCGAGTTCTTCGACGAGACCGGCGCCTACGTCGATACCTCGGACGTCTGGTGGTTCATCAACCACTACGAGACCTACTGCCGGGAAAATGACATTCCCATCAATCCCAAGCTCTATCTCTGAGGGACCGCCAGCCATGGCCACCATGACCGCGCCGCCGTCGGGCGCCTACAAGATCGTCGATGTGCCGGAGCTTTACGGCGCGCTGATCAAATCCAAGGGTGTCGAAGGCACATATGTCGGCGCATCCGAAGCCGAGAGCCCGTGGGTGCCCTTCGGCGACAACGCCGCTATCCGGCACCTGGCGTTCGACGTGCGCGACAACGTCTACGTCAACATCCTGTGGATCAAGGGCCCGGGCGTGATCGGCACGCACAAGCACCGCGGCCGGGTCTGGGCGATCGGGCTTGAAGGCTCGTTCCGCTATCTGGAATACGACTGGGTGTGCAAGCCGGGGGAATTCATCACCGAAACGCCTGGCACAGCGCACACGCTCGTGACGGATGATCCGAACGGCATGAAGGCGCTGTTCCACATGCAGGGCGCCAACGAGTTCTTCGACGAGCATGGCAACCATGTCGAGACGCTCGATGTGTGGTGGTTCATGAACCACTACGAGACGTACTGCCGGGAGAACAACATCCCGATCAACAAGCAGCTCTATCTCTGAGGAGCCGCTGACATGAGCGACGCTGGGGTCCCCAAACTCGGTCCGGAGCCGGTCGGCACATACTTGCGCAACGCGTGGTACGTTGCGGGCTGGGCGGATGATCTGGGCGAGGCGCCCCAGCAGCGCGTGTTCCTCGAAGAACCTGTCGCGCTGTTCCGCGATGGGGAGGGCAAGGCGAACGCGGTTTCCGGCCGGTGCCCGCATCGGTTCGCGCCGCTGGGACAGGGCAAGGTGGTGGAGGGCGCGTTGATGTGCCCCTACCACGGCCTGCGTTTCGATGGGACCGGTGCCTGCGTCCATAACCCGCACCCCGGCGGCCAGCTCCCGGAAAATCGCCTCGGGGTCTATCCGCTAGTGGAGCGCCACGCCTTGCTGTGGATCTGGATGGGCGAGGCCGACAAGGCTGATCCCGCACTCATCCCGGACTTCAGTTGGCTTTCCGATCCCAAGTGGGAAGCCGTGCGCGGCGCAACCGTCGCGGAAGGGCACTACGAGCTCTACAGCGACAATATCCTCGATCTCAGCCACGCCAATTTCGTCCACCCCGCGCTGGTGGCGGCGGCCTTTAGCGAAGGCGACCGCAAGTTCTGGCAGGATGGCGAGACGGTCCATGCCGAATACATCCGCCTGAACGATTACCTCTCCGAAGGCATCGGCGGAATGCTGGGGCGCATCGGAGTCAAACAGGATTTCTATGGCTGGGTCGTCTGGCACGCCCCCGCCGTGCTCTATTTCGATTTCCGTGCCGGGCCTCCGGGCACCCCGCGGGAAGACTGCACGCTGCTGCCCTCGCTTCACGCCTTCACGCCGGAAACGCCCGACACCACGCATTACTTCTGGGCGACCGCACGCGATTTCGCGCTCGGCGACGCAGAGTTCACCGCCGGCATGCGCGGTGCGCTCGAATATGCGTTCGAGCAGGAAGACATGCCGCTCATCCGCGACAGCCACCGCCTGATGCGCGGTGCCGATTTCTGGGAGCTGCGCCCGCTGATCCTGAACGGTGATGGCGGCGGCGTCCGCGCGCGCCGCATGCTCCAGCGCCTGATCGACCGCGAACGACAACCGCAAGCCGCCGAATAAGGCCGCTGCGGCAGGAGAGGATACAACAAAAATGGCAATTCTGGACCGCTTTGACATCAAGGGCCGCTCCGCGCTCGTCACCGGCGCGGCCTCGGGCATCGGCCTCGCCTATGCCGAGGCGATGGCGGAAGCGGGGGCCATGGTCACCTTGACCGATATTGACGGCGAGGGCGCGGAACGCGAAGCGGCGCGGCTGCGCGAGGCCGGCCATGAAGTGCGCTTCGACCGCCTCGATGTTTCGGACTTCGATGCGGTTGCGGCAGCGTTTGATGCCCACGCCAAGGCCTACGGCGGGCTCGACATCGCCTTCGCCAATGCCGGGATTGATACCGGCGCGGGCTTCTGGAACCCCGCTGGGCACCGCAATCCTGATGGCCAGGTCGATACCTACGACCCCAAGCGTTGGGACAAGTCGATCTCGGTAAACCTCTCCGGCGTGTTCTACACCGTGAGCAACGCGGTGCGTGTGATGAAGCAGCCGGGCCGCGCCAATGGCCGTAGCGGCGGCTCGATCATCTGCACCGCCTCCAACGCAGGGCTGGTGACGGAACCCATCGTTGGCCTGCCCTATATGCCCGCGAAAGCAGGCGTGCTGCACATGGTGCGCGCGCTGGGGCTGGAACTGGCCGAGTTCCGCATCCGCATCAACGCCATCGCGCCGGGGCCGTTCGTCACCAATATCGGCGGGGGCTGGCTCAAGAAGGACCCCGTTGCCCGCAAGGCGTGGGATGCCATCGTGCCGCTCGGCGCCGTGGCGGAGACCGACCAGCTGAAACCACTTGCGCTGCTCCTCGCCTCCGATGCCTCGGACTACATGACCGGCAGCCATGTCGTGATCGACGGCGGCATGATGCTGGGGAAATACCAGTGAAGCGCGCGGTTATCCTCGTCATCGGTCTCGCGCTGGCAGGCGCCGCGCAAGCTGCGCAGAAGCTGGGCGAAGTCCAGCCGCAGCGCAGCCCCGAACAGGTCTACGCTGCCGTCTGCGGCTATTGCCACGGCAAGAACGTTGGCCCGGTGATCCGGGGGAGGGCACTTCCGGCAGAGGCGGTCGAATACATCGTCCGCCACGGCCAGAACGCGATGCCTGCCTTCCGCCCGACTGAAGTCACTCCTGCCGAACTCAAGGTCTTGGCCGCATGGGTCGAGAAGAGCAGCGCTGATCCCAAGGAACACGGCCAATGACCGCGAATATTGACCGCCGCTCGCTGCTGGGCGGCGCTGCAGCAGGGGCAGCCGCCGTGGGCCTTGGCACGGGGGCCAAGGCCAAGGCCGTGCTCGCTCCGGGCGTGAAGAAGCGCGATTTTGCGGGTGCGGTAGCCGCGATGCGCAAGGTTGTGGGCGACGAATGGGTCTTTGCCGATCCCGAAGCCGTGTCGCCGTGGAAGAAGTCCTACACGCCCGATCCTTATGGCAAGCATGTGCCCGTCGGCGCGGTCTGCCCGGAGAATGTGGAGCAGGTGCAGGCGATCGTGAAGATCGCCAATCAGTTCCGTCAGCCGATCTGGCCGGTCTCCACCGGCAAGAACATGGGCTACGGCATGACGACCACCGCCGCCCCGGGCCAGATGGTACTCGACCTCAAGCGCATGAACCGCATCCTCTCGGTCGATACCGAGCTATGCACCGCGCTGGTCGAGCCGGGCGTGACCTACCGCCAGCTCAAGGACTACCTCGTCGAAAACAAAATCCCCCTGTGGATCGACGTGCCGACCGTGGGCCCCATCGCCAGCCCGGTTGGCAACACGCTCGACCGCGGTGTGGGTTACACGCCCTATGGTGAGCACTTCATGGTCCAATGCGGCATGGAAGTCGTCCTCGCGGATGGCGAGATCCTGCGCACCGGCATGGGCTCTACCAAGAATCCGTCCGCCTGGCAGGCGTTCAAGTGGGGCTACGGGCCCTATCTCGATGGCCTGTTCACCCAGTCGAACTTCGGCGTGGTGACGAAAATGGGCATGTGGCTGATGCCGCAACCGCCCGTCTACAAGCCCTTCGTCGTCCGCCACAAGAAGATGGAGGACGTCGCCCGGATCGTCGAGGCGATGCGGCCGCTGCGGATCGCCAATATCGTGCCCAACGTGGTGCTGATGATGGGCGCCGCCTACCAGCTCGCCATGTTCAAGCGGCGCAGCGAGGTCTGGACCGGCGCGGAGCCGATCACCGATGAAGCCGTTGCCAAGGCTGCGCACGACAACAACCTCGGCATGTGGAACACCTATATCGCGCTCTACGGCACGGAAGGGATGATCGCCGAAAGCGAGAAGATTGTTCGCGCCGCGTTTGCAGCCATCGATGGCGAAGTGCTGACGCAGGAGGACGTGGGTGACAACCCGTGGTTCCACCACCACGCGACGCTGATGCAGGGCGGCCTCAATCTCGACGAAATCGGCCTTGCGCGATGGCGCGGGAATGGTGGGGGCCTCGCGTGGTTTGCGCCGGTCGCGCCTGCCAAGGGTAGCGAAACGCAGGCGCAGATCGAGCTCGCCAAGCAGATCCTGGGCAAGCACGGCTTCGACTATACCGCTGCCTTCGCCATAGGCAGCCGCGAGCTGCACCACATCATCGCGCTGCTCTACGACAAGTCGGATGCGGCCGAGGAAAAGCGCGCGGATGATTGCTACCGCGAACTCGTGACGGGCTTCGGCGAGCGGGGCTGGGCGAGCTACCGCACCGGCGTCCACGCAATGGACCTTGTTGCGCAGCAATTCGGCACGGTGAACCGCGCGTTCAACGCCAAGCTCAAGGACGCACTCGACCCCAACCACATCCTCGCCCCCGGCAAGTCAGGAATTCTGTGATGATCAGGAAAACCCTACTGGCGCTCGCCGCAGCGCTGCTCTCCACGACGGCGCATGCGCAGGAAAAGCCGCTCACCGTTGAAACTCTGCGCACCAGCGGCGGTTCGCTGTTTGCCAATATCGCGTTGATCAAGGGCGAGAAGGACGCGGTGCTGGTCGATGCGCCCTTCACCCGCGCCGATGCCTACCGCGTTGTTGCCATGGTGCTCGACAGCGGGAAGCACCTCACCACGGTGTTCATCACCCACGACCACCCCGATCACTTCTTCGCGATGGAAGTGCTGCAGGATGCGTTTCCCGATGTGAAGATTGTCGCGCACCCGGTGGTCGCCGCCGATATCTGGCGCTCGCTGCCGTTCAAGGTGAAGCGCTGGTATCCGGTGCTCGGCGTCAACGCCCCGCGCCATCCGACAGCGCCCGCCGCGCTGGAAGGCGACACGATCATGCTGGAGGGCAAGGAGCTCAAGGTGCTGGGGCCGGTGCAAGGCGACCATGTCCACGCGACCGCGCTCTGGGCGCCTTCGATCAAGGCGCTGTTCCCGGGCGATCTCGTCTACAACCAGATGTTCCTGTGGATGGGCGAACATGACGCTGCCGCCATCGCTGCATGGGGCAAGGCCACCGACAGCTTTATCGCGCTGAAGCCCGAGATCGTGGTGGCGGGGCACGACAAGCCTGGCACGCCCAACGATGCTTCGGGCCTTGAGTTCACGCGGCGCTATATCGCCGAATGGCCCAAGCTGGTCGCAGCTTCCAAGGACAGCGCCGATCTCAGCGCGCGCGTGAAGAAGGCATTTCCGGACGCAGTCGATGTGCTGGGCGATTTCCTGCTCGGCAATTCCGCGCGCGTGGCAAAGGGGGAGCAGGCCGCATGGCAGGAGTGAGCTTCGAGGACAAAGCTGTTCTCGTCACCGGCGGAGCAACCGGCATCGGCAGAGCTGCCTGCGTCGCTTTCGCGGGTGCTGGCGCCAAGGTGATCATCGGCGATATCGATCCGCGCGCGGAAGAAACGGTTGCTATCATCAAGCAGGCGGGTGGAGAGGCTTCGTTCCAGCACGCCAATGTCGCCGATGCAGCAGCAATGGATGCGCTCGTGGCGGCCTGCGTCGAGCGCTATGGCCGGATGGACGCCGCCTTCAACAACGCGGGCGTGCTGCCCCCGCAGCGGCCGATCCATGAAGTGACTGTGGAGGAAATGAACCTTGCCATCAATGTCGATTTCAAGGGCGTGTTCTTCGCGATGCAGGCGGAAATCCGCCATTTCCTCAAGGTTGGTGGCGGCGCCATCGTCAACACGGCTTCGGTCGGTGCGCTGATCGCGGACCCCAACATGAGCGTCTATTGCGCGATGAAGCATGCGGTCTCGGGCCTGACCAAGGCCGCCGCCGTCGAGTACGCGCAAGCGAACATCCGCGTGAACGCGATTGCCCCGGGCTTTGTCGTCACGCCGATGACCCAGCACTGGGCCGATGATCCGGGCTTCCGCGCGGCCTTCTTCGCCGGGAACGTCAGCGGCCGTGCCGCGCAGCCGGAGGAAATCGCAGGCACCGTGCTGCATCTCTGCTCGGATGCGGCGAGCTTTATCAACGGCGCCACGATCCCCATCGATGGCGGCCAGACCGCGCACTGAGGAGCGAAACCCATGCGCGCCGCCGTCATGCAGGGCCTGCACAAGCCGCTGATCATTGAGACTGTGCCCGATCCGAAGCCGAGTGCGGGCGAGGTGGTCGTCAAGGTTGGCCGCTGCGGCATTTGCGGCTCGGACCTGCATATGACCGAGGATCCGGCCTACGGGCAGGGGGCCGGATCGATCCTCGGCCACGAGTTTGCGGGCGAAGTTGTCGAGCTGGGCAAGAGCGTGGAAGGTCTCGCCAAGGGCGATCTTGTCGCCGTCAGCCCGCTCAAGAGCTGCGGCACCTGTCCCGCTTGCCGCGATGGCAATGTTTCATGGTGCGAGAAGTTCGGCCTGCAGGGCGGTGGCTATGCCGAATATGCGCTCACCCATCCGAACCAGTGCGTGAAGCTGCCGAAATCCGCCAGCCTTGCCGATGGCGCGATCATCGAGCCGCTGGCGGTTGCGCTCCACGGCGTAGCGATGGCGGGCCTCAGGATCGGCGACAAGGTGCTGATCCTTGGAGCGGGCCCCATCGGCCTTGCGACCGCGTTCTGGGCGCGGCGCATGGGCGCGGGGCGCGTCGTCGTGCAGGATGTTGCTGAATGGCAGCGGACACGTGCTTTATCCATGGGTGCGCATGATTTCGTGGCTGATCGCGAGGACCCGCTCGGCGCGGCAGAGCGCGCGCTGGGCGGCAAGGCGGACGTTGTATTCGAATGCGTTGGCGTGCCGGGCCTTATCGCGCAGGCCGTGGAGCAAGTCCGCGCGCGGGGCTCTATCGTGCTGCTGGGCCTTTGCACCGTGCCGGATACGTTCAACAGCTTCGCCATGCTGTCCAAAGAAGTGCGGCTGATCACCTCGGCATTCTTCACGAGCCACGAGTACCAAGCCGCGCTCGATGCGCTCGACCGGGGGGCTGCCGAACCACGCTTGCTGGTCACCGAAACCATCCCGCTCGAGAGCACTCCCACCGTGTTTGAAGCGCTCCGCCGCCGCACCGAGCAATGCAAGGTGCTGATTGCGCCGGACCTGTGAACCATAGCCTGAGGATAGCCCGATGAACCTCGCCACCACGCTCCCGACCAACGCCATCGAGCGGCAGGTATTCGAATGCATGAACCCCACCGAGGCGCTGTATGGCGCGACGACGAACCCGCTCCACCGCGCCATCCTGCTCAATTTCTGGCGCCACGTGCACCTCGAAGGCGCGGGGCTCTATGACGATATCACCGCCAGCGACATGATGGTCGACCACCCGGTCTACCGCGTGACCTGGGGCGCGAACCCTGCCGTTATCGAAGGCAAGGAGGACGTGAAGGGCTTCTACAACAGCGTCGGGCAAGCCGTACTGTGGCACTCGGACGACCGCCTTGCGGTGAACGACTGGGGCATCTGCGACGAGATCACCTTCCACCAGCTCGCCAAGGGCGCGGACCTCGCGGCCATGGGCTATGACGCGCCCAAGGCGGATGCGCTTTACCACGTGTCCAGCCGCCAGGCGTTCATCTGGCCCTATGACGACAAGGCGCGGCTTGCGGGTGAGCACCTTTACGAGGACCCGACCAGCGTGAGGCTCGAGGAAGTCACGCCGGATGAGGCCACCACCCCGGCGGCAATCCAGGCGATCCACAAGGCCAAGCTGGCCGAGCTCGAAGCTCGTTTCGGGCCGCGCTACTGGGTCTGGCAGGGCTGAGGCACGCGGCGGCCATGCGCACCTTCCACGACAAGCGCGCTTTCGTCACCGGCGGGGCCAGCGGCATCGGCTTCGGCATCGTCAAGGCGCTCGCCAAACGCGGTGCCTTCGTGGTGATCGCAGATCTCCGCACCGACCATATCGACCGCGCGCTCCGCGAAATCCGTGAGGCCGGCTTTGCCAGCAGCGTCGCCGCGCTGGCGCTTGATGTGACGGACCGGGCGGCCTTCGCGGCCGTGGCCGAGCGCATGGATATCGAGCTTGGCGGGGTCGATATCCTCGTCAACAATGCCGGAGTCGGCGTGGAAGGCCCGGTGCTGGAAGCGGGCTATGCCGATTGGGACTATGGCCTCGGCGTCAATCTCGGCGGGGTGATCAATGGCTTGCAGAGCTTCCTGCCACGCATGATCGAGCATGGGCGGGGCGGGCATGTGGTCAACGTCTCGTCATTGGCGGCAGCGGTGCGCATGCCGGCCAACTTCGCGATCTATGCGGCGGGCAAGGCAGCCGTGCTCAATCTCTCCGAGAACATGCGCGAGGAATTGGCGGGCAAGGGCATTGGCATGTCGGTGCTGTGCCCGGCCTTCGTGCGCTCCAATATCCACGAGGCCGCGCTCAACCGCCCGGCGCACTTGCGCGAGGGCAGCGGCTTCGGCGCGAGCGAGGCTGGCCTCCTTGATCGGCCACCCGGTAACGACTGGATGGACCCGGAAGACGTGGGCGAGATCGTGGCGGATGGCATCCTCACCAACCGGCTCTATATCGTCACCCACGGCGAATTCCGCGACAAGATGCGCGAGCGCAGCGAGATGCTGATGAGCTCCGTGCCGGAAGCCGCCTTCCAGTACTAGGCGACCTTGTCTTCGCGCACGCGCAGCATGGCTAGTGCAGCGGCCGCCATCACCGCCGCGCCGACCAGCATCGTCCACTTGGGATCGGTGGGGAAGAAGCTGCGGATCACCCCGCCCATGATCGTCGCCACCATCAGCTGCGGAACAACGATGAAGATGTTGAACACGCCGATGTAGATGCCGAATTTGTGCGGCGGCAGCACGCGGGTGAGGATCACGTAGGGCATCGCAAGGATCGACGCCCAGGCAATGCCCACAAACACCATCGGCAGCAGCAGCAGCCACGGATCCCGCAGCACGAGCAGCAGCAGGAACCCGATCCCTCCGCCCAGCAGGCACAGCGCGTGGGTGCGTGCATTGCCGATCCGCTTTGCCAGCACCGGCAGCAGGAACGCAGCAAAGGCCGCAACGCCGTTGTAGAAGGCGAACATCACGCCCACCCAATCCGCGCCGGCATTATAGGCGGCACCAGTCGTATCGGCGGCGCCAAAGGCATATTTGGTGACGACGGGCGTTGTGTAGATCCACAGAATGAACAGCGCGGTCCAGGTGAAGAACTGCGCCACCGCCAGCTGCCGCATCTGCGCTGGCATCTGCGCGAGGTCGCTCATGATCTCGGCAAGCGCACCCTTGGCCTGCACCACGCGCAGCACGATCTGGGCGAGCCCGAACGCGACTAGGCCGCCGCCCAGCACATAGAGCTGCTTGTCGAGCCCGAGTTCACCCACCACTGCCAGCAGGACCGCACCAATCGCCAGCCAGAGCGGCCCGCGTGCAGAATAGACCAGCGGCTGCGAGCCCGGCTCGGCATGGCTTTCGCCGCCGAAGGCCGCCATTTCCGCGGGGCTGTATTCGCGCACGCGCAAGGCAGTCCATGCCACTGCCAGCACCATCGCGGCGGCGCCGATGAAGAAGCTCAGTCGCACTGAATCGGGCACGACGCCTTCCGGCGCGGTATTGGCAATGCCGAGGTGCGTGAACAGGGCGGGCAGCAGGCTGCCGATCACCGCGCCGGCGCCGATGAACCATGTCTGCAGCGCAAAGCCCTGCGCACGCTGGTCGTCCGGCGTCATATCGCCCACAAAGGCGCGGAACGGCTCCATCGCGACATTGAGCGACGCATCGAGCAGCCAGAGGAAGCCAGCGGCAACGAGCAGCACGCTCGTTTGCGGCAGCCCGAGCAGCGCGAGTGCGGACAGCACGGCGCCCGCGACGAAATAGGGCCGCCGCCGTCCGAAGCGGCCCCAGGTGCGGTCCGAGTAGTGCCCGATCAGCGGCTGCACGATGAGGCCTGTCACCGGTCCCGCGATCCACAGGAACGCGAGATTGTCGACGCTGCTGCCAAGCGACTGGAAAATGCGGCTGACATTGGCGTTCTGCAGCCCGAAGGCGAGCTGGATTCCGAAAAAGCCGAAGCTGACGTTCCACAGCCCCCAAAAGGTCTGCTGCGGTTTTGGGCGGGTTGTCACGCGGCTTTCGGCTCCCCATGCGCCTTCATGCGCACGCAATTGCTTTGTTTTGTCGAGCCAACCCTAGGCCAGCATCCCGCTGCGGGCAGCAATGCATACGAATGCTATCCATATGCGGCGCATTTTATGCCGCGCAGCAATCAACCACCGGTGCTGCCGCGCACGACGAGCCGGGTGGGGAGGAAGGGCGAAGGTGGCAGTTTGTCCTCCACTTGCGCCATGACCGTCTCGACCAGCGCCACACCGGCGTGGCGCATGTCCTGCATCACGGTGGTCAGCGGCGGCGAGGTGAGGCTGGCCGCCGGAATATCGTCAAAGCCGACAAGCGCGACATCGCCGGGAATGCTGAGGCCAGCTTCCCCCAGTGCGCGCATGGCGCCGATGGCGATGAGGTCGCTCGCGGCAAAGATCGCATCGAACGGCTTGCCGCTGGCGAGCAGCTTCTTCGCCGCCTGATAGCCCAGCTCCTCGGAGGAAATCGCCGGCACGACGAGTTCTGGATCATGCGTCAGCCCGGCCGTCTCGACCGCACGAACGAGGCCTTCGTAGCGGTTCTTGAACTCGGGGTAATGGCTGTCAGCCTGGCCCAGAAACGCGATTTTCCGCCGTCCGCGCGCCAGCAGATGCTCGCCTGCCAGCCGCCCTGCACCGAAATTGTCGGACCCCACGGTGGCGCCGATCGTATCGGGCTCCACCGCGCCCCAGCGCACGAAATGGGCGCCGCTGCGCACCAATTGGCGCAGGCGGCTTTCGTAGAGCGTGTAGTCGCCGTAGCCCAGAAGGATCAGCCCGTCCGCGCGGTGGCTGTCCTGATAGCGCTTGTGCCAGTCATCATCGAGCCGCTGGAACGAGATGAGGAGATCGAGCCCGCGCGCCGCGCAGTGGCGCGTGATCGAGCCGAGCATGGCAAGGAAGAACGGATTGATGCCGGACTCGTCGGGAGTCGGATCCTCGAAGAACAGCAGCGCCAGCGTGTTCGAGCGCTGCGAGCGCAGCGACGAGGCGTTCTTGTCGACCGTGTAGCCCAGTTGCCGGGCAATCGCCTCGATCTTCTGGCGCGTAGCGAGGCTGACCGACTTGCTGCCGCGCAGCGCACGGCTCACCGTTGGCTGCGAAACCCCCGCCAGATAGGCGATATCAAAACTGGTCGGCTTGTTGGACGGCCTGCGGCCCATCGCTTGCAACCTCCTGCCCCGGCCGCCGCGGTGTGTCCCGCCGGTCGACACTGCGTAACCTACGCATGGAAATGCATGGAAGCAATTGCCCCAGAGGACTCGGTGCGCAATCGCGCCAATGCGCTCAGCGACCGTGGCAATTGGGTGTCACTGCAGTGCGCTAACCCCGCGGAATCCCGATGGTATACGTATGCCATATTCGTATCCATCCGGAGCGGTTCTACCCAGCGCCTCGTACTGAACCCGGAAAAACCGCGTTCCGACAACGTTGAGGCCACGATTTGGCCGCATGGGGGAGATCTGATTTCCATGACTAAGCACACCCTTTTCACGCTCGGCAGTTCGGCGATCGCGCTGACCGCTGCTGCACTTGCTGCACCTGCCTTCGCGCAGGAAGCCGCGCCGCAGGCCGCCACCGCTGATGCACCGGCCGCTGACGACGGCGCCATCGTCGTCACCGGCTACCGCGCCTCGCTCAATGCCTCGGCCTCGATCAAGCGCACTGCGCCGACCATCGTCGAAGCGCTTTCAGCTGAAGACATCGGCAAGCTGCCCGACGTTTCGATCGCGGACTCGCTGGCGCGCCTGCCCGGCGTCACCTCGCAGCGCCTCGAAGGCCGCGACCAGCGCCTCTCGATCCGCGGCCTCGGCCCGGACTTCGGCACCACGCTGCTGAACGGCCGCGAGCAGGTTACCGTCGGTGACAACCGCGGCGTCGAATACGATCAGTATCCGGCTGAATTCTTCAAGAACGTCGTCGTCTACAAGGCCCCGACGCCGTCGCTCGTCGCCGCCGGTATCGCCGGCACGGTCGATCTGCGTATGCTGCGTCCGCTGGCGCAGAAGGACCGGATCATCTCGCTGCAGCTGCGCGGCCAGATGAACGGCCAGAAGAAGCTGAACCCCGATGGCACCCGCTTCGGCTACCGCGCTTCTGCTGCCTACGTCGACAAGTTCGCCAACGACACCTTCGGCATCGCCATCGGTCTGTCGGCAACCAGCGCGCCTTCGCAGAACGAGCGCTACAATGCATGGGGCTTCCCGACGCTTTCGCAGACCGGTGCCAGTGTTCCGGTCAAGACCGGCCCGAACGATCTGATCCTCGGCGGTGCCAAGCCCTACGTCCAGTCGAACAAGCTCGAGCGCTACGGCGCGGTCGCAACGCTGGAATACGAACCGAGCGACAGCTTCCACTCGACCCTCGACGTGCTCTATTCGAAGTTCAAGGAAACCCAGATCCTGCGCGGCATCGAATTCCCGCTGGGCTGGGGCGATGGCGGCACTGTCGCGACGGGCCTCAAGGCAACCAACGGCTTCGTCACCGAGGCAACCTTCACCGGCGTTCATGCCGTGCAGCGCAATGATCGCAACAAGCGCGATGCGGACAACTTCTCGATTGGCTGGAACAACCAGCTCAAGCTGAGCGACAAGATCCACCTGAACCTTGATGCGGCCTACAGCCAGGCGAAGCGCACCGATGACCTGCTCGAGACCTACACCGGCACCGGCTATGGCCTGAGCGGCCCCGGCGACACGATCAAGATCTCGGCAAACCAGGACGGCACGTTCAACATCGTGCCGACGCTCAACTATGCCGACAGCAAGGTGTTCGGCCTGACCGACCCGCGTGGCTGGGGCTACAACGGCACCAAGGCCGTGGTTCAGGCGGGCTTCCTCAATCGTCCGAAGTTCAAGGACGAGCTGCTTTCGCTGCGCGCCGACCTCGACGGTGCGATCGAGGGTGCAGGCCCCATCGCCGGGTGGCAGATCGGCGGCAACTACAGCCGCCGCAAGAAGACGTCTGCGTTCACCTCGTTCTTCCTGTGCCCCAAGGGTGCTGGCAGCAACTGCTCGGTGGACAGCGGCACGACCAAGTTCGCCGCGATCCCGCAGGAAGCGATCATCGGCACCGTGCCGCTCGCCTATCTTGGTGTGCCGCAGATGCTGGCGCTCAACCCGACCTATCTCGTCAACAACTCGCTTGATTCGGTCTACGACAACCGCCCGGTCTCGCTGGTGCGTGACAACACCGTTACCGAAAAGGTGTTCACCGCCTATGGCATGGTGAAGCTTGACGGTGACGTTGGCGGCAAGAAGCTGACGGGTTCGATCGGCGTTCAGGCGGTCTATACCGACCAGAGCTCGCGGGGTTCGATCTCGCGCTTCGACTCCACGACCGGCAGCGTGCTGGTGGTTCCGGCAACGGGTGGTGACAAGTTCTGGCGCGTTCTGCCGAGCGCCAACTTCGCCCTCGAAGTCGCCAACTCGACCTTCGTGAAGCTGGCTGGCTCGCTCAGCATGGTTCGTCCGCGTCTCGATCAGGAGCGCGTGAACCAGGAACTGAGCTTCGACTTCTCGAACATCGATGCCAATGATCCGAATCGTCCGTTCTTCACCTCCAAGGGTGGCAACGCGCGCCTTCGCCCCTACAAGTCGGCCAACGTGGACCTCTCCGTCGAGCACTACTTCCCCAAGGGTGGGTACGTCTCGCTCGCCGGTTACTACAAGCGCCTGACCGACTTCGTGAACCCGCAGGACAACACGGCCTATGACTTTGCCGATGTTGCCGCTGCGCTGCCGCCGGAAATCCGCAGCCGGCTCAAGACCACGATCGGCAGCGTCGGGCAGCCCAACAACCTCGGTTCGGGTTCGCTCAAGGGTGTCGAGCTGACCTTGTCGCTGCCGTTCTCGCTGGTCACGCCGGCGCTCGATGGCTTCGGCTTCTACGGCAGCGGGTCGTACACCGACAGCAAGATCACCTACGCCAGCAACCCGACGTCGCCGATCACGTTGCCGGGTCTGTCGGACTGGGTTGGCAACGCCTCGGTCTACTACGAAAAGCACGGCCTGCAGGTGCGCGCCTCGTATCGCTATCGCTCGAAGTTCCTGGCGGAAGTGGCCGGCCTCTCGGCCAATCCGGAATATCGCGCAGCGCGGGCAGAGGGCATCCTTGATGCCCAGATCGGGTATGACTTCCAGCCGGGTTCGGCGCTGGAAGGCCTCTCGATCCTGTTCCAGGCGCGCAACCTGACGGATCGCCCCTTCGCGACCTATCAGGAAAACGATCCGCGCCGGGCGATCGACTATCAGCGCTATGGCCGCGACTTCTACGTGGCGGTCAGCTACAAGTTCTGAAGTCGTATGCGGGTTCGGGCGGATGGCTTGCTGCAAGATCATCCGCCCGGTACCCTCGGGTCATGCCTGAAACCACGCTCCCACGTAGGCAGGCTGCCCGGCCCCCGGACAGCCGCGCCACATTCCCTGCGCCTGCCACCGCCGAGGATGGCTGCCAGGCATTCAGTTCCACCATCGGGACCGCCCTTTTCACCCGCACCAGAGGGAGCCTGCGATGACCAGCACCGAGACCAGCGGTAGCGCTAGCGCCCCCGGCCCCGTGCGCATCGTGGTGGCGGGAGGTGGCACGGCAGGGTGGATGTGCGCAGCTGCTTTCTGCCATTTCCTTGATACCGGCTTCACCGTCACGCTCGTCGAATCCGAAGAGATCGGCACCGTTGGCGTGGGTGAGGCGACAATCCCGCAGATCCGCATGTTCAATCAGGCGCTCGGGATCGATGAGGATGCCTTCATCCGCGCGACGCAGGCGACCTTCAAGCTGGCGATTGAATTCGTTGGCTGGGGCGCTCCGGGCGAGCGCTACATGCATGCGTTCGGCGACGTGGGGCGCGATGTCGGGCTGTGCGCGTTCCACCACTATTGGTCGCGCGCGCGCCGCCTTGGCCTTGCCGGGCCGGCGGGCGACTATGCGATCAACGATGTGGCCGCCCATGCGGGCCGCATGCACCGCGGCGGTCCGCTGACCAGCCGCAATATTCCCGAGATGCCGCACGCCTTCCATTTCGATGCGGGGCTTTACGCTGCATTCCTGCGCCAGTTCGGGGAGGCACGGGGCGTTATCCGGCGCGAAGGCAAGATCCACGAAGTCCGTCAGGACGCGCTGAGCGGCGATATCACGTCGCTTGTACTGGCCTCGGGAGAAGAGATCGCAGGCGACTTGTTCATCGATTGCACCGGTTTTCGCGGGCTTTTGATCGGCGGCACGATGGGCAGCGGCTATGTCGACTGGACCAAGTGGCTGCCCTGCGATCGCGCGCTGGCGGTGCCCAGCGGCCGGGTGTCCGACTTCACGCCCTATACCCGCGCGACCGCGCATGAGGCGGGCTGGCAGTGGCGCATTCCGCTGCAGCACCGGACAGGCAATGGCCGCGTGTACTGCAGCGCGTTTACTTCGGATGATGCGGCAGCGGAAAGCCTGCTGGCGCATCTCGACGCGCCGGCGCTTGCCGATCCGCGCCCGATCAAGTTCACCACTGGCCGCCGCGCCGAGGCATGGCGCGGCAACGTGATCGCGGTCGGGCTGGCGAGCGGGTTCCTCGAGCCGCTGGAATCGACCAGCATCCACCTCATCCAGTCGGCCATCTCGCGCATCCTCAAGTTCCTGCCCGGCCGGGATCAGACCCAGGCCGCGCGCGATGAATACAACCGCCAGTTTACGTTCGAGATGGAGCGCATCCGCGATTTCATCGTGCTGCACTACCATGTGAACCAGCGGCCTGAGCCGTTCTGGCAGGCGGTGCGCGACATGGCGCTGCCCGATAGCCTGGCCGAGCGGATCGAGCTGTTTCGTGAGAACGGGCACATCTTCCGCCACGGCGATGAGCTGTTCGGGGAAGTGGGCTGGTTTCAGGTCATGGCAGGGCAGGGGATCGTGCCGCAGCGCAGCCATGCGCTCGCCGAAACGATCGACGAGGCCGATCTCAAGTCCTACCTCGAAACGCTGGGTGGGCTCTACCGCCGCGAGGTTGCGCGTTATCCGAGCCACGCCGAGTTCATCGCGCGCCACTGCGCCGCGCCGCCGCTCAAGCTGGATGCGGTTGCATGAAGCGCTGGGCTGCCTTGGCCTCTGCTGCCGTGCTGGCCATGGCGGGCCTGCCCGCATCGGCGCAGGCACCTGAGGCTGCTGTGCGAGCACGGCCGGCGGCGGGCGAGGTCATCTACTTCCTCCTTCCCGACCGCGTTGAAAACGGCGATCCCACCAATGATCGCGGCGGCCTCAAGGGCGACCGGCTGAAGACAGGGTTCGATCCCGCGGCCAAGGGCTTCTATCACGGCGGCGATCTCAAGGGCCTGATCCAGCGACTGGACTATATCAAGGGCCTCGGTGCGACGGCGGTGTGGGTCGGCCCGGTGTTCAAGAACAAGCCGGTGCAGGGCGCTCCCGGGCAGGAGAGCGCGGGGTATCACGGCTACTGGATCACCGACTTTACCCGGATCGATCCGCATTTCGGTACGAATGCCGATTTCAAGGCGCTGGTCGATGCAGCGCATGCGCGCGGGCTCAAGGTCTACATGGACATCATCGCCAACCATACGGCGGATGTGATCCAGTACCGCGAGCGCGATGCGGCGGGTGGCTTTCCCTACCGCAGCCGCGCAGACTTTCCCTATGCGCGCAAGGGCGGCACTGCCGGCGCCGCAATCAACCCCGGTTTTGCGGGGGATCAGGATTCCTCGGCCGCGAATTTCGCGAAGCTCACCGACCCGAGCTTTGCCTACACGCCGTTCGTTCCCGCAGGCGATGAACATGTAAAGGTTCCGGACTGGCTCAACGATCCGGTTTTTTATCACAACCGCGGCAACACGACTTTCAAGGGCGAGAGCAGCCGCTTCGGTGATTTCGTCGGTCTGGATGATCTGTTCACCGAACACCCGCGCGTGCGTGATGGCATGATCGCTATCTACCGCCAATGGATCGAGGACTTCGGCATCGACGGTTACCGGATCGACACGGCGCGCCATGTCGATCCCGGCTTCTGGCAGGCGTTCATTCCGGCCATGCTTGAAGCGGCCAAGGCCAAGGGCATCCCCAACTTCACCATCTTTGGCGAAGTCGCGCGGGAGGAGCCGAGCAGCGGCTATATCGCCCAGTATACCCGGCGCGACGGCTACCCGGCGGTGCTCGATTTCGCCTTTGAAGCGTCGGTCCGCGCCGTGCTGGCGCAGGGCAAGGGCACTGATGTGCTGGCCGAACTGTTCGATGGCGACGTGCTTTACGAAGGCGGTGAACAGGCTGCGCTCGCGATGCCGACTTTCCTTGGCAACCACGACATGGGCCGGTTTTCCACGTTGATCCGGCACGACATGCCGGGGATCGGCGATGCCGAACTTGATGCAAGAGTGCGGCTCGCCCACGTCATGCTGCTCACGCTGCGCGGTTCGCCGGTGATCTACTACGGCGACGAGCAGGGCTTTGTCGGTGACGGCAATGACAACGACGCGCGCGAGGACATGTTCGCTTCGCGGACGGCAAGCTATCTCGACAATCCGGTGCTCGAAGCGACGCGGCCTGCAGCGGCAGATCACTTTGATCCGGCGCATCCGTTTTACCGCATGATCCACGAGCTTGCCGCCCTGCGCGCCACGCATCCGGCGCTGGCGCGCGGGCGGCAGGTCGTGCGCGGCTACGGGGACAAGCCGGGCCTGTTCAGCGTCTCGCGCTTCGATCCCGCGACCGGTGCCGAGTACCTGATCGCGTTCAATACCTCCGGCGCACCGATCCATACGGCAACCGTGGTGGGCACTTCGGGCGAGAGGCTGGAAACGCTGTTCGGCAACTGCCCGGCGCGGGTTTCCGCTCCCGGCAGTGTTATGCTCGATCTCCCCGCGTTCGGCAGCGCGGTGTGCCGCCTTATCCCTTCCTCCCCAGGAATGCAGACTTCCCGATGACCCCAGCAGTGACCTCGACCAAAGCCAAAGCCCACTTGGCTCCCGCAGCGGATGAACTGCCGTGGTGGCGCGGCGCGGCGATCTACCAGATCTATCCGCGCAGTTTCTGCGATGCGAACGGCGATGGCATCGGCGATCTGCCCGGCATCACCGCGCGGCTTGATCACGTGGCGAAGCTGGGGGTCGATGCGATCTGGGTCTCGCCGTTCTTCACCTCGCCGATGCGCGATTTCGGCTATGACGTGGCGGACTACTGCGATGTCGATCCGATTTTCGGCACGCTGGCGGACTTCGACTGGATGGTCGAACGCGCCCACGAGCTTGGTCTCAAGGTCACCATCGATCAGGTCTATGCCCATACCTCGGACCAGCATCCGTGGTTCGAGGAAAGCCGGCAGAGCCGCGACAACCCGCGCGCCGACTGGTACGTCTGGGCTGACCCGCAGGAGGATGGTTCGCCGCCCTCCAACTGGCAGTCTGTGTTCGGCGGCCCGGCGTGGACATGGGACGCGCGCCGCTGCCAGTATTACCTGCACAACTTCCTCAGCAGCCAGCCGCAGATCAACGCACACAACCCTGCGGTGCAGGATGCGCTGCTCGGCGTGATGCAGTTCTGGCTGGACCGCGGCGTCGATGGCTTTCGCATCGATGCGCTCAACTTCCTGATGCACGATCCGGCGCTGCGCAACAATCCGCCCGCGCCCTATGACGGCCGCCGCCGCACCCGCCCGTTCGATTATCAGCTCAAGATCTACAACCAGTCGCATCCGGGCATCGTCGGTTTCATCGAGCGGCTGCGCGCGCTGTGCAACAGCTACGGCGCGGTGTTCACGCTGGCGGAGGTCGGCGGTGATCTCGCCGAAACCGAGATGAAGGAATTCACCGCCGGGGATGAGCGCCTTAACAGCGCCTATGGCTTCGATTTCCTCTATGCCGACCGCCTGACGCCGCAGCTTGTGGCGGAGACGCAGGCGAAGTGGCCGGATGCGCCGGGGATTGGCTGGCCGAGCTGGGCCTTCGAGAACCATGATGCGCCGCGTGCGCTTTCGCGGTGGTGTTCGCCGCAGGATGTCGATGCCTTTGGGCGGATGAAGGCGATGCTGCTGGCTTCGCTGCGCGGCAATATCATCGTCTATCAAGGCGAGGAACTGGGCCTCACGCAGGTCGACATCCCCTTCGAGATGATTCAGGACCCGGAAGCGATCGCCAACTGGCCGCTGACGCTTTCGCGCGACGGCGCGCGCACGCCGCTGCCGTGGCAGGCGCAGAGCGAGCAGGGCGGATTTACCACCGGGCAGCCGTGGCTGCCGCTGGGCGACGACAATCACGCCCGTGCGGTCGACTTGCAGGATGCCGATCCTGCCTCACTGCTCAACCTCACGCGCGCACTGCTTTCGCTGCGCAAGGAGAACCTGGCCCTGCGCGCCGGTGATTTCACCGTGCTCCACGCAGTTGGAAACGTGCTGGCGATCCGCCGCAGCGCGGAAGGTTCGAGCGTGACCGGCGTGTTCAACATGGGGCATCTGGCCGCCCCATGGCCGGCTGCTGCATCGCCCGCAGGTCGCGTGTTGAGCGCCGTGAACGGTGCCGTGCCCGGAACTTTGCCGCCCTTTGGTGCCCTGCTCATCGAGGAATGACCCAGACCATGCTTCGCTTCATCCGCAAGGCCGCGCTTGCTGCGCTGGCCGCAGCTGCGCTGTACCCGCTCACGGCGGCGGCGCAGGCCACGCCGACCAAGGCTGTGGTCACCGCCGCCTCGCCTGATGGCAGTCTCGCCCTTACCGTCACTACCGACAACGATGGCCGCCCGGTCTACTCGCTCTCGCGCAAAGGCAAGCTGCTGATCAGCACCTCGACGCTTGGCTTCACGTTGACTGACGGCCTCAACCTCGTGCGCGGGTTCCGCATTACCGGGTCGGAGACGGCAAGCGCTGACAGCACCTGGGAGCAGCCGTGGGGCGAACGCCGCTTCGTGCGCGATCACCACAACGAAGTGCTCGTGCACTTCGAGCAGAATGCGGATTACGCCGGCCGCAAGATGAACGTGCGCTTCCGCTTGTTCGATAACGGCTTCGGCTTCCGCTATGAACTGCCCGAGCAGCCCGGCCTCAAGACGCTGAAGATCGGCGACGAATGGACCGAGTTTGACGTGGCGCAGCCGGGCACGGCTTTCTGGGTAGCGGGCCTTGAATGGAACCGTGAGGAGCAGATCTACCAGCGCACGCCGATCGATGCGGTCGCCACCGCGCAGACCCCGATCACCATGCGGCTGAGCGATGGCACGCACCTTGCGGTCCACGAAGCTGCACTCGTCGATTACTCGGCGATGTATTTCAAGCGTGCTGAGCGCCAGCTGTTCCGGACCACGCTGGCGCCGTCCTCGCGCGGGTCTGCGGTGATCCGCGATTTGCCGTTCAATACCCCCTGGCGCACGATCCGCATTGCCGACAGCGCGGCGGGCCTTGTCGAGAACGATCTCGAGCTCAATCTGAACGAGCCGAACAAGATCGGCGATGTCAGCTGGTTCAAGCCGATGAAGTACATCGGCATCTGGTGGGGCATGATTCGCGGCGACTGGACCTGGGCTGAAGGCCCGCGCCACGGCGCGACCACCGAGCGCGCCAAGCAGTATATCGATTTCGCCGCCAAGAACGGTTTCGGCGGCCTGCTTGTCGAAGGCTGGGACAAGGGCTGGAACGGCGACTGGTTCGGCCACGGGCAGGACTTCAGCTTCACTGAGGCGGTACCCGATTTCGATCTCAAGGCGGTTGCCGCCTATGCCGCGAAGAACAAGGTCCAGCTGATCGGTCACAACGAGACCGGCGGCAATATCGCCAACTACGAGGCACAGCTCGAACCGGCGATGAAGCTCTACCAGTCGCTTGGCATGCATTCGGTGAAGACCGGCTATGTGGCGGATGCGGGCGGGATCATCGCGCCGGGCGATGCTCCGGGCGAGACGCGCATGGAATGGCATGAAGGCCAGCGCAACGTGCAGCACCACATGAAGGTCGTCGAAACCGCTGCCAAGTATCAGGTCGCCATCGACGCGCATGAACCGGTCAAGGACACCGGCCTTCGCCGCACCTATCCCAACTGGATCGACCGCGAAGGCGCGCGGGGCATGGAATACAACGCGTGGGGCAAGTTTGCCAACGGCCCGGACCACGAACCGACGCTTGTCTACACCCGCATGCTCTCCGGCCCGATGGACTTCACGCCGGGCATGCTGAGCCTTGAAGGTGCGAACCACGTGCCGCTTGCCTCGACCCTTGCCAAGCAGCTCGGGCTATATCTAGCGATCTATTCGCCGATCCAGATGGCTTCCGATTTCATCGAAAGCCTTGCCGCGCATCCCAAGGAGCTGGAATTCATCCGGCAGGTGCCGGCGGATTGGTCGGAAAGCCACCTCATCGCCGGCGAAGTGGGCGATTTTGCAATCTTCGCGCGCAAGGACCGGGGCAGCGAGGACTGGTATGTTGGCGGCGTGAACGGCCACGCTGCGCGCGACGTGACCCTTGCAATGGACTTCCTCGATCCGGGCAAGACCTATACCGCCACGGTCTGGAAGGACGGGGAAGGCGCGACTTACGAAACCGACGCTCGCCACCGGATCGCCTACGCCACGCTGAAGGTGAAGAAGGGCGACAAGCTGCCCCTGTGGCTCGCTCCCGGCGGCGGCGCCGCGATCCGGCTCCATCCGGGCAAGTGAAGGCCGCTGCAGCGGACTGCTGGCAAGTCAGCGTCAATTCGCATACTTATGCGTGCTGAAGCGGGCTGCAATCGGGTCTAGGGAGCATCCGGGTCCCTCACGAAGCGGCCCGGATGAGGAGTTCGCCGCCTATGGCCGCCACCAGCTGTTCCGCCTTGCTCCTGTTCGGCGCGACCGGTGATCTTTCGCGGCGCATGCTGCTGCCTTCGCTCTATGCGCTGCATGAGGACGGGCTGATCGATCCCGGCTTGCGCATCGTCGGCACCGCACGTTCGGTGCATGATGACGCCGAGTTCCGCGAGATGGCCCGCGCCGCGCTGGAGGAATTCCTCCCCGCCGACCGCAAGGACGAGACGCGGCTGGCAAGCTTCCTCGAACGGCTCGAATACCAGACGCTCGACGCCTCGAAGCCCGAAGGCTTTTCCGGTCTTGCCGAGAAGCTCGGCGATACCTCGTGCGGCCTCTCGATCTTCCTCTCCACTGCACCCGCGCTGTTTGAGCCAACGATCGAGGGATTGCGCCTCGCGGGCCTTGCGCATGAAGGCGTCCGCATCGGCCTCGAAAAGCCGCTGGGCAACGATCTGGCTTCCAGCCGCCGCATCAACGACGCGGTCGCGGCGGGCTTCGACGAGCGGCAGATCTTCCGCATCGATCACTATCTCGGCAAGGAAACGGTTCAGAACCTCCTCGCCCTGCGCTTTGCCAACATGATGTTCGAGCCGCTGTGGAACAGCGCGGGCATCGATCACGTGCAGATCACGGTGAGCGAGACAGTCGGGCTCGAAGGCCGCAAGGGCTTCTACGATGATACCGGGGCCTTGCGCGACATGGTGCAGAACCACATGCTCCAGCTTGTCGCGCTCACCGCGATGGAACCGCCGGTTGAATATGACGCAACCTCGATCCGCGACGAGAAGGTCAAGGTGCTGCGCGCCCTGCGCCCGGTGCGCGCGGATGAAATGGTGCGGGGCCAGTACCGCACCGGCGCCGTCGGCGGCACCGCGGTGGCAGGCTACCTCGACGATCTCGGCGCGGCTTCGGACACCGAGACCTATGTCGCGATCAAGGCCCATGTCGATAACTGGCGCTGGCAGGGCGTGCCTTTCTACTTGCGCCACGGCAAGCGTCTGGCCGAGCGGCGCAGCGAGATCGTCGTGCAGTTCAAGGGCGTGCCGCACAACATTTTCTCCGGGCGCGGCGGCAAGCTGAGCGCCAACCGGCTCGTCATCCGCCTCCAGCCCGAGGAATACGTGCGCCTGCAGGTCATGGCGAAGGAACCCGGCCTCGATCGCCATGGCATCGTGCTGCGCGAGGTGAACCTTGATCTTTCGCTCACCACCGCATTCGCCAAGGCGCGCCGCCGCATCGCCTATGAACGCCTGCTGCTCGATCTGATCGAAGGCGAGCAGACCTTGTTCGTCCGCCGCGACGAAGTGGAAGCGCAGTGGACCTGGGTCGATGCGATCCGCCGCGTCTGGGCTGAGACCGGCATGGAAGTGAAGCCCTATGCCGCGGGCAGCTGGGGCCCCAACGCGGGCATTGCGCTGACCGAGCGCGACGGGAGAAGCTGGAATGACTGACGTCACATGGGCCAATCCCGGCGATCTGGCCGCCGTTGCCGCACATATCGCTGCGGTCGTATCCCGGCCGGGGCCAAAGCGCCTCGCGTTTACCGGCGGTTCCACGCCGCCGCGGGTCTTTGCGCTGCTGGCTGATCGCGGGCTTGACTGGTCGGACGTGACCATCGCGCTGACCGACGACCGCCGCGTGCCCGATGATCACCCGGCCAGCAACTTCGGCAAACTGCATGCCGCCCTCGGCGACAGCGGCGCCCGGTTCGAGCGGCTTGAGGAAGGCATGGACGTCGCGCCGTTCGATCTCGTCTGGCTCGGCATGGGCGAGGACGGGCATATCGCCTCGCTGTTCCCGCATATGCAGGCCTTGATCCGTCCGGGGCCAAGTGTGATCGCCACCACGCCGATCCCGCTCCCGGCCGAGGCACCGTTCGACCGGCTTTCGCTTAACAAGCGGGCCCTGAAGGCGACGCGCGAGATTATCCTTGTCATCACCGGCCCTTCGAAGAAGGCGCTGGTCAAGCGCGTTCTGGCCGGGTCCGATGCCTATCCGGTTTCGGATATCCTGCGCGGCTATGGGCCGCCCGTCACGATCTACTGGAGCGAATGATGGCCCTCAATCCGATTGTCGCCAAGGTCACGGACCGGATCATCGCCCGGTCGGCCGAAACGCGCGCCGCCTATCTCGATCTCATCGCCCGCGCCCGCGATGCCGGGGTGAATCGCGATGTACTCTCGTGCGGCAACCTTGCGCATGGCTTTGCCGCAGCGGGTGAGGACAAGATCGCGCTGCGCACGGGCAAGAGCGCCAATATCGGCGTGATCACGGCCTACAACGACATGCTTTCGGCACATCAGCCCTATGGCCGCTATCCGGAGCAGATCAAGATTTTCGCCCGCGAAGTGGGCGCGACGGCACAGATCGCGGGCGGTGTTCCGGCGATGTGCGACGGCGTGACGCAAGGTCAGGCCTCGATGGAGCTGTCGCTGTTCAGCCGCGACAACATCGCGATGGGCACCGCTGTCGGCCTCAGCCACGGCATGTATGAAGCCGCGCTCCTGCTCGGCATCTGCGACAAGATCGTGCCGGGCCTGCTGATCGGCTCGCTGCGCTTCGGCCACCTGCCGACGATCCTCGTCCCCGCCGGGCAGATGGCGACGGGCCTTGCCAACAAGGAAAAGCAGCGCATCCGCCAGCTCTATGCTGAAGGCAAGGTCGGCCGCGACGAGCTTCTCGAAAGCGAGAGCGCGAGCTACCATTCCGCTGGCACCTGCACGTTTTATGGCACCGCCAATTCCAACCAGATGATGATGGAAATGATGGGCCTCCACATGCCGGGCGCGAGCTTCGTCCAGCCCGGCACCAAGCTGCGACAGGAACTGACCCGCGCGGCGGTTCACCGCGTTTCCGAGATCACCTGGGACGGCGACGACTACCGTCCGCTGGGCCACTGCGTTGACGAAAAGGCCATCGTGAACGCCATCGTCGGCCTGCTCGCGACGGGCGGTTCGACCAATCATGTCATCCATCTCCCCGCCATCGCCCGCGCCGCCGGCGTGCAGATCGATTGGGACGACATGGACGAACTCAGCCGCGCCGTGCCGCTGATCGCCAGCATTTATCCCAACGGTTCGGGCGATGTGAACGGCTTCGCGGATGCCGGCGGCATGCCCTACGTGATCCGCGAATTGGTCGAAAGCGGGCTGGCGCACGGCGATATCCGGACGGTCTACGGCGCTTCGCTGCTCGAAGGCGCGCAGCAGCCGGTGCTGGATGGCGATACGCTGCGCTGGGATCCGGCGCCGCGCGAAAGCCTCAATCCCGCCATGCTGCGCCCGGTCAGCGATCCGTTCCAGCCCGAAGGCGGCCTCCGCCTCGTCCAGGGCAATCTCGGTCGCGGCACGATCAAGGTCAGCGCGGTCGAGCGTTCACGCTGGACGATCGAGGCGCCAGCCCGTGTGTTCTCGGATCAGAACGATGTGCTGAAGGCGTTCAAGGCGGGCGAACTGGAGCGCGATGTCGTCGTCGTCGTGCGCTTCCAGGGTCCGGCGGCCAACGGCATGCCCGAGCTCCACAAGCTGACGCCGTCGCTCGGCGTGCTGCAGGACCGGGGCTTCCGGGTCGCGCTGGTCACTGATGGCCGTATGTCGGGCGCGTCTGGCAAGGTTCCGGCGGCAATCCACGTCTCGCCAGAAGCCAAGAAGGGCGGCGCGCTGGCGCTGCTCAAGGACGGCGATCTGGTCCGTGTTTGCGCGGAAACGGGCGAACTGGCCGCGCTGGTCGATGCTGCAGATTGGGCGGCACGCACCCCGGCTGAAGCGCCGGAGGAAGCTATCGGCGTGGGCCGTGAACTGTTCGCGATAATGCGCCACTTCGCCGATCCGGCGGAGCGCGGCGGCTCGGCAATGTTGGCAGTGGGCGGGCTTTGACGGCAGGTTAAGCGCACCGGCCCAAGAGCCGGACGAACGGGGGAGAATACATGCAACTGGTCGCGGTCGATATCGGCGGAACGCACGCCCGCTTTGCGATGGCTGAAGTCGAGGGCGGCCGTGTCGTCTCGCTAGGCGAAGCGGTGACGCTCAAGACGGCGGACCACCCCAGCTTCCAGCTTGCGTGGGAGGAGTTTGCACGGCTTTCCGGCGGAACATTGCCGCCTGCCGTTGCCATCGCGGTTGCAGGGCCGGTGGGGGGAGAACTGATCCGCTTCACCAACAATCCGTGGATCATCCGTCCCGCACTGATCCCCGAAAAGCTCGGCGCGTCGGACTATGTCGTCGTCAACGACTTTGCCGCCGTCGCGCATGCTGTGGCGCAGGCGGATGACAGCCACTTCCTCCACCTCTGCGGACCCGAGACGCCGCTGCCGCAGGACGGCACGATCAGCGTCGTCGGCCCCGGCACCGGGCTTGGCGTGGCGCATTTCTGGCGCGGAGGCGGCAACTACCGGGTCAATCCCACCGAGGGCGGACATATCGACTACGCGCCGCTCGACCGCATCGAAGACGCCATTTTGGCCCGCTTGCGGGGCCGTTATCGGCGCGTCTCGGCGGAGCGTGTGGTGTCCGGTCCCGGCATTGTCGATATCTACGAAACGCTCGCCAGCATCGAGGGCCGGGCGATTGTCTCGCTGACCGACAAGGAACTGTGGGCGCTCGGTACTTCGGGCGAAGACAGCCTTGCCGCCGCTGCGGTGGACCGCTTCTGCCTCTCGCTCGGCAGCGTCGCGGGCGATCTCGCGCTGGCCCACGGCGCGACGGCGCTGGTGATGGCGGGAGGGCTGGGCCTGCGCATCAAGGATACGCTGGTGCGCTCCGGCTTTGCCGAGCGGTTCACTGCCAAGGGCCGGTTCGAGAGCATGATGGCGGCGATGCCGGTCAAGCTCATCACCCATCCGCAGCCCGGTCTGTTCGGCGCTGCTGCCGCCTTCGCGCAGGCCTACAGCAGCTGACTGGCGGTTTTGACAAGGCCGATCTGAACCCGCTTGCCAAGGCGGCGTGGCTGGCTTAGCCATTCCGTTAATCGAGCGATTAAGGGAAAGAGCGATGTCCTACGAAACGATCCGCGTCGAAAATGTCGGCAATGTGCGCCGCATCGTGCTCAACCGGCCCGAACGGCTGAACGCCTGCCCGCCCAACATGGCGGTCGAGATCGGCGATGCGCTCTATGACCTTGAAGGCGCGCGCTGCGTGTTGATCACGGGCGAAGGCCGCGCGTTCTGTTCCGGCGCGGACCTTGCCGCCACTGGCCAGCGCAGCGTTGCGGGCGGCGCGGGCAGCTACAAGGCGCTGACCGAGAGCTACAATCCGATGATCGCCAAGCTTTCGCGGCTTTCCGTGCCGGTCGTCACCGCCGTCAATGGCCCTGCCGCCGGTGTTGGCTGCTCGATCGCGCTGATGGGCGATTTCGTTCTCGCGGCCAAGAGCGCCTATTTCCTGCAGGCCTTCGTGAACATCGGCCTCGTGCCGGACGGCGGCTCGAGCTGGATCCTCCCGCGCCTCATTGGCAAGCCGCGCGCGCTGCAGATGATGATGCTGGGCGAGCGCGTCGGTGCTGAAAAGGCCGAGGAATGGGGCATGATCTACAAGGCGGTCGACGATGCCGCGCTGGCCGATGAAGCCATGGCGCTGGCCGAGCGGCTCGCCAATGGCCCTACCGTGGCGCTCGGCGTGATGCGCCAGAACGTCGCCCGCGCGCTGGAGACCGACTTCCCGGCCGCGCTGCTGATCGAAGCCGAAGGCCAGTGGAAGGCCGGTGACAGCAAGGATTCGCGCGAAGGCATCATGGCCTTTCTTGAAAAGCGCAAGGCAGACTTTAAGGGCCAATAATGCATCTCGAACACGATCCAGCGGCCCCTGCGGCAGACCTCATCGGCTTTGACGATTTCCTCAAGGTCGATATCCGCATGGGCACGATCGTGAGCGCCGAACCCTATCCCGAAGCGCGCAAGCCGAGCCTCAAGCTCGCCATCGACTTCGGGCCCGGGATCGGCGTCAAGCGGTCGAGCGCGCAGATTGCGGCGCTCTACACACCGGAGGAACTGGTCGGGCGGCAGGTGGCCGCGGTGGTCAATTTCCCGCCGCGCCAGATCGGCAAGTTCATGTCCGAAGTGCTGACGGTCGGATTTCCGGATGAAGAGGGCCGGGTGGTCCTCTTCGCGCCGGACGGCAAGGTACCCAACGGCGCGCGACTGTTCTAATCCCGCGCCAGTTCCGCATCCAGAAATGCGGCGACGTCGGCCAGATCGACATCCTTGGCGAGGAACGTCTCGCCAATCCCGCGCATCAGCAGGAAGGGGAGCGTGCCCGCGTCCATCTTCTTGTCATGCAGCATGTGCGCGGTGAGCTTGGCGCCGTCCGCATTCATGCCGAGTGCGCGGATCGAGGCAGGCATGCCGGCCGCTGCGATATGCGCGGCGACACGCTCGGCATCCTGCCCGTTCATCAGCCCGCGACGCACTGAATAGCGCGCCGCCAGCACCATGCCGAGCGCGACGCCCTCGCCGTGGAGCAGGCGGTCGGAAAAGCCCGTTTCGGCCTCTAGTGCATGGCCGAACGTGTGGCCGAGATTGAGGAGGGCGCGCAGGCCCAGCGTTTCCTTCTCGTCCGCTGCAACGATCCGCGCCTTGGCCGCGACGCTCCTGGCAATTGCATGTTCGCGCGCCGCCGGTTCGCCTGCCAGCAGCGCGGGGCCATGCGTCTCGCACCACGCGAAGAATTCGGCATCGTCGATCAGGCCGTATTTCACGACTTCGGCGTAACCGGCCCGCGTCTCGCGCGGCGGCAGCGTGTCCAGCGCCAGCGGGTCGGCGAGCACCAGCACCGGCTGATGGAATGCGCCGACGAGGTTCTTGCCTGCCGCCGTGTTGATCGCGGTCTTGCCGCCCACGCTTGAATCGACTTGCGCCAGCAGCGTCGTCGGCATCTGGATAAAGCCGCAGCCGCGCTTGACCATCGAGGCGGCAAAGCCGGTAAGGTCGCCAATCACGCCGCCGCCCAGCGCGATCACGCTGTCCTTGCGCTCCACGCCTTGTTCGAGCAGCCACTCGGCGGTGCGGGCGAGGTTTTCCCAGTTCTTGGTCGTCTCGCCCGCAGGCAGCACGAGCCATTCGCTGGCGATGCCTTCAGCCGATAGCGAGGCGGCTACCGTCTCGCGCCACGCAGCGGCCACGCGCTCGTCGGTCACCACCGCCACCTTGTCGCCGCGGATGAACGGGCGGCAGTGCTTGCCGGCAGCCGCCAGCAGCCCGGCCTCGATCCGCACCTCGTAAGGCGCACCGGCGATATTGACGGGAATCACAGCCATGCGTCGATTGCCTTCAGGATGGTCATCGCGGTCGCCTGATGGGGCTGGTTGCCGCTCTTTACGTGGATCGGCGCCTGCGCATAGGCGGGCCCGCGTTCGGCCTTGAGCCGCGTCAGGATCTCGCGCGGGTTGCCGTTCTTGAGGAGCGGGCGATTGCTCTTGCGCCCGACCCGGGCGACCAGCGTGTCGACATCGCTGTCGAGCCAGACCGCAATGGCCCGCTTCAGGATCAGCGCGCGGGTTTCGGGATCGACGAAAGCACCGCCTCCGGTCGCCAGCACGCGGCGGACGGGTGCGCCATCCTCGCCGACCAGCCGGGCGATCACGCGCCGCTCGCCGCTGCGGAAATAGGGCTCGCCGAACTGCGCGAAGATCTCCGGGATCGACATCTGCGCCGCCTTTTCGATCTCCTCGTCGGCATCGCAGAACGGCACGTTCAGCATCGCGGCGAGGCGGCGGCCCACGGTCGTCTTGCCCACGCCCATCATGCCCACCAGCACGATCGGGCGATCGATGCGGGCCGCCAGTCGCTGAACAGCGCTGTTCGATGAGGCGGGTTCGTCGTGCTCCATTGCCGCGCCGCCTATAGTTGCGCTAGTGCCCAGTGCAAGAGCCGTGGTCCTGCGCTGTTTGCGCGTGGAGCAAGCGGCCCTGGGAGCGTTGTTGGTGAAGGCACGAATTCTGGCAGTCTGCGTCCTCTTGGTGGTGGTGGCGATATTGGCATTGGCATGGATCATGGGCGATAAGCAGCCAACGCGCTGGATCGAAACGCCCGTCGCGGCGCCAAGCGCGCAGGCCGCTGCATGAGCATGGGCCGGGTTAAAGTTGCCGCGCTGACTTGTGCCGCGATCGGCGCGCTTTCGGCGATTGCCGTTACCGCGCAGGAATCGCTGCTGCCACCGGGGTTTGACGATAAGCCTGCTGCTCCTGCACGCAAGCCGCAAACGGCCCCGCGTCCTCAGTCCAGCAGCGCACCGGCACCGGCAAAACCGTCAGCGCCCGGCGTGGTAACGGTCCAGCGCCCTTCGTCTTCGCCGACGCCGCAGGTCGTTGCCGTCCCGCAAGCCCTGCCGGCGCAGGCCGCACCCGCTCCGGCTGTTCCAGCAGTGGCAAACAGCCTCGGCAATATCGATCCAGCGCTGATCGACCAGTTGATCGCCAGCGCCAAGCCCAAGGCGGATATTCCCCCGCAGGCCCAGCGCAGCCTTTCGCGGGTTGGCTTTTTCGATCAATCGGACGGCGGCTTTCCGGCTGTCTCAAGCCACTATCTCAACGGGCCTTTCGTGGCCGGGCTGCTTACCAATATGCGCGGCGACCTTGTCTCGCGCTGGGGGCATATCCTGCTGCGCCGTGCACTGGCGAGCCGGCTTGATACCCCCGTCGGCATGAACGGCGCGGATTGGGCCGCGCTCCGGGCCAACGTGCTCCTGCGCATGGGCGAGGCTGATGCCGCGCGTGCCATGGTGCAGGAAGTCGATAGCGGCTTCTATACGAAGACGCTTGAAGACGCGGCGATGGGCAGCTTCCTCGCCACTGCCGATCCGGTGGGGCTCTGCCCGATCACCGCGCTGACGGCCGCCGGGCGGCCGGGCTGGGACTGGACGCTGACCCGCGCGATCTGCACCGCCTTCACCGGCGGCGAAGGCGCGCCCGCGCTTGCGGTGCTCGACAATGCGATGCGCAAGGGCGTTGCCCCCAAGATCGACATCCTCCTCGCACAGAAGTTCGCAGGCGCTGCCAGCCAGGGCCACCGTGCGGTGAAGATCGAGTGGACGGGCGTGGACAGTCTGACGCCGTGGCGCACGGGTCTCGCGCTCGCCACCGGCCTCGAACCGCCCGAAGCGCTTCGCAAGCAGGCGGGTCCGGCCTATGCAGTGCTTGCCGTACGCGCGCCGATGTTGCCGCTGGCCGCCCGCGCCGAGGCGGCCGATATCGCGGCTGAACGCGGTATCCTGTCCGCCGCTGCGATGGTTGATCTTTACAGCGAGATCCACGCGCTGGATGAGCCCGACAAGACCTGGGGCCCGCTCGCCGATACGCTGCGCAGCGCCTATCTTGCCGCCGATGTGGCGGACCGCCTCTCGGCCATCCGCAGCCTGTGGGGCGATGCCAGCGATCCCGACCGGGCCTATTCGCGGCTCGTGCTCACCGCCTATGCCGCCGCGCGGATCACCCCGAGCGCGGACCTTTCCGGCGATGCAAAGGGGCTTATCGCCTCGATGCTGACGGCAGGGCTGGATCGCAATGCCGCCCGCTGGGCAAGCGTGGTTCCGGCCGGGAGCGAGGCCTGGGGGCTGATCGCGCTCGCCGCACCGGCCAAGTCCGCCGCGATCAGCGCGGATACGCTCGGCACATTCCAATCGGACGACACCAGCACTGGCGGCCTGCGCTCGCGCTTCCTGCTGGCGGGGCTCATGGGGCTTGGCCGGGTCGATCCCGCAACCGCGCGCCGTGTTGCCGGCGAACTCAAGCTCGATTTCGGGCGGCAGACGCGCTGGACGCAGGCTATCGATGACGCCGCCGCTTCGGAAAATCCGGTGCTGGTCGCGCTGCTCGCCGGTTTCGGCATGCAGGGCAGCGGGTGGGACAAGATGACGCCGCTGCACCTCTACCACATCGTCGCCGCGCTGCGCCGGGCTGGCCTTGAAGGCGAGGCGCGGATGATCGCGGCGGAGGCCGTGGCGCGGGTCTGATACCGGTGAGCGATCCGATCGCCGCCTTCCTCGCCATGCTTGCTGCCGAGCGCGGGGCTGCCGCCAATACGCTGGCGGCTTATGGACGCGACCTCAGGGCCGCGCGCGAGGAGATCGGCGATCTGGTGACGGCGGACAGCGATGCGCTGGCCAGCCTTGCCGATGCGTGGCGCGATCTGGCGCCTTCCAGCCTTGCCCGCAAGTCCTCAGCACTGCGCCAGTTCTACGGCTTCCTTGCCGACGAGGGCCTGCGCAGCGATGATCCGTCCGCCGCGCTGCCGCGTCCGCGCACGCGCCGACCCTTGCCGCGCCTGCTGGGCCACGGCGAGATTGGCGCGCTTTTCGCACTGGCCGAAGCGGAAGCTGCGAAGGGGGAGGGCGCCCGCATGCTGGCGCTGCTCGAATTGCTCTACGGCTCCGGCCTGCGCGCGACTGAACTGGTTTCGCTCCCGCTCGCCGCCGTTCCGCGCGATGCGCCGTTCCTGATGATCACCGGCAAGGGGGGCCAGCAGCGCATGGTGCCCGTCGGCGCGCGAGCAAGCACGGCGCTGGCGGCGTGGCTGGCGCTGCGCCCCAAGGGCGGGCGTTGGGTGTTCCCCAGTCCGCGTGGTGGGCATCTGACGCGCGTGCGGCTGTTCCAGCTGCTGCGCGATCTGGCACTCCGGGCGGGGCTCGATCCCGAGAAGGTCAGCCCCCACGTGCTGCGCCATGCCTTCGCGACGCACTTGCTGGAGGGCGGGGCGGACCTGCGCGTGCTGCAAACGCTCCTCGGCCATGCCGATATCGCGACAACGCAGATCTATACGCATGTCGATGCCGCGCGGCTTGTCGCACTGGTCAATGCGCGCCATCCGCTTGGGAATCAGGCGCAAAACCCGGCGCAAAAGGTTGACCAAGCGGCTCGCCAGCCGTAGCGCGACGCGGATGATTTCCTATCTCGAATTCGAAAAGCCGATCGCCGCGCTCGAAGCGCGCATCGCCGAGCTGCGCGAAACCGCGCAAACCGGTGCGCTCGATATCACCTCCGAAATCCGCCGGCTCGAAGCCAAGTCCGCCGAACTGCTCGCCAGCACTTATCGCTCGCTGACGCCGTGGCAGAAGACGCAGGTCGCCCGCCACCCCTCGCGCCCGCATTTCCGCGATTATGTGAGGCTGGCCTTCACCGATTTCATGCCGCTGGGCGGAGACCGCAAGTACGGCGAGGATCATGCGATCGTCGGCGGGTTCGCGACGCTCGAAGGCCGCGCGGTCATGCTCATTGGCCATGAGAAGGGCAACGATACGCAGAGCCGCATCCGCCACAACTTCGGCATGGGCAAGCCCGAAGGCTACCGCAAGGCGGTGCGCCTGATGGAAATGGCAAGCCGCTACGGCCTGCCCGTCGTCACGCTGGTCGATACCTCGGGTGCATTCCCGGGCGTCGAGGCCGAAGAGCGCGGCCAGGCCGAGGCGATTGCGCGCAGCACCGAAGCCTGTCTCGCGCTTGGCGTGCCGATGGTCGCCGCGATCGTGGGTGAGGGCGGCTCGGGTGGTGCGGTGGCGCTGGCGAGCGCCGAGCGCGTGCTTATGTTCGAACATGCGGTCTATTCGGTGATCTCGCCCGAAGGTTGCGCCTCGATCCTCTGGCGCACTGCGGAAAAGGCCCCCGAAGCGGCCGAAGCCATGCGCATGACGGCGCAGGACCTGCTCGGGCTTGGCGTGATCGACCGGATCGTGCCGGAGCCGGTCGGGGGCGCGCATCGCGATCCCTCGGCCGCTGCGCTGGCACTCGGCAGCGCAATCTCCTCCGAGCTCACCGCGCTCGCAGGCAAGCCTGCCGACACGCTGCGCGCCTTGCGCGCCGAACGGTTCCTCCGCATCGGCGGGTGATCGGCGCCAGGTCCTCCCCGGACCAAATGGCTCTGGTCTTGTCGCGGCCGGCAAGGCTAGGTTAGCGTGACGTTACCGCAGCGCGGGATGTGGCGCTGGGGCACTGGGGAGAGATCATGATCAACCGCTCGTTCCGCGCCGTTCTGCTTGCTGCCGGCGCGGCCAGTCTCGTGCTGACCGGCCCTGCCGTACCCAGTTCGCGCGCGGACGCGCAAGGCGCGGTCACCACGATCAGCGCGGCGGACAAGGCGCAGGGCGCCAAGGCGCATCCGCAGCTGCTGTCCGAATTCGGCGGCGCGGTGACAGGGCCGCAGGCCCGCTATGTCGAAGGCGTCGGCAAGACCATCGCGTTCCAGTCCGGCCTCGGCAATGCGCGCAGCGATTTTACCGTCACTTTGCTCAATTCCCCGGTGAACAACGCATTCGCGATCCCCGGCGGCTATGTCTACGTCACCCGCCAGCTGACGGCGCTGATGAACAACGAGGCGGAGCTGGCCGGCGTGCTGGGCCACGAAGTCGGCCATGTCGCCGCGCGCCATTCGCAGAAGCGCGAGAGTGCGGCGACGCGCAACACGATCCTCGGCGTACTCGGCTCGGTGCTGGCGGGCGCGGTGCTGGGCAATTCGGCGTTGGGCCAGCTGGGGCAGAAGTTCTTCAGCACCGGCAGCCAGCTGCTCACGCTCAAGTATTCGCGCGGGCAGGAGAGCGAGGCGGATGCACTTGGCGTGACCTACCTCAAGCGTGCCGGCTATGATCCGCGCGCGATGGGTACCGTGCTGCGCAGCCTCGCGGCGCAGACTGCGCTTGATGCGCAGCTGACGGGCAGCACCGACAAGGTTCCGGAATGGGCAAGCACCCACCCCGATCCCGCCTCGCGCGTCACGGCAGCGCTCGCCCTTGCCGGACCCAATCCGCGCGGGATGACCAACCGCGATGTGTTCCTGAGCAGCGTCGACGGGCTGACCTATGGCGACGATCCCAAGCAGGGCGTCGTCGATGGGCGCAAGTTCATCCACCCCGGCTTCCGGCTGAGCTTCCAGGCACCGGAAGGCTTCTACCTTGTCAACGGCACGCGCTCGGTTTCGATCAGCGGCCAATCGGGGAAGGGCGAAATGGCGACCGCGCCCTACTCGGGCAACCTTGACGCTTATGTCCGCGCGGTGTTTGCCGGTCTCTCCGACCAGCAGCGCGTCGCGCCGGATGACGTCCGCACGACCACGGTCAACGGCATCCCGGCGGCCTATGGGATGACCCGCGTCAACACGAGTGACGGCGCGCGCGATGTCGTCGTGTTCGCCTATGCCTGGGGGCCGGGACAGGCCTTCCACTTCACCACGATCAGCACAGCCGGGCAGGCGAGCGCGTTTGACCCGATGTTTGCCTCGATGCGGCGGATCACCATCGGCGAGGCCGGAGCCGTGCGCGCGCGGCGGCTCTTGGTGGTGACGGTGAAGAAGGGCGATACGGTGCAGTCGCTCGCCCGGCGCATGGCCTATGACGACCGGCCGCTCGACCGGTTTCTCGTGCTCAATGCAATGGACGCGAGCGCCGCGCTGGTGCCGGGCTCACGGGTCAAGCTGATCGTTTACTGAAGAAACGGCGCACGAAAAGCGGCGAGGGCGCCCATGATGGGCGCCCTCGCGCTTGTGCGACCGTGCCAGCTGAACGCAGGGCCGTTAGAACGGACCCTTGCCGTCCTGCGCGTTGGCCATCTTGGTCGAAATCTGCGTGAAGGTGTTCGACAGCGAATTCCCCAGCGCGCCCATCGCAAGGATGGAGCCCGTGGCGACGAGCGCAGCGATCAGGCCATATTCGATGGCAGTCGCGCCGCTCTGGTCGGCGAGAAGTTTGCGGAAAAGCGTCATGGCGAGAAGTCCTTCGGCGAAATCGATTGGCAACACGTTAACTTGAACGGGCTTTACCGACCCCCCGGTCGACTGGCCTATTTGCGGGAATCTAGCGGCAACCTACGAACAAACCCTTAAACAAGAGATTTTGCGTTGGCTGCAGTGGTGCAGGGGAAAGCCAGAGTGCGATCCCCTGCGCCGCTGAGGCTGCTTCACAAGATCAGAGCTTGCCATCCGACGCGTTGTTCATCTGGGTCGAAACCAGATTGAACGTGTTCGACAGCGAATTGCCCAGTGCGCCCATCGCGGAAATCGCCGCGACGGAAATCAGGGCGGCCATCAAGCCGTATTCGATGGCAGTTGCACCGGCCTCATCGGCCATGATCTGACGGATAATAAACATTTCTGCAGAGTCCCTTTGAGCGTTTCACAGGCACGCCCTGCATGGCGCGCCATCGGCTCAACAGCCCCCCGGCCGTTGGTGTCGACCCTGTAAAAATAACCGGCATTTCCTGCCAAGGTCTTAACCGGGCATAGCTACCAGGCACGCGAAAGCGGGGGATGCGGCGAACCGCATCCCCACGCGATGACCGGTAAACCGGAAAACCTTGCCCTTAGAACGGACCCTTGCCGTCGGAGGCGTTGTTCAGCTTGGTCGACACTTGCGTAAAGGTGTTCGACAGCGAGTTGCCGAGCGCGCCCATGGCGGTAATTGCGGCAACGGCGATCAATGCGGCGATCAGGCCATACTCGATGGCCGTGGCGCCTTCTTCATCGCGAAGAAGCGTCTTGAAAAGTGTCATGCGAATGGTCCTCCACCTGGCAACTGGCGCTGCCGTCGTGCTCTTTCGCTCCACACGACCCCCCGGCCGCACGAAATTGCGGGTGTCAAATTATCCGGCATTCCCTGACGAATCGTAAACGCGCCTTATCTTTCGTTTAAGTGCCGGGCGCAGCGGGTGTTTAAGGCGCGCAAGTGCTGCGCCGGGCCAGCCGGGCAGGTGCGGTGCAGCAGGGCTACTTCTTCGCCTTGGTCAGGTTCACGTCGATGGTGTTGTACATCGTGAAGAGCGAGTTCACGAACGCGCTCATCCCGAAGAACATGGTCATTGCAATGACGCCGATCAGCAAGCCATATTCTATGGCTGTAGCGCCGGTGTCATCCACCAGTGGCTTGCGGACAAAGTCCCACATCAATCGGAGTTCCCCTGTCCGCGTCTAGGTATATTCTAGGAGCGACAGGACTAACAAAGCCTAAACGGAAAACACTGGGATGGAAACGCCGCCGACATTGCTGACCGTGGTGGCGCTGGCCTTGCTCGACACGTCCGATCGCGTGCTGATGCAGCGCCGCCCGGAAGCTCGGGCGCACGGCGGGCTCTGGGAGTTTCCTGGCGGCAAGGTCGAGCCGGGGGAGGGGCCTGCCGCCGCGCTCGTGCGCGAGATTGCGGAGGAGCTGGCCATAACGATCGAAGCGGCGGATCTCGTGCCGCTGACGTTCGCTGCGACTCCTGATGGGCAAGGCAACCGGCCGCTGGTCCTGCTTCTCTACACTTGTCGCCGCTGGGATGGTGAGCCGGTGCCGGAACCCGGCGCGGAGCTGCAATGGCTGAATGCACCGGCACTGCCGGCACTTCCGATGCCGCCGCTCGACGTGCCGCTGGCCGCAGCATTGCAGCGTCATCTAAAAAACCTGCGTTAGAGCCGGATAGGGGGTTGCCAAGCCTGGAAGGCGCTTCTAAAGGCGCCACTCCACGCACCCGTAGCTCAGCTGGATAGAGCATCAGACTACGAATCTGAGGGTCGGACGTTCGAATCGTTCCGGGTGCGCCATTCCCCCCATCGCTGGTTTTTTGCGCTTTGCTGCAGGGCTTTCGCTTCTGCCTGACGGCGCTGCGTTTCCTGTCGAATAGGTATACGCAAGACACAGGGCGCGAGCCTTGGGCGTTGCGGATTTCAGCGACTTGGTCCTATAGCGGCTTATGCGGCGCTGCTCTTTACCGGCGTGCCGCCAAGACCCGTGCCCTCCCCAGGCTGCCAGACAAGGAACACCGCATTGGCCCAACCTGCCAAGCCGCGCGCAACCAAGGCGACGAAGCCCAAAGCCGCACCAGCTGCTGCTCCGGACATCACTCCGGCGACTGCTCCCGAGGATGAAGCGACCTTCGCGCTCCGCAGCCTCCAGCAGGCCCACGCGAACAACAAGCGTTTCGACGCGAGCGATGAGGAACTGCTCCACTTCTACGAACAGATGGTGCTGATTCGCCGCTTCGAGGAAAAGGCGGGCCAGCTTTACGGCCTCGGCCTGATAGGCGGTTTCTGCCACCTCTACATCGGTCAGGAAGCCGTCGCGGTCGGCCTGCAGTCGGCGCTCAACGAGGGCCACGACAGCGTCATCACCGGCTATCGTGATCACGGCCACATGCTGGCCTATGGCATCGATCCCAAGGTGATCATGGCCGAACTGACCGGGCGCGGCGCGGGCATAAGCCGCGGCAAGGGCGGTTCGATGCACATGTTCTCGACGGAGCACAAATTCTTCGGCGGCCACGGCATCGTCGGCGCACAGGTCTCGCTCGGTGCCGGCCTCGCCTTCGGCCACAAGTACCGCGATGATGGCGGTGTGTGCATGGCCTATTTCGGTGATGGCGCGGCCAACCAGGGTCAGGTCTACGAAACCTTCAATATGGCCGCCCTGTGGAAGCTGCCCATCGTCTTCGTGGTCGAGAACAACGGCTACGCCATGGGCACGGCCGTCAAGCGCGGTTCGGCCGAGACGCACTTCCACCGCCGCGGCACCGGCTTCCGCATCCCCGGCATGGACGTCAACGGCATGGATGTGCTCGAAGTGCGCGCAGCCGCCGAAGTCGCGCTCGCCTATGTCCGCGCTGGCAACGGCCCGGTGCTGATGGAACTCAACACCTATCGCTATCGCGGCCACTCGATGTCGGACCCGGCGAAGTACCGCAGCCGCGAGGAAGTGCAGGAGATGCGCGACCATCACGATCCCATCGAAGGCGCCAAGCAGGATCTGCTGCGCCGGGGCGTGAGCGAGGACCGCATCAAGGAGATCGACAAGCGCATCCGCCAGGTCGTCGCCGAAGCTGCCGATTTCGCCGAAAGCTCGCCCGAGCCGGCACCGGCCGAACTCTATACCGACGTGCTGGTGGGGACCTACTGACATGGCGATTGATCTCAAGATGCCTGCGCTTTCCCCGACGATGGAGGAAGGCACTCTCGCCAAGTGGCTGGTGAAGCCGGGCGATAGCGTTAAGTCCGGCGACATCATCGCCGAGATCGAGACCGACAAGGCCACGATGGAATTCGAGGCGGTCGACGAAGGCGTGATCGGCGAACTCAAGGTTGCCGAAGGCACCGAAGGCGTGAAGGTCGGCACCGTGATCGCCACGATCAGCGGCGATGACGAGCCCGCCGCTCCGGCGCCTGCGCCTGCGTCCGTTGCCGCGCCAGCCCCGACCCCGGCTCCCACTCCTGTCGTGGCTGCTCCGCCCCCGCCAGCCCCGGTCGCAGCACCTGTCGCCGAAGTGCCTGCAGGCACCGCGATGACCCCCACCACGGTCCGCGAAGCGCTGCGCGACGCGATGGCCGAGGAGATGCGCGCTGACGACCGCGTCTTCGTCATGGGTGAGGAAGTCGCCGAGTATCAGGGCGCCTACAAGGTCACGCAGGGCCTGCTCGAGGAATTCGGGCCGCGCCGCGTAATCGATACCCCGATCACCGAATACGGCTTTGCCGGCATCGGCACGGGCGCCGCGATGGGCGGCCTGCGCCCCATCGTCGAGTTCATGACGTTCAACTTCGCCATGCAGGCGATTGACCACATCATCAACTCGGCGGCCAAGACCAACTACATGTCCGGCGGCCAGATGCGCTGCCCGATTGTGTTCCGCGGCCCCAATGGCGCCGCCAGCCGCGTCGGCGCGCAGCACAGCCAGAACTATGCGCCGTGGTATGCCTCGGTGCCGGGTCTCGTCGTGATCGCGCCCTATGATGCCGCCGATGCCAAGGGTCTGCTCAAGTCGGCGATCCGCAGCGAGGACCCGGTCGTGTTCCTTGAGAACGAACTGGTCTACGGTCGCACCTTCGATGTGCCGGCGCTGGACGACTACACGGTGCCCATCGGCAAGGCCCGCACCATGCGCGCGGGCCGCGATGTCACCATCGTGACCTACTCGATTGGTGTCGCCCTCGCGCTCGACGCTGCCGAAAAGCTGGCGGCGGAAGGCATCGAGGCCGAAGTGATCGACTTGCGCACGATCCGCCCGCTCGACAAGGCGGCCGTGCTCGAAAGCCTCTCGCGCACCAACCGCATGGTGGTGGTCGAGGAAGGCTTCCCGGTCTGCTCGATCGCGTCGGAGATCATCAGCATCGCGATGGAAGAAGGCTTCGACTACCTCGACGCCCCGGTCCTGCGCGTGTGCAACGAGGACGTGCCGCTGCCCTATGCCGCCAACCTCGAAAAGCTCGCGCTGGTCGATACGGCTCGGGTGATCGCGGCAGTCAAGAAGGTCTGCTACCGCTGAGTTCAGAAGATCTCGAGCTGAGCCCACCCGAACGGCTCGCGGTGCTTTATGCGCCGCGGGCCGTTCAGGCCTTGTGGGAAGGCTTCCTGCGGCTCGACCGGCGGCTTGCCGATGCGGCGCGCGAAGGGCGCGATCCGCTGATGATCCAGCTGCGCCTTGCCTGGTGGCGGGACCGGTTTGACCAGAGCCCCGCGGAGTGGCCGCAAGGCGAGCCGCTGCTGGCCCTTCTGCACCCATGGGACGCCGAACGGGCCGCCTTGCGGGGCATCGTCGATGGCTGGGAGGCGCGCGTCGTGGCCGAAGACGGCGGGGCCGAACTGGGCCGTGCGCGCATCGAGGCCGTCTGCGCTCTGGCGCGGCTGAGCGGGGTGAAGGCGGACGATGATGTCCGGCAGGCCGCAGCCGAGTGGTTGGGAATCGGACAGCCACAAGCCCGCGCGCCCATCCTGCCCGGTGTGATGCGCCCGCTGGCAATCCTGCGCGGCATGGCATTGCGCGAAGCGGCAGGACGGCCCGGCGGACCCTTGCGCGATTTCCTCGCCATCCTCCGCCTCGGCCTGTTGGGGCGCTAGAACTCCCGCCAAATCGGCAGGACTTGCCCCTGCCGCCCGCGCGCTTTGCTGCCTATCCTTGGGGGAATACCTAAGGGAGGCCCGCCATGAACCGAATGCTCGTGGGCGCGCTCGGCGCCTTGCTGCTCGTAGCCTCGGGCCTGTTCTGGTGGCAGGGCCGCGCCGCAGTGACGCCGCCTGCTGCGCCGAGCCATCTCGCGCTGGCGTCCGCCGCCGCTGCTGACGACGCGCTTCCCGATTCCGATGCGGGAGACGCAGTCGGCCCCGGCCTGCCCGAAGCGAACGAAGCGACCCGCGAGCAAAAGCGCTTCGACCGGCTCGACAAGAACCGCGACGGCAAGATCACCCGCACCGAAATGGTCGCCCCCCGGGTCAAGGACTTCCGCAAACTCGATGTCGACGGGAACAACCTGCTCACGTTCGACGAATGGTCCGTCGCCACCGACAACCGCTTCAAGGGCGCGGACAAGAACGGCGATGGCAGCCTGAACCGCGAGGAATTCGCCACCACGAAGCAGAAGGCAGCGAAGAAGCCCGCCTGCAAGTGCAAGTAGGTCAAGCCAGCCTCAGCTAGGTTAGGCCAGCGCTGGCAGCCACTCCGCCAGATCGGCCTTGGCTCGCGCGGTATAGGCTTCCTTGCGCTGCTTCTTCTTCGTCGAGGGATCCGGAGGCGGAAACAGGCCGAAATTCACGTTCATCGGCTGATAGGTCTCGGCCTCGGCATCACCGGTGATGTGCGAGAGCAGCGCACCGAGCGCCGACGTGCGCGGCGGCGCGGACCAATCGCGGCCCGCCACTTCCGCCGCCGTCATCAGCCCCGCGAGCAGCCCCACCGCGCCGCTCTCGACATAGCCTTCGCAGCCGGTGATCTGCCCGGCAAAGCGGATATGCGGCGCGGATTTCAGCCTCAGTTGCCGGTCGAGCAGGGTGGGGGAGTTGAGGAAGGTATTGCGGTGCAGGCCGCCAAGCCGTGCGAACTCGGCCTTTTCCAGACCCGGAATCGTGCGGAACACCCGGACCTGTTCAGCATGCTTCAGCTTGGTCTGGAAGCCGACCATGTTCCACAAAGTGCCGAGCTTGTTGTCTTGCCGCAGCTGCACCACGGCATAGGGCCAGCGGCCATTCGGATGCTCCGCCGTCGCCCAGTGCGGATTATCGAGGCCGACGGGCTTCATCGGGCCGAAGCGCAGCGTCTCGACCCCGCGCGCGGCCATGACTTCGATGGGCATGCAGCCATCGAAGTAGGGCGTGCTGGCCTCCCATTCCTTGAACTCGGTCTTGTCGCCGGCCAGCAGTTCCTCGCGGAAAGCGAAGTACTGGTCCTTGGTCATCGGGCAATTGATGTAGTCGCGCCCGTCGCCGCCCATCGCGAGGCTGGCTTCCGCGCCCTTGTCCCACCGCGAGGCCATCCACGCGACGTCCATGTCGATGCTGTCGCGGTAGACGATCGGCGCAATGGCATCGAAGAAGGCAAGGCTGTCCTCGCCCGTCGCCGCGCCGATGCTGGAGGCGAGGGCAGGGGCAGTGAGCGGGCCGGTCGCCACGATGGTGAGGCCGTCCGAGGGCAGCACATCGACGCGCTCGCGCACGATCGCCAGCGTAGGCTGCGCGGCGAGCATGGCCTCGACTTCGGCCGAGAACACATCGCGGTCCACCGCGAGCGCCGATCCTGCCGGGACACGCGCTTTCGCCGCCGCCGTCATCAGCAGGCTGTCACACTGGCGCATCTCGTAGTGCAGCAGGCCAACCGCATTTTTTTCGTCGTCGTCGGAGCGGAACGAGTTGGAGCAGACGAGTTCGGCAAGGCCGTCACTGTTATGTGCCGCCGTGCTGTCGCCGCCCCCGCGCATTTCGGAAAGCCGCACGCGAATGCCCCGCCGCGCGAGCTGCCAGGCGGCCTCGCTCCCGGCCATGCCGCCGCCGATGATGTGAACCTGATGCGTCATGCCCAGCGCATTGGCATTGCATCCGGCGCGCGGCAAGCCTTAGGGACTGCAAGGGCAGGGCGCGCCTTGTGCAGCGCCGGGAGTAGGGAGCAACAATGCCGCAACGCGCCTTGATCGAACAACGCCCGTGGCTGCTGGCCAGCTTGATTGCGGGCATCAGCTATTGGTTCGTGGCGGGCAGCTGGATTCCGGGCCTCTACCTCTTCCTGTGGAAAGGCGCGGGCGTGGCGCTGCTCGCCATCTACGCTTGGCGCCACCACCCGGTAGCCGACGCGCACCGCATCGCGCTGGTCATGGCGCTCGGCGCGCTGGGCGACATGGTACTGGAAGTGAGCTTCACCTTTGGCGCAATGGCGTTCCTGCTGGGGCACCTCGCTGCCATCGCGCTCTACCTAAGGCACCACCGCCGCGTGATGCACAAGGCGGAGCGTTACACGGCGGCCGCGCTGCTGCTTGCCATTCCCGGCTTGTCCTTCGCGCTGACTGGCCGTCCGGAGGTCGCGTTTTATGCGCTTGGCCTCGGCGGGATGACTTCCGCAGCCTTCGCGAGCGAATTCCCGCGCCGCCGCGTGGCGCTCGGCGCGGCGATGTTTGCGGTGTCCGATTTGTTGATCTTCGCGCGGATGGGGCCGCTGGCCGAAAGCGCGATCCCGCACCTGCTGGTCTGGCCGCTCTACTATTTTGGCCAGTTCCTGATCACCGTTGGCGTGATTGGTGCGCTGCGGCGGAAGGGTGCGTTCAACGCACTCTAGCGATCAGGGTAGCTGCACCGCTCCATCAGCCCCGCGCGTCAACGGCACATGCGCCGTCACGGCGCTCATCGGCAGCGCGGCGTAGATGTGCGGAAACAACTGCCCGCCGCGCGAGGGTTCCCACTTTACCGCATCACCAAGCGCCGCCAGATCGACCGCCACGACATGCAGGCCGGTCTGTCCGGCGAAGTGCTTGTCCACCGTCTCGGTCACCTGCTCGGCGGTCGAGAGGTGGATATAGCCATCGGCCAGGTCGACCGGCGCGCCGAGGAACACGCCGTCCTCCAGCAGCACGGCCATCTGGTCACCAGTCAGCACCTTGTAGGCGAGCGTCATGCTTCGGCTACGCTTTCCGCGTCAGCCTCGCCCTCTTCCTCAGCCAGACGTACCGCGCTCACCACGTGCTCGTCGCCCGAGACGTTGAACAGCCGCACGCCCGCCGAACCGCGACCGATCACGCGCAGCGATTCGAGTGGCAGGCGGATCAGCTTGGCCTGATCAGTGACGAGCATGAGCTGGTCGGCCTGCGATGCCGGGAAGCTCGCGACGACTGGTCCGTTGCGGCCGATGTTGTCGATATTGGTGATGCCCTGGCCGCCGCGACCTGTGCGGCGATACTCGTAGGCTGAGGACAGCTTGCCGTAGCCGTTGGCGCAGACGGTGAGGATGAACTGCTCGCGGGCCTGCAGTTCGGCCATCCGCTCGGCGCTGATCGAGGGTTCGCCTTCCTTTTCGCCCTTCCACGGGGCGAAGCGGACGTATTCCTCGCGCTCTTCGGCGCTGGTGCCGACACGGTGGAGGATCGAGAGCGAGATGACCTCGTCATCGCCCTTGAGCGTCATGCCGCGCACGCCGGTCGAGGTGCGGCTCGTGAATTCACGCACTTCATCGCCGGCAAAGCGGATCGCCTTGCCGCTGCGAGTGGCGAGCAGCACATCGTCGCTGGCCTCGAGCAGCGCGACGCCGATCAGGCGATCCTCGTCGCCTTCCTCGAACTTCATCGCAAACTTGCCGTTGGTCGGGATGTTGGCGAAGGCGTCCATCGCGTTGCGGCGAACATTGCCCTTGGCCGTGGCAAACACGACCGAGAGCTTGCCCCATTCCGCCTCGTCTTCCGGCAGCGGCAGTACGGTCGCGATGGTCTCGCCCGCGTCCAATGCGGGGAGCAGATTGATCATCGGCCGCCCGCGCGTCGTCGGCCCGCCTTCAGGCAGGCGCCACACCTTGAGGCGATAGACCTTGCCCGCGGTCGAGAAGAACAGCACCGGCGTGTGGGTGCTCGTGACGAACATCGTCGCCACGGCATCCTCTTCCTTGGTCGCCATGCCGCTGCGGCCCTTGCCGCCCCGGTTCTGCGCACGGAAGGTCGAAAGCGGGGTGCGCTTGATATAGCCGTCGAGAGTGATCGTGACGACCATGTCCTCGCGCTCGATCAGGTCTTCGTCCTCGATCCCGTCAGCCGGCGCGGTGATCTCGGACTTGCGCGGGGTGGCGTAGGCATCGCGCACCGCGACGAGTTCTTCGCGCATCACGCCGTAGAGCTTTTCGCGGTCGGCAAGGATCGCGAGGTATTCCGCAATCGCCTTGGACAGGATTTCAAGCTCGCCGCCGATCTCGTCGCGCCCCAGCGCGGTGAGGCGGTGCAGGCGCAGGTCGAGAATGGCACGGACCTGCGTCTCGCTCAGGCGGTAGCTGCCGCCTTCGCCTTCCAGCGCTTCGTCCTCGATGGCTTCGACGAGGCGGATGTAGGGCGCGATTTCGCCAATCGGCCATTCGCGCGCGATCAGCGTTTCGCGCGCCAGCGCCGGGTTGGCCGAGGCGCGGATGATCCGCACCACTTCATCGAGGTTCGAGACCGCGACGACAAGGCCGAGCAGGATATGCGCCCGGTCGCGCGCCTTGTTCAGCTCGAACTTGGTGCGGCGGGAGATGACCTCCTCGCGGAACTGGACGAAGGCCTCGATGATGTCGCGCAGAGCGAGGATTTCCGGCCGTCCGCCGCGGATCGCCAGCATGTTCGCCGGGAAGTTCGATTGCGCGGGCGTATTGCGCCAGATCTGGTTGAGCACGACTTCGGGCGTCGCGTCGCGCTTCAGATCGACGACGACGCGTACGCCTTCGCGGTTCGATTCGTCGCGGATGTCCGAGATGCCCTCGATCCGCTTGTCCTTGGCGGCTTCGGCGATCTTCTCGACAAGGCTGTTCTTGCCGACCTGGTAGGGAATCGAGGTGAGCACGATGGACTTGCGGCCGTCGCCGCGCCCGCCCTTGGTATCTTCGATCTCGTGCCGCGCGCGCATCACGATGGAGCCGCGCCCTTCGGTATAGGCCTTGCGCGCACCGCTCGTGCCCAGAATCAAGGGTGCGGTCGGGAAATCCGGCGCGGGAATGATCTGGATCAGCTCTTCGGTCGTGATCGCGGGGTTTGCCATATAGGCAAGGCAGCCATCGATCACTTCGCCGAGGTTGTGCGGCGGAATGTTGGTCGCCATGCCGACCGCGATGCCGCCTGCGCCGTTGACGAGCAGGTTGGGGAAACGCGCCGGCAGCACCTGCGGCTCGTTTTCCGAACCGTCGTAGTTGGGCTGGAAGTCGACCGTATCCTTGTCGATGTCCGCGAGCAGCGCATCGGCGACCTTGGCGAGCCGCGCTTCGGTATAGCGCATCGAGGCTGGCGGATCGGGGTCCATCGAGCCGAAGTTGCCCTGGCCGTCGATCAGCGGCAGGCGCATCGACCAGTCCTGCGTCATGCGCGCCAGCGCGTCGTAGATCGCGCTGTCGCCATGCGGGTGATACTTGCCCATGCAATCGCCGACGATGCGGGCGGACTTGCGATAGGCCTTGGTCGAGGTGAAGCCGTTTTCGTGGCTGGTCCACAGGATGCGGCGGTGGACGGGCTTCAGGCCGTCGCGCACGTCGGGCAGCGCGCGGCTGACGATCACGCTCATCGCGTAGTCGAGGTAGCTCGTCTTCATTTCATCGACGATGTCGATCCGCTGGAACTCGTGGTCCGGCAGCGGAGCAGGCGGGTCGATCAGGCCAGTATCATCGCTCACTTCGGTGGTTTTTTCGCTTCGTTACGGGAATGTGTCCGCACTAGGCCAAAGCCCCGGCAAACGCCAGAAAATGGGCCGCGACACGCCGCCTTATCCACACATGCGAACGCCTATCCGCCGCTTTCCTGAACAATGAGACGAATTGGTATTCAATCCGGGTTCACCCGGTGGGTTCCAATGCAGCAAGGCGTTGCCAAGGCGCCGATTTCGCGCCAGAGGTTCGAGCGCGGTGGAAGTGTGAAACAAGTCCGTTCTGCCGGTGTTTTGGGATATGGCCCATGGCAGGACGTAGCAGGGGACCGATACGGTCCGATGCGATGTGGCCAGGAGGAGATGAAGTGATGCGGGGTAATGCAATGAAGTTTGTGGCCGCTCGGGCTGCGCTGGCCGTCGCGCTTTCGACCGGTCTTGCAGCAGGCGGCGCACTGCTGGGCGCTGCGCCCGCCATTGCAAAGGAAAAGGAAGCGCCCAAGGGCGGCACCTATTCCAAGGAATTCATCGCGGTTGCCGGCCCTGTCCAGAAGCTGGTGCAGGATGCGCAGGCCGCCAAGGCCAAGGGCACGCCCGACGCGCAGATCAAGGCCACGCTTGGCGGTGCCGCTGATGTGCTCGGCAAGGCCGAAGCCGCAGCGAAGACCGGGCAGGACAAGCTCGCCGCCGGTCAGTTCGCGGTCCAGCTCGGCGGGTTCCTCGATGACAACGCGATGCGTTCGCGCGGCATCAAGAACATGCTCGACAGCGGCCTGCTGGAAGCGGACAAGGTGCCGACCTTCAACTTCTACCTTGGCAACTTCGCCTATGCCGCGAAGGACTTTCAGGGCGCGATCGATCCGCTGACCAAGGCGGTGCAGGGCAACGTCTCGGAAGACGCGGCGGCCGAAATGCTCGCTGATGCCTATAACGAGCTGAAGCGTCCTGCCGAAGGCCTCACCGCGCTCAAGATGGCGGTCGATGCGCGCAAGGCCGCGAACGGCACCGTGCCGGAATCGTGGTATCGCCGCGCCAACGTCATTGCCTACAAGAACAAGCTTGGGCCGCAGGCGATCGAATGGTCGACCGCGCTGGTCGAAGCGCAGCCCACTGCGCTGAACTGGCTCGGCGCTGGCCAGCTCGCCCGCGAATTCGGCAGCTTCGGCAAGGAGGAATCGCTCGATCTCGGCCGTCTCTTCCTGCGTTCGGGCGCGCTCGACAACGAGAAGCAGTACGTCACGCGCGAATTCATCGAATATGTCCAGGCCGCCGACCCGCGTCGTCTGCCGGGTGAGACGGTGAAGATCATCGAACTCGGCGTGTCGAAGGGCGCGCTCGATGCGAGCGACGTGTTCGTCAGCGACTCGCTGTCGCAGGCCAAGGGCCGCATCGCGGCGGACAAGGCCTCGCTCGTCGGGCTTGAAAAGGACGCCCGCGCGGCTGCCGATGGCAAGCTGGCTGTCGCGACCGCCGATGCGTACCTCTCGTACGACAATCCCGCCAAGGCCGAGGAGCTGTACCAGATCGCGCTCACCAAGGGCGGCGCCATCGACAAGGACCGCGCGCTGACCCGCCTTGGCATCGCGCAGTTCGATCAGGACAAGTACGACGCCGCCAAGGCAAGCTTCGCGCAGGTAACGGGCGTGCGCGCCCCGCTCGCCAAGCTGTTCTCGGTTCTCGCGGCGGACAAGGCCAAGCCCTGATCGGCGGATCGCCTTACGGCAAACGGAAAGGGCGGCCTCGCAAGAGGCCGCCCTTTTTGTAGCTGCACTGAGGCTAAAGCGGACCCTCACTGCACTTCGTAAAATTCCCCCGAATCCTCGTCCAGCACATGCAGGATGCCGTCCGAGATCGCGAAGAACGCGCCGCGCAGGCGCAGTTCGCCGGCGGCTTCCTTGCGGCGCACGCAGGGGAAGGTGCGCAAGTTGGCGAGGCTCACCTTGACGCCGGCCTGCTCCATCGCTCGTTCCGCAGGGCGGCCGCTGGTGCCGTGGGCATGGACGACTCCGTCGCGTGCCGGGCCAAGCAGGCCGATCCAGTCGTTGATGAAGCCGCCTTCGCCGGGCTCGGTGCCTTCGAGCTCCTGCGTCAGCGCCGCGCGGCAGCCGCCGCACATGCCGTGGCCGAGCACGACGATCTTGCGCACCTTGAGCACCTGCACCGCAAATTCGAGCGCGGCAGAAACGCCATGATAGCCGGGCGAGGTCTCGAACGGCGGCACCAGCGCGGCGACGTTGCGCACCACGAACATCTCGCCCGGATCGGTATCGAAGATCTGCGCCGGATCGACGCGGCTGTCCGAACAGGCGATGACCATGACCGGCGGCTCCTGCCCTTCGCGCAGCTGGTGCCAGCGTTCGAGGCGCGGGGTCCAGCCGTTCGTGCGGAAGCGGCGGTAGCCATCGATCAGATGGTCGAGCTCGGGGGAGAAGGGTTTGGCCATGGGTGACCTGTTGCCGCCTACGAATGCATCTTTCAAGTCATGCTTCATGCGCCTATCTGAACCGCCATGAACGATCAGTCCCCGATTGCCGCGCCAGCAGAACGCCCCGCGCGCATCCGCAAGCCCGATTGGATCCGGGTCAAGGCGCCCGTCAGCAAGGGTTACGAGGAAACGCGCGGCCTCATGCGCAGCCTCGGCCTCAACACAGTGTGCGAGGAAGCGGCCTGCCCGAACATCGGCGAGTGCTGGACCAAGAAGCACGCAACGGTGATGATCCTCGGCGATGTCTGCACGCGCGCCTGCGCCTTCTGCAACGTCAAGACCGGCATGCCGCGCAAGGTCGATCCGCTGGAGCCTGCGCATGTGGCCGAAGCCGCGGCAAAACTGGGCCTTGAACACATCGTGATCACCTCGGTTGACCGCGACGACCTGCCTGACGGCGGAGCCGGGCAGTTCGTGAAGGTCATTCAGGCGCTGCGCGCGGCGACTCCCAACACCACGATCGAGATTCTGACGCCCGATTTCCGCGGCAAGATGCGCGCTGCGGTCGAGGCGATCATGGCTGCAGGGCCGGACGTCTACAACCACAACCTCGAGACGGTGCCCCGGTTGTACCCCACGATCCGCCCCGGCGCGCGCTACTATGCGTCGCTGCGTCTGCTCGAAGAGGTCAAGCACCACGATCCGCGCGTGTTCACCAAGTCGGGCGTCATGCTGGGTCTCGGTGAGCAGCGGCTCGAAGTGCATCAGGTGATGGACGACATGCGCTCGGCCGGGATCGATTTTCTGACCATGGGCCAGTACCTCCAGCCGACGCCCAAGCATGCGCCGGTGATCGATTTCGTCACCCCGCAGGCCTTTGCCGCCTATGGCGCTATCGCCCGCGCCAAGGGCTTCCTGCAAGTCGCCGCAAGCCCGCTGACTCGCTCCAGCTACCACGCGGGTGAGGACTTTGCCGAAATGCGCGCCGCCCGCGAAGCGCAGCTTGCCAAGGTTGCCGCGAGGGGCTGATCCCATGCCGGTCATCAACCAGCAGCGGCACCTTCAGTGGTCGGCGGAGGAGATGTACGATCTCGTCGCCGACGTGAAGCGCTATCCGGAATTCCTGCCCTGGGTCGTTGCGACGCGGATCAAGTCCGATAGCGAGACCGAGATGGTGGCCGACATGATGGTGGGCTTTTCCGCGCTGCGCGAGAAGTTCACCTCGCGCGTCCACAAGGACCGCCCGCGCCGGATTGCGGTTGAATATCTCGATGGTCCGCTCAAGCGGCTGTCCAACACCTGGGACTTCGCCGAAGCCGAGGATGGCGGCTGCGTGATCGCGTTCAACGTCGATTTCACGTTCCGCAGCGCGATCTTCGAGAAACTGGCCGGACAGTACCTCGACCGTGCCTTCCGCAAGATGGTCGCCGCATTCGAAACGCGCGCGGAAAAGCTCTACGGCAGCAAGAGTTCGAGCGCGACCAGCGCCGCCTGAAGCCGCACTTCGGCGCGGGTCTTCGCGGTCTCGAACACCTTGAGTTCGGCATTCACAGCCTCGGGGTCCTCGCCGCGTTCGGCCTTGGCGAACACCACGGTGCCCACCGGCTTCTGCTCGCTGCCACCCTCAGGCCCGGCAATCCCGGTGATGGCGACGGCAACTTGCGCGCGTGAATGCTTGAGCGCGCCTTGCGCCATCGACCAGGCCACTGCCACCGAAACCGCGCCGAATGTATCGATCAGGTCGGTCGAGACGCCGAGCATCTCGTTCTTGGCCTCGTTCGAATAGGTCACGAAGCCCCGGTCGACGACGGCCGACGAGCCCGCGATCTCGGTCAGCGCCGCCGCGACGAGGCCGCCAGTGCAGCTTTCGGCGACGGCGACCATGCGGCCGGCGGCCTTGTTCTCAGCGACGACCCGCGCGGCCAGCGCCGTCAGTTCAGGGGGAAGCAGCGTGTCCATCGGGTCAGGCCGCCGGGCAGATGGGGAGGTCGGACTTCTTCGTGCTGCCGGGCTTGGGCTTGTCGGCCAGCACGAGGATGAAAGTGACGAGTTCCGCCGTATTTTCCGGCGGCAGCGGCGAGAGGAGGCGCACGCCCCGCTCGATTGCCTTGCACTGGCCGGGCTTGATCCCCTTGGCGACCATGGCCGAAACGATGCCTTCGGCAAACGGCTGCAGCGCTTCGTCCGAGAGGTTGGCGACGACATCCTTCATCTTGTCGTCGCTGCCGCCCAGCTTGATCAGCGCGGCCTTGGCTTCGGGCCACGCGGCGCTCTTGCGAACGGCATAGCGCTGCACCAGCGATGAGCCCTGCGTCGCGAAATAGCCCTGCGGTGAAAGCTGCGGGCTGCAGGTCTTCATCGTCGAGTTCATCACGACGGGCAGGGCATAGGTCACCAGGCTCGTCACCTCGCGCTCGCTCAGGCAGGACGGGTCCTGCGCGGCTGCGACTTCGGCGGTCCCCAGCGACACCAGCGCCGCACCCCAGACGATCTTGCGAACCAGCGACATGACCTGCGCTCCTTCAAGCTTTGGCGACAACGGTGGCCACCGCCTGCGCCGCGATACCTTCGCCGCGACCGGTGAAGCCGAGGCGCTCGGTGGTCGTCGCCTTGACGCTCACGGCAGCGATGTCAATCGCGAGAATCGACGCAAGCCTTGCCCGCATCGCCGCCTTGTGCGGACCGATTTTCGGAGCCTCGCAGATGATCGTGACGTCAACGTTGCTGATCGCATAGCCTGCCTCTGCCACCAGCGTACCGGCGTGGGCGAGGAAGCGGTCGGACGAGGCCCCGCGCCACTTGGCGTCGGACGGCGGGAAGTGATCGCCGATATCCCCCGCTGCCACCGCGCCAAGCAGCGCATCGACCAGCGCGTGAATGGCGACATCGGCATCGCTATGGCCCGCAAGTCCCTTGGTGTGCTCGATTTTCAGCCCGCAGAGCCAAAGCTCCTCACCTTCGGCGAGGCGGTGGACGTCATAGCCCATGCCGGTGCGCACGGAGGGAAGTGTCATGCTGTCATCCTTCAGATCTTCGGCAAAGGTCACTTTCTTGAGCCGCTCATCACCGGGGACAAGCGCCACGGCCAGCCCCGCGGCTTCGGCCACGGCGGCATCGTCGCCCGCATCCGCAGCGCCGTCCCAGGCGCGGTGGGCGGCGAGAATGGCATCGAAACGGAAGGCCTGCGGTGTCTGGACGCGGTAGAGCCCGTCGCGATCGACGAAAGCACCGCGCAGGTCGCCCGCGCCGCGCACCACGCTATCGACCACTGGCAGCACGGGAATGGCGCCCGGTTGGCCGTCCAGTGCCGTAACCAGCGCCGCGATCACGGCTTCCGGCAAATCCGGGCGCGCGGCGTCATGGATCAGCACGGCGGCGGGCGCATGGCTTTCAAGCGATTCCAGCCCCGCACGGACCGAGCCTTGCCGGCTCGCAGCGCCGTGGACAAAACGCACGTTCGGCACGTCGTTCAACGCTTCGCGTGCGGTTTCTTCCCAATTTGCAGGAATAACGACCACGATCGGTGCGACGCCGGCCACGGCCAGCGCTTCCACTGAATGGCGCACCAGCGGCTTGCCGCGCCATTGTGCAAACTGCTTCGGAACCGTCCCGCCAGCGCGCAGACCTTGCCCGGCGGCGACGACGACAGCGGCAACGGATGCGGTGGAAGACGCGTTCATAGGCCGCCCCCTTACAGTCCTTGCCGCAAACCGCGCAATCGACTAAGCGCATGCCTCTTTTTTAGGCAGCCCCTTATGCGTGAACTACCCGCCCCGCCGTCGCTCAAGCCGATCATGGTCGGCCCCGTGCGCATCGCGCAGCCCGTTGTGCTGGCGCCGATGACCGGCGTCTCGGACTTGCCGTTCCGCACGGTGGTGCGCCGTTTCGGTTCAGGCCTTAACGTGACCGAGATGATCGCCAGCCCCGCCGCGATCCGCGAGACGCGCCAGTCGATCCAGAAGGCGGCGTGGCATCCCACCGAAGAGCCCGTCTCGATGCAGCTCATGGGCAACGAGCCCGCACAGATGGCCGAAGCCGCTCGCATTTCCGAGGACAAGGGCGCCGCGATCATCGACATCAACATGGGCTGCCCGGTGCGCAAGATCGTCAGCGGCGATTGCGGCTCCGCGCTCATGCGCGACATTCCGCTCGCCACCGCGCTGATCGAGGCGACGGTGAACGCAGTGAAGGTGCCCGTCACGGTCAAGATGCGGATGGGCTGGTGCCATGATAGCCTGAATGCGCCCGAACTCGCGCGCATTGCGGAAGATCTCGGCGCGCAGATGATCACCGTCCATGGCCGCACGCGCAACCAGATGTACAAGGGCTCCGCCGACTGGGCCTTTGTCCGCCGCGTGAAGGACGCCGTCTCGATCCCGGTGATTGTCAACGGCGACATCTGCGGGATCGACGATGCCGCGCAGGCCATCGAGCAAAGCGGGGCGGACGGCCTGATGATCGGCCGCGGTGCCTATGGCAAGCCGTGGCTGCTTGGTCAGGTCATGCACTGGCTGGATACCGGCGAGGAGCGCCCCGAGCCTTCGATCACCGAACAATATGCCCTGATCATAGAGCATTATCATGCAATGCTCGAGCATTATGGCACGGTGACCGGAGTCAACATGGCGCGCAAGCACCTCGGGTGGTACACCAAGGGCCTGCCGGGCTCGGCCGAGTTCCGCAACCGCGTGAACTTCATCGACGATCCCAAGGTGGTCCTCGCCTCGCTCGCCGAATTCTATGGCCGCGCAATAGGGGTGATGGGGGCTGCACCGGCGACCCGCGCGGCTGCATGAGCGGTCCGGGCGACTGGCGCAAGACCGGCGATGGCCGGCCTGATCCCAAGCGCATCGTTGCCAGTCTGCCGATGGCGGTTTTCACCCTCGCACCCGATCTCACCATTGCTGCGGCCAATCCCGCCGCCGAGCAGCTGGCGGGGCAGGGCGCGCGCCGCCTCGTCGGCAAGCCGGTCGAGGACATCTTCGCCTTTGAAGAACCACTGATCCTGCGCCGCCTGACCGAAGGCGAGGCGCAGCTGCTGGCGCGCGATTCGCTGGTCCGCATCCTCGGCGCGCCCGCGCGGCGGATCGACGTCATGACTTCGCCGGTCGCCTATTGCCCCGGTTGGCAGCTGCTTTCGCTCAGCGAGGGCGTCGGCGTCGAGGCGCTCTCGGGTGACGGTGGCGGCGCCGGGGCGGGGGAGGGCACGCCCCTGCGCGCGCCGGAAGTCCTCGCCCACGAAATCAAGAACCCGCTCGCCGGCATTCGCGGCGCGGCGCAGCTGCTTGGCCGCAAGGTGGGAGATGCGGACCGCGCGCTGACCGAGCTTATCACCGGCGAAGTCGACCGGATCGCCAAGCTCGTCGATCAGATGCAGTCGCTGTCCCGCCGGGGCCGTGAGCCGGGCACGCCTTGCAATCTGCACGAAGCCGTGCGCCGCGCGCAGGCGGTGGTTGCTGCCGGGCATGGCGGTTTTGTCGTGGAAGAGGAGTTCGACCCCTCGCTGCCGCCGGTCATGGCCAATCCCGATGCGCTGGTGCAGGTGCTGCTCAACCTCTTCACCAATGCCCGCGAAGTCTGTGAAACGGCACGGGAACCGCGCATTGCGGTGCGGACGCGGTTCGCCAGCGGCATCCAGCTCCATGCGGGGCCGGGCGGCAAGCCGCTTCGCCTGCCGATCGAACTGCGGGTCAGCGACAACGGCCCCGGCATCGATCCGGCACTGCGCGATCACATCTTCGATCCCTTCGTCACCGGCAAGAAGAATGGGCAGGGTCTCGGCCTCGCGCTCGTCCAGAAGCTGGTGCGCGAGATGAACGGGCGCGTCACGCACGACCGCGATGAAGTGCGCGGATGGACGCATTTCCGCCTGCATCTGCCCGTCGCCGGAAGCTCGAACCCATGAAGAGCCGCATCCTCCTCGTCGAGGACGACGCGTCCATCGCGCTCGTCATCACCGCCGCGCTCGAAGCGGAGGGCTACAAGGTCAGTCACTGTGTCTCGATTGCCGAGCGTGACCGCCTTCTTGGCGAGCAGGCTTATGGCCTGATGCTGACCGATGTCATGCTGACCGACGGCGACGGCATGGAAACGCTCGGCCGGGTACGCGAAGCGGCGCCGCACATGCCGGTGATCATTCTCTCCGCGCAGAACACGCTCGATACCGCCGTCCGCGCGAGCGATACCGGCGCCTTCGAGTACTTCCCCAAACCGTTCGATCTCGACGAACTGGTGCGCACGGTGCGGCAGGCCATCGGCTCCGGCGAGAGCGCGGGAGCGGAGGAAATTGCCGAGGACGTCGCGCCGGGCCTGCCGCTGGTTGGCCGCAGTCTGGCGATGCAGACGGTCTATCGCATGATCACGCGCGTGCTGCGCAATGATCTGACCGTGCTCATCCTTGGCGAATCCGGCACCGGCAAGGAACTGGTGGCCGAAGCGATCCACCAGCTCGGCAAGCGCAGTTCCGGCCCGTTTATCGCAGTAAATACGGCGGCGATCCCCGGCGATCTCATCGAAAGCGAACTGTTCGGCCACGAAAAGGGTGCATTCACCGGCGCCGTCACCCGCCGCATTGGCAAGTTCGAGCAGGCACGCGGCGGCACGCTGTTTCTCGACGAGATCGGTGACATGCCGCTGGAGGCTCAGACCCGGCTGCTGCGCGCGCTGCAATCGGGCCGCATCCGCCGCGTTGGCGGGACCGAGGAAATCACGCTCGATTGCCGCATCGTTGCGGCCACCAACCGCGATCTCGAACCGATGATCGCGGCGGGCACGTTCCGCGAAGACCTCTATTACCGCCTTGCGGTCGTGCCGATCTCGCTGCCGCCGCTGCGTGAACGTGCGGACGATATCGAGGCGCTGGCCCGCCACTTCCTCGTCCGCGCGGCGGGTGAGGGCCTGCCGCGCCGGCAGCTGACCGCCGCGGGCGCCGCTTTGCTCGCCCGCCAGCCCTGGCGCGGCAATGTGCGCGAGCTGCGCAATTTCGTCTATCGTCTGGCCCTGCTGGCGCGCGATGAAGTGATCGATGCGGGTGCCATCGAACCGCTGCTGGCACAGGACCGCGCCCAGCCGCAGCCCGGTTTGGCTGCTCCCGTTCCGGCCGCCGACTTTGCCGAAGCCCTGGCCAGCTGGCTGGCCGAAGAGCAACCGGTCGAGGGAGAGCTCTACAGCGCCGCGCTGGCCGCGTTCGAGCGGCCGCTGTTCCTCCACGCGCTGTCCGTTACCGGCGGCAACCAGCTGCGCGCGGCGCGCCTCTTGGGGATCAACCGCAACACGCTGCGCAAGCGGCTCTCCGAGCTGGCGATCGATCCCGACGTGGCTGTCGTACGGGCCTGAGGGACGACAGGATTGCGATTGGCCGCAAAGGCCACCAACGCCGCTAAGCTGACGTCACCACAGGCCCGAATGCCGTCTGCCGCATGTAGTTGGCCATTCGTCGAATCGGCTTGCATTGTTGCAACAGCAGTGTTGTAGATCAGCAACGATGGTTCAGACTGGCAAACGCGGCATGCGGCGCTCACCGAGGTGGTATCGCCGCCTTCTGGTGTCGATGCGCCGCGCGAACGTGTTCCTGCTGCTGGAAATGACCGCGACCATGGCGCTGGCCTTGATGGTCACGGTCACGTGGATGGCACTGTCGGCCAGCGGCAACACCAACCAGTTGCTGCCTTCGCGCCTCACCGCCAGCCTGCTCATCGGCACACTCGTCCCGGCCATGGCGCTCATCGTGCTCATCGGCCGCCGGCTCGCGCTGCGGCGCGCAGCGCGCAGCGTGCTGGGGAGCAGCGGGCGCCTCCACGTGCGGCTCGTGTGGCTGTTCTCCCTCATCGCGGCGATTCCCACGCTGCTGGTGGTGGTCTTCGCGTCACTGCTGTTCCAGTCCGGCGTGGAGTTCTGGTTCTCCGACAACTCGCGCGGCATGCTGGAAAACGCCAACAGCCTCGCACGCGGCTATTATGCCGACAAGTTGCGCGATGTCGGCAACGAAAGCGTGGCCATGGCAGGCGACCTGCGCGACTATCTCGGGCAAGCGCCGATCACCAGCCAGGAGTTCGCCGAGGGCTATTCGTGGCAGGTGATCAACCGCCGGCTCAACGAATCCGCCATCATCGAGCGCGGCCCCGATGGCACCCTGCGCACAGCGGCCATCGTCGATCCCGCCCGCAACGAACAGCGCGAGCGGGTCACCCCGGCGGAACTGGCGCGGATCGATGGCGGCGAGCCGGTCGTCGTAACGGCCTCCGCCGCCCGGATCGAGGCGGTTACCCCGGTCGACCGCGCGCGCGGCATCTACCTCTATGTCGCCCGCAATTCGGATGCGCTGGCGCTCAACCAGTGGCAGCGCGCGCAGAGTGTGCTCAAGGCCTACGACTACCTCAACCAGCGCGCCCGTGCGCTCCAGCTGCGTTTCAACATCGCGTTGCTGGTCATCAGCCTCGCGCTCGTCGCACTGGCCGTGTGGGTCGCGCTGCGCTTTGCCGACCGGCAGGTTGCCCCGCTGATCGAGCTCGTCTCAGCCGCGCGCAATGTCGGCAGCGGTAACTTCGCGATGCGTGTGCAGCCCGGCAATGGCACGGACGAACTCGGCCTGCTCGCCCGCGCGTTCAACCGCATGACCGCGCAGCTCGAAGCGCAGACGCAGGCGCTCGTCAGCGCCAACGCCCAGCTCGAAGTGCGCCGTGCCTTCATCGAGGCCGTCCTCGAATCGATCACGGCCGGCATCGTCTCGGTGGACCGCGAAGGCTGCATCCGCCTGATGAACAGCTCGGCGCAGGCCCTTCTCTACACCCCGCGCGAGGGCGAGGCCGTGCCAGACCTGGTCGGCGCACCGCTGGCGGAGATCGCGCCGCAGCTGGCCCAGTTCGTGGCGGGCGGCGAGCGGAGCGGCGTGGTCCACTATGCGCAAGGCGGCGATCTCCTGACCCTCGCGGTCAAGGTGACGGCGGATCGCAACGGCCATGTCATCACCTTCGAGGACATCACCCGCCAGTTGCTCGACCAGCGCCGCGCCGCGTGGTCCGACGTCGCGCGCCGCATCGCGCACGAGATCAAGAACCCGCTCACACCGATCCAGCTCGCGACCGAGCGCCTCAAGCGCCGCTATCGCCGCCAGATCGAGACCGATCCAGAGCTGTTCGAGGAACTGACCGCGACGATCATCCGGCAGGTCGGCGATCTCCGGCAGATGGTCGATGAGTTCTCCTCTTTCGCGCGCCTGCCCAAGCCAGTGTTCCGCCCTGAGGACGCGAGCGATCTCGTCCGTCAGGCGCTGTTCCTGCAGGAAGTGGCGCACGCCGACATCACCTTCACGTTCGAAGGCGAGGCGCAGGTGCCCGTCGAGGCCGATCGCCACCAGATCGGCCAGGCGATGACGAACGTGCTCAAGAACGCCATCGAGGCGATCGAGCAGCGCGCCAAGGGGCAGGACATCGCCTATCGCGGCCGTATCGCCGTCAGCCTTGCGGCAGACCGCCATGCCGTCACCGTCACCGTGGCGGACAACGGCGTCGGCCTGCCCGCCGACCGCGACCGCATTCTCGAACCCTACATGACGACGCGCGAGAAGGGCACCGGCCTCGGCCTCGCCATCGTCAACAAGATTGTCGAGGAACACGGCGGCGCCATGGCGTTTGCTCCCAATGAAGCGGGCGGCACTTCGGTGATCATGCGCTTCGCCCGCAATCCGCTCGCCGCCGACGTTCCCGCAGACACGCCCGCCATTCCCGCCAACAGCTAGCCAAGACCCCCAGGACAGATAGACCAATGGCACTCGACATCCTTATCGTGGACGACGAACGCGATATCCGCGAGCTTGTCGCCGGCGTGCTCAGCGACGAAGGCTACAGCTGCCGCACTGCGGCCGACAGCACCGCCGCGCTGGCTGCGGTAGACGAGCGGCGGCCGAGCCTAGTCCTCCTCGACGTGTGGCTCCACGGCAGCCCGATGGACGGCCTCGAAGTGCTCGACGAGATCAAGATCCGCGAGCCGGAGCTGCCGGTGATCATCTTCTCCGGCCACGGCAACATCGATACCGCCGTTTCCGCCATCGGCCGCGGCGCAATGGATTTCCTGGAAAAGCCGTTCGAGGCCGAGCGTCTGCTGCTCCTCGTCGAGCGCGCCACCGCCACCGAACGCCTGCGCCGCGAGAACGCGCGGCTGCGGCAGGGCCTGTCGATGGCCGACGGCTTCACCGGCAATTCGAGCGCCATCAACGCCGTCCGCGCCACGCTCAAGCGCGTCGCCAATACCGGCAGCCGCCTGCTCATCACGGGGCCCGCCGGCTCGGGCAAGGAAGTTGCCGCGCGGCTGCTTCATTCGTGGAGTCCGCGTGCTGATCACGCCTTCGTCACTGTGAATTCCGCCCGCATCACGCCCGAACGCTTTGAGCAGGAACTGTTCGGCGAGGAAATCGACGGCAAGCTGGTGCGGGCAGGGCTGCTCGAAATGGCTGACGGCGGCACGCTGTTTCTCGACGAGGTCGCCGAAATGCCCGCCTCCAGCCAGGCCCGCATCCTGCGCGTGCTGACCGAGCAGTCGTTCGTGCGCGTCGGCGGTCACCGCCAGATCCGCGTCGACGTCCGCGTGGTCTCCTCCACGTCGCGGCCGCTCGAGAAGGAAATCGCCGAACGCCGCTTCCGCGAGGACCTCTTTTACCGGCTCAATGTCGTGCCCGTCTCGATCCCCTCGCTGATCGAGCGGCGCGAGGACATTCCGGCGCTCGCCGATCACTTCTTCTCGCGCTACGCCAACGAGCAGGGCGTGCAGCCTCCCGCGATCTCGCCCGAAGCGATCGCCGCGATGCAAAGCTACGACTGGCCCGGCAACGTGCGCCAGCTGCGCAATGTGGTGGAGCGCACGATCATCCTCGCCCCGCGTGAGCGGCTCACCCGCATCGATGCCGATATGCTGCCGGCCGAAATCGTCACCACCCGGCTCGGGGGCGATTCCAGCACCTCGGCGCTGATGGGGGTGCCCTTGCGCGAGGCGCGCGAGAACTTCGAGCGCGAATACCTGAAGGTCCAGATCCGGCGATTTTCCGGCAATATCTCGAAGACCGCGAGCTTCATCGGGATGGAGCGCTCGGCGCTCCACCGCAAGCTCAAGCTGCTCGGAATGGCCGACCGGCGCGACGACGAGGAACTCGACTAAGCAGCGTTCCATTACGTAACTCACCGCTTGATCCATTTTGCCCCTGTACGAAACCGCGATCCCGACCTAGGATTGGGGTTGCTGACCGGCTGTGGCGCCGCGCGAACCCTTTGACGAGATTCGGTCCTGACCGATGATTGAAAAGGGTGAGTGCGGGCCCTGCCAGATCGTGTCTGTCTCCCAAGTGGCATTCAGGCACCAAAAAAACGAAAGGAAAACACCTCAAATGACCGGTAGAACCCTCTCTGCGCGCCCGCGCGCCAAGGTCGAATCAGCCCCCGCTCCTGAAGCTGCAGCCCCCGCGCCAGTGGCGCTTGTGGCCGGCAAGGGCCAGAACCTGCAGGACGTGTTCCTGAACTTCCTCCGGAAGAACAAGATCCCCGTCACAATGTTCCTCGTGAAGGGCGTCAAGCTGCAGGGCATCGTCACCTGGTTCGATAATTTCTCCATTCTCCTGCGCCGCGATGGCCAGTCGCAGCTTGTCTACAAGCATGCGATCTCGACCATCATGCCCGGCCAGCAGCTCGCCGCTGCGCATTTCGCGCCCAGCAACGATGACTCGTCGAAGAAGCGCCTGCTGCAGGACGTCTTCCTTTCGAGCGTCCGCGATGCTGGCGTGCAGGTGACGATGTTCCTCGTGAACGGCGTCATGCTCCAGGGCCGCGTCGCCGCCTACGATCTGTTCTGCATGCTGCTGGAACGCGAGGGCTATGTGCAGCTCGCCTACAAGCATGCCGTTTCGACCATCCAGCCCGCCGGTCATGTCGATCTGTCCGGTGAGTGGGACGGCGAGGCGAACTGATTGGTGCTTAGGGCCGATTCTGAATGAGCCAATTCGAATTTGGCCGTGAGACCGAGCTTGTCGGGGAAGTCACGCGCGGCGCCCGCGCTGTCGTCGTGCTCCCCGATTTGCGCCAGAAGGCCAGTCACGGCGCAAGTCTCGATGCGGAATCGCGCCTTGAGGAAGGGCAGGGACTTGCCCGCGCCATTGGCCTTGATGTCGTCGATGCCTTTGCGCTGCCCATCCGGGCCGTCCGCCCTGCGACACTGTTCGGCGAAGGCCAGGTCCAGAAGATCGCCGTGGCTATCGCCCAATCGGACGCTGAACTCGTCATCGTCGATGGCGCGCTGTCCGCGATCCAGCAGCGCAATCTGGAAGACAAGCTCGAGCGGAAGGTCATCGACCGCACCGGGCTGATCCTCGAAATCTTCGGCGAACGCGCCGCGACGGCGGAAGGCCGTCTGCAGGTTGAGCTTGCCCACCTCGACTATCAGGCCGGCCGCCTTGTGCGCAGCTGGACTCACCTTGAACGCCAGCGCGGCGGTTTCGGCTTCCTCGGCGGCCCGGGCGAGACTCAGATCGAGGCCGACCGCCGCCTGATCCGCGGCCGTATGGCCCGCATCCGCCGCGAACTCGAACAAGTCCGCCGCACGCGCAGCCTCCACCGCGAGCGCCGCCAGCGCGCGCCCTGGCCGGTGATCGCGCTTGTCGGCTATACCAACGCCGGAAAATCAACGCTTTTCAATCGGATGACCGGCGCTGACGTGATGGCGCAGGATCTCCTTTTCGCCACGCTCGATCCCACCATGCGCGCCATTCGCCTGCCGGGGCTCGACAAGGCAATCCTCTCGGACACCGTGGGATTCATTTCCGAACTGCCAACCCAGCTCGTCGCCGCCTTCCGCGCCACGCTGGAGGAAGTCACTGCGGCTGATGTCATCGTCCACGTCCGCGACATCGCCAATCCCGCTACCTCGGCGCAGAAGATCGAGGTCGAGGAAATCCTCGCGGATCTCGGCGTGATCGGGGAAGGGGGCAGCATCGTCCCCATCATCGAGGCGTGGAACAAGTGGGACCTGCTCGCCGACGAGGACCGTGCGATGCGCCGCGATCTGATCGCTGCCGGTGTGCCGGACCGCAGGGTCGTGCCGATCTCGGCGCAGACTGGGGATGGCGTGGAAGACCTCGTCGCGCTGCTCAGCGATCTGCTGACGGGCGGGGCGCAAGTCCTCGATTTCGCGCTGCCGATGAGTGAGGGGCACAAGCTCGCCTGGCTCCATGCCCATGGCGAAGTCCTGTCGGAAAGCGCCGGAACCGATGCCGCCGGAGCGCCCGTGCAGCGCCTGACCGTGCGGCTCACGCCGCGCGAACTGGGCCGTTATTCGCGGATGTGATCAGCGCTCGGCAGCTTTCACCCGCTGCCACAGCGCTTCCTGCTCCTCAAGCGAAAGCGAGGGGAATGCGTCACCCGCCAACGCTTCCATGCCCCGGAACCGCCGCTCGAACTTCGCATTGCCGTGGCGCAAGGCATCTTCCGGCGCGATCCCATAGCGGCGCACCATATTGACCGCGGCGAACAGCAGGTCGCCTGCCTCATCCAGCCTTTCAGCCTCGCTCTTCGCGTCGGCAAGTTCATCCAGTTCCTCAACCACCTTGGCGCGCGGGCCTGCGGTATCCGGCCAGTCGAAGCCGACCCGCGCCGCACGCTTCTGCAGCTTTTCCGCGCGCATCAGCGCCGGCAGCGCGAGCGCCACACCGTCCAGCGCGCTGGTGGCACCCTTGGCTTCGCGTTCGGCCGCCTTCTGCGCTTCCCAGCGCACTTCGCGCGACTGGCCCTGATCGGCGGCATCGCCGAAGATATGCGGATGCCGTTCGGTCATCTTGTCCGAGATCGCATGCGCCACTGCATCGAAATCGAATGCGCCAAGCTCCTCGGCCATCCGGGCATGGAACACGACCTGGAGCAGCAGGTCGCCCAGTTCCTCACGCAGGGCCGGCAAGTCGTCGCGCTCGATCGCGTCGGCGACTTCATAGGCTTCCTCGATCGTATACGGCGCGATGGTCGCGAAGTTCTGCGCGACATCCCATTCGCAGCCTGTCAGCGGATCACGCAGCCGCGCCATGATCGCCAGCAGCCGCGCAATACCCGGTGCTTCAGACGCTTCCGCAGCGGGGGAGACCTCGGGAGAGACGCTCATACTGGCCGATCCTTGAGTTCGATAATATTTATTATGTTAAATGAAAGACAGCCGGTCAGCGCCGATACCCCGCAAATGCCAACGCTGCGGCGAGGATGATCACCACCCACGCTGCCGCCATCATCATGCCGGACGAAAGCTTCAAACCGCGCAGCCGCCCATTCGCGAGCACGAGTACCAGCGCCATCACGATTCCGATGACAGCAACGACCTTGTCCGGCGTCACAGCGCGATCTCCATGCCGTCATAGCCCGGCTCGACATGCGACGGCGTCTCGTCGCACAGTGTCCGGTAATCCATGCTCTTGTCGAGATGAGTCAGCACCGCGCGGCCCGCGCGGCAGGCCTCGATCAGTTCAAGTGACATCGCAAGATGCGCGTGCGTGGGATGCGGCTGCCGGCGCAAGGCATCGACCACGAGCACGTCGACCCGGTCGAACAGTGCCACCATCTCCCCGGTAATCGCGCTGAAGTCCGTCGCGTAACCGATTGACTTACCGTCCTGATCAAAGCGGAACGCAGTCGTCTGCGCTGGCCCGTGCGGCATCTGGCAATGCGAAACCCCGATGCCCGCCACCATGCGCACGCGGTCCAGATTGTCGAGGTTGCAGATCGTCGGATAGCCATGCTGCCCAGCGAAGACATAGCCGAAGCGCTGGCGCAACCGCCGCACCGTTTCATCCGCAGCATAGCCCGGGATCGGCGCCCCGCGGCCCATGCGCAGCGGCCTCAGGTCATCGATGCCATGCGTGTGGTCGGCGTGGTCATGTGTCCACACAACACCGTCGATCCGCCCGATCCCGGTCGCCAGCAACTGGTGCCTCAGGTCTGTCGGCGTATCGACCAGGATCCGCCCGCCATCCGTCCCTTCGACCATGATCGCCACGCGCGTACGCCGGTTGCGCGGCTCCTCCGGATCGCAATCGCCCCAGTCGTTCCCGATGCGCGGCACGCCGGTCGAAGTGCCGGAGCCCAGGACCGTCAACTTCATGCGCGCGCCTTGGCAAACAGGCGGAAGAAGTTGGCACCCGTCTGCTCGGCGACGGCCTCCGGCGTCGTCCTGCGCAAGTTCGCGACAAACGTGCAGGTATCGGAAACGAAGGCCGGCTCGCACACCTTGCCCCGATGCGGCACCGGCGCGAGGAACGGCGCATCGGTTTCGACCAGCAGCCGATCGTCAGGCACTTCGGCAGCAAAGGCCTGCAAGTCTTTGGCATTCTTGAACGTCACGATGCCGGAAATGGAGATCGTCAGCCCCAGATCGAGCACGGCACGGCCAAACTCCGCGCTGGCGGTGAAGCAATGGATCAGCGCCGGAAACGCACCCTTGGCCATTTCCTCGCGCAGGATCCGCAGCGTGTCATCCTCCGCATCGCGGGTGTGGATCACGATGGGCAGCCCCGTTTCGCGCGCCACGCCGATATGGACGCGGAACAGGTCTTGTTGAACCTGCCGGTCGGAATGGTCGTAATAGTAGTCGAGCCCGGTTTCGCCGATGGCAATGACCTTTGGATCGGCCGAGGCGGTGCGCAAGGCTTCAGCCCCGAGATCGGCATGGGCATCGGCCTCGTGCGGATGAATGCCGATGCTGGCCCAGACATCCGCTTCGCGGTGTGCGGTCGCGACCACCGCATCCCATTCGCTGCGCCGGGTCGAGATATTGAGGAAGCCCTGCACCCCGCGTTCCCGCGCGCGCGCCAGCACGTCGGCCTGCGTCTCGATCAGGCCCTTGTAATTGAGGTGGCAGTGCGAATCGATCAGCATCAGCCAGCCTCGTCCTCAGCCAGTTCGAGGCGCGGAAATGCCGGGCTGGGTGCTGCAAGCCGCTCGCCAGTGGCGGCGCGCGCGAGGAACCAGTCCGCCTTGGGCAGCGCGGTGATGCCGCGCTCGTCACCCGGAATACCGAGCTGATCCAGTACCTTGTCGGCCGCACTTGGCACGACGGGACGGATCGCGATGGTGAGATCGCGGATCGCCATGAACAGCGTCATCAGCACGGCACGCATCCGCTCGGGATCGCTCTTGCGCAGAGCCCACGGGGCTTGCTCGTCGACGTACTGGTTGCACGCGAATACGGCGCGCATCCATCCGTCGATCCCTGCGGAGAAGTTCAGCGCGGCAAACTCGCGCGGCAATTCGTCGTGGCAGGCGTCGAACACCGTGGCGAGAAGCTTGTCGTCCGCCTCAGTGCTCGCAAACTTCACCAGTTCGCCGTCCATGTTCTTGAAAATCATGGAAAGCGTGCGCTGCACGAGATTGCCATAGCTGTTGGCGAGTTCGGCATTGCAGCGCGTCACAATGGCCTCAGGCGAATAGGAACCATCCTGCCCGAACACCACGTCGCGCATCAGGAAATAGCGCAGCGTGTCGACCCCGAAGCGCTCGGCGAGCGCCAGCGGATCGGTCACGTTGCCAAGTGATTTCGATTCCTTCTGCCCGCGGTTGAGCAGGAAGCCGTGGCCGAAGACCTGCTTCGGCACTGGCAGGCCCGCGCTCATCAGAAAGGCCGGCCAGTAGATCGTGTGGAAGCGCACGATGTCCTTGCCGATCAAGTGCAGATCGGCCGGCCAGTATTTCGCGTAATCGCCTGTTTCGTCAGGGAAACCGAGGCCGGTGATATAGTTCGTCAGCGCATCGACCCACACGTACATGACGTGGTTGTCGCTACCCGGAACCTTCACGCCCCAATCGAAGCTGGTGCGCGAGACCGAAAGATCGCGCAGACCCTGGCTGACGAATGCGATCATTTCGTTGCGCCGGCTTTCGGGGCGGATGAAGTCGGCGTTGTCGCGGAACAGCGCGAGCAGCGGCTCCTGATACTTCGACAGCCGGAAGAACCAGCTTTCCTCGACGGTCCACTCGACCGGCGTGCCCTGCGGCGAGAGTTTCTCGCCCCCTTCCCCGTCGATCAGCTCGCTTGCGTCGTAATAGGCTTCGTCGCGGACCGAGTACCAGCCTTCGTAGCGGTCGAGGTAGAGGTCGCCATTGGCTTCCATCCGCCGCCACAGTTCCTGCGTCGCGGCATGGTGGCGTGGTTCGGTGGTGCGGATAAAGACGTCATAATCGACGTTCAGAGCATCAGCCATCGCAATGAAATGACTGGTCATTTCATCGGCGAGTTCTGCCGGCGTGATCCCCAGATCGCGCGCCTTCTGCGCCATCTTCAGGCCGTGCTCGTCGGTCCCGGTCTGGAAGCGCACGTCGCGCCCCATTGCCTTCTGGAAACGCGCGATGACGTCGGCGGCAATCGCTTCATAGGCATGGCCGATATGCGGCTTGCCGTTGGGATAGCTGATCGCGGTCGTGATGTAATAGGGCTCGCCCATGGGCTGCGACTGTCCTTGGCTGGAAAAAGGGGCCGAACTCAGGCCGCGTTCTCCCTAGTGCGCGCCACCGATGCCAGCAAGCCGCCGATTTCCAGAAGCAGCAGCGCAGGCTCGAAGTTGTAGGTCGGCGCCTGCGCCGCCAGCGTCGCCAGGGCCGCATGCGCTTCAACAATCCGCAGCCGCGCGGCATCGTTGCTGCGCGCCATCGCCGTCACCAGCACGCGGCGGGCCACCTCGATAGCCGCCAGCAGCCGTTCGCGATCAGGCCGCATGCCGAGCGCCGTGGAAAGCTCGCCGCGAAGGGCAAGATCGGGATCGCCCTCCGCAACCAGCCGCGCCATGATCTGCCAAGCGCCGCCCAGTTCCATCGTGGCGAAGGCGAGCGCTGCGCCCGGGGCACCGCTACCCGCCGCAATCGCGGCGTCCAGCGCGGCGCCGCCGAGCTCCGGAGCGGCCTCGCGGAGCGCGCGGGCCATGTCGTCCGGCTCAAGCGGCTGAAATCGCAGCACGGTGCAGCGCGAGCGGACTGTGGGCAGCAACCGGCCGATCTGGTGGGTCACCAGCAGGAAGAACGTGCCGACCGGCGGCTCCTCGAGGCTCTTGAGCAAGGCGTTGACCGCGCCCTTCTCCAGATCGTCCGCCGCATCGATGATTACCGCGCGCCGCGCGCCCAGCGTCGGCCGCGTCACCAAGCGCCGCTGCACGCCGCGGATCTGGTCGACGCTGATGTTGCGCTTGCGCGTATAGGCCTTGCCCTCGTCGCGCTTCTTGGCCTCGTCGTCGTTGCTGGGCAGCGGTTCGAGCACGTGAATGTCGGGATGGACCTCGGGGGCAGGCTGCGGCACGCCGGGCTCCGCGACAAGTTCCGCTGCTGCAGCCCGCGCGAAGCTGGCTTTGCCGAGGCCTTCACGGCCCGCAAGAATCCAGCCATGGTGCATGCGCTGCCCGGCCCGCGCCGCGCGCCAGACGCTCCACGCCTCGTCGTGGCCGATCAGGCGCACCGGGCCTCCACCGCGGACAGCACCCGCGCGTGCACTGCGTCCGGCAAGCCATCTGCCGCGATCACGGCAAAGCGCTCCGGCTCCGCCTCGGCATATCGGAGGAACGCGGCGGCGACGCGGGCGTGGTAGTCTGCTGCCCGCCCGCCGATCCGGTCGAGCGCGCCGGCATCGCGCTTTGCCACGCGCGCCGCCGCTTCAGCAGGATCAAGCGTCAGCAGCACCGTGCAGTCGGGCAGAAGTCCCGCGCTGCCGATCCGGTGCAGGGTGAGGATATCGGCATCGTCCAGCCCGCTGCCGCCGCCCTGATAGGCGCGGCTGCTGTCGAGATAGCGGTCGCACACCACCCAGGCCCCGCGCGCCAGTGCCGGGCGGATCAAGGTCTCGACATGGTCCGCCCGCGCCGCCGCAAACAGCAAAGCTTCGGCCCGCGAGCCCCAGCCTAGTCCATCTTTGGCCGGTCCATCCGTCTGGAGCAGCATCGCCCGGATCGCTTCGGCGCCCGGCGTTCCGCCCGGCTCGCGCGTGGTGACGACTTCAAGCCCCCTTCCCCGCAGCGCTTCAGCCAGCATGCGGCTCTGGGTCGATTTGCCGACCCCTTCTCCGCCCTCGAAGACGATGAACTTGCCAGTCATGCGCCGGTCATTGTCCCAGCATCGCCAGCAGACCGTTGCGCAGCCGCGCCAGCGCTCCCGCTTCCGGCACGGCCTCTGCTGCGACCAGCGGCAGCCGGGTCTCGCCCTCGCCCGGCACGCGGACGACGAGGCTGGCGACTTCATCACCCTTGGCGATCGGCGCGCGCAGCGGTCCCTTGTAGCGCAAGCTGAGCGAATACCGCGCATGTGCGCCGCGCGGCAGCGTCAGCGCGAGCGGGTGGGGCGCGACCAGCCCGACGCTCCGCACCTCCCCGCCCTGCACCTTGGCGGTGCCGATCCTCGTGCCGCTGGCGAAAATCGGATGCTCCTCGAACGCAGCGAAGCCCCATTCGAGGAATGCGCGCGATTCCTTGGTGCGGTCCATCGGCCGATCATACCCGCCCACGACCATCATCAGCCGCCGCCCATTGCGGATCGCCGAACCGACAAGGCCATAACCCGCCTCATTGGTGAACCCGGTCTTCACCCCGTCCGCGCCTTCGACGTGGCCATAAAGCGGGTTGTGATTGGGCTGCTCGATGCCCCGGAACGAGAGCCGCTCGTGCCCATAGAACCGTGCATAGAGATCGGGGTGCCGCGTGATCAGCGCGGTGCTCAGCGCGGCAAGATCGGCGGCGGAGACGTAGGTATTGCCTTCGTCCATCCAGCCATTGGCGGTGTTGTAGTGCGTGTCCTTCATGCCGAGCTTCTTCGCCTCGGCATTCATCATCGCGGTGAAAGCCTCCACGCTTCCCGCAATGCCTTCGGCCAGCACCACGCAGCCATCGTTGGCCGAGACGGTGACAATACCTTCGAGCAGTTCGGCCACCGAGGTATCGCTGCCATCGGCGAGGAACATCGTGCTACCCACCCGGTGCCACTTCTTGAAGGCCTCGTGGCTCATGGTGAAGCGCTGGTCGAGCTTGAGCTTGCCGGCCTTGATCAGTTCGAAGGCGACATAGCTCGTCATGATCTTGGTCAGCGACGCGGGCACGAAGCGCCGATGCGACTGGCGCTCGAACAGGACGCGGCCGCCGTTGACGTCGATCAGCAGCGCAATCGGGGCCGAGATCTGCGGCATGGCGAGCGCGTCTGGCGGCGCGGTGGTCGCTTCAGGCGCTGCGGCGCGCACTGGCAAGGCGGCCAGCGCGGCGATCACTGCGGCGGTCAGGGTCCTCGATGGCAAGCGCGGGTCCTCTGCTGATGCGGGACCGCGCCGACCGGATCAGTCGCGCACGATCCGGGCACCCGCATAGCCCGCACCGCGGGCCTTCGCCAGTCCGCGCTCTGCCTCATCCCCGGCGGAAAACGGGCCGCTGCGCACGCGCCAGAGCGAGCCGATCTGGACCAGCGATCCGCCTGCCTTGCGCGCGGCTGCTTCCGCATTGCCGCGCTGCGCGAAGGCGCCAATTTGCACGTAGAACCGCCCAGCCGTGGCGGCAGGCCGCTTCGGTTGTTCCGGCGGCGTCATGGGCTTTTCAGCAGCCACGGCTTCCGGCTTTGGCGCGGGTTTGGGGGTCGCAGGTTTAGGAGTTGGGGCGGATTTCGGCTTGGGAGCCGGCTTCTCGGGCGCTTCGGCGACTTTCGGCGCAGGTTTGGCAGGCTTGGCCGTCCCGGCAGCGACTTCGGCGGGGTGAATCGTCACCGGCAAATCTGCCACTGGCGGCTCCAGCCCGAGTTTGCGGCGGAGCGCGACGAGCAGCCCCTGCGGCGTATCCATGCGCAGCGGCGCGGCCTGGCCGGTGCGCAGCAGGGCACGTTCGGGCTCGGGCGGATTGACGCGGCGGACACGCACCGGCGCCGAGGCATCCCCGGGCAGGCCAAGCTGCGACCACGCCATCGGCGAAAGCACCACCAGTCCATCGCCGGTCATCGGCCCGCGCCGGTCGATCCGCACGAGGATCGTCCGCCCGCTCGAAAGCGACGTCACTTCGACATAACTCGGCACCGGCAGGGTCCGGTGCGCGCCGTTGATTCGGGCAGCTGTGCCTTCATCCGCTCCCATCGGCACGGCCTTGCCGACAGCGTCGTAGTTGAGCGTGTCGACAGGGGTATAGGTCACGCCGTCGACCACGAAGGGATCGCCAAGAGTCACCGGGTAGTCACCCGCAGGCCCCGAGACATCGGGCGCGGCGACCTTGCGGTCGCGCGCGGTTGCTGGGCTTGCAAGGCCGGCGCCGAGCGCCAGCAGCATGATCAGTGCCGGCGCCAACGCCAACACGCCGTTGTTCCTGTTAACGGGCAATTTCATCAGCCAGAAGTCCCACCGAGAGGGCGTAGAGATTCGAGCAGTTGTAATCGAGGATGACTCGATAATTTCCGGTTAGCAGGTAGGCGGTCTGGCCGGGGCCATCAGGTTCAAGCAGGCTGGCGAGGGTTTCATCCGCCAGCGTCGGCGCGCGCGGCACCACGCCGAGTGCCTTCCATTCGCGCACCGTCTTCCATTTCGAATGCCGCGCAAAGACCTGCGGACAGCGCGGGCTGGCGAGCGCAGTGCCCAGCGCCGGACGATCGAGCGGCAGCGTCACATCCGCCGCGACCCCCCAGGGTTCGCCGGGCCGCCAGCCGGCGTCGCGGAAGTAGTTGGCAATCGAGGCGAACGTGTCCTGCTTGCTCGCCCAGATATCGGCAAACCCGTCGCCATCGCCGTCCTGCGCCACGCGCAGGTAGACGCTCGGCAGGAACTGCGGATTGCCGAACGCGCCCGCCCAGCTGCCGACCAGCTTGCTGCGCGGCACCCCCCGGTCGACCATCTTGAGCAGCGCGATGAATTCATCGGCAAACAGCGCCCGCCGCCGCCCTTCATAGGCGAGTGTCGCCAGCGAGCGCGCGAGATCGAAATCACCGGTGTAGGAGCCGTAATTCGTCTCGTGTCCCCAGATCGCCAGCACGATCTTGGGCGGCACACCATAGCGCTGCTCGATCTGGCCAAGAAAATCCGCGGAGGCGAGATACTGCCGCCGCCCACCACCGATCCGCGCCGCATCGACATGCGTGCGGCGATAACCGGCAAACGCCGGGATCGAGGACGATGTCCCCGGCTGCGCCCGGTCCAGCGCGATCACGCGCGGGTTCTCGGTAAGGCCCGCCATGACCGAAGCAATGGTCTGCTCGCGCACGCCTTCGGCCCGCGCCTTGGCGGCAAGATACTGGAGATAGCCCTGAAAGCCCGCGGCTGCGTCGTCACCTTGCGCGCCCGCCGGCCCTGCCAGCAGGGACAGCACCAGCGCGGCGAACCCGGCCCGCAACAAGCCAATGGTTCGGGGCGCACGGAAACGGATCGGCAATTGCATCGCGAACGACAGTCGCACAGCGCGGCCAAGCTGGGAATCCCTCAATCGATGAATTGCGTGGGAAGTGCCGCCGGTCCCCTCGCAAAATGACTTTCCGAGACTTGTCCGGCCCGCTATCGGCATCACTCGCGCGTTCGCGCGCTGCGGACAGGTGGCCGAGTGGTTTAAGGCAGCGGTCTTGAAAACCGCCGTGGGTGGAAGCTCACCGTGGGTTCGAATCCCACCCTGTCCGCCATTTTGCCTTGATTCTATCGATCGTGGAACGGCTCGTTCAGGAACGCTTTGTCCGGATCAATACGGGGTTCTATACCCGTGATCCGGTCTACGCCTCGCCCTGACCGCCTTGTGCGAGAGCGTTCGCAGCCGCGTGCGCGCTCGCCCAGGCCCACTGGAAATTGTAGCCGCCCAGCCAGCCGGTGACGTCAACCGCCTCGCCGATGGCATAGAGCCCTGGCACCGCCTTGGCTTCCATCGTGCGCGAAGAAAGCCCGGCGGTACTGATCCCGCCCGCCGTCACTTCCGCCTTGGCAAAGCCCTCGCTGCCGCTGGGGGTGAACACCCAGCCCCGCAGCTTGGCTTCCGCCGCGCGCAGCAGCTTGTCCTGCGTCTGCCCGAGTTCGCCCGCCACGCCGACGCTTTCAGCCAGCCGCCCCGCCAGGCGCTCCGGCAGGGCAGCGCCCAGCACCCGCGTCATCGCCGCCCGTGGCCGCTCGCGCTTGGCCGCCAGCAGCCAGTCCTGCGGTTGATCCGGCAAGAAATCGATGGAAACGCTTTCCCCCGGCCGCCAGTAGGACGAAACCTGCAGGATTGCCGGGCCGGAAAGCCCGCGATGGGTAAACAGCGCCGCCTCGCGAAACGCCGCTTTTCCTGCGCGCGCCACCACATCAGCGGAAACGCCGGACAGCTCGCGGAACAGCACGTCGTCACCCGAAAGCGTCAGCGGCACCAGCGCCGGACGCGGCTGCACGACCTTGAGGCCAAACTTGCGCGCCAGATCATAGGCAAACCCGGTTGCGCCCATCTTGGGGATCGAAGGACCACCCGTCGCGATCACCAGCGCGGGCGCGATGACCGTCTCTGCGCCGAACGCGACCCGGAACAGCCCGTCAGCATGCTCCACCGCGCCCACCGGCTCGCCGCAGCGCAAGTCGACCTTAACCCGCCCGGCACTCCTCCAGCAGCATCGCCACGATCTGCTTGGCCGAGCCATCGCAGAACAGCTGCCCCAGCGTCTTTTCGTGCCAAGCGATGCCATATCGCTCGACCAGCGCGATAAAGTCCGCCGGCGTATACCGGCTCAGCGCCGAACGCGCGAAATGGGGATTTTCCGAAAGATAGCGATCAGGCGCAGTGTGGAGGTTGGTGAAATTGCACCGCCCTCCCCCGGAAATCAGGATTTTCTTGCCTGGCGCATCGGCATGATCGAGCAACAAGACGCGCTTGCCGCGCTGGCCCGCCAGCCCTGCACAAAACAAGCCCGCCGCGCCCGCGCCCAGCACGATGACGTCATGTGTGGCCTGCATCCCGCGTCCTTAGGCCCAATCGTGCGAACTCGCCAGCATCGCGGCACCGGCCCGTTCCTCCGCCCGGACACCCATACCTGGCAGGCTCGTGGGTGGCCGGGCGGGGGAGCGGGCCGGTGCCGCCGCGAAACGCGCCCTTTCGCGCGTTTCGCCAAAAGAGTCTCAGATATGCAGCGCGCGCCCGTAAGCCGCGAGCACGCTCTCGTGCATCATCTCCGAGAGCGTCGGGTGCGCAAACACGGTGTGCATCAGCTCGGCCTCGGTCGTCTCGAGCGTCTTGCCCACGACATAGCCCTGGATCAGCTCGGTCACTTCTGCGCCGATCATGTGCGCGCCGAGCAGTTCGCCGGTCTCGGCATCGAACACCGTCTTGATGAAGCCCTCGGCCTCGCCCAGCGCAATCGCCTTGCCGTTGCCGATGAAGGGGAAATTGCCGACCTTGACGGTGTGGCCCGCTTCCTTGGCCTTGGCTTCGGTGAGGCCGACGCTTGCCACCTGCGGATGGCAGTAGGTGCAGCCCGGAATGTTGAGCCGGTCCATCGGGTGCGGGTGCACTTCGGTGTTGCCCAGTGCCTGCGCGATGGCCTCCGCCGCGATCACACCTTCGTGGCTCGCCTTGTGCGCCAGCCACGGACCCGGCGTCACGTCTCCGATGGCCCAGACGCCGGGCACATTGGTACGGCCATAGCCATCAATGGCGATGATCCCGCGCTCGGCGGCCACGCCCAGCGCTTCAAGCCCGATGTTCTCGGTGTTCGGCACGATGCCAACGGCCACGATCACGTGGCTGAAATCGTGCTCGGCAACAGCGCCGTCCTTGCCCTTAATCTTGGCCTTCACGCCCACAGAGCTGGTGGAGATGCTTTCCACGCCTGCGCCGGTCAGGATCTTGATCCCCTGCTTCGTCAGCGACTTCTCGAGGAAGGCGGAAACATCGGCGTCTTCCACCGGAACGATCCGGTCCATCATCTCGACGACCGTAACATCCGCGCCCATGTCATTGTAGAAGCTCGCGAATTCGATGCCGATCGCGCCCGAGCCGATCACCAGCAGCTTGGTCGGCATCGCGGGCGGCACCATGGCGTGGCGGTACGTCCAGATGCGGTCGCCGTCCGCCTTGGCAAACGGCAGATCCCGCGCCCGCGCGCCGGTCGCCACGATCACATGCTTGGCGGAGAGCATTTCGGTGCCCTTGTCGCCGGTCACTTCGACCTGGCCCGCGCCCTTCAGCATGCCCGTGCCCATATGCACGGTGATCTTGTTCTTGCGCATCAGGTGCGTCACGCCCTGGTTGAGCTGCTTGGCCACCCCGCGCGAACGCTTCACCACCGCGTCGATATCCGCGCGGATGTTGTCCGCCGCCAGACCATAGGACGCGGCATGCTTCATCTGGTTGAACACTTCCGCCGAACGCAGCAGTGCCTTCGTGGGAATGCAGCCCCAGTTGAGGCAGATGCCGCCGAGCAATTCACGCTCGACAATGCCGACCTTGAGCCCGAGCTGCGCCGCGCGGATCGCCGCGACATAGCCGCCGGGGCCCGAGCCGAGGACGATGAGGTCGTATTGGTCAGCCACGTGTATGCTCCTTCAGGTCGGCAACTGCTTTAACCCGCTCGCGCAGGCGCGCCGCTCTCAATATGATCAGGCCAGCGATCAGGCCTGCATTTACGCCACCAGCGCCAGCGGCGCTTCCACCAGCGACTTGAACGCCTGCATCAACTGCGCGCCTTCCGCCCCGTCGATGGCGCGGTGGTCGAAGCTGCCGGTGGCGGACATGACGGTCGCAATGCCGAGCGCATCATCGATCACATAGGGGCGCTTCTCGCCAGCACCGATCGCCATGATCATGCCCTGCGGCGGATTGATCACCGCTTCGAACTGCTTGATCCCGAACATGCCGAGGTTGGACAGGCTGGCCGTGCCGCCCTGGTACTCGTGCGGCGCCAGCTTGCCCGCCTTTGCGCGCGCGGCAAGGTCCGCCATGTCCTTCTGGATCGCCGAGATCGACTTGACGTCTGCCCCCGTCACGATGGGCGTGATCAGCCCGCCCGGGATCGAGACCGCAACCGCAATGTCCGCACGCGAATAGCGGATCAGGTTGTCGCCCGCGAAGCTCACGTTGGCATCGGGCGCCAGCATGAGCGCCTTGCCAAGCGCCTTGATCAGGAGGTCGTTGACCGAGAGCTTCACGCCCTCGCCCGCAAGCGCCGAATTGAGTTCCGCCCGCAGTTTGAGCAGCTTGTCGAGGCTGATATCGACCGTGAGGTAGTAGTGCGGCACAGTCGCCTTGGCCTCGGTCAGGCGGCGCGCGATGGTCTTGCGCATCGAGGAAAGCTTGACCGCCTCGTGCGGGATCTCGGTGCTGAACGGCGCAGGCGCGGCCGCCGGTGCGGGCGCAGGTGCAGCAGCCGCGACAGGCGCCGCCACCACGGCAGGAGCCGCAACCGCTGCCGCCGCCGGAGCCGCATCAAGGTCTGCCTTGATGATCCGGCCATGCGGGCCGCTGCCCGTGACCGTGCTAAGATCGATGCCCTTCTCGCCAGCGATGCGCTTGGCGAGCGGGCTCGCTACGATGCGATCACCCGCCTGCGCTGCCGGGGCAGCAGCAACGGGCGCGGGTACTGCCGCGGGAGCAGCCACAACCGGAGCCGGAGCCGCAACCGGGGTCGGGGCCGCAATCGGCGCAGGAGCCGCCGCCGGAGCAGCAGTTGGCGCCGCCACCGGGGCCGCATCGTCCTCATCCTCGCCCGCGATCGTCGCGATCACGGTGCCGACCTTCACGCCTTCGGTGCCTTCAGCCACGTCAATGGCCACCACGGTGCCTTCATCGACCGCTTCGAATTCCATCGTCGCCTTGTCGGTCTCGATCTCGGCCATGATGTCGCCGGAAGAAACCTTGTCGCCAACCTTCACCAGCCACTTGGCCAGCGTGCCTTCCTCCATGGTGGGTGACAGCGCGGGCATCTTGATCTGGATCGGCATGGTCAGCTCTTTTCCCTATTTGGTTACAAGGGCGCAGTTCAGGCTTGCGGCTTCGGTACATGGCACCAAGGCGTTACAAGGTCGTGGCGCTTCCCTTGGCACATGGGGCGCCATTTCGCCACCCGCGCGGGACGGGTCAAGTCTCTTGGCGCTTGCCCCGCATACGAATTAGGCCAATACGCATAACCCTGCCGTATGACCGGCAGTGCGATTGCCGCATACACAAAGCCGTATTCGCAAGGGGACAGGCATGGTTGAAACGGCAAGCGAGGCTGGAAGCACGCCCGGTGCAGAGGCGCGGGCGAAGCAGCGCGTCTATCTCGTCATCATGGACGATACCGAGGAAAGTGCCCGCGCCCTGCGCTTTGCCGCGCGCCGCGCCGTGCGCACCGGCGGCACCGTCCATATCCTCGCGCTCGTGCCCCGACAGGAATTCGTCGTCTTCGGCAGCATCCAGGCGACCATCGAGGGCGAAGCCCGCGAACGCGCCGAAGACCTCGCGCGCGCGGCCGCCGGCAGCCTGGCCGACGAGTCGGGCCTCCGTCCCGCCGTTGCCGTTCGCACCGGCAGCGGCCCCCAAGTCGTGCGCGAATACCTCGCCGAGCATCCCGAAGTTTCCGCACTGGTGCTGGGCGCGGCGGCAGAGGGCAACCCCGGCCCGCTCGTCACCCACTTCACCTCGCAGATCGGCCAGCTTCCCTGCGTGCTGATGATCGTCCCCGGCAGCATCGACGAACGCGGCATCGATTCGTTCAGCTGAAGCGCGCCTACCGCTTGCGCCCCTGATGCCGGATATTGCGCGGCCGTCCGCGCGGGCCCTGCACATAGCCGCCAGCCTTCCTCGGCCCGCGATCAGCTGGCCGCCCGCCGCGCGGCTCGATCCTTCCCGCGCCGTCCGGCAATTCCACCGGCTCGAACTTCAGCGCGCCGGTCAACGGATTGGCCTCGGCCAGCCGCAGCTTGAGGATCATCCCCATCGCGAACTCTTCGCCGGTTTCCTCGCCGACCAGCACCTGCCGCTTCTCGTCATGGGCAAAGCGCTCGGACCCCAGTGTCGAGATCGGCACCAGCCCGTCGCCGCCGAGTCCGATGATGGTGGCGAACAGGCCGAACTTCTGCACGCCGGTCACGCGCGTATCGAAGACTTCGCCCACCCGGCCCGCCAGCCACGCCGCGACATAGCGGTCGATGGTGTCGCGCTCGGCCTCCATCGCGCGGCGTTCGGCCTTGGAGATGGCATCGCTGATCCGCGCGAGATCGCTGCGGTCGCGGTCCGAAAGGCCGGACGTCCCCGGGATTTCCCGCTCCTCCGGGCGCGGCTGTTCCAGATGGTATGCATCCACCAGCGCGCGGTGCACCAGCAGGTCCGAATAGCGCCGGATCGGCGAGGTGAAGTGCGCATAGCTTCCCAGCGCGAGGCCAAAGTGCCCGGCATTGCGCGGCCCGTAATAGGCCTGCGTCTGGCTGCGCAGCACGGCTTCCATCACCAGCGCCTTCTCGGCCTCGTCGCTCACGTCCTTTAGCATGCGGTTGAACAGCCCCGGCGTGATCACCTGCCCCAGCGCGAGCTTGCGCCCGAACGTCGCGAGGTAGTCCTTCAGCGCGACCAGCTTCTCGCGGCTCGGCGGTTCGTGGATGCGGTAGACCACCGGCGCCACTTTGGCCTCCAGCGCCTTCGCCGCCGCAACGTTCGCCGCGATCATGAAGTCCTCGACCACGCGGTGCGCATCGAGCCGTTCGCGCAGCGCGATCTCGGCAATCTTGCCCTTCTCGTCGAGCACCACCCGCCGCTCCGGCAGTTCCAGCTCGAGCGGATCGCGGTTGGTCCGCGCCTTCTCGAGCAGCCGCCACGCCGCCCACAGGTTCTGCAGATGCGGCGCCGCCTCGCGCGCATCGATCCGCCGCTGCGCTTCCTCATAGGCGATCACTTCGGCGATCCGCACCATCGCGCGGGTAAAGCGCCAGCCGGTGATCCGCCCTTCGGCATCGATGGTGAGATGGCAAGCCATCGCCGCCCGGTCAGCACCAACTTTCAGCGAGCAGACGTCCGAACTCAGCACATGCGGCAGCATCGGCACCACGCGGTCGGGGAAGTAGACCGAATTGCCGCGCTTCCTCGCCTCGCGATCGACCGCGCCGCCGGGCCGCACATAGAAGCTGACGTCCGCAATCGCGACGACCGCGCGGAAGCCGCCCTCGCCATCGGGTTCGGCCCAGATCGCGTCGTCATGGTCGCGCGCGTCGGTCGGATCGATCGCGACGATTGGCAGATCGCGCAGGTCCTCGCGGGTGCCTTCCGAAAGCGCCATCTTCGCGGCCAGCACCGCTTCGTCCTGCGCGTCCTGCGGGAACACGAACGGAATGCCATGCTTGTGGATCGCAATCAGGCTGAACGCGCGCGGCGCCAGCGGATCGCCCAGCACTTCGGTCACCTTGAGCCCTGCACGCGGGCTCTTGCTGACAGGCTCGCCCAGCACGAGCTGCCCTTCCGCCGCCCCGCCCAGATCCGCGATCTGCACAGCGTTACGCACACGCTTGTCCACAGGCGCGAGCCATGGCTTGCCCGCCCCGTCGAACTCCACGACGCCCAACACCTGCTCGGTCCGCGTCGGCAGCTTCTTCATCACGTGCGCAATCAGGCCCCGGCCCGCTTCCTCGGTGCGCGCCAGCACCCGGTCGCCAACCTTGAGCGCCGCCTGTGCACGGCCCTTCCCGCGTGGCTCGATGATCCGGATGCGCGGCGGCGGCGCGCCATCATCGGGCTGCCAGCTATCGGGGATTGCCAGCGGCTGCCCGTCCTCGATTTCCAGCACGCGCAGCACCGTCACGCGCGGCACGCCACCAAGCCGGTGGAACGCGCTGCGATTGCCGTCGATCAGGCCTTCCTCGGCCATGTCCTTGAGCAGCGACTTGAGCGCAATCTTCTCGGTGCCCTTCAGCCCGAACGCCTTGGCAATTTCGCGCTTGCCCGCCGGTTCCTCGCTCTGGGTGATGAACGCGAGCACCTGTTCGCGGGTGGGAAGGCCGTCGGGCCCGTTCGGCGTCTGCTTGCGGATTACCATGCCAGACCTCTGACCTTTGGCGCACGCAATAGCAAGCGAGCCAATGGTCTCAGGGCTTGGCCTCCGGCACATAGGCCCCGCCCGGAACCGCCGAGGCGACCGGGCTTTCCGAACCGTCCGCCGCCAGCGAACTCACGCCAAAGAACCAGTCATCCCCGCGCACGCCCTCAAGCCGTAAGTGGGTCTGGTCCGTCTCGGCCAAGGGCTTGGCGTCCCAGCCCGGCGCATCGGTACGCCGCTGCCACACCCGGTAGCGCGCCGCGCCCGGCACGGCCTTCCAGTCGACATCGGTGAAGGTCTGGACCGCCGCCGTCACCTTCGCCACCGGAGGCATCGGCGCCACCGCCATAGCCGCCAGCGCGCGCACATTCAGCTTCGTCACCTTGGCGAGATAGGCAAAGTCCATCGCCTCGGGCAGATCGCCGAACGGCCGCCCGTTCTCGGTCCGCACATTCTGGTGCTGCCGCTCATAGTTCTCGACCGCCACGGTAAACCGCACCGCCGGATAACCCAGGGCCTGAAACGGCAGATGATCGCCGCCGCGCCCCATACGGTCCGCGCGCCAGACCTGCCGCACGGCAAGACCATCATCGCCAAGTCCTGCCAGCCAGCGTGACAGATTGCGCGAAGGGCTGTCGTTCTCGCCGCCGATGGAGCGCAGCGCATCCCGCGCCCGCTCGCTCGCATCATCGCGCGGCCCTTCGGAGAACACCCGCACATGCGTATCGTCGACCAGGCCGTCGCTCCCCCGCGAATTGCCGACGATGTCGTTGTTGAGCACGGCCTTCACCGTCCAGCCCTGCGCCTTGGCATAGTCCGCCAGCAGCTTGCCGCCATAGAGCCCCTGCTCCTCGCCCGAGAGGACGGCGTAGACAATCGTCCCGGCGAACTTCTGCTTCGAGAGCACCCGCGCCGCTTCCAGCACTAGCGCCGTGCCCGAACCATCGTCATTCGCCCCCGGCGCCGCGGCCGTGGCATCCATCGCATCCGAATTGCGGCTGTCGATATGGCCCTGCACGATCACGACTTCGTTCGGCCGTTCCGTCCCGCGCTGGATCGCCACCACATCGACAAGGCGCACCGGCGTCGGCACGCGCTCGCCCTGCACCATGGTTTCGGGCAGCACGATCTCGAGGCAGCCGCTGCAAGCCGCACTGGTCTTGCGAAACTCGGCTTCCGCCCACTTGCGCGCAGCCCCGATCCCGCGCTTGGGATCATCCTGCGAAGACAGCGTGTGCCGCGTCCCGAACGCCACCAGCCGCGCGATATCGGCCTCAAGCCGGCTCTGTGTGACGCCGTCTTCCGGCGCAGCAAGAGCAGCAGTGGGCAGGGCGAGGAGCGCGATGGAAAGGAGCTTTTTCATGCCCCAAACCATAGCCAAACCGCCGTTCGTGTCGAGCGAAGTCGAGACACCAAGCCCCACCCCTGCCCCAACGGTCAGTAGGCCCGCGCCACCAGAATGCGCTCGACCGCAGGCTCACCAGTGAACGGGCACAACCCTTCTGCAGGCGCTGCATCCATCGGCGTGTTGCGGATGGTGAGCTTGAGTGCCTTCAATTGCTCGACGACCTTGTCGAGCGCCGCACCCGTGGGCCGCGACCAGCACAGTTCCACCCAGCCCGGAAACGCCTTGTCCTCGGCGAAGTAGGCGGCAAGGCCGTCCAGATCGCTGACCCCGCGCTCGATCTGCGCATCGCGGCGCTCGCGTGCTTCCTCATGCAGCGCGGTCTGGATTGCTTCCAGTTCCGCCGCTGCGCTGGCGACGAAATCGTCCTGCGCCATGCCGACGAAATTGGCCTTGCCATCCTCGCGCCACAGCCGGTCGCGGCGCAGCACGGAAACCTGTCCGCCCTCGGCATCGCGCCCGCCGATTTCGAGGATCAGCGGCACGCCCTTCTTCACCCAGCCCCAGCGCTTCGCGGTCGCCTTGCCCGGACGCTTGTCGAGCAGCACGCGCACCTTTTCGTCGAACACGGAAAGCGCCGCGAGCTTTGCGCGCAGCTGCGTGCAGTATTCCAGCAGCGCGGCATCGCCATCGTTGTCGCGCAGCATCGGCAGGATCACGATCTGCTGCGGCGCGATGCGCGGCGGCGTGCGCAGCCCGTCATCATCGCCATGCGTCATGATCACGCCGCCGATCATGCGCGTCGAAACGCCCCAGCTTGTCGTGTGGCACAGCGTCTGCTGGCCTTCCTTGTCCTGATAGCGGATGCCAGCGGCTTCCGAGAACGTGGTGCCGAGGTAGTGCGAAGTGCCCGCCTGCAGCGCCTTGCCGTCCTGCATCATCGCCTCGATCGAGAATGTCTCGACCGCACCGGGAAAGCGCTCATTCTCGGGCTTCGGACCGGCGACCACTGGCATCGCCAGCACGTCCTCGGCAAAGCTGCGGTACATCTCCAGCGCGCGCAGGGTCTCGGCCATCGCGTCGGCCTCGTCGGCGTGGGCGGTGTGGCCTTCCTGCCAGAGGAACTCGCTCGTGCGCAGGAACATGCGCGTGCGCATTTCCCAGCGCACCACGTTCGCCCACTGGTTGGTCAGCAGCGGCAGATCGCGCCACGACTGGATCCAGCGCGCCATGGCCGCGCCGATCACCGTCTCGGACGTCGGCCGCACGATCAGCGGCTCTTCCAGCTTCGCCTCGGGATCGGGCACCAGCCCGCCCTTGCCGTCCCCGATCAGGCGGTGATGGGTGACGACCGCCATTTCCTTGGCGAACCCTTCCACGTGCTCGGCTTCCCGCGCGAAGTAGGAAAGCGGGATGAACAGCGGGAAGTAGCAGTTCTCGACGCCCGCTTCCTTGATGCGTTCGTCCATCAGCTTCTGGATGCGTTCCCAGATGCCGTAGCCCCACGGCTTGATCACCATGCAGCCGCGCACGCCCGATTCCTCGGCGAGTTCGGCTTCGGCGATGACCGCCTGATACCACTGGGCGAAGTCCTCCTGCCGCGTGATGGGCAGGGCGTGCTTGATCGATGCGTTCTGGCTCATGCGCGCCGGTTAGGCTGCGAAAGGGATTCGGGCAATCCTCGGCTCAGCGATTGCCCGAACCTTGTTCAGCCCGCGAGCTGGTCTAGCTTCTTCTGCATGTCGGCCATCTGCTTGCGCAGCACGGCGAGTTCATCGTCGGCAGGAGCCGCAGCAGCGGTCTTGTCCGCCTCTGCCGCCTGCACCGCGCCGGGCACGAAAGCAGCCGTCGCGGCCTTGAACAGCTCCATGTTGCGCTGCGCGATCTGGGCCAGCGGATTGGCGCCGATGCTGTCCTCGATTGCCTTGCGCAGCTTCGCCTGGTTCTCGCGGAAGTGCTCCATCGAGGCTTCGAGATAGCCCGGAAGAAGCGCCTGCATCGAATTGCCGTACATCGAAATCAACTGGCGCAGGAAGTTGGTCGGCAGCATCTGCTCGCCGCTCGCTTCTTCTTCCATGATGATCTGGGTGAGGATGGTGTGCGTCAGATCCGCACCGGTTTTGGCATCCAAAACCTTGAATTCAATGTTTTCTTTGACCATCTGGGCGAGATGGTCAAGCGTGATGTAGCTTGAGGTACGCGTGTTGTAGAGCCGCCGATTGGCGTACTTCTTGATAATGACGGTATCGCCGTCCTTCGCTGCGTTTGCCATTTTTATCTGCGCCCTGCTGGGTTTATGCAATTGCTATTAGCAGATGCGGTATGTGCAGCGCAATAATTCTTGGCGTCAAAACGGTAATTCATTCGCTGCGGCAAAATCTCCGACCCATCAGCGTGAGCAACTCGTATTGTGACAATCCGCTCGCCGCAGACGCTTCCGGCAGCGCGTATTCCAGCCCCAGCCAATCGCCTTCTCCGCAGTTTTCTGCGGCTGAAAGGTCGATGATCGTCATGTCCATCGATACGCGGCCAAGCACCGGCAGCTGCTTCCCTTGCCACAGCACATGCCCGCGGCCGGACCAGCAGCGCAAATAACCGTCAGCGTAACCAACTGAAATTACCCCGACACGCATCGCGGCAGGCGCCGTGAACGTCGCATTGTAGCCGACCGAGTCGCCAGCCCTCAGTTGCCGCACCTGGATCACGGCCGCCTCGGGCCACGCCACTTGCGCAATCCGCCCACCCATCTCGCCGCGCGGCACGCCGCCATAGAGCGCGAGCCCCGGCCGGGTGAGATCGAAGTGATAATCGCTCCCCAGCGCAATCCCTGCGCTGTTGCACAAGCTGTAGCGCTGCGCCCGCACTGTCCCCGCCACGCCGCGAAAGCGCGCGAGCTGCGCTGCATTCTGCGCACAATCCTCGTCCGCGCTTGCGAGATGGCTCATGCAGGTCACGATCTCGAGCATGCCGACTTCCGGCGCGCCGATGTCCGCAAGCGGCAGGCCAAGCCGGCTCATCCCGGTATCGACCATCAGATCGCACGCACCCCCGCCCGCTGCCAGCCAGCGCCGCACTTGCTGCAGGGAATTGAGCACCGGCCGCACGCCCAGCGCCCTTGCATAAGTTGCGTCTGCGTCCGTCATCGGCCCGTGCAGCACAGAAATCTGCGCGGCAGGGACAAACCGCGCCGCTTCAGCTGCTTCCTGCCAGTGCGCCACGAACCAGTCCTGGCAGCCAGCCCCGGCCAGCACCGGCACCGCTGCTGCCACGCCCAGCCCATAGCAATCCGCCTTGATCGCCGCCCCCGCACGCGCCGTGCCGGACATGGCATCGAGCGCGGTCCAGTTCGCCGCCAGCGCAGCGCGGTCCAGCCGCAGCCGCAGCGCCGCCGGCGGCAACGGCACGGCTTCACGCATCATCCTGGACAAAGTCCCTCGGCATGCCGCCCTTCAGCCCCCACAGCGAGACGACAAAGGCCACCAGCACCACCACCCAGGTGTACCACAAGCCGGCATAGGGATTGCCGGTCTCCGCCACGATCAGCGACGAGATCAGCGGCAGAAACCCGCCGAGATAGCCGGTGCCGATATGGTAGGGGATCGACATCGAGCTGTAGCGGATCCGCGCCGGGAACATCTCCGAAAGCACCGCGGCCACCGGTCCATAGGTCGCGCCGGTCAGCGCCATCAGCACCACGAGGCCGAACACGATGATCGCCGAGCGCGCGAAATCGGGCTTCACCTTGGCAAAGTCATAGCCCGCATCGGCCAGCACCGCTTGCAGCACCTTGCCGCGCGCGGCGCTCTTCTCGGTCCACGGATAGTCAGCCAGTGGCGCCGCGCCGGTGCCGATCGTCATCGCGAGCGCCGGGCCCTGCTGCAGCGAATAGCGCACACCCGAAGCGGAAAGATCGGCCAGCAGCTTGCCGCAATTGGTCGCCTGTTCCGCTGCAAAGGGATTGTAGCTGCAATCGGGCCCGCTCACGACCACCGGCTCGCGCTGCGCCATTGCGGCAAGGCCGGGGTTGGCCGCGTCGCCGATCATCCAGAAGATCGGGAAGATCAGCACCAGCGTCGCGACATAGCCCAGCACGATCGGCAGCTTGCGGCCCACCTTGTCCGAGATATGCCCGAAGATTACGCAGAAGGGTGCGCCGATGACGCAGGCGAGGCCCACCAGCAGCTCCGCCGTCATATCGTCCACGCGCATCGGCCCCTTGAGGAACGAGAGGCCGGTGAACATCGAGGTGTAGAAGATCACCGTCAGGCCCGAAGCCACGCCGAACAGCGCGATGAACAGCCGCTTCTTGTTGCCCGGATACGTCAGGCTTTCGATGAAGGGATTGCCAGCCACCTCGCCGCTTTCCTTCATCGCCTTGAACACCGGGCTCTCCGAAAGCTTGAGGCGCATCCACAGCGACACCGCAAGCAGGGCCAGGCTCAGCAGGAACGGCACGCGCCAGCCCCAGGCTTCCCAAACCTCCTTGCTCATCATGCCCTTGCAGGTCAGCACGACAACAAGGCTCAGTACGAAGCCGCCGACCACGCTCGACTGGATGAAGCTGGTGAAGAAGCCGCGCCGTGCGGGCGCTGCATGCTCGGCCACATAAACCGCCGCGCCGCCATATTCACCGCCAAGCGCAAGGCCCTGCAGCACGCGCAGCAGGATGACGAGCGCAGGGGCCGCATATCCGATCTGTGATGCGGGCGGGATCAGACCCACACCCGCCGTGGCAATGCCCATCAAGGTGACGGTGACGAGGAACGTATACTTGCGCCCCAGCCGGTCCCCCAGATAGCCGAACAGCACCGCGCCGAGCGGGCGAAACCCGAAGCCCACCGCGAAGACGAGCCAGAACAGCAGCATTTCCAGCGTGGCATTGCCGGTGGGAAAGAAGGCCTTCGAAAGGATCGCGCCAAGCGTGCCGTAGATGAAGAAGTCATACCATTCGAACACGGTGCCGACCGACGAAGCCGCCACCACAAGGCGGATTTCCGCCGCGGTCGGTTCGGGTGCGCCATTCACCTCATGCATGCCCAGATTTTTCCCATCCCCTGGCCGGCGGGCTTTGATCCGTCCGGCACATTCCCTCGAAGCGGCGGCTGTAGCGAAGCAAAGCCTGCCGGGAAAGTGTGCGGAGACAAAGAAATACGCCCCTTATGCTGATTGTGGGGGCGCAGTCCGGGCTAAATCGAGCGCATCCAGCGCTGCATCCCACGCCAGCATGATCGCATCATGCCGCGCCGGATAGCCGAGCGCCGGTTCGACCAGCGCGATCCCCGGCCAATCCGGCATCGGGCCCTCGCCCGCCAGCCACGCCGCCAGCGCTCCGCGGGCGCCCGCAATGTCGGCCCGGCTGCGCCCTTTCGCCGCACTCGCGAAGGCATAGGCCGCGGCCTGACCGATCGCGCAGGCATGCGCGCGCAGGCCAATGGTGCTTATCTGTCCGTCGCTGTCCACCGCGAGGCCGAGCGACAGCGTGCTCCCGCAGCGCCGCGAGCGCGCATCACCCTTCTGCGGCAGGTTGTCATCCCACGCAAAACCCGCCAGCGCAGTCGCCGCGCCGAGAATTTCAGGCGTATAGAGCGTGCGGGCCGGAGCGCGCTGACCTGCGGCGCTCATTGGTCCTTGCTCAGCCGCCGCTGCAACTCGCGCTGCGCCGCCTTCCTTGCGGCATTGCGGGTCGCCTTCTCCAACTCGGTTTCCTTGTCGGTCTCCGCCTTCTTGGCGGCCTTGGCAGCTTCGTCGCGGCGCTGGTCGAGCACTGTCATCAGCTCCTCGCTTGCCGCATTGAGGAACGGATAGGTCCGCGCCGCCGTGATCCATACCGGCCGACCATCCGGCCCCCACACGATGTCATAACCGAAGACCAGCAGCGAGAAGCCGAGGACCATCAGCACGAAGCCCTTGATCGCCCCGAATCCGAAGCCGAGCACACGGTCGATCGGCCCCAGCACCGAACTGCGGCTCGCGCTGCCAATCGAGGCCGCGATCATCTTGGCGACAAAATAGGGGATGATCGTGAGAATGGCGAAGGCCAGCACCCCCGCGCCCGTCTCGTTCTTGAGGTACGGCGTCAGCCACAAGGTCAGCGGCTCGTGGCCGTAGCGCACGGCAAACAGCCCCACGCACCACGCCAGCAAGGAAAGCACTTCCTCGACAAAGCCGCGAAAGAACCCGCCGATCGCGCAGACCGCAACGATCAGGAAAACAACATAATCGAAGCCGGTCATAGGCCGGGAAATCTACGAGCCGCCCATCACCCGGTCAACCAGGTTCGGCAGAAGTGTTATCGGCGCGTAGTGGATACCCGGCACTTTCTCCTGCGTACCCGATGGCCCATGCGCCTTGTCGAAGCCCAGCTTCGCCGCCTCGCGCAGCCGGATCGAGGAATGCGCTACGGGCCGCACTTCACCGCTCAGCGAAATTTCGCCGAACCACGCCGCGCTGCCGGACAAGGGCCGGTCCGATAGCGCCGAGATCAGCGCCGCAGCCACGGCGAGGTCCGCTGCCGGATCGGTCAGCCGGTAGCCGCCAGCCACGTTGAGATAGACTTCCGCCGTCGAGAAATTGAGCCCGCAGCGCGCTTCCAGCACCGCCAGCAGCATGGATAGCCGCCCGCTGTCCCAGCCCACCACTGCGCGGCGCGGCGTCGCCCCGCTCTGCAGCCGCACCGTCAGTGCCTGAATCTCGACCAGCACCGGGCGCGTGCCCTCCAGCGCCGGAAACACCGCGCTCCCCGGCACCGGGTTCTCGCGGTCCGAAAGAAACAGCAGCGAGGGATTGCCGACTTCCTCCAGCCCCGCCCCGGCCATCGCGAAGACGCCGATCTCGTCCACCGCGCCGAAGCGGTTCTTCAATGCGCGCAAAATCCGGTACTGGTGGCTGCGCTCGCCCTCGAAGCTCATCACCACATCGACCATGTGCTCCAGCACGCGCGGCCCCGCGATCGTGCCGTCCTTGGTCACGTGCCCCACCAGCACCAGCGCCGCCCCGCTCGCCTTGGCATAGCGTATCAGTTCGAACGCGCACCCGCGCACCTGGCTCACCGTGCCCGGCGCGCCTTCGATCTGATCGGAATACATCGTCTGGATCGAATCGATCACCACCAGCGCCGGCGTGTCCATCGCATTCAGCGTGGTAAGAATGTCGCGCACCGAAGTCGCCGAAGCGAGCATGATCGGCGCCTGGCCCAGCCCGAGCCGATCCGCCCGCAGCCGCACCTGATCCGCCGCTTCCTCGCCGCTGATATAGACCGCCGTACCGCCTTTCAGCGCCACCTTCGCCGCCGCCTGCAACAACAAGGTCGATTTGCCGATCCCCGGATCGCCGCCCATCAGGATCGCCGAACCCGGCACCAGCCCGCCGCCAAGCGCCCGGTCGAGCTCCGCAAGCCCGGTCTTGCGCCGCTCCGGCAGCTTGACCGGCTGATCGAGCGCAACAAACGCCACCGGCCGCCCGCCGCTCGAAAGATCATGCTTGGAGGAAAACACCGTCTCCGGCGCGTCCTCCACCAACGTGCTCCATTCGCTGCAATCGGGGCACTGCCCCTGCCAGCGAGGCGAAACCCCGCCGCAAGCCTGGCAGACATATCGGCGTTTGGGTTTTGCCATTGTCACGGCGTACCGTGAACATAGAGGGAACACAAGGGGGAATTGGCCTCCGGCGGGCAAGGGTTATCACCGTTGCATCCCGGGACTGGTGAGGTTTGCTCGAGACCCGACTTGCTGCGCAACGCGGCACCGCCGGAGGCTATAATGCCGCTGCGCGGCAGGCGCTGCCTCTCCACTACAGCGCAAAGCTGATTCACGGGATGCAAGGGCAATGGCCCTTGCCCGCCGGAGGCAACTTCCTAACTGAAAAACTTGGTGCCCCTGGCCAGACTCGAACTGGCACATCTCTCGATAACCGATTTTGAGTCGGTCGCGTCTACCATTCCACCACAGGGGCACTGGGGGCGGACTTACCCGCCCCCGCGAGTGGCATCAAGCCGTCTTGATTGCGGCTACCACCAGCTTGTGCAGCTTCGAATGCAGGGCATCGTTGCCCGCCAGCACGGTCTCGTCGCAGATCGGGTGCGAACGGCCGCGATAGTCCGAAACGAACCCACCCGCCTCGCGCACCAGCAGACACCCGGCCGCCGTATCCCACGGTTGCAAGGAACTTTCCCAGAACCCGTCGTAGCGGCCTGCGGCGACCCATGCGAGATCGAGCGCTGCCGATCCGAACCGCCGGATCCCGGCCACGCGCGGGCCGAGTTCGTGATAGATGCGGGTCCACTCGCCCATGTCGCCGCGCCCCGAAAACGGGATGCCGGTGGCGATCAGCGACTCATCGAGGTTGCGCCGCGCCGAAACGCGCAGGCGCCGGTCCTGCAGCCACGCGCCGCGGTTCTTTTCGGCCCAGAAGCTTTCGTCGGTGATCGGCTGATAGACGATCCCGGCGGTCACTTCGCCCCAGCCCTTGCCGTCCAGCGTCGGTTCCTGCACCGCGATCGAGATCGCGAAGTGCGGAATGCCGTGGAGGAAGTTGCTGGTGCCGTCGAGCGGATCGATGATGAAGCGCGGCTTGCCGGGTTCGCCCTCGATCGTGCCGCCTTCCTCGAGCTCGAAGCCCCAGCCGGGCCGCGCCGCACGCAGCTCGTCCCACAGCGTGCGCTCGGCGGCCTGATCGGCCTTCGAAACGAAGTCCGCCGGCCCCTTGCGGCTCACCTGGAGATGCTCGACCTCGCCGAAATCACGGCGCAGCCGCTGGCCGGCCTTGCGAGCCGCCTTCTCCATCACCCGCATCAGGCCGGAAATAGCGGACATCAGCCCACCTTGCCGACGTAAGTGCGCTCGTAGACATCGACCACGATCCGCGTGCCGCTGGCGATATGCGGCGGCACCATCACACGCACGCCGTTGTCGAGAAGTGCGGGCTTGAAGCTCGACGATGCAGTCTGCCCCTTCACCACGGCATCGGCCTCGACGATGGTCGCCTCGACCTGCTCGGGCAGCTGCACCGAGATCGGGCGGTCTTCCCACATTTCGAGCAGCACGGTCATGCCGTCCTGCAGGAACGCTGCGGCGTCGCCCAGCAGGTCGCTCGGCAGGGTGATCTGGTCGTAGGTTTCCACGTCCATGAAGATCAGGTCATCGCCCTCGGCGTAAAGGAACTGGAAGTCCTTCGTATCGAGGCGCACGCGCTCGACGGTGTCGGCGCTGCGGAAGCGAACGTTGGTCTTGCGGCCGTCGATCAGGTTCTTCATCTCGACCTGCATGAACGCGCCGCCCTTGCCGGGCTGGGTGTGCTGGGTCTTGGCAACCTTCCAGATGCCCTTTTCGTATTCCAGGATATTGCCCGGACGGATGTCCACGCCGCTGATCTTCATGATGGAAAGAGCCCTAATTGGGATGCACGCCAAACGGGTGCGGGAGCGCGGCCCTTAGCGCCAAGCGGCGATTGCTTCAAGCCGCCGTCGCATGCTAGCGCCGGTAACATGATCCGCGCTGCCTTCGCCGCACTCGTTCTGCTCGCCGTCAGCCCAGCGATTGCTGCGCCCGGCGGCGCAATGCTCACTGCCAGCCAGGGACGCTGGACCTGCGAATTGCCCGGTGACGCCACCACGCCGCCAGTGCCGCAGCCCGCAGACAATTTCAACATCGTGCCCGATTCCAGCTACGTCGTGAACGGAACGCGCGGGACCTACCTGCTGCTCGGCAAGGTGTTCACGATGACGTCTGGGCCGTTTGCTGGCCGCCGGTTCGACAAGGTCGGGCTTTCGCTGATCCGGCTCGGCCCGGATGGCAAGCGCGGAGCCCTGCGTTGCGTGCGGGCCGGTGCCGTGCGCGATGATTTCAGCGCGGATGAAGGCGGCGCTGCCGAGTAGGCCTCAGCCTTCGGCCAAAGCCCTCGCAATCGCCGCATTCAGCGCGCGCACGCCTTCGGCCTCATCCCCGCCCCACACGGCATTGCTGACAGCGAGGAAATCCGCGCCTGCCGCCACGAGCGGCCCGCAATTGGCCGCCGTGATCCCGCCAATTGCCACGCAGGGCAGCTCGAACAGCCGCGACCACCAGCTCAGCAGCTCCGGTTCGGCGACATGCTTGGTGTCCTTGGTCGAACTCGGGAAGAATGCCCCGAACGCGACATAATCCGCCCCCGCCTCGCCCGCTTCCATCGCGAGGTGGCGGCTGTCATGGCACGTCACGCCGATCTGCGCCGCCTTGCCCAGCCGCGCGCGCGCATCGGCCACGCTGCCGTCGTCCTGCCCCAGATGCACACCATCCGCGCTGAGCCGCTTCGCCAGCGCAATCGAATCGTTGATGATGAAGGCGACCTCGCGGTCGGCACAGATCCGCTGGAGTGGCTCCGCGAGCCGCGCGGCCTCGTGCTCGTCCACGTTCTTCACGCGAAACTGGAACGCCGCGACCGGCCCCGCATCAAGCGCGCGGGCGAGCCGATCGGGGAATGCGCCGCCTACATCGAGCGGCGAAATCAGGTAAAGCTGGCAGGCAGGTTCAGACATGCGGGCGCCTTAGCGAGCCATGCGGATCAGCGCAAATGGGGCCATGACCACCCCTGCCATCCAGAAACCGAAGACCACACCCCACCCGCTCATGCTGAGCTTGTCGAAGCATCAAACACGACCGCCGTCCTGGCGCCTTTCGGCTCAGGGTGAGCGGGGTCTGGGATGAGTTCAATCTCAGGCCGTCTTCACCGTCGAACCGCGGTGGATCTCGTCAATCGCGCCGCCCAGCGAGGCGTCGAATTCGGCATCGGTCATCTGCGCGCGCAGGTCTTCGAGCAGCGCGCGGCTGAAGCTGGCGATGATGCCGTTGTTCTTGGCGAGCTCGACGCAGGCTTCCGGCCGCTTGAAGCCGCCCGACAGCGCGACGACGCGCAGCACGCGCGGGTGCGCCACCAGCGGATCGAATGTGCCGGGAACGACGGGGAGCGAAAGCTTGAGCATCACTTCCTCGCCCTCGGCCAGCGTATCGAGGTGCTTCAGCGTCTCTTCGAGCAGGATCGCGTCGCACTGGCTGCGCGTCTCGCTCTTGATGTTCACTTCGGGTTCGATGATCGGCATCATGCCATGGCTGAGGACCTGGCGGCCCACTTCGAACTGCTGCGCGACCACAGCGGCAATGCCCTCGCGGTTCGCCGAATTGATCACCGAGCGTTCCTTGGTGCCGAACACGCCGAGCGCCTTCGAGCGGACCAGCAGCGCATCGAGCGTCGGCATCGGCTTCATCAGCTGCACGCCGTTGACTTCGTCTTCCAGGCCCTTGTCGATCTTGATGAACGGCACCACGCCCTTGGCAATCAGCGCCTCAGGCACCGGAGTACCGTCAACGTCGCCGTCCATGGTGCGCTCGAACAGGATCGCGCCGATCACCTTCTCGCCAGTGAACGCCGCCGAACGGATGATCCGCGCGCGCATGGCGTGGATCAGGCCGAACATTTCCTCTTCGGTGTTCCACGCGCCCGCCTCGATGCCATAGCCTGCCAGCGCCTTCGGCGTTGAACCGCCGCTCTGATCAAGCGCCGCAATAAAGCCCTGGCCCGCTGCAATCTTGGACTTCATCTCGGCGTAGTTCATGGCTGATCCCTCAAGCAGTGCATTCGTATGCGCGCGCACATAAAGCGGTTCTTGCCGCACTGCAATATCGCAGTGCGGCCCGCGCTCAATAAATCGCTTCGATTACTGTTCGAGGGCAGCCACGCCCGGCAGCACGCGGCCTTCCATCCATTCCAGGAAAGCACCGCCTGCGGTCGAGACATAGGAGAAATCGCCCGCCACGCCGGCATGGCTCAGCGCCGCGACGGTATCGCCGCCGCCCGCCACCGAAACCAGCGAACCTTCGCGGGTCAGCGCCGCCGCCGTGCGCGCCAGCGCGACGGTCGCGGTGTCAAACGGCTGCGTCTCGAACGCGCCCATCGGCCCGTTCCACACCAGCGTCTTGCAGACCTTCAGGACGTCGGCCAGCGCTTCGGTCGCAGCCGGCCCAACGTCGAGGATCATCTCGTCCGCTGCCACTTCATGCACGTTGCACGTGCGCAGCGAAGGCGGATTGGCCGCGAATTCCTTCGAGACCACAACGTCATACGGCAGATGCACTGTGCACCCCGAAGCGTCTGCAGCATCCAGAATCGCCTCTGCCGTCGGCGCCAGATCATGCTCGCACAGCGACTTCCCCACATCGACCCCGCGCGCGGCAAGGAACGTGTTGGCCATGCCGCCGCCAATGATCAGATGATCGACCTTGCCGACGAGGTGCTTCAGCACATCGAGCTTCGAGGAAACCTTCGCCCCGCCGACGACCGCCGCGACCGGACGCTCCGGCTCGCCCAGCGCCTTGCCCAGCGCTTCGAGTTCGGCCTGCATCGAGCGGCCTGCATAGGCCGGCAGCACATGCGCCAGACCCTCGGTCGTCGCATGCGCGCGGTGCGCAGCGGAAAACGCGTCGTTCACATAGATGTCGGCGTTCGCGGCAATCGCCTTGACCAGTTCCGGATCGTTCTTTTCCTCGCCCTTCCAGAACCGCGTGTTCTCAAGGCAGGCGATCCCGCCTTCGGGGAGAATACCGACCACTTGGCTCACCACCGGCCCGGCGATCTCGGACACGAACATCACTTCACGGCCCAGCACCTGTTCGACCGCGCCAACCACCATGCTCAGCGACTGGGTCGAGACGCGCTCACCCTTCGGACGGCCGAAGTGCGCCAGCAGCAGCACCTTGGCGCCCTTGTCAGCCAGTTCGAGGATCGTCGGCTTGGCCGCCTGAACGCGGGTGTCATCGGTCACCGCGCCGTCCTGCATCGGCAAGTTGAGGTCCACGCGCACCAGCACGACCTTGCCGCGCACGTCACCGATGTCATCCAGCGTCTTGAAGCTCATGTCTCGATCCTCACTTCATCGCCCAAGGCGATTTCGCCCTCGCTGATCACTCGTCCGCAGATCCCGCCGCGCCAGTCCGGCGTGAGCGCCGCGCGCAGTCCTTCGCGCAAGGCATCCATGCGGCTGCACGGATCGCACTCGCAGCGCACTTCGATGCGCAGCCCCTTGCCAATCGCGATCACCTTGCCCGCCTCACGCGGCAGGCGCACCCCTGAAACCAGCAGATTGGCCCGCCGGTCGGACCAGACGAGCCCGTCCGCCCCGCCGAGGTCCGCTATGGCCGCAGCCCAACTCTCGGCCTCGATCACGGTGATCTGCCGATTGCCCTTCTTGCCCTGCGGCACAGGCCCCCGGCAATCGCCCTCAAGCCCCATGTCGGGCGTGACCAAGGCGCGGTCCAAAGTCTCCATGGGGCCGCGGGACACCTTGTGCCGGGCAATCCCGTCAAGACGTCCCGCCCCCATCGTCACGGCCTCAGAGCAGACCGCCCATCACGCCGGCCGTATCGACCATGCGGTTCGAGAAGCCCCACTCGTTGTCGTACCACGAAAGCACGCGCACCAGCTTGCCGTCGATCACCGAGGTTTCGAGGCTGTCGATGGTCGACGAATGCGAATCGTGATTGTAGTCGATCGAGACCAGCGGTTCGTCGCTGAAGCCCAGCACGCCCTTGAGCGGACCTTCGGCAGCGGCCTTGAGCAGCGCGTTGACTTCGTCCTTGGTCGTGTCGCGACCGGGCTGGAAGGTCAGGTCCACCACCGAGACGTTCGGGGTCGGCACGCGGATCGCCGAACCGTCGAGCTTGCCCTTCAGTTCCGGCAGCACTTCACCCACCGCGCGGGCGGCGCCCGTCGTGGTCGGGATCATGCTCATCGCCGCAGCGCGGGCGCGGCGCGGATCGCTGTGGATCTGGTCGAGGATCTTCTGGTCGTTGGTATAGGCGTGGACCGTCGTCATCAGGCCGCGCACGATGCCGATGCTGTCGTTCAGCACCTTGGCGAAGGGCGCCAGGCAGTTTGTGGTGCACGAAGCGTTCGAGACGATGGTGTGTTCGGCCGTCAGCTTGTCGTGGTTCACGCCGTAGACGACGGTGAGGTCGACATTCTTGCCCGGCGCCGAGATCAGCACCTTCTTGGCGCCCGCCGCGATGTGCTTCTCGCACGAAGCGCGGTCGGTGAAGAAGCCGGTGCATTCGAGCACGATGTCGATGCCCTGTGCGCCGTGCGGCAGGTTGGCGGGATCGCGCTCGGCGGTAACCGCGATGCGCTTGCCGTCGATCACCAGATCGTTGCCGTCAACTTCGACCGTGCCCTTGTAGGCGCCGTGCACGCTGTCACGCTTGAACAGGAGCGCGTTGTCCTTGGCGCTGGCGAGATCGTTGATCGAAACGAGCTCCAGCCCGCAGTCCGGACGCTCCAGAATGGCGCGCGCCACATTGCGCCCGATGCGCCCGAAACCGTTGATCGCAACCTTGGTGGCCATTCTTAGAACTCCTTCCTAGCAATCCGTTCGCACCCTCGTCATGGCGAGGAGCGAAGCGACGAACTTACGCAAGCCGCGCGCGAATGCGCGGCAGGATCTTCTCAGCCGTCAGGCCGAAGTGGTCATAAAGCGCCGGCGCAGGCGCCGAAGCACCGAAGCTGTCGATGCCGACGGTAATGCCGCCCGCCACATACTTCTGCCAGCCCAGCGTCACGCCCGCCTCGATCGAAACCTTGAGCGCGTCCGCCGGCAGCACATCAGCGCGGTAGGCCGCGTCCTGCTCGTCGAACAGCTCCCAGCACGGGAACGAGACGACATCCGCGCCCACGCCCTCGGCCTCGAGCGCCTTGGCCACGTCCATGGCAATCGCCACTTCCGAACCCGTCGCCAGCAGTACGACCTTGCGCGGGGCAGTCGCGCTCACCAGGCGGTAGGCCCCCTTCGCGCTCTTGAACTCGGTATCGAAGCGCACCGGCGGCAGGTTCTGCCGGGTCAGCGCAAGCACCGTCGGGCGGTGGGCATTGGCGAGCGCGAGGCTCCACGCTTCCGCTGTCTCGATCGCGTCCGCCGGGCGGAACACGAGGAGGTTCGGGATCATGCGCAGCGACATCACATGCTCGACAGGCTGGTGCGTCGGACCGTCTTCGCCAAGGCCGATGGAATCGTGCGTGAACACATAGATAACGCGCGTGTGCTGCAGCGCCGACATGCGCACCGCATTGCGGCAATAGTCCGAGAACACGAGGAACGTGCCGCCGTAGGGGATCACGCCGCCATGCAGCGCCATGCCGTTCATCGCTGCGGCCATGCCGAACTCGCGGATGCCGTAATAGACATAGCGGCCGCCATAGCTGTCCCGGGTCAGCGGGCCGGTCGACTTGGTCTTGGTATTGTTCGAACCCGTCAGGTCCGCCGAACCGCCGACCATTTCGGGGATCACCGCGGTCATCGCTTCCAGCGCCATCTCGCTCGACTTGCGCGTCGCGACGGTCGGCGGCGTGGCGATCAGGCTCTCGATATAGGCGCTCTGCGCGCCGCCATCCGCCGGAAGTTCGCCCGCCATGCGCCGCGCCAGTTCCGCGCCTTGCGGATGAGCCGCAGCGCGGGCTTCCCATGCGGCACGGGCCGCAGCGCCCTTGGCCCCGGCTGCACGCCAGTTCGCCAGAATGTCCGCCGGGATCTCGAACGGCGCAGACGTCCAGCCCAGATACTCGCGCGCGGCTTCGATCTCGCTCTTGCCCAGCGGCGAGCCATGCACATTATGCCCGCCCTGCTTGTTGGGCGCGCCCTTGCCGATCACCGTCTTGCACGAAACCAGCGAGGGGCGCGGATCGGCGGCCGCTTCAGCCAGCGCGCGGGCGATGTCGGCAAAGTCGTGCCCATCGCAGCTGGCCGTGTGCCAGCCGCTCGCAGCGTAACGGGCCAGAATGTCTTCCGTGGTCGAAAGCGAGGTGTCGCCGTCGATGGTGATCTTGTTATCGTCCCACAGCACGTTGAGATTGCCGAGGGCCAGCGTGCCCGCAAGGCCGACCGCCTCGTGGTTCACGCCTTCCATCAGGCAGCCGTCGCCTGCGATCACCCAGGTCTTGTGATCGACCAGCTCGCTGCCGAAGGTCGCGTTGAGGTGCCGTTCGGCAATCGCCATCCCGACTGCCATGGCGAGGCCCTGCCCCAGCGGCCCGGTCGTGCATTCCACGCCGTCCAGCATGTCGTTTTCGGGATGCCCTGCGCAGGGGCTGCCGAGCTGGCGGAAATTGCGGATGTCATCGATGGTCGGCGCGGCATAGCCCGTCAGATGCAGCAGCGCATAGATCAGCATCGAGCCGTGACCGGCGGACAGCACGAAACGGTCGCGGTCCGACCACTTCGGCGCGGCGGGATCGTACTTGAGAAACTCGGTGAACAGCACCGTCGCCACATCGGCCATGCCCATCGGCATACCGGGATGGCCCGAATTGGCCGCCTCGACAGCATCCATCGCGAGCGCGCGGATGGCGTTGGCCATCGGCGTGAGTACGGCCTGGTCCCGTTCCATCTCAGTGTCCTATGCCTGCAGTGCGGCAGCAAGAGCAGTCCTGCCGCCACCGATTCGGTAGCGGGCTCTCTTTGGGAGCGGCACTCCGTAGCGTCAAGGCTGGGCCCGTAGCGTCAAGATTGGGGAAAGGCGGGTGCTTCCCGACTTGCGGGGCTAGGCAATTGTGCTAGCGAATAAGGCCATGACGACCGAGGTGCAGGATTCCCCGCTCGATGCGGCGCTGGACAGGATCGAGCAGGCGATTGCCCGGCTCGAAGCTGCCGTTGCCGCCGCTCCCGCTCCCGCCGAGGTGGCAGAGCTGCGCACCCGCCATCGCAAGCTGAAGGAACGGGTCAGCCAGGAAATCCAGCAGCTTGACCTGTTGCTGGCCAATCTCCCGCAATGACAAACGTTACGCTCACCATTGGCGGCCGTCCCTATACGGTCTCCGCTCCGGACGGCGAGGAATCGCACATCGAAATGCTCGGCCGCATGGTCGCGGACCGCGTCACCAAAGCCGGTGCCGGGCAGAGCGAGACGCGCATGCTGCTTTTCGCCGCGCTGATGCTCGCGGACGAACTCCACGAACTCCACCGCCAGATGCCGCCCCCGCGCGAAGAAGCGCCCGAACCGGCCCCGGCAGTCACCGCGCAGCCCGCGGCCGAAGTGCTCGCCCGGATCGAAACGCTGGCCGCGCGGGTGGAGAAGCTCGCCGCGCATCTCGAAGACGCGGACGGTTAAGTCCGGTACTTGAGAAAACGCCCCGGCTCACCTACATGGGGAGCGACGGGTACTGCCCGGCACGTGCCACATGAAATCCCTGAGGCTATAAGCAAAATCCTTGGGGGCTGTCCCTGCCCTGGCCCTGGCCCTGGTATATGGTCCCCACCTGACGTGAACGCGTCAGAGGATTCTCCTGGAAACGACCCATGGTGGTCCCGTCACCCCTTCCCTCCTCGTGCCGGCACGACGCCCCACTCTGAAACGAGACCGAACATGAGCGCAGATCCCGCGACCGCCAAAGCGGCCCTGCGCAAGGCCCTGCGCGCCGCCCGCCGTGATCATGTCGCCGCGCTCGATCCGCGCGTAAAGGCCCTCCTTTTCATGCGCCCGCCCGCCACGCTGTCCGCGCTGATCCCTGAAGGCGCGACCATCGCGCTCTATTCCGCCACCAGCACCGAAGCGCCCACCACCGGCTACGCCCGCCACTTCCACGAAGCGGGGCACAAGATCGCCATGCCCTCCTTTGCGGCACGCGGCGCACCGATGGAGTTCCGCCACTGGGCCTCGCCATACCTCGAAGATCTGATGGAACCCGGCCCCTATGGCGCGCCCCAGCCGCTGGCTGATGCGGATCGGCTCGAACCCGATGTCCTGTTCGTGCCGCTGATCGGCTTCACGGCAGATGGCCGGCGTCTCGGCCAGGGCGGCGGCTACTACGACCGCTGGCTGGAGCGTTTCCCCGATGCGCCTGCCATCGGCATGGCGTGGGACAGCCAGCTCTGCGAAGACCTGCCCACCGAGGCGCATGACAGACCGCTCGCCGCAGTGGTAACGCCCACTCGCCTTTACGGCCCCTTCTGAGCGGAACCCCTAATGGACGAACCAGAATCCTATCAGCCGACCTGGCGCAAGCCCTTCGGCATCCTCGCGCTGATCCTTGGTCTGTTCGGCTATGCGCTGATCGTGGCGGGGCTGTCCGGCCCCATCGGCAAGATGCCGGTTCTGGTGCAGACGCTGGTCTACGTGATTCTCGGAACCGTCTGGCTCCTGCCGCTGCGGCGCTTCCTGATCTGGATGGAAACCGGCCGTTGGGGTTGATTTGAAACGATTTTTACGAAACGCAAAATTTGCCGATCTAGGGCGTTGACAGCCCGCAAGTCCCCCCCTAAATGCGGCGCTCCCAAGGCGAGCGGGTGTAGCTCAGTTGGTTAGAGTATCGGCCTGTCACGCCGAGGGTCGCGGGTTCAAGTCCCGTCACTCGCGCCATTGGGAAGACGAAAAAGGCACCTTCGGGTGCCTTTTTCTTTGTCCAGGCGTCGCCCTCGCACGCCCCGCAAGCCCCCATTAACCAAACTTTATCGGCCCGCGTGCCATTCAGGTCCCGACAGCGCCACAGGCGCGCAAGGGGCATTCGAACCAATGTACAAAGCGGTCATTCCGGCGATGGTCGTCGCAGGCGCCACGAGCGCCGCGCTGGTCCCCGCCGCGGCCCATGCGGCAGGCGGCGTCCAGTTCGCCAGCGACGTGTTCGTCGAGCGCTTCCAGCCCGCCCCCGGCGGCCGCACCGCGCGCATTCTCGAACGTGCTGACCAGCTCCGCCCCGGCGACCGCGTGATCTTCGTCGTGAACTGGTCTGGCCGCAAGGATGGCGGCTTCACCGTCACCAACCCGCTCCCGCGCACGATCGCCTTTGCGGGCGGCGCGGACGGCGAACAGGAAGTCTCGGTCGACGGCGGTCGCACCTGGGGCGCACTCGAAGCGCTCACCGTGCGCGATGCCTATGGCCGCATGCGCCCGGCCCACCCCGAGGACGTCACGCACTTGCGCTGGCGCATCCCGACCCAGCTCGCGCTAGCAGGCAATGGCCAGATGACCTGGCGCGGCGTGGTGCGCTGAGGAATCAGGTCAAATCGGATCATACACCCCCAACCGCTCATGCTGAGCTTGTCGAAGCATCGACCACAACCTCCGCGCAAGCACCCCCTTCGGCTGGCTGCTTGCAGCAGCCGCTCAGGACATGCTTCGACAAACTCAGGGTGAGCGGGTTGGGAGTAGGCTTCTGCTACCTCAATCCGCCAGCAGCAGAACCGGTGTCTCGATCATCCGCTTGAGCGCCTGAACGAAGCTCGCCGCATCCCAGCCATCCACCACGCGGTGATCGCAGCTGATCGAGATGTTCATCAGCTTGCGCTTGGCGACCCGTTCACCGCCCATGCCATCAGGCACGAACATCGGCCGCTCGACAATCCGGTTGGGCCCGATGATCGCGACCTCCGGCCGATTGATAACCGGCGTCGTCGCCACGCCGCCCAGCGCGCCAAGCGAGGTCACGGTGATGGTCGAACCGGAAAGTTCGCCCGAAGTCGCCGTCCCGCTCCGCGCCGCATCGGCCAGCCGCACGATTTCGTTCGCCAGCTGCCACAAGTTCCGGTCCTGCGCATCGCAGATCACCGGCACCATCAGGCCGCCCGGCGTCTGCGTCGCCATGCCCAGATGCACCGCGCCGTGCCGCGTCACCACGCCCGCCTCGTCATCATAGCGCGCGTTGAGCATCGGATAGTCCGGCAGCGTCTTGCAGATCGCGGTGATCAGCAGCGGCAGCATGGTCAGCTTGGGCTTGGACCCACGCGCATCGTTCAGCTGCGCGCGCATTTCCTCCAGCGCGGTAACGTCGCATTCCTCGACATAGGTGAAGTGCGGAATATGCCGCTTCGCTGCGGCCATGTTCTCGGCAATCCGGCGGCGCAGGCCGATGACCTTGATTGTCTCGTCGGCGCGCTTCGCGCCCGCTGCGCGAAACCCGCCACCTGCGTTGTAAGCGAGGAAAGCGTCGAGATCGGCATGGCGCACCCGGCCTTCCTCGGAAGGCTTCACCTCGGCCAGATCAATCCCCAGCGCCTCGGCCCGCGCCCGCACCGCCGGGCTCGCCAGCACCTTGGGTGCAAGGACGAACGCCACCCGCTCTTCAGACTTCACCACAGGCGGCGAAGGAGCCGGCGCTTCCTCAACAACCGGAGCCACCTCCACAACATCCGCTCGTCCTGAGCCTGTCGAAGGACTAGACGCAGCCTCAGCCTCAGCCCCGCCCTCGGTCTCGATCACCACCAGCGGCGAACCAATCGCGATCACATCGCCCACCTCGCCCGCAACCGAGATCACCCGCCCCGCAACCGGGCTTTCTATCTCGACCGTCGCCTTGTCGGTCATCAGATCGGCAACGCGGCCATCCTCGGCCACCACTTCGCCCACCTTGACGTGCCACGCGACAATCTCGGCCTCGGCAATGCCCTCGCCAATATCCGGCAGGCGAAACGTGAAAGTACCCATGCGGTCAGGCCTTCAGAAGACGATCAACGGCCTCGCCAATGCGGACCGGACCCGGAAAATACGCCCATTCAAGGCTATGCGGATAAGGCGTGTCAAAGCCCGTCACGCGCTCGATGGGGGCTTCGAGGTGGTAGAAGCAGCGTTCCTGCACCAGCGCGGAAAGCTCCGCGCCAAAGCCGCCGGTGCGCGTCGCTTCGTGGACGATCAGGCACTTGCCAGTCTTGGCGATGGAAGCCGTGATCGTCTCGATATCGAGCGGCACCAGCGTGCGCAGGTCGATGATCTCGGCATCGACACCCTTCTCCGCCAGCACGGCCTCGGCCACATGAACCATCGTGCCATAGGCCAGCACTGTCAGCGCCTCGCCCTCCCGCACAACCCGCGCCTTGCCGAGCGGGATGCGGTAATACCCTTCCGGCACCTCGCCGTCCCTGTGGCGCGACCACGGCTCGACCGGCTTGTCGTAATAGCCATTGAACGGCCCGTTGTAGATGCGCTTGGGCTCGAAGAAGATCACCGGATCGTTGTCCTCGATCGCCGCGATCAGCAGCCCCTTGGCGTCATGCGGCGTGCTCGGGATTACCGTCTTGAGGCCCGAAACGTGGGTAAACAACGCCTCCGGGCTCTGGCTATGCGTCTGCCCGCCAAAAATGCCGCCGCCGAAGGGCGAACGCACGGTGATCGGCGCGGTAAATTCCCCAGCCGAACGATAGCGCAGCCGCGCCGCTTCGGAGACAAGCTGGTCGAGACCCGGATAGATGTAATCGGCAAACTGGATTTCCGGCACAGGCCGCAGGCCATAGGCCCCCATGCCCACCGCCACGCCGATGATCCCGCATTCGCTGATCGGCGTATCGAACACACGGGTGCGGCCATACTTCTTCTGCAGGCCCGCCGTCGCGCGGAACACGCCGCCGAAATAGCCGACATCCTCGCCCATCACGACGATGTTGCTATCCCGCGCCATCATCACATCGAGCGCGTCGTTGATCGCCTCGATCATGTTGAGTTTCTTCACGGAAGGGGAGTCGGTCATGCTTCAATCCTCCTTCCACTCGGGCCATTTGATCCGCCGCTCGCGGATCGCCTGTTCGCTCTGTTCCTTGAGGTGCCAGGGCAGTTCCTCGAACACGTCCTCGAACAGCGTGCGGAACGGATGGTGCAGGCCATGCCCCAGCACGCCATTGGCTTCCGCCGCCTTGGCTGCCGCCTTCACTTGCTCGGCCAGTTCCAGATCCATCGCTGCATGCGCTTCGCCCGTCCATTCGCCCAGCGCTTCCAGATGCGCCGCCAGCCGCGCAATCGGATCACCCAGCGGCCACTCGCTGCGCTCCTGCACCGAGCGGTACTGCCCCGGATCGTCCGAAGTCGAATGCCCTTCCGCGCGGTAGGTGAAGTGCTCGATCAAGGTCGGCCCGCCATTCGCCCGCGCCCGGTTCGCCGCCCAGCGCGTTGCGGCATAGACCGCCAGCGGATCGTTCCCATCCACCCGCAGCCCGGCAATGCCATAGCCAATCGCCCGCGCCGCAAACGTTGTCCGCTCCGCGCCGGCAAAGCCCGAAAAGCTCGAAATCGCCCACTGGTTGTTAACGACATTGAACACCACCGGCGCGTTATAAACCGCCGCAAAGGTCATCGCCGAATGGAAGTCGCCCTCCGCCGTCGATCCCTCGCCCAGCCAAGCCGCCGCAATCCGGGTATCCCCCTTGATCGCACTCGCCATCGCCCAGCCCACCGCCTGCGGATACTGCGTGGCCAGATTGCCGGAGATCGAGAAGAACGAAGCCTCGCGCGCCGAATACATGATCGGCAGTTGCCGACCCTTCAGCTTGTCCGCCTTGTTCGAATAGATCTGGTTGATCATGCCCGTCATCGGATAGCCGCGCGCGATCAGGATGCCCTGCTGGCGGTACGACGGAAACACCATGTCATCGCTCGCCAGCGCCATCGCCGGAGCAATCGAGGTTGCCTCCTCGCCGGTGCACTTCATGTAGAAGCTGGTCTTGCCCTGCCGCTGCCCGCGATACATCCGGTCATCGAACGCCCGCGTCAGCGCCATTAGCCGCAGCATCCGCCGCAGGCTCTCGGGATCGAGCTTCGGGTCCCACGGCCCCACCGCGCGGTTATCCTCGCCCAGCACGCGCACCAGATCGAGGCATAGCGGATGCGTCTCGCTCGCCGCGCACCCCTCGTCAGGACGGGCCTGCGCACCAGCCGGCGGGATCACCAGATGGCTGTAATCCACCGCATCGCCGGGGCGAAACTTCGGCTCCGGCACGTGCAATTGCAGCGGCGGGAGATTGCTGCGGGTGCCGTCTGTCATGCGCAAAACACCAACATCTGTCACTCCCGGCGCGTCTCCGGCACGAGACGCATTATTAGCTCACCGCATAATAATATTACAACGCGCTTTCCGAGTCAATCAAACCGCAACCGGCGCTGAAATAGGCGCCTGCGGGGCATACCCCGTCACCACAAAGTCCTCGATGCGGTAGTCGAACACGCTCTCTGGCCGCCGCACGATATCCAGCTTGGGGCTCCCTTCCGGCACCCGCGCCAGCTGCTCCTGCACCAGTTCCGCATGGTTCAGATAGAGGTGCGTATCGCCCCCCATCCACACCAGCTCGCCCGGCTCCAGATCGCACTGCTGCGCCAGCATCCGGATAAACAGCGCCCCACCCCAAAGGTTGAACGGCAGCCCCAGAGCGACATCGCAGCTCCGCTGATAGAGCAGTCCGGATAGCTTCCCGTCCGCCACGTGAAACTGATAGGTCTTGTGGCACGGCGGCAGCGCCATCCGGTCCAGTTCCGCCACGTTCCATCCCTCGACGATATGCCGCCGACTGCCGGGATTCTTCCGCAGGCTCTCGACCACCTCGGCCACCTGATTCACGCCCGACGCGCGCCGCGCGAACAGCCCGTCCCCCGCCGGCTCATAGACCGGCCAGTCCGTCCACTGCTTCCCGTAGACCGGCCCGAGATCGCCCCATTGCAAGGCAAAGGCTTCGTCCGCGACGATCCGCGCCGAAAAGTCCTTGCGGCTGATCTCCTCGCCCGTCTCGCGCCGATACCGGTCCAGCGGCCAGTCGGTCCAGATCTCGACCCCCTGCGCGCAAAGCTCGCGGATATTGGTCCGCCCGGTGAGGAACCACAGGAACTCGCGCGTCGCCGTCTTCCAGTAGACGCGCTTGGTCGTCAGCAGGGGCATCGCCCCATCCGCCAGATCGAACCGCAGCTGTGCGCCAAACACGCTGCGCGTGCCCACGCCGGTGCGGTCCACCCGCTCGTCGCCCTCCTCCCAGATGCGCCGCATCAGGTCGAGGTATTGCTGTTCGGGATGCGCAAGGTGCGCCGGGACTCGCGATGGGGAAGCGGCAGTGGCCATGCGCTCCTGTCTAGCCACATCCCCCGGCACTGACCAGCGCCCGCCATACGCAGTTAACCTTAACCTCGCCCTTCCGAGCCTTAAGTCCGGATCGGACTATGACAGTCCTCATGCCTGCCGCCGCTCCTCGCCTCACCCTCGGTACCCGCGCCGCCCTCGCTGCGCAGGCGCTGGTACTGGCGCTCGTTGTGGCCATGGCCGAACTTGCCCCCCGCCCCGGCCTTGCCGCGCTCTACGTCCCTCTCGTCCCGGCGCACAGCCGCCCTTCGCTCGAATGGGCCCTCGCTCATGGCGCCGCCCTCAATGGCAAGGGCCCGTTCGGCGGTCTGATCCTGACGAGCCCGCCTACCGGCCTCGGCGCCCGAGCGCTCCATGACGGTGCGCTCGCCCTCGCCATACCATCCCTCCTCTGCCAGCCCCCGGAAACCCGCCCCCATGGATGAACTCCTCGCCGTCCGCCGCAATGGCCTTCGCCTCCTCGCCGCGACGTGCCTCCTCGCCGTGCTGGTGATCGGCGTCGGCACGGCGCTGGCCGATACCGGCGTCCTGCCGCTCCTCCTCGCGCTCGCGGTCAGCGCCATCCCGCTCGCGCTCGTCGTCCAGGGCCGCGCCGATGGCGCCACGCGCCTTGCCATGGCCAGCGCCGTCGCCGCCTTTCCGATGATCCTGCTCTATCAGTGGTCCGGCCACCCGTTCATGGTCGATATCCACATGACCTTCTTCGCCGCGCTCGCCATGCTCGCGGCCATGGCCGACTGGCGCCCGGTGATCCTCGCCGCCGGCCTCACCGCGGTGCACCACGTGTTGGCCAACTTCCTCGCGCCCGATGTGGTGTGGATCGGCGGCCCGGCCTTCGTCCGCGTCGTCTTCCACGCCGCCGTCGTCATCGCCGAAACCGCCGCACTGGTCATGCTGTGCGAACAGGTCGCCCGCCGCATCGAGCACCAGACCGAGCTCCGCCGCGAGGCCGAACGCATCGAGGCCCAGGCCGCCGCCGATCGCAGCCGCACCGAGGCTGAACAGAACGCCGTGATCAGCGCCGTCGCCGCCCGGCTCGAAGCGATGGCTCGCGGCGACCTTGCCCTGCGCATCACCGAGCCGTTCCCGTCGGCTTACGAACCTCTGCGCGCCTCGTTCAACGAAGCCGCCGCCGATCTCGATCAGTTGCTCGCCCGCGTCACCGCCGCCGCGCGCCAGATCGCGACCGGCTCCTCCGAAATCCGCAGCGCCTCCGACGATCTCGCCCGCCGCACCGAAGCGCAGGCCAGCGCCATCGCCGCCAACAGCGAGGCGACCACCAGCCTCACGACCGGGCTGCGCGCCACGGCCGCCCGCGCCGAAGCGGTCAACACCGCTACTGCCCAGGCGCAGGCCGATGCCGCCACCGGCGGTGCCGTCGTCGAACGCGCCATCACCGCGATGACCGCGATCGAACAGTCCTCCAGCGAGATCGCGCAGATCGTCTCGATCATCGACGGAATCGCCTTCCAGACCAATCTCCTTGCCCTCAACGCCGGGGTCGAGGCCGCGCGCGCCGGCGAGGCGGGCAAGGGATTTGCCGTCGTCGCAACGGAAGTGCGCGCCCTCGCCCAGCGCAGCGCCGATGCCGCGCAAGACATCAAGAACCTGATCGAGTCCTCCTCGGCGCAAGTCGGCAACGGTGTCGAGCTTGTCGGCGAGACCGGAGCGGTGCTGCGCGCAATCGTCGAGCGGATCACCGGCATCGGCGGCGCGATCAGCGGAATTGCTGGCGAATCCGCGCAGCAGGTTGATGCGCTCGGCACGGTAAACGACAGCTTCAGCCGCATCGATCAGGTCACCCAGCAGAACGCTGCGATGGTCGAGCAGAGCAATGCTGCCGCGCACAGCCTGCTGCGCGAAGCCGAAACCCTGCAGAGCCTCGTCGCCCGCTTCCGCCTCTCCGCTGATGGACAGGCCTCGCCAGCAGCGTTTCGCCAGGCAGCCTGAACGTTCAGGTCGGACCCGAAAAATTCCTGCAAAAGGGTGCTTGTCACCCTCAAATCACCCGCCTATAGCGCGCCCCTGCCTCGCTTCCGGGTCGCCGTTCTTCGGCTCACGGAAGTGAACGATCGGTCGGGGAATAGCTCAGCCTGGTAGAGCACTGTCTTCGGGAGGCAGGGGCCGGAGGTTCGAATCCTCTTTCCCCGACCACTTCGTTCTTGTTGTTGCGACCCCGGACTTGATCCGGGGAAAGCAATCTGCAGCGCTACGGCGCAAGCCGCGGGTCAGATGCCCGCAGCCCGCTCCGCCATCAGCCCGATCAGCACCGAAAGCCCGCCGAGCCCGATCGAAAGATTGCGCCGCAGCGCCAGCCAGCCATCCGGCTTGAGGCCAATCGCCAGATCGACCAGCGGCGAAAGCGCGATGCATGCGCCCAGCGCGATCAGCTGCGGCCCCGGCCAGGTCCAGCCCAGCATCCACGGGAACCAGCCCGCCAGCGCAAGCAGCGAAGGCGCAACACCGGCGAGGAAAATCCACTTCGGGCTCTCGGGCTTGGCAATGCCGATGCCCCACCATACCCCGCCCAGAAAGCTGAAGATCAGCGCAGCATAAGCATAGGCCAGCGCCAGCCCGGTCCAGCCCCAGGGCCCACCCTTGAACACCGCCAGCAGCGCCGCAAACTGCGGCAGAAGCCCGGCATAACCCAGCGCCCGGGCGGCTTCGGAAACTCGCTTCACGTCAAATGTCCTCAAAAGGTCCCGTTCGTGTCGAGCGAAGTCGAGACACCGCGAGCTGGTGTCTCGACTTCGCCCGACACGAACGGAGCTGTGTTTGCTTTCACAGGGTCACCCCCCGCGCAGCAGCTGCACGCCCCAATCGCGCTCGAACAGATAGAGCAGCGCCCGCGCCGCTTCCCCGCGCGGAGAAGAAAGCCCGCCATCGCGCTCCATCAGCAGCCGCGCGTCGTCATGCGCGAGCGGAAGCAGGCGGGCAATCTGTTCAAAGTCCGCTACCCGAAAGGGCGTATCCCCCGATTGCCGCGTACCGAGCAGCTCGCCGCCGCCGCGCAGGCGCAAGTCTTCCTCGGCCAGTCGGAAGCCGTCCTGCGTCTCGCGCATCAGTGCCAGCCGCTCGCGCCCCACTTCCGAAAGCGCCTCGCCGCGCAGCAGCAGACAGGTCGATTTCGCCGATCCGCGCCCCACTCGCCCGCGCAGCTGGTGCAATTGCGCAAGGCCAAATCGTTCGGCCTGCTCGATCACCATCAAGCTGGCATTGGGCACGTCGACGCCCACTTCGATCACCGTCGTTGCCACCAGCAGCTTCGCCTCGCCGCGCACAAAGCGCTCCATCGCGGCGTCCTTCACTTCGGGCCGCAATTGCCCGTGGACCATCACCACCTGATCCCCGAACCGCAGCTGCATTTCGGCAAACCGCGCTTCGGCCGCCGCGAGATCCGCCGTCTCGCTTTCGCGCACCATCGGGCAGACCCAATAGGCCTGCGCACCGGTTGCCAGATGCCGCGCGAGTCCCCCAACGACCTCAGGCATGCGCTCCACCGCCACCACCCGCGTATCGATCGGCTGGCGGCCCGGCGGCATCTCGTCGAGCTTGGAAACTTCCATCTCGCCATATTGCGCCAGGGTCAGCGTGCGCGGGATCGGCGTTGCGGTCATCGCCAGGCAATGCGGCGTCGCCTTGCCCTTCTGCGTCAGCATCAGCCGCTGCCCCACGCCAAACCGGTGCTGTTCGTCGATCACCACCAGCGCCAGATTGCGGTAGTTCACGGAGTCCTGAAAGATCGCGTGCGTCCCGACGCAAATGTCGATGCTGCCATCGAGCAGCCCCATCAGGATTGCCTCGCGCGCCTTGGCCCCGCCCCGCTGGGTGGTCTTGCCGGTCAGCAGCGCAATCTGCACGCCGGTCCCCGCCGCCATGCGCTGCAAGGTCTCGGCATGCTGGCGCGCCAAAATCTCGGTCGGCGCGAGCAGTGCGGCCTGCGCCCCTGCTTCCACCGCAATCAGCATCGCGTGCAGCGCCACCGCCGTCTTGCCCGAGCCGACATCGCCCTGCAGCAACCGCAGCATCGGCGCGTCCTGCGCCACGTCGCTCTCGATTTCCGCCACCGAACGCGCCTGCGCCCCCGTCAGCGCAAACGGCAGCCGCAGCTTGGCGCGGAGGCCACCATCGCCCTTCAGCGGGACCGTCCGCCGCGTGCGGTTGCTGGCCTTCACCAGCATCAGCGCCAGCGAGTTCGCCAGCAATTCATCATAAGCGAGCCGATCCCGCGCGACCGCATCCGCCCCCTTGTGCGCCCGCACCAAGGCCTCGCGCCAAGCTGGCCAGCCTGACCCAGCCAGCAGCCCCGGTTCGATCCACTCCGGCAATTCCGGCGCCATCGCCAAAGCCTGCGCGGTCAGCCCAGCAATCCGCGCCTGCGTCAGCCCCTCAGTCGCCGGATAGACCGGCTCGTTCAGCGATCCCGCCAGCGCGCTGCTGTCCTCGGCAATATGCTCGGGATGCACGATCTGCCAGGACTGCCCGTACTGGTCGAGCCGCCCGGCCACCCAGCGTTTCTCGCCCACCGGCAGCAGCTTCTTCGCAGTGTACGATGCCCGCCCGAACCACACGAGCGCCACATAGTTGCCCAGCGCATCCTCGGCCATAATCCGGTAGGGCCCGCGCCCCGAACTCGCGCGATGCTCCCGCACCGTCAGCGCGATGACGATGTTCTCGCCAACCGCCGCTTCATCGAGATTGGCCACCGCCCGCCGCGCCACGAACCGGTCCGGCAGGTGGTACGCCAGATCACGCACCCGCGTGAGGCCCAGCTTGCCCAATGGCCGCGCCAGCCCGGGCCCTACGCCCTTGAGGCCCTCGGTCTCGGCAAACAACGGATTGAGCAGATCGGGACGCATCGTCGGGGTGATAATCGGCTTGATCGGGAAACGCCACCAGATGGCCGGAAAGAGGTGTCAGCATCTTCTCCAGCAAACAGCTTTCGTCGGCCCGTGCTTGACACGGGCCTTGGCTTTTCTTGGCCGCAAAGGCGAGCCAAGCCCCGTGTCAAGCACGGGGCGACGGATGGTTTTTGATGAGGAACTGCTGTTCCCGCGGGCCATTCCCCCTGCGCCACTTGCCCCTCCCGCCCCCAAGCGCGTATCGGCCCGGAGATGAACGACAACGACTCTCCGACCTCCCACCGGCTCGCCCGCATGAAGTTCCGCGCCTGGCATCGCGGCACGCGTGAGGCGGATTACATGATCGGCTGCTTCTTCGACACGCGCCACGCCGGATGGGATGCCGCCGCGCTCGATTGGTTCGAACGCCTGCTCGAGGAAGACGACGTCGATATCATGGCCTGGGCGCTGGGAACCCAAAGCGTGCCTGCCGCGTTCGAAGGCCCCGAAATGGATGCCATGCGCCGCCTCGATTACGTCGATATCCCGCGCTGACGTCCGCATCCATGCCTGATCCGTCCCGCATTCTTGCCGCGACCACGCCGCTCACGCTCGCCAATGTCGCGCGCGGCGCGCAGCCGCTTGTCCTAGCCGATCTCGCCCGCGCCGCTGCCAGCGCCAAGGCCCCCAAGCGCACGATCTTCATCGCCGCCGATGACGCCGCCATGCGCGCCGTCACCCAAAGCGCCGCGTTCTTCGCGCCCGAACTCGAAGTCACCGAATACCCCGCGTGGGACTGCCTTCCGTTCGACCGCGCTTCCCCCGCCATGTCGGTCAGCGCCCGCCGCCTCGCCGCGCTCCACGCGCTGCAGGAAAAGCAGGACGGACCCCAGCTCCTCGTCACCACGGTGGGCGCCGTCCTCCAGCGCACGCTCACCCCGTTTCGCATCCGCGAATCCGTCCGCGCACTCCGCGTCGGTCAGGAAATCGCGCGCGAGAGCCTGATCGCGCTCGTCCAGCGCCAGGGCTACACCCGCGTCGATACGGTCGTGGATTCGGGCGAATACGCCGTGCGCGGCTCGGTCTTCGATCTCTGGCCCAGCGGCCTCTCCCATGGCCTCCGCCTCGATTTCTTCGGTGACGAGATCGAGACGATGCGCCTGTTCGATCCGGCCACCCAGCGCTCGGTCCAGCCCGTCCAGTCGCACCTCCTGCTCCCCGCCAGCGAAGCCCTGCTCGACGAAGAGTCCATCCGCCGCTTCCGCACCCGCTACCGCGAGCAGTTCGGCGCCAATGCCACCGGCGATCCGCTCTATCAGGCCGTCACCGATGGCCGCCGCCTCGCCGGCATGGAGCACTGGCTCCCCCTCCTCGAAGACCGTCTCGTCACCCTCTTCGACCATCTCGGGACAAGCGATCTCGTCCTCCTCGATACCTCTGCCGCCAAGGCCGCCGAACAGCGCCTCGCCGACATTGCAGACTACCGCCAGGCCCGCGCCGAAAGCAGCCAGCGCGCGGGCAGCACGACCTACCGCCCCCTCGCCGAAACCGCGCTCTACCTCGCCAAGGATGAATTCGACCGCGCCCTCGCCGGTTGGCCGATCCACCGCATGAGCCAGTTCGCCGAGCCGGAGAGCCCCCGCGTCCTCGATTTCGGCTTCGGCCCCCCGCGCGATTTCGCGCCAGAACGCGCATCCGGCGCCAATATCTACGAAGCCGCCGCCAAGCACATCAGCGCGCTCGCCACGCGCGGCAAGAAGGCCGTCCTCGCCGCCTACACCGCCGGCTCCCGCGCCCGCCTCGCCTCGCTCCTCGGAGACGCAGGTAAGTCCGCACCCATCTTCGCCGAAACCTGGCAGGAAGCCCTCGGCGCCGCCGCCACCGGCAAGGCCGCCGCCGTCGTCCTGCCCCTCGAACAGGGCTTCTCCAGCGGCGACATCGAAGTCCTCACCGAACAGGACATTCTGGGCGACCGCCTCGTCCGCCCCAAGCGCAAGCGCAAGGACGCCGACGCCTTCCTCGCCGAACTCGCCGCCCTCGGCACCGGCGATCTCGTCGTCCACATGGAGCACGGCATCGGCCGTTACATCGGCCTCGTCCCCATCGACGTCGGCGATAGCCCGCACGATTGCGTCCAGCTCGAATACGCGGGCGGCGACAAGCTCTACATCCCGGTCGAAAACCTCGACGTCCTCTCCCGCTACGGCAGCGACAGCGAAGGCGTCCAGCTCGACAGGCTCGGCGGTGAGGCATGGCAGCGCCGCAAGGCGAAGATGCGCGAACGCATCCTCGAAATCGCCGGCCAGCTCATGCAGACCGCCGCGCTCCGCGCGCTCCGCGAAGCGGACGCCATCGCCCCCGATCCCGTCAGCTACGGCCCCTTCGTCGATCGCTTCCCCTGGGCCGAGACCGACGATCAGGAACGCGCCATCGACGATGTCCTCGCCGATCTCGCTTCAGGCAAACCGATGGACCGCCTCGTCTGCGGCGATGTCGGCTTCGGCAAGACCGAGGTTGCCCTGCGCGCCGCGTTCGTCGCCGCCATGGCTGGCAAGCAGGTCGCCATCATCGCGCCCACCACGCTCCTCGCCCGCCAGCACTACACGGCCTTTGCCGAGCGCTTCAACGGCTTCCCCCTCGAAGTCGGCCGCCTCTCGCGCCTCGTCCCCGCCAAGGAAGCCGCAGCCACGAAGGAAGGCCTCGCCGCCGGCACCGTCGATGTCGTCATCGGCACCCACGCGCTCCTCTCCAAGGGCCTCGAATTCAAGCGCCTCGGCCTCGTCATCGTCGACGAGGAGCAACGCTTCGGCGTCGTCCACAAGGAGCGCCTCAAGGAACTCAAGGCCGACGTCCACGTCCTCACCCTCACCGCCACCCCCATCCCGCGCACGCTGCAGATGGCGATGTCCGGCCTGCGCGAGCTTTCCACGATCCAGACCCCGCCGGTAGACCGCCTCGCCGTGCGCACCTACGTCATGCCGTGGGACGACGTCACCATGCGCGAGGCCCTGATGCGCGAGCACCAGCGCGGCGGCCAGTCGTTCATCGTCGTCCCCCGCATCGCCGACATGCCCGATCTCGAGGAATGGCTCCGCCTCAACGTCCCCGAAATCCGCTACGTCTCCGCGCACGGCCAGATGAGCCCCACCGAAGTCGAAGACCGCATGGGCGCGTTCTACGAGAAGCGCTACGAAGTCCTCCTCAGCACCACCATCGTCGAAAGCGGCCTCGATATCCCGAGCGCCAACACCATCGTCCTCCACCGCGCAGACCGCTTCGGCCTCGCCCAGCTCTACCAGCTGCGCGGCCGCGTCGGGCGCGGCAAGCTGCGCGCCTATGCCTACCTCACCTACCCGGAGGATCAGGCCCTCTCCGAAGTCGCCGAAAAGCGCCTCAAGGTCCTCTCCGATCTTGACAGCCTCGGCGCCGGCTTCCAGCTCGCCAGCCACGATCTCGATATCCGCGGCGCCGGCAACCTCCTGGGGGACGAACAGTCCGGCCACGTCCGCGAAGTTGGTTTCGAGCTCTACCAGTCCATGCTCGAAGACGCGATCGTCGCCGCCAAGGCCGGCGAAATCGGCCTCGCCCGCGAACGCAATGCGCTGAGCCCGCAGATCAATGCGCTGAGCCCGCAGATCACCGTCGACGCCCCGATCATGATCCCGGAAGACTACGTGCCAGACCTCGCCGTCCGCATGGCGCTCTACCGCCGCATGAACGATGCCGATGGGCCAGACGCCGTCGAAGCCCTCGCCGCCGAAATGATCGACCGCTTCGGTCCCCTCCCCGCGCCGACGCAGAACCTGCTCAAGCTCATCGAGATCAAGCGCCAGGCCATCGCCGCCAACATCGCCAAGATCGACGTCGGCGCCAAAGGCACCCTCGTCTCGTTCCACCAGGACCACTTCGCCGACCCCATGGGCCTCATCGCCTACATCGACCGCCTCAAAGGCACCGCCCGCCTGCGCCCCGACAACAAGCTGGTGATCAACCGCGCATGGGGCACACCCGAAGCGCGGCTCAACGGGCTGGTACAGCTGACGAAGGGGCTGAGTGCTGTGGCGAAGAGGGCGAAGCGGGGGTGATTCTATGCGTCAACTCAGCTTCTAGTCGAAGCGAAACCCCCGTGATCAGAACCGAGTTGTTCACATAAGCAGGGTCTGGTAATTTCCGCATCGTTTCGATGGGATTCTAGAATGAGTACGCACCAAATTCATGTTTTTGTGAGTCACTCATGGACCTACTCAGGCCACTATGACACTTTGGCTGATTGGATTTTCAACCAGTCATGGAGCGTGGGTCAGGCCTCGCTTGATTTGCGAAATTTCTCAGTGCCAAAAAATGATCCAATTCATAACGCTCCGACTAGTAGCGCCCTGAAGACCGCCATCTATAATCAGATTTCGCGCAGTCACGTAATTGTGATTCCCACCGGGATGTACGCAAATTATAGCCAATGGATTCAAAAAGAAATTGATGGGGCAGCCGAGAAGCGCAAACCCATTCTTGCTGTGAATCCTTGGGCGCAGGAGAAAAAATCGTCTATTGTTGTCGGCGCAGCGAAGAAAGTTGTCGGCTGGAATTCTAAATCAGTCGTTGGCGGTATTTGGGACTTATACTATAATTAGTGGAGGTTTTGTGAAAAAAGCACTAATTGTTGGTATAGATTTTTATCAATACGGCCCACCGCTTCATGGGTGTGTAAACGATGCATACTCAATGAAGAGCGCTTTAGAACGAAACAGTGACGGCACAGTTAACTTTGACGTCATGCTTCTTGCAAGCGTCGGCTCCAATGACCCAGTAACCCGTGGCGAATTGAGAACGAAAATTCAGGATTTATTCAAAGGAAGTCCGGATATAGCGCTATTGTATTTCGCTGGGCATGGTCATTTGGAATCTACTGGCGGCTATATTCTCGCTTCCGACAGTGCAACTGGTGACGACGGTGTCCCATTGAACGATATCATGATCTACGCCAATGAGTCGAAGGCGCGTAATAAAATTATAGTTCTTGATAGCTGCCATTCCGGAATTGCGGGAAACAAATCGGGCGGAGTAACGAATGCTGAGTTGTCCGATGGAATCACGATAATGACTGCCTCATCGGCTGAGCAGTACGCTAGCGAAGAGAATGGACAAGGAGTGTTCACAACGCTTTTTGTCGACGCCTTAAATGGTGCAGCGGCTAACTTGCTTGGCGACGTGACGCCCGGCGGTGTTTATGCCCACATCGATCAATCGCTGGGCCAATGGCAACAACGGCCGATTTTTAAAACAAATGTTGAGCGGTTCGTTTCACTTCGTAAAACTCAGCCTCCTATAGCTTTGGTCGATCTTCAGGCTCTGCCGTCGTTATTTCCTGAACCAGGATTCGAGTTCCAACTGGATCCGACCTTCGAGCCACTACGCTCAGGCATCGAATTGGGTGTTCCAGAACCTATTCCAGAAAACTGCATAAAATTTTCCCTCCTGCAGAAGTATAATCGCCTCAACTTAGTGATACCAGTCGATGCGCCGCATATGTGGCATGCGGCTATGGAAAGTAAATCCTGCAAACTTACTGCTTTGGGTGAGCATTATAGAAAACTAGCCGCAAAGGGCGCAATTTGATATTAGGATTACGGTGATGGCTTACTAGATATTGCGGTAACGGAATTACGGTGACAGGTGCAACAACCCCCAAACTTTCGACCAAGATCAGCACCCAAACCTACAATCGCTCCCCCAACCGCACCATCAAATCCACCCGCTCATGCAAGATCGCCACGACCAGCGTGGGCGCGCCCTCGCGTGGCAGCACAAACAGGAAGTGGTGCTCGCACCGCCCCATCCGCAGCCCCGGCTAGAGCGCGCTCATGTCCCTGAACGCGCCTTGTCCGCTCACCACCGTTTCAAGGCCGCGCTCCAGTTTGGCGATATAGATGCGGGCCTGCGCGTAGCCCCACTGCTTGCGTGTATAGCGTACGATGCCGCGCAGATCGGCCTCCGCCGCCAGCGTCAGCACATAGGGTGCGCTCAAGCGCGGCTGTCCTCGGCCAGTTCCTCATCGACGATGGCGGCAAGGCTCTTGGTCGAAACCTTGCCCGAGAGGCCCTCGGCGATCCTTTCACCGAGCAGGGACTTGAGTTCCTGCCACGCCTGATCGTCCTCCGCCGGGGCGGGAAACAGCCGCTCGATGGCGTATTGCCGGATCGTCTTGCCCTGCAGCGCTGCCAGCGCCTTCAGGCTCTGATGCTGCTGATCGGAAAGGTCGATGGTCAGCCGACTCATGGGACTACTCCTCTGCGCAAACCCACATTACCACAAATGTGGGTCTGAGCCAGATCGGGTTTTCGGGAGTCCGATGGCAGTGACAGCTTGCCAATCCCCAAATCCCCGCAAACCACACCCTTGCCCCCAAGCTCCAATAGGATTAAATCCTATTCGCCAAGGAGCCCATCCCATGCGCACCACCCAGCAGTTCAGCGTCACTTTGCCCAATGAAATGGCCGCGCTCGTCCGCGCCAAGGTGGCATCGGGGGAATATGCCAGCGAAAGCGAAGTGATCCGCGAAGGCTTGCGCGCGCTTGGTGCGCGTGAGCGGGCGCTGGAGGATTGGCTCCGCCAGCAGGCCGCACCTGCCTATGATGCCTACCGCGCCGATCCCTCCCGCGGGCTTTCCCTCGAAGAAGTCCGCGCCTCAATCGGCACGCGCTGAAACCGCTGGTGACGTATCGCATCGTCGTCACGCCGGAAGCGCGTGACCAGATCGACCAACTCTACCGCTATATCGCCACCGCCGCGCAGGATTCCGACTTCGCTCTGGGCTTCGTCGGCCGTCTCCTTGATCATATCGCCACCCTCGCCGAGTTTCCGCAGCAGGGCACCCCGCGCGAGGATATCCGCCCCGGCCTGCGCACGATCCCATGGCAGCGCCGCGCAACCATCGCCTATGTGGTAGAGGAACGCGATGTCGTCATCGTCGGCGTCTTTTACGCCGGACGCGATATGGATGCCCTGCTCAGGGACGAATGACGTCTCTCACCCCACCACCGCAATCACATCAATCTCCACCATCAGCTCCGGCAGCGCGAGGCTCTTCACTTCCACAATCGTGTCCGCCGGCCAGGGCGGCGTGAAATACTTGCGCCGCGCTTCCACGATCTTCGGGAAGTTGCCCATATCCGTCAGGTAGATCGTCACTTTCACGATCCGGCTGCGGTCGCTCCCGCCCGCCGCCAGCACGCGGTCGATATTGGCAAAGGTCTGTTCCAGCTGCGCGTCGAAATCGCCGACGCCTACAGCCAAGCCCTCCGGGCTGAGCGCCGCCTGCCCGGATAGGAACAGCAGGTTCCCCACCTGCCACCCCGGCGAAATCGCATAAGGGGCCAGCGGATCGGGCTCCATGCTGATCACTTTCACGGTCATCTCATCCGTCTCCCTGTCCTACAGGCCCGCACCTGCGGTATCCTCCCCGCATGGCCGCCCCTCGCCCTCAAGCCCCTCAACCCATTGTCCTTTTTTGGAACAAGGCAGCCCCAGCGAGTTTATCCTCAGGACTGTGTCAACTGTGTCAACTTGTCCCGCTGCGGGACTCTCATGCAGCCGCCGCCAGCGCCGCCTTCCCCCGAATCACATCAGCAATCTTCTCGGCAATCATGATCGTCGGCGCATTGGTGTTGCCGCCAATCAGCAGCGGAATGACCGAAGCATCGATAACCCTAAGACCTTCGAGGCCAATCACCTTGCAGTCCTTGTCCACCACCGCCAGCGGATCGCTTGCCGCGCCCATCTTCGCGGTGCCGACCGGGTGGTAGATCGTCTCGCCCTTGGCGCGCACCCACGCGTCGATCTCCGCGTCGCTCTGCACTGCGGCGCCCGGCCAGATTTCCTCGCCGCGATAAGGCGCAAACGCCTCCTGCGCCACGACTTCCCGCGCAATCCGGATGCCCTCGCGCACCACGCGCCGGTCTTCCTCGGTAGCGAGGAAATTGGCAGTGATCGCCGGATCGTCATAGGGATCGGTGCTGCGAAGGCCCACCGTGCCCCGGCTTTCCGGCCGCAGCTGGCACACGTGGACGGTGAAGCCATCGCGCTCCACTCGCACCTTGGCGTGCTCCTGCATGATCGCGATCACGAAATGCAGCTGCAGGTCCGGCCGGTCGAGATCGGGGCGCGACTTGAGGAAGGCCCCGGCTTCAAGGCCGTTCTGCCGCCCGCCGCCCTTGCCCGTCAGCAGGTAGTGCAGCCCCACCTTGTATTGCCGCCAGCCCCTGATCTGATGGTAGAGCGAAACCGGCTGCGTCGCCGCCCAGTTGAGCGTCACATCAAGGTGGTCCTGCAAGTTCGCGCCAACACCCGGCAACGCATGGACCGGCCGCACGCCCGCCGCCTTCAGCTTTTCGGGATCGCCGATGCCCGAAAGCTGCAGGATCTGCGGAGACTGGAACGCACCCGCGCTCAGCAGCACTTCGCGGGAGGATTGCGCCGTCTGCACCGGCCTCCCCGGCCCGAGCGAGTATTCCACCCCCGCCGCGCGCCCGTTCGCGATCACGATCCGGTGCACCCGCGCGCCGGTCACCACCTGCAGGTTGCGCCGCGTGCCCATGATCGGCGTCAGGTATCCCCGCGCCGCAGACCAGCGCTGCCCGTCGTTGATGGTCAGCTGATAGCGGCCGAACCCTTCCTGGCTCGCCCCGTTGAAATCCTCGGTCAGCGGATGCCCCGCTTGGCGGCCGGCGGCGAGGAAGCTCGTGTAAAGCGGATGGTCGGAATGCTCGCCCCAGTTGACCTTCAGCGGCCCGCCCGTCCCATGAAATTCGTCCGCGCCCAGGCAGTTGTCCTCGGCCTTGCGGAAATAGGGCAGCACATCGGCATAGGACCAGCCCTCCAGCCCCAGCTGCCGCCACTGGTCATAATCGCGGGCATGCCCCCGGACATAGACCATGCCGTTGATCGCGGAGGACCCGCCCAGCCCCTTGCCGCGCGGATGCCACATGCGGCGGCCGTCCATGTGCGGCTCGGGCTCGCTCCAGAAGCCCCAGTTGTGCTTGGTCTTCTGCTTGATCAGCGTGCCGACGCCCGCCGGCATGCGCACCAGCACCGAGGTATTCGGTCCGCCCGCCTCCAGCAGCAGCACGCGGGCCTGCGGGTCTTCGGAAAGCCGCGCCGCCAGCACCGCGCCCGCGCTGCCTGCCCCGATCACGATGTAATCGAATTCGCCCTGCGCCATATTCCAGCCTCATCCCGAACACCGGTCTCATCACCGGCTTTGGGCGAAGGCTAGTTAATCGAGCGATTAAGCGCAAGCTGCCCCTCAGGCTGCTGCCAGCGCCGCGAAGTCCTCCGCCGCGAGCGGCCCGGCGCGCAGGAAGCCCTGGAACAAGTCGCAGCCTTCCGCGCGCAGGATGGCAAGCTGGCCTTCGCTTTCCACCCCTTCGGCGATCACTTTCAGCCCCAACGCCCGCGCCATCGCCACCATCGCGGAAAGGATCGCCCGGTCACGCGGATCATGCTCGATATCGCAGACGAGCGAACGGTCGAGCTTCAACGCATCGAGCGGCAGCACCTTCAGCGCGCGGAAATTGGAGAACCCGGTGCCGAAATCATCCAGCGCGACCTTGACGCCCACGCCTTCCAGCTCACGCAGCGCAGCGGCGCAGGCTTCGAAATCGGCAATCAGCGTCTGTTCGGTGATCTCGATGGTCAGCCGCTCGGGCGCAAAACCGCTCGCAGCGATTTCCGCCCGCAGCGCGGCCGCGAAATCGCCAACGGCAAAGTCCTCCGCCGTCACGTTGAGCGAGAGTTTGAGCGGCAGGGAATTCGGCCACGCCGCCGCCATTCCCAACGCGCGCTTGCCGATATGGCGCGAAAGCTGTGCCACATGGTCGCCGCGGTCGGCCACGGCAAACAGCGTCTCGGCGCAGATGCGGCCGAAGCTCGGATGCTCCCACCGCGCCAGTGCCTCAGCCCCGGCAAGCGCGCCGGTGGCGACATTGAACTGCGGTTGGAACAGCACCGTGATTTCGTCTCGGTGGAGCGCGCCGAGGAGATCACCTTCAAGGCTTGCCGCGCTGCGCCCGCGCGCCGGGTGGCTGCCGTCCGCCCATAACACGCGGCGACCGCTGCGGCGCTGGAGGTCGCCTGAAACCTGATCGAGTCGGTCGAGCAGCGCTGCGCCGCTTTCACCCGGCTGTCCACGGAGCAGCGCGGTGCGCGGGGCAAGGCTGAGCTTTTCCCCATCGATCATCAGCGGTCTTGCGATGGCCCGGCCCAGCGCTTCCGCCAGCCACTGCCAGCGCTCGCGGGAAAGCGCTGCATGGGAAGCGACGAGGAACGCGCCTCCGCTCGCCCGCGCCACCAACGCCTGCGGGCCCAGCTCGTCCGCCACGAAATCCCTGAGGCGCCGTGCGATTTCCACCAGCGCCCGGTCGCCGCCCGCCATGCCATAAGCGAGGTTAACCGCTGGCAGGCGCTGCAGGCTAACCATCATCGCCTGGACGAAACCCGTCTCGCTCGAGCCATCGAGCCATAGCGCGGCCGTATCGAGCCCGGGCAGGCCGGTCAGGACATCGCGATCATCGGCGGAAAGGAGCGTGGAACCATTCATCGTTCGCCGTCTTAGGCGATTGGTTTGGCGAAATCATCCTTGCTGTGCCATTTGGCATTGCACCAGTTTGGGTCGCTCCATATCACCTGCCCGGCGGACGCGGATAGCCGCGCCGCGTCCCGAGGAGAGCCTAGACCAATGCCTGTAAGCCCCCGGCTGGCGCTGCTCGCCTCCCCTACCGATCGTGCGCAGGAAGCTGAAGCGGCGCTCGTCGCCTCGCACGATTGGGTGCCGCTGGAAGAAGCGGACATTGTCGTCGTGCTCGGCGGTGACGGGTTCATGCTGCAAACGCTGCACCACATGCTTGATACCGGCCGCGTGATCCCCGCTTATGGCCTCAATCTCGGCACCGTCGGCTTCCTGATGAACCGCCACAAGGCCACCCGCCCCATCGCCGAACGCGTCGCCAAGGCACGCGGCGTGGATGTGGCGCCGCTGTGGATGGAAGCAGTGACGCAGACGGGCGAGCAGTTCTCGTCTTGGGCGATCAACGAAGTCTCCCTGCTGCGCGAAACGCGCCAGACGGCGAAGCTCGAAGTCTCGGTCAACGGCAAGGTCCGCATGCCCGAACTGTCGTGCGACGGGGTGCTGGTGGCGACGCCGGCCGGCTCGACCGCCTACAACCTCTCCGCCAACGGACCGATCCTGCCGCTCGGCAGCGCGATGCTGGCGCTCACGCCGATCAGCCCGTTCCGTCCCCGCCGCTGGCGCGGTGCGATCCTGCCGGAAAGCTGCGAGATCCTGTTCCGCTCGCTCGAAGCCAAGAAGCGCCCGGTCTCGGTGGTGGCGGATCAGAAGGAAGTGCGCGACATCAGCGAAGTCCGCGTGACCGCCGCGCGCGAGCACCGGCTGACCCTCCTGTTCGACAAGGGCAAGAGCCTCGACGAGCGGATTTTTGCCGAGCAGTTCCTCGTCTGAAATCGGGTGTGGATTTTTGGGCAATCAGGCGCTTGCCAAACCCGAAACGCCTGCTATTAGCGCGCTCCTGCCCCGGGCAACCGGGTCTGGTCCCTGATAGCTCAGCGGTAGAGCTCTCGACTGTTAATCGAGTGGTCGTAGGTTCGAATCCTACTCAGGGAGCCACCCCCATTTTTCGCCAGCTTTAGTGAACCGATCCGATGCGTCCATCGAGGATGGCATCGAGCACGGCCGGATGCAGCGGCGCTTCGAAGCGCAGGCCCGCGGTGAACCCGCTTGTCCAGTCGACTGTCGCCGGGCGGGATTCAAGGCCGGGCAGCGTGATCCACACCAGCATGCCGGGCTTCAGCGCATCCATCGAATCGATCCGCGCCGAACGGCAGGTCAGGTCGCTGAGCGCCACTTTCGCGCGCAGCACGCCGCGGCGGTAGGTGGCGGTGATGACCGGACCGGCCGGAGCGGCGCCCCACGGATTGGCCTCATGTCCTGCAGCGTGCTTGACCAGCATGGCAATCATTCCCTGTGCAGACGTCGGTGAACGGTCCTCACAAGGAAGAACGGCCCGGTAACCCTGCCTTTTAGGCAAGGCAGGTTCTCGGGCCGCTCATGCGGATTCGTACTTAGTCGGCTTCGGGGCTCAAGCCACGCGGAGCGCGGATGCCGTTTCCAGCGACTGGTCGATGGTTGCTGCGACCATTTGTGCCGTGACGGCGCTGAGCGTCCAGCCCAGATGGCCGTGGCCGGTGTTGTAGAACACGCGGGCACGATGACCCGCACCGACGCGCGGCATCATGTCGGGCAGCATCGGCCTCAGCCCGGCCCAGGGCACGACCTCACCCACATTGACACCGGGAAACAACTGGCGGACCCATTGCACCAGCGGCGCAATGCGGTCTGCGCGGATGTCGCGGTTCTCGCCGTTGAACTCGGCCGTACCGGCCACGCGGAACCGGTCCTTGCCGAGGCGCGAGGTGACGATCTTGGCGTCCTCGTCGAGCAGGCTGACCCACGGTGCGGCCGACTGGCTCGCCTCGTCGCGCAGCATCACGGTGATCGAGTAGCCCTTCACCGGATAGACATTGACCCGGTCGCCGATCATCGCCGCAAGGCGGCGGCTGCCGACCCCGGCGCAGATGACGAGCCCGTCGAAGTGGCCGACATCCTCGATTCCTGCGTCCGTGAGGCTGGCGGTGCGGATGGTGACGCCGCGATCATGCACGGCAATCGCCTGCACCGCGCGGTCGAGCTGCAGTACAGCGCCCTTGCGTTCGCAGGCGGCAGCGAGGCCGCGCGTGAACTTGCAGATGTCACCCGTCGCATCCGAGGGCGTGAAGTATCCGCCGCAATAGTCACCTGTGACGGTGGGGTCGATCCGCTGCATTTCCTCCGGGCTGACCTGAAAGCGGTCCAGCCCGCCCGCGCGGACGAGCGCATTGGTGCGCGCGGCATCGGCAAAGCTGGCGGCATTGCGGTAGATGTGGAGGATGCCGCGCTTTTCGCAGTCGAAATCGATGCCTTCCCGCTCGGCAATGCCAAACAGGTACTTGCGCGCTTCGATCGCGAGCCGCACCGTTTCCATCGTGTTGACGTCATGCTTGGGGATCGCGCCGAGGAATTCCGCGATCCACGAGAACTTGTGCCAGCCCGGACGCGGGTTGAACAGCAAGGGAGCATCGCGCCGCGCCATCCAGCGCAGGCCCTTGAACACGGTGCCGACCGAGTTCCACACTTCGGCATTGCTGGCCGAAAGCTGTCCGCCATTGGCGAACGAGGTTTCCATGGCCGGCAAGGGCTGGCGATCAATGACGGTGACGTGGTGGCCGCGCTCGAGCAGCGCGTAAGCCGTGGTAATGCCGGTGATACCGGCGCCGATAACCGCAAAATGCGACATGAGCCTGTGCTCCTTGATGAGTGAAATGGGTGCTTTCCGGTCCTCTTGCAGACCAGTGCGGCGTTCATTTCCCCATCTCTGTCGCTTGTGCCTGAGAGCTTGACCGCTTCGGTCTCACACGCGGACTGCGTATGACCCTACCACGCGGCTTTCTCCGTCGGCGGATGGCCGTGCGGGCGATAAGACCAGCGCGCCATCACTCTCCAGAGTGTCAAGACCACACGGTTCCTGGTGCCTGAGAGTTTCCTGGGGGGTTGCTCCGTCGGCGCCGGATCGAAACGAGGTTTCTACCGGACTCTCCCATGCGGTCATCAAGACAATGGTTGCGGCAATCTCCTTCCTGCAAGGGCCAAAGCGGCCTGACGTGTTCCGATGAGACCGGGTCATGACTCGTAGGCATGACCTTATCTCATGCGATTATTGTGCATCAGCGAAGGAAATAGGTCCAGCCCCAAAACCGTTTATGCACGGCAACTTCGCTCAGCGCGGCGCACCTGCGACCATGGCGGGCTTGGCCGCATCGCCCACGACGACGAACGCCGCCCAGTAGAACGGGTGCGAGGTCTGCGGGTCGTCCATGAGCGCTGCCTCCGCACCGGCCAGCGCCTCGCCGACCGATTCCCCGCTCTTGCCTGCGATGAGACCACCGATCAGGCGGCGCGTGGCGTTGTAGTCATCCGGCACGGGCCAGTGACTGGCGATCACCGCGCGCGCGCCGGCGCCGGTGAACGCACGCACCAGCCCGTCGAGCGCATAGTTGCCGCCCGTCGTCACCCCCGCCTCGCGGCTCGCGGCGACGGTCGCCATGCCCGCCGTGTCGCAGGCCGAGAGGATCACGAGATCTGCATCGAGCTTGAGGTCGAAAATCTCGCGGAAGGTGAGCAGGCCGTCCGATCCCTTGCCGCCAAAGCTGGTGACCAGCGCCGGGCGTGCCGGGCAATCCTTGCGCGGGGCCGAAACGAGGCCATGCGTCGCGAAATGGAGGACGCGGTATTGATCGAGCGACGGATCGGCCAGCAAGGCGGTGTCAGTGAAGCTGTTGCCGGTCTTCACTATGCTGGTGCTGCCAAGCGTCTTGGCGGCGAACAGCAGTTCATCCGGCTTCACCGGACGCTGCCACAGCGCGAGCGGCCAGTCGCAACTGTCGGCGACCGCCGTTACCGGGCGCTGCTGCGGAACGGTGTTGCTGCCAAGGCCGAGATAAGGCCGCTGCGCCGATGACGGAGCAAGCGCCCTCAGATCAAGGAAAGCGCGCGGGCTGACCGCGATGGAAATGGCCCGCCCGCGCCCGAACCAGGCGATCCCGGTGAAATCGAAAGCATCTGCATCGATATCAGCGGTGCGCGCCTTGTAGGCGGCAATCCCCGCGTCGGCCGTGACGAGCACCGCAGGCGGCAGCTGCAACATCGCGGCATCGGGCTCGAACACGAGATGGCGCACCCCAGCAAGGTCTGCATCGAGTGGACCGAACAGTGCCTTGTAGAGCGCGCGGGCGCGGTCGAGATCGAAGGGCCGGTTGACCACCTGCCCGTTTTCGATGGTGACGATGCTGTCGCGCACCTTCTGCACTTCGCGCGCGAGATCCATGCGCGAAAGCGGCACCGGGTACAAGCGCGCGGAGCCGGAGGTCGCGAAGAGGCCGTAGAGATCGGGCCCAACTGCGACGAGCTTGTAGTAGGCTTCGCCCGGCTTCAGAGCGGCCTGCATCTCGGCCAGCACGACGCGCTTGGGCGCCAGCGCGGTGTAGCGCGGATAGGCGGCGAGCTTGGCAAGAATTTCGGTCTGCTCGCGGCGCAGGCCGGTCAGCGCATCCTGCTGGGAGGCAAGCTCGGCCACCTCGATGACGCTGGGGCTCGGCAGTGCGCGCAGCCTCTCAACCTCGCCCTCCGCGCGCACGATATCGCGGCTGCGGGCGAGCGAAAGGCGGAACAGCGCGGCGGCGGCATCGTTGCCTTGCGCGAGCTGGCGGGCAAGGATCGCCTGCGTCTGGGCGACACCGGGGCGTTCGAGCACTTGCGCGGCGGCGAAAGCTGCCGAGGCGCTTGCGGCGGGATCACTCCCCTGCCCTGCCAGCAACGCGAAATAGGGCGTCATCAGATCGCGCAAGGTGGTGCCGCTGTCGGGGATCGACGCGCTCTCATCGACCACGCCGGCGAACAGCTTGGCTGCCTGATCCCGCTCACCCGCCTCCAGCAGGAAGGCGGCCTTGCGTGCCTCTGCAGAAAGCACAGCGGGTGAAGAGGGATAGGCCGCCGAGAGCGCGGCAATCGCACGGTCGAAGCCGGCTTCGGCTTCGCTCTTGCGTCCCGCCGCTGCGGCAATCCGGGCCAGCTCGATATCGATCTCGGCGGAAAGCCAGATGATCGAGCCGACCTGCCCATCGCGAACCAATGCGAGCTGCTCGCGCGCCTTGGCAAAGCCGCTGGCGGCATCGGCGGTCCGGCCCTGCATGCGCGCGGCGGTGGCGCCGATCACCAGCGCCTGCCCATCGAGGATCTGCGCCTTTTCGGAACGAGTCAGTGATGGGTCCGGCGCGCCCATGCGCCGGGTCGCGGCATTCTCGCGATTGATCGCCTCCGCCAGCGGCAGATTGATCACCCCGTCGGCAAGCTTCGCGCTGTCGAACACGGCGTTGACCGGATCGACGGGTTTCGCCAGTTCCGCCGCCGCCGCATCCGGTTGGCGCTGGTTGAGCTGATCCAGCGCGCGGTAATTGCGCAGCAGGCGCTGGGCGAGGCCGTCTCCGGCGAGCGCGGTCCGCTGGCTTTCGTCAAACAGCCGCGCCGCCGTAGCGAAATTGCCAAGATTGGATTGCTGCAGGCCCTGGTTGGCAAGCGCCTCGGCCATGTCGGCCCGTTCGCCCTTCTCGCCGCGCGCCTTCTCGGCAAGCACTTCGAAGAACGCGGCGGATTCGGCGAAGCTGCTGCCGTTGTTGCGCAGATACCCCTCGCCGCGCACGCCGAGTGGATCGAGCAGCCCCGCCTGAAGCCGCGCGAAGGCGGCTGCGTCGGTCACTTCGGTGGTCGCCACCTTGATCTCGCCGGGAACCGCCCGGCCAAGCACGACGCTGGCCAGCGCGAGGCGCAGCGCCGCATCATAGGCAGCCAGGCCTTCGACGTAGTAGCTGGTGTCGCCGTGCCGCAGCGCATAGCGGCGATAGTCGAGGCCGCTGGCGGGATCGCGGCAGATCATCGCCTCGGTCTCGCCCAGCGCTGCGATCACCACGCGTCCGGGACCGCCACAGGCCTGCTGCGGACCAGCGGCGGCGGCAATCCCGGGAACGGGCGGCGCATCGATGGGGAACGCACGGCGCACGGCGATCAGTGTGCCGACCGGCCCTGCGGCATCGCGGCAGGAGAGCGTGAAGGCGCGGTCGAACATGCCGCCAAGCCGGGGATCGCGCGGTGCGACCTGCGCCGCGCAGACCACCCCTGCGCTGCCCACGCGGAAGTTGCTCCGCACCGAGAGCGGCACCGTGCGCGCGGCAAGATCAACCGGCACAAGCGTGCAGCCCAGCGCGGCGAGCGAGGCGAGAAGGCCCAGCGCGCGCTTCATGGCTGGCTGCCCGTAATCAGCGCCGGGTTGCCGCTGCCGGCAATCGGCTCGTCGATCTGACCCGGCAGGGCATCGGGCCGGATCGGCAGCAGCAGCGCTGGCGGCATGATGGGGGCCGTGCTCGGCGGCGCCGGGTTCTCGGGATCGTATGGCACGTCTTCGAGCTTCGGCTTTTCGGCCCATTCGATCACCGTGCGGATACCGGGATCAGGCTGCAGGCTGACCCCGCACGTCGGCGCGCTCAGCAGGCAGCCATTGAGGCGGCTGTCCACGGAGAAGCCGGAGAGATTGAAACCGCTCGCCTTGAACCGGCGCCATGCATCGGCCCCGCTGACAACGCCAGTGGCGGTGCGGAAGGTGCCGTTGATGATCACCGCGATCGGCGCAGCACCGGCCTGCGTCACCTTGAAGCCGTCCAGCGGCTCATCGAAGCCCAGCGGATCGAGGCCATTGCCGGTACGCTGGATATAGAAGCTGCGGCCCACGGTGAAATCGAGCGCGCCTGCCTGCAGCACCGGCCCGTTGGCGCCCGCGCTGACCAGATCGAGCGCAGGCTCAACCCCCGCGAAGAACGGATCGGCCGCAAGCTGCGCGAGGAGCGAGGAGGACGCGACATGAATATCGCGCGCATTGATCCGCAACGTGCCTGCAAGCGCGCCGCCCTGGCCCTGCATGGCGATGCTGCCGGTGTCCGAGGCCAGCTGGAACTGCCCGGTGCGGAAGACGAGCGCGTTCGTTGCGCGGAAGCCTCTGGTGCTCAGCGCCCCGGCAACGCGGATCGTCCCGCCAAAGGTCCCGTTGGCAGTCGCGCCAGTGGTGAACTGCACCGAGCCGAGCGGATCGTCGATCGTGCTGCCCGCGTCCGGCCCGGTCACGTCGAGCTTGCCTATGAGAATATCGACCGGCCCCGCCACATCCGGCGCAATCACACTGAGCGAACCGCTGTTGATCCGGCTCCATTCGGCATTGTCGAGCGAGAAGCCATTGGTCGGCACGACGCTGCCGTCTAGCCCGTCGCCGATCCGCATGCCCGCCTGATTGCGCGAGACCAAGGTGATGGTGCCGGTTAGGCCTGCATTGAGGCCCGCGCCCGCTGGCAGATCGAGGTCGCTGGCGCGCAGTGTGATCGAGGGCGACCGCCAGACACCGCCCAGCCGCGCCGTACCGCCTGCATCGACAAGGATGCTCTGCGATGCCGTGACGCCCTGTGTCTGCGCATCGCCCGCAACGGCTGCGGCAAATGTGGTGCCGCTGGCAGGCCCGGTCAGCGTGAGCCCGCCGCCCGCCGCCACCAGCGGCTGCGCGAAGACCGCATCGAAGGTGAATGCGCCGATTGCCCCGCCTGCCAGCCCCATCGTGTTGCTGGCGGCAAGGATGCGCCCGTTCCGAGAGGCAAGGCTACCAGCGCCGATGCTTCCGCCGGCGAGCAGCACGATGTCGCGCGCCCGCACCGCGCCGACCGCGAGGTCACCCGTGGCGATGAGCGCGGTATCGGTGGCCGCCGTGATTGCGCCTGCGGTGAGCGAACCGCCCGCGGCGCGCACTTCGACGGTCGATTGCCCCGCGCTTGCATCGCCAATCCGGACACCGCCTGTCGCATCGAGCAGAACAGTGCTTGCCGCAGCGAGATTGCCCAGCGTCACACCGCCACCGGTATTGCGGAGCTCAATCTTGTCCGCTGCGGTGATCGCCCCGCCGCTGACCGCGCCTGCGGCGCTGATCGAAACCGCGCCGGTGCGCGCGGTGACATCGCCGAACGAGAGGGTGCCATTTGCTGCGAAGGACACGGCCCCGCCATCGACAGCGCCGGAGCCGATATTGCGCCCGGTCAGCTGGACCGTGCCGCCGCCTGAGACAGCACCCGTCCGCAGATCGCCTGCCGCGACAAGGGCGAGATCCGTGGCAGCCGTCGCGGCAAGCGTGGTGACGGAGCCGCCGCTGCTGGAGACGCTCAGCGCCTTGCCAGCGGAAAGGGCGCCAGTATCCACCGGCCCGCTTGCGGTGATGCCGACAAGCCCGGTCGCCGCGCTGATTGCGTTCGCAGTGAGCCCGCCGGTGACGGCAAGCGTCACATCGCCGCCAGCGGACGAAGCGGAGCCGCCCAAGCGGGTATCGCCCGCCGCCGTGAGGGCAATCCCCGCGCTGCCAGAGAGTGCACCTGTCTGCACAGTGCCACCCGACCGGAGCGTGAGCAGCCCGGCGTTGGCCGTCAGGTCACCCGTGCCCATCGCGCCGCCGCTGACGAGCCGCAGCTCCCCTGCCGCCACAACCGCGTTGCCAACTGTCAGTGCGGCGCCAGTGTTCACTCTGAGGCCCACGCCAGTGGCAAGGCCTGCCGCCGCAAGATTGCCCAGCGTAGCCGAGCCGCTTGCAAAGACCCGGATCACCCCTGCCGAAGCGGTGAGATTGCCCGCCAGCATGTCACCGGCAGCTGCATTCAGATTGATAGTGCCGGCATCACTGATCACCGAAGCCAGACGCATATTGCCGCCAGATGTGGCAGCCACGTCAGTCGAAGCCCTGACATTGCCGGCGGTCAGGGCGCCATTCGCGCCGAGCGTAATGGCGCCGCCAAAGGCCCGCGCATCGCCGATAGTAATCCCGCCCCCGCTGCTGCTGACGGCAAGGGACTGGCCTGCCGAAAGGGCACCGGTGAGGACCGATCCGCTCGCCGTGATGCCGACAAGCCCGTTCGCCGCACTGACGGCCTTGGCATCCACCGCGCCGGTCACGTTCAAGGTGACATCGCCGTTGGAAGACGAGGCGGCGCCAGCCAGGGTGGTATCACCCGCAGCCGTGAGGGTGATACCCGCACTGCCGGACACCGCGCCCGTCTGCACGGTGCCGCCCGATCTGATCGTCAGCAGCCCGGCGCTTGCCGCGAGGTCACCAGTCCCCATCGCGCCGCCGCTGACGAGCCGCAGCTCCCCTGCCCCCACGGTAACGTTGCCAACCGTCATTGCAGCGCCGGTGTTCACTCTGAGGCCCACGCCAGTGGCAAGGCCCGCAGCCGCAAGATTGCCCAGCGTCGCCGAGCCGCTCGCAAACACCCGGATCACTCCTGCCGAGGCAGTGAGATCGCCCGTCAGCATGTTGCCTGCGCTGGCGTTCAGATTGATGGTGCCGCCATCGCTGAGCGCCGAAGCCAGACGCATAGTACCGCCCGACGTTGCTGCCACGTCCGTCGAAGCCCTGATATTGCCGGCGGTAAGGGCGCCACTCGCGCCGAGCGTGACTGCGCCGCCAAAGGCCCGCGCATCGCCGACCGAAACTCCGCCGCTGCTACTGCTGACGGCAAGCGACTGGCCTGCCGAAAGGGCGCCGGTAAGGACCGATCCGCTCGCCGTGATGCCGACCAGCCCGTTCGCCGCGCTGATGGCCCTGGCATCGAGCGCGCCGGTCACGCCCAGCGCCACATCGCCGCCGGACGAGGAGACCGCGCCAGCCAGCGTGGTATCGCCCGCAGCCTTGAGCACAATCCCCGCGCTGCCAGAGAGCGCGCCCGCCTGCAGCGTCCCGCCCGAATTCACCGTGAGCAGACCGGCATTGGCCGTCAGGTCGCCGGTGCCCATCGCGCCGCCGCTGATAAGCCGCAGCTCGCCTGCTGTCACGACCGCGTTGCCAACCGCAAGCGTGGTGCCGGTCTGCACGCTGAGGCCAACGCCGGTGGCAAGGCCCGCCGCCGAGAGATTGCCCAATGCGGCAGAGCCATTGGCAGAGACCGAGACCTGCCCTGCCGTGGCAGTGAGATCGCCCGCCAGCACGTCCCCGGCAGTCGCGTTCAAATTGACGTTGCCGCCATCGCTCAGTGCCGAAACCAGACGCATGTTGCCGCCCGACGTCGCTGCCACGTCAGTCGAAGCTCTGACATTGCCTGCAGTTAGCGCGCCGTTCGCGCCGAGCGTGACGGCGCCGCCAAAGGCCCGCGCATCGCCGATAGTAATCCCGCCCCCGCTGCTGCTGACGGCAAGGGACTGGCCTGCCGAAAGGGCACCGGTGAGGACCGATCCGCTCGCCGTGATGCCGACAAGCCCGTTCGCCGCACTGACGGCCTTGGCATCCACCGCGCCGGTCACGTTCAAGGTGACATCGCCGTTGGAAGACGAGGCGGCGCCAGCCAGGGTGGTATCACCCGCAGCCGTGAGGGTGATACCCGCACTGCCGGACACCGCGCCCGTCTGCACGGTGCCGCCCGATCTGATCGTCAGCAGCCCGGCGCTTGCCGCGAGGTCACCAGTCCCCATCGCGCCGCCGCTGACGAGCCGCAGCTCCCCTGCCCCCACGGTAACGTTGCCAACCGTCATTGCAGCGCCGGTGTTCACTCTGAGGCCCACGCCAGTGGCAAGGCCCGCAGCCGCAAGATTGCCCAGCGTCGCCGAGCCGCTCGCAAACACCCGGATCACTCCTGCCGAGGCAGTGAGATCGCCCGTCAGCATGTTGCCTGCGCTGGCGTTCAGATTGATGGTGCCGCCATCGCTGAGCGCCGAAGCGAGACGCAGGGTGCCGCCCGAGGTTGCCACAACGTCCGCCGAGGCCCGGACATTGCCCGCCGTCGCCGCGTTCCTGGCGCGAAGCGTAACCGCCCCGCCAAAGGCCCGCGCATCCCCAACTGACAGCGCACCGGCTGTGCTGGTGAGCGTCACGAACCCGTTTGCAGTCACCGCGCCGGTCGCAAGATCGCTGGTCGCCGTGACGAGAACGTTACCCCCTGCCGAGGTCAGCAGAGCCGTGGTCACGGCGCCAAGGCCGGTAACCGTCACGCCGCCAGTGCCGGAAAGATTGCCCGCCGTCAGCACGCCCCCGCTGCTCAGCGACACGACCGTTGCCGCATTGGCAGACACGATATCCATCGCGCCTGCCGCATTGGCCGTGATCGAGGAATTGAGCGAAGTCAGCGCACCCGTCGCCACCCCGCCCGCCGTGCTGGTGAGGGCTATCTGGTTTGCCGCGGTGATCGAACCGGCGACGAGATCATTGACAGCCCCCAGTGTCGCGGCGCCGCTTGGCGTGTTCACCGACCCGACGCGCACACCGGCCTGTCCGGTCACATTGACACCGGCCGGCCCGCTGAGATTGCCGGCAGTCAGGTCACCCGTGCTGGAAAGATCAAGCGTCCCGGCTGTTGTCGCCGCATTTCCGGCCGTCAGCGTGATCCCGGCCGTGGCCGTGATGCCGCTCCCGCTGGCGGTGCCCGCTGCGGCAATGTCACCCAGGAGGGCCGATGTGCCGGCTTTGGCGAGCACGCTACCTGTCGTCGCGGTCACGGCGCCCGAAGTCAGCGCCGCGCCTGCGTCGAGGTTTACGCCGCCCGTCGCCGTCGTGGCCGAGGCCAGCGCAAGGTTGGTCCCCGCCCCCAGCCCGATGCCCGTCCGCGCCGAAACTGCACCGGCTGAAGCGGCTGTCTTTGCGGTCAAGCCAACCGCGCCGCTGTTCGAGGTCAGGTCGCCCACGAAAACGCCGCCTGCAGTGCTCGTCAGCGTGATCGTCCCGCTCGCGGTGATCGGATTGCTCGACAGATCGTTCGCCGATGTCAGGGTCACCGGCCCACCAGCTCCGCCGACGGTACCGGCGCTGAGGCTGGTCGCCGCTGTCGCCAGGACCGAGCTGCCTGCAAGCCCTGTCGCCGTGATGGCATCGCCGCCGATCACCGTGAGCGCGGCTGTGGCGGCCAAGCTGCCCGCCGTCAGCGCGCCGCCGGCATTGACGGCAAGCGCACCACCTGCATTGGCAGAGGCAACCGCCATTGTCGTGCCAGACTGCAGATCGATGCGGCTGCCCGCCACCAGCGCGCCTGTCCCCAGCGCCCCACCGGCCTGCAGGTTGATCGTGCCGTTTGCGGCACCTGCAGCAGTCGCTGTCACGCCCTGCAGCGCAATGTTGCCGAGCGTAAGTGCGGTCAGCTGCCCGAGATTGGCCGAGCCAGCCACGCTGATCAGCCCGCTGGAAGCGATCGGCGCTGCCGCAAACACCCCGGTGAGGGAAAAGGAACTGAGTGCCGCGCCGCCAAAGGCAGACAACTCGTAATCGGCGAGGAGCACACGTCCTGCTGCGGTGATCCCGCCTAACACCTGATCGCCGGTGGCGAGCACGGCCACTTCGTTGCCGGTGATCGACCCGCTGGCGACCGCGTTCGGCGTAAGCAGCGCCACATCGCCTCTCGCGCCGATGTTGCCGAGGGACATCCCGCCCCGCCCAAAAACGGTGACGTTGTACGTCGAGTCAGGTACTGCCGATGGGCTCACCAATCCGGCGGAGATGGCGCCTGCGCTGATCGTGCCGTTCGATGTGAGCAGCACGCTGTCGCCAGCCTGGATCGGTCCGCTGGCGGCAAGGCTGGTCACGCCCCCAAGGTCGATCGTCTGGCCGGCGCTGACCCCGCCAGTGACGAGAGCGGCGTTCGAATTCACCGTGACCGAACCGGTGGCCGCGACATTCCCGGTGGTGACGTTGCCCGGCGCAGTGATCAAAGCCGCGCCGCCCGCGAGGACATTGCCGAGCGCCACCGTCGTCAGGGCGGAGACACTGATATCGCCCGCTGCCGTCAGATCATCGAGGCGGGCGAGGCCACCAATAGCGTTGAGACTGAGTGCGCCGCCGCTGTTTGCGGAAAAGTGGCCGAACAGATTGCCGGATGTGCCCAGCGATACCGAACTGCTGCCGAACAAGGTGCCAACGGTTCCGGTGGGGATAAGCCCTTCCAGCCAATCCGCCGCGGTGAGCGTCGCGTTGACCGCTCGCACATCAGCGCCGTCGAGCGTCGCGGTCAACGTGCCGGGAGTCACGAAACTCAGGTCGCCCGTCAGCGTAACAGTGCCCCCGGCAAGCCCGATGTCGGAGGATGGCGCTGTTCCTGCCGGCGTGCCGACGGCGAGGAAGCTGAGGTTGCCCGCATCGATGGTCCCGCCGCTCATCAGCCAACCCAGCGGCCGGCCAAGCACCACAGCATTCCCTGCGGTGCCGCCCTTGCCCGTCTCCGCCGAGGCAATGAACGAGAGATCGGTCGCGACAAGCGAGCCAAGTTGTGCGGGCTGCCCGGTGCGGCTGCCCACTTCGAGCCGCACGCCAAACGGCACCGGCGCGCTGCCTGCATCGCCGACGAAGCCGTCTCCGGCCTGCCCACCAGCACCGGTGGAGCCGCCAAGCCCGCCCGCATCGAACAGCCCGATTCCCGCAAGGGTGACCTTGCCGCCCTGCGCAACCAGTGTCGCGCCGCCGCCATAGCCATTGCCGCCATTGCCATAGGCGCCGGGCGTCGATGCACCCGCGCTTGGCAGACCGCCCGCGCCGCCTGTCCCGCGCGCGGTCAGCGTGACGTCTGAAAGGTTCGCCGCGCCGGTATTGATAGCGCCGGTGTCCAGCCCGCTCACCACGCCGATCTGGGCCGTCCCCGCGCGCCCTACGCCGCCTGCGCCGCCGCTCTGGCCGGTGGTCGGAACGCTGGAGATAGTAAAGCCGTCACCGCCATTCCCGCCGGTCCCTCCGGCATCCAGGCTGGTTTCGCCAATGGAGACGACACCGTTGCCCGCCTCGGCCAGCAAGCGCACGCTGCCGCCGGTGCCGCTGCCGCCCGCGCCGCCAACGCCGTCAAAGAAGGCGGGCGAACTGCCCTGACCGCCATCCCCCCGCGCGCTCACATTGGCGCTGGAGTAGGTGACATTGGAGCTGCCTTCCAGCGCGCTGTAGGCGATGACCTCAGCCGTCTTGCCCTGCCCCGCGCCGCCGGCCCCCGCGTTGTAGCCAGTGCCACCGGCACCGTCAGCCTGCACCAGCAGTGCCGAACCGGTGACGCCGCCATTGCGTGCCGAAACCCGGGCCGTACCGCCAAAGCCAGCGCCGCCAGTTTCGGCATTGCCGCCCGTTCCGGCGCTGGAGACCAGCGTGGTGCCCACCACCGCGATCGAACCGCCGCCGCCAATCGCGAGGGCATCGCCTGCCGTAACGCTGGCATCGCCGCCGGTGCCGCTGCCACCGGTGCCGCCCGCGCCCGGGAAACCGGAAGCCGCTGCATTCGTGGTCGCACCGGCACCGCCCGTACCCTGCGCCTGGACAGCGAGCGACTGCGCGATGGTCATGGTGCCGCCGTCCGTGCGGACAAAGGCGGTGCCGCCTTGTGCCGCGCCGCCGGTCTTGCCGGAATCGACCGCGGCAGCCCCGCCCTGAGCCGATGCATCGACCGTGACGGTATAGCCGAAAGTGAATCCAGCGCCCTTGGCCGCGATGATGCTTGCGGTTCCACCCGCGCCTGCGCCGCCTTCGACCGTGCAGGTCGTGCAGTTCAGCCCGGCACCGCCAAAGCCCCGCGCATCGAGCAGGGCCGATCCGGTGACCACAAGCGTACCCGCGTCCGCCTTGCCTTCGATCACCGCCGTGCCGCCCGCGCCGGCTGCACCTTCGACCCCGTCAAGCAAGACCGACCCGCCGGTGCCGGTCGCGCTGAGCGTGAGATTGCCCCCGATCGTGACGCTCGATCCGCTCTCGAGCCCGAGCCGTGCTTCACCCCCGGTGCCCACGTTCGGCCCGGGCGGTACGTCCTGCCTCGTCAGTCCGGTGGCGTCGGCCGCAATCGTCAGATCCTGCGAGAAATCGACTTTCGCCCCGTTTCGGGCGGTGATGGTCGCATTGCCGGCAAGGGCGTCCTGCGCGGCGGTGGGCGCCCGCGACGTGCTGATGTTTGCGCTGCCGCCGACTGTGAGCGTGCCCCGGTCAACCGTGATCGAAGCGCTACCGCTGTCGGTAAACCCGCTATTGGTGACTTCCCCGCCGTCGAGCGCGGTAAGCTGCAGGTTGCCTTTGAGATCGAGTGCCGAGCCGATGCCGCCGACCGAAATGAAGGCCCCGTCCGTGGTAGCCGCTGCCGGGTCCTGCACCCCGGCAAGGTTGAGATTGGAGGCAAGGCTGGCCGTCTCGCCCGCTGCAACCGTGAGCGAGGCCTGCCCGGTGGCCCTCGCAGTGATCTGTGAAGTTGCCGTGATCCCGCCGATGGCAATACCTGCCGGAAATGCTTCGCTCGCGGGTGCACGGACAGCATCGATCGCGCCGTCCTTGATGTTGAAACCGGCGGACAGCACGATCGCATTGCCAACGACGTCCGCCGCGCCAGCGACATCGAAGCCGAGCGAGCTGCCGGACTTGATCGCCATGGTGATGGCATCGTTCTTGGGTACGGCCACCATGTAGACCCGGTGCGCCGTGTTGATCGAACCGACCGGACCGGTGATCGTTCCATCATTGGTGATGACTTCGCCGACCGCGCTGGTGGGCTGGTCGATCCGGATGTCGAACAGGCCATTCGGGCGGAAGGTGATGGTCGACGCATCCGCTGCGACAATCACCGCCGAACCATCGACGTTGATCGTGCCCGAATTGATCACCTTGGGGGCAACCAGCGCCACATAGGCACTGATCGGTCCGGCAGAGATCCTGGCCCCCTTCTGAACCTCAACCCGGCTGCCAGCATTGGCAGGCAAGAAGCTGTAAGTACCGCCGGTTCCGAACGTTCCGGCTGTTGCATCGTAAGCCAGATCGGATGCGGAAAGCGCCAGGTTGCCGACATCGAACACACCGGTGGAGGATACCAGAATGCCGCCGGGGCTGTAGAAGAACAGGGTTCCGCCCTTGCTCGACGCGCCGGTTGCCAGATCGACGAGCCGCGAGGTGACCGTGCCGTTGAACACGATCGGCCGGGTCACGTCCGTCGGTATGATCCGGTTGAGGACATTCAGCGTCGTCGCATCGCGATTGGCGAAATCGGCGGTTGTCCCCGCGCTCTGGAAATTGATCGGGCCGCCGCCGGTCGCCGTGTCGGTCGGGGTCCAGTTGATCACCACGCTCGGCGAGTCGGTGAACACCGTCGTGCTGCCCGGAGCGGTCTGTACTACCCCGGAACCGGCCACAATCGTGCCCGTCGCGTTGAACGACTGCGCCCGCACCGCCATCGGCGTGGCGGCCAGAATCGCTGCGATGGCGAGCAAGGACGAAGCGCTGGCAATCCTCCCGCGCATCAGCGGCCTCCCCACGGCAAGAGGCGCGTGGTGAGCGAGACCAGCACACGCGGCGCAGGCTTGCGACCGTTGAATCCGGCCCGGTCAAGCGGGACGGCCACGCTGGCGTCGAGCCGGAACCGGCTGCCGAGTTCGGCCCGAAGCCCACCGCCCACCGAACTCAGCCGCTGGGGCTTGCCCGCGCCGCGATCCCACGCCCATGCGGCATCGAAGAAGGCAAAGGGCTGGACCACCGGGCCGTTGCCGTGGCCAATCGGCACATGCGGTCCGCGCAGTTCGGTCGCCACGCCGACGCCGCTGTCTCCGGTGATCGCACCGGGGTCGTACCCTCGTCCGACCGTGTAATTTCCCGGCGCAAATGCTTCAAAACCGAGCACTTTGCGAAAAGCATATTGCCCGCGCGGATGGACGGCGAGCGAGAAGCGGCCCAAGGCCCGCTCATACTCGACCTCTGCGCGCACCACTGTTGCTGCGGGCGATGCATCGAACCTGCTGGTCGGCACAGTGCTGCCGCAGGCCGCGCCAATGCAAGGGCGAGAGGCCCCCAGCCCCGACACACCCTGCCGCACTTCGAGCGAGCCATCGAAGCGCCATGCCGGTTCGGCGCGGGAGAGGTCCATGCGGTCGAAATCGAGCCGCGCCCAGAACACCCGCAGTCGGTCGCGGCTGAGCGGCAGGATGAGCGTCGCGTCCTGATTGAGCAGATCGAACCCGCCGCCGAGCCAGAGATCGCCTGCCTGCGAACGCACCAGCGGATAGCGGGCATAGAGGCTGGCGAGCAGAGTGGTCGCATCGAGTTTGGCACCGCGCGCGGCCTGCCCAAGATCGGGCTGCGTCCACGCATACGTCAGCGATGCGCCAAGGACGAGCCCCTCGCTGCCGGGCCGGAATTCATGGCTCGCCTGAAAGATGCGCTGCTCGCGAAAGTCAGAGGTGGAATAATACGACAGCGTGGTCGCATCCCCCTCCCCCGTGATCCCGAACGCCTGCACGCGCAGTTGCCCGCCCCAGCGCCCGGTTGCCGCCGAAGCGAGGTTCTGGACCGAGAAATCAGCTGTAACCGCCTGACGCAGCACGGTGACTTCACCGATCAGATCGCCCGGCGCGGTGCCTGCCGGGCGCAAGGTGAGCTGCACATTGTAGCCGGGCAGATCACGCGCCAGCAGCAGATATCGTTCGGCCTTGTTGCGATCGAAGATGTCGTCCTGCGTCAGCCGGCCCAGATAGGCCATCAGCTTGCGCTCGGCCCCGCGGGTTTCGCCCCGCGCGCGGATCGCGGTGATGCGGGCGTAGAGCACCTCGAGCCGGACCTGTCCGTTCTCGATGCGCTGGACCGGGACCTGTACGGCGGCGAGATAGCCCTTGCCGCGCAAGATGGTCGCTGCCGCATCGCGGATTTCGCAGAGCACGGCGATCGGCTGCGGCGTTCCGGCGAAAGGTTTCCACGCCGCTTCCATGTCCTCGGCGGTCGCGCCCTTGAGGTTGTTGAAAGTGACGGCGGTGATGGTGGTGGTGATCTTGGCGAATTGCGGATCGGCCAGCGGGCAACCCGAACGCTCGATGCCACCGGAAACGGTCAGGCGCGGAGCCTGAACGGCAGGCGCGCGGGTAATGCCGCCAAGTTCATCGCGGCTCGGGCCGGAAATCGTCGGTGTGCTGACCTGGGCCTGCGCTGCGGAAGGAAGCCCGATGGCCAATTGGGTTAGCGCCAGAGCGAAGGCGCACGCAAGCTGGCGCCCGAGGGCGGCAACTGCCCAGCGTCTGCCGCTGCTTCCCCCCTCTCCCATGGCCGAGGCCCTCATTCAGAATGCTGCGGTTGTTGCGGCCCCGCTCTTTGTGTTTGGTCGGGCGTAGCAAGGGCAAAGACCTCGAGTCAAACGGGTTTAGACGATTGGTAAACCTCTGTTTACCAATCAACTTCGGCCCGTTTGCTCCAAATCGGCACAGCATCGTGGTCGGCTCGCGGCCTGCACCTGCTGCTTCGTATTGCCGACTTCCCAGAAGCCATCAGCATTATAACATAACAAATCAGTCCGTTACGGCTGCATCTGGTGTGAGACTCGCACCAGACTGGCACCAGCCAGCCTGCCAGCCTGTCCCCACGCAGGTGGCCCTCCCCTCAGGCCAGCGCGCCGTGGCAATGCTTGTACTTTTGCCCCGATCCGCACGGACAGGCCGCGTTCCGGCTGATTCCCATGCCGGCATAAGGATCGGTTCCCGCAGCCGCCAGCGCACCCGAACCGGCCATCGGCGGGGTGAACGTACCGAACAATTGTCCGGCCGGGACCGCCCGCGCATCGTCCTCACCGGTCAGCGGATCGATATGGCTGGTGAGGAAATCCGGTAGTTCCGGAAGCTGGAAGTCTTCGGGGGACGTCATGCGGATTTCGCTCGTCATGAGGATCCGCGTCACATCCTCGCGGATCACCTCGAGCATCTTCTCGAACAGGCCGAACGCTTCCTGCTTGTATTCGTTGATCGGCGTCTTCTGCGCATAGGCGCGCAGGAACACCACCTGCCGCAGCGCGTCGAGCGTCGCGAGGTGCTCCTTCCAGTGGTGATCGAGCCGCTCGAGCAGCACCGACTTTTCAAGATTGCGCCACGAGGCAGGCTCCACCGTCTCCAGCTTCGCCGCCATCTTCGCTTCTGCCAGCGCGGCAATCCGCTCCTCGATGACGTCCGGTTCGAGGCCGTCTTCCGTCAGCCAGGCGTCGAACGGCGGCTCGAGCCCAAGGATCTGGTCCACGCGCTCGGCAAGCGCCGGCACGTTCCACTGCTCGGGGTACGAACCCGGCGGGCAGGCATCGGCGACGATGGCGTTGATCGTGTCCTGACGCATGTCGAGCACGACATCATCAACTGCCTCGGCGTCCATGATGTCGGCGCGCTGCTCGTAGATCACCTTGCGCTGGTCGTTCATCACGTTGTCGTATTCGACGACCTGCTTGCGCACGTCGTAATTGCGCGCCTCGACCTTCTTCTGCGCGGTCTCGATCGCCTTTGACAGCCAGCGCGAACCGATCGCCTCGCCGTCGGCAAGGTTGGAATTCATCATGCGGGCAAACAGCGTGTCCGGCCCGAAGATCCGCAGCAGATCGTCCTCGAGGCAGAGGTAGAACTTCGAGAGGCCCGGGTCGCCCTGACGGCCCGAACGGCCGCGCAGCTGGTTGTCGATGCGGCGGCTTTCGTGCCGCTCGGTGCCGATCACGCATAGACCGCCAGCGGCGAGCACCTTGGCCTTTTCCTCGGCAACTTCCGCCTTGATCCGGGCGATCCCTGCCTCGCGCTCAGGCCCCTCGGGCACATCGCGCAGTTCGTCCTCGATGCGGAATTCGGCATTGCCGCCAAGCTGGATGTCCGTACCGCGACCGGCCATGTTGGTGGCGATGGTCACCGCGCCGATGCGGCCGGCCTGCGCCACGATATGCGCTTCCATCTCGTGGAACCGGGCGTTGAGGACGTTGTGCTTCACGCCTTCCTGATTGAGGAATTCGGAGAGCATTTCCGACTTCTCGATCGAGACCGTACCAACCAGCACCGGCTGCCCGGTATCGTAACGGGTGCGGATCAGCTTCGCGATCGCCTGGAACTTGTCCTGCGTGTTCTTGTAGAACTCGTCTTCCTCGTCGACGCGCTGTACCGGCACGTTGGTCGGGATGGTGACGACGTTCATCTTGTAGATGTCGAAGAATTCCGGCGCTTCGGTCGCGGCCGTGCCGGTCATGCCCGAAAGCTTGGGATACATGCGGAAGTAGTTCTGGAAGGTGATCGAGGCCATCGTCTGGTTTTCCGGCTCGATCTGCACGCCTTCCTTGGCTTCGACCGCCTGATGCAAGCCGTTCGACCAGCGGCGGCCATCCATCATGCGCCCGGTGAACTCGTCGATGATGACGACCTTGCCGTCCTTCACGATGTAGTCGATGTCCCGCTTGAACATGACGTTGGCCTTGAGCGCCTGATCGAGGTGGTGAACCACCATCGTGTTCTCGACATCGTAGAGGTTCGAGCCGACGAGCAGCCCGGCTTCCTCCAGCTTGCGCTCGACCCATTCGACACCGTCCTCGGTGAGCGAGATGTTCTTGGTCTTCTCGTCCGCCTCGTAGAGCGAAGGGTCGATCTGCTTCACCACCGCGTCGACCGAGACATAGAGCTCGCTCTTGTCGTCGGTCGGGCCGGAAATGATCAGCGGGGTGCGCGCTTCGTCGATGAGGATCGAGTCCACTTCGTCGACAATCGCGAAGTTGAACGGGCGGTGCACCATCTGGCTCCGCTCGTGCTTCATGTTGTCGCGCAGGTAGTCAAAACCGAGTTCGTTGTTGGTGGCGTACGTGATGTCGGCCTCATAGGCCTGCCGCCGCTCGTACTCGTTCATGTTGGGCACGATCACGCCGACGGTGAGGCCGAGGAACTTGTGGATCTGGCCCATCCATTCGGCGTCGCGCCGGGCGAGGTAGTCGTTCACGGTGACGACGTGGACGCCCTTGCCCTCGATCGCGTTGAGGTAGGACGCAAGCGTCGCCACCAGCGTCTTGCCTTCACCGGTGCGCATTTCCGCGATTTCGCCGCGGTGGAGCACGATGCCGCCGATCATCTGCACATCGAAGTGGCGCATGCCGAGCACGCGGCGCGAGGCTTCGCGGCAGGTGGCAAAGGCTTCGGGGAGGATATCGTCAAGCGTCTGGCCGGCTTCGAGCTTGGCCCGCAGCTTGGCGGTCTGGCCCTGCAGTTCCTCGTCGCTGAGCGCCTGCATTTCGGGCTCGAACGCGGCGATGGCGCGCACAGTCTTGTCGAGCGACTTGACGTAACGATCGTTGGACGACCCGAAAATGGCCTTGGCAATGCTGCCGAGCATAGCTGGATTCCTGTTGTGAAATGGGAGTGCGCGGAAATTGCCGCGCTGGTCAGACGTCCGCGCGGGGGCACGGAAGCGGGAAGCGTATGGAAAGCGCGCGCTACTCGAGCGGGCGGTCGCAGATCACGATGCTGATCGTGCGGGCAAACGCGGCGACCGGGAGCACGATGGTGCGCACGAGACGCCGAGCGCAAGTCGGCCGCTGGGCCTTGGCCAGGCTGACGTGAGCCTGCTGCGCCTGACTTGCTGCCATAACCGCGCCCGAAGCTGCACCGACCACTTCCGCACGGGCGGAAGAAGCCGTCACTTCGGCAAGCGAAAGGCCCGAAAGCAGGGCAAGAAGGACGAGCAAAAGCCGCATCAGAGGCGCAGATAAGCGTAATTGCAAAGAACGTCCACCACCGCGCGGCAGATTTATTGCGGGAATTGAACCCCGCCGCCCCCCGCGCTAGGGCCTCACGTCATGAGCCACGCCGTTTCCCCCCTCGCCCAGCCCTTCCCCGCGCTTCCCGCCATTGCCGGAGCGACACCGCGCATTGCCCGCGCCGGGTACAAGGACTGGGGCCGCTGCGATCTGACCTTTGTCGAGCTGGCCGAGGGTACGGCAGTGGCGGGCATGTTCACCCGCAACGTCTGCTGTTCATCGGAAGTCGAGCTCGGGCGTCAGAACGTCGCGCAGGGCCGCGCGCGGGCGCTGGTGGTCAATGCCGGCAATTCCAACGCCTTCACCGGCTATCGCGGACGCGAGGCGGTCGAGGCAATCATGGATCAGGTAGCCGGGCATCTTGGCTGTGCGCGCGAGGAAGTTTTCGTCTCCTCCACCGGCGTGATCGGCGTGCCGCTGCCCAAGGACAAGGCGCGCGCCGGGATCGAAGCCGCGCTGCAGGCCGAGCCGTGCTCCTGGGAGGATGCCGCCAACACCATCGGCACGACCGACACCTTCGCCAAGGGCGCAATGGCCACCGCCATGGTCGGCGGCGTCAAGGTCACGCTTAGCGCCATCATCAAGGGCAGCGGCATGATCGCGCCTGATATGGCGACCATGCTGGGATACGTCTTCACCGATGCCGCCGTCGATCCGGCGTTCCTGCAGGCCTGCCTTTCGGACGCCAACCAGCGCACCTTCTCGTGCATCACCGTCGACAGCGACACCTCGACCAGTGACACCGTGCTTGCCTTTGCCACCGGCGCTGCAGGCAATGCTCCGCTCGTTTCCGCAGACAGCGCCGGCGCCGATGCCTTCGCCGCCGCTCTGCACGATGTCTGCCGCCAACTCGCCCACCTCGTCGTGCGCGATGGCGAAGGCGCGCAGAAGTTCATCGCCGTGACCGTCTCCGGCGCCGTCAGCAATGCCAGCGCCCGCCGCGTCGGCCTCGCCATCGCCAATTCGCCGCTCGTGAAGACCGCCATCGCGGGCGAGGACGCCAACTGGGGCCGCGTCGTCATGGCTGTCGGCAAGGCGGGCGAGCCAGCGGACCGGGACAAGCTCTCCATCGGCTTCGGCGGTACCTGGGCCGCGCGCGAGGGCCAGCCCCTTGCCGATTATGACGAAACCCCGGTCGCCGCGCACCTCAAGGGGCAGGAGATCACCATCGAGGTCGATCTGGGCCTCGGCGAAGGCCGCGCGACCGTGTGGACCTGCGATCTCACCCACGGCTACATCGCGATCAACGCCGATTATCGCAGTTGAGCCCGGCCATGATCACCATCTGGGGCCGCCTCAATTCGCACAACGTCAAGAAGATCGCGTGGGCGGTGATCGAGATGGGCCTTCCCCACCGGCGCATCGACATGGGTGGCAGGTTCGGCTTCACGCCGGAGTACCTCCGGCTCAATCCCAATCGCATGATCCCCACTATCGAGGACGGCGCGGTCGTCCTGTGGGAATCGAACGCGATCCTGCGCTATCTGGCCGATACCTACGCCCCGGCGCTGCGCAGCGATGATCCTGCCGAGCGGGCGCAGGGCGACAAGTGGATGGACTGGCAGTTCCACTTCGCTGATGCTCAGCGCGATGCTTTCCTCGGCTGCGTCCGACAAGGCAAGGATGGCAGCGACCCCGCCGTGGCTCATTCGGCGAAGGCCGCAGCGGGAATGATGGCCCTGCTCGATGATGAACTGGGCAGGCGTCCGTGGCTTTCCGGAGCCGATTTCGGGATCGCCGACATTCCGATGGGCGTCTATGCCCATACCTACTTCTCGCTCCCGGTCGAACGGCCGGACCTCCCCCATCTCGCACGCTGGTACGCCCTCCTGCAGGATCGCCCCGGTTATGCAGACAACGTGATGATCCCGCTGACATGACCGCGCTCGACACCGCCGTTGCCGCCCTCATGCGCCGCGTTGCGCAGGAGGCCATCCTGCCGCGCTACCAGACGCTGGCCGAGCATGAAGTCATCGCCAAGGCGGCGAACGACATGGTGACGATTGCCGATACCGAGGCGGAAGCCTTGCTGGCAGAGGGCCTTGCAGCAATCCTCCCCGAAGCGGCCATCGTCGGCGAGGAAGCGGTGCACGCAGATCCCGCTCTTGCTTCCCGGCTCGATAGCGGGCTGTGCTGGATCATCGATCCGGTCGACGGCACCAACAACTTCGCCGCAGGCAAGCCGCCCTTCGGCATCATCCTCGCGCTCAGCGATGGCGGCGAGACGCAGAGCGGGTGGATCTACGATCCGCTGCAGGACCGGCTGTGCATCGCGCACAAAGGCAAGGGCGCGTTCGTGAACGGCGAGCGCGTATCGGCGCGCACGACTGGCGAGACGCCGCCGATTGCAGCGATCAGCACGGTGTTCCTCGATCCCGCGCAGCGCGCCGAGGTGCAGGCCCGGATCGCCCCTTACTACACGCTGGTCGACATCCCCCGCTGCGCTGCCGAGCAGTACCCGCGCCTCGTCCTCGGCGTGAACGACATCTCGGTGTTCGAGCGCACCTTGCCGTGGGACCATGCTGCAGGCGTGCTGTTCGTGAACGAGGCCGGCGGCATGGCAGCGCGGCCGGATGGCTCACCCTACCGCGCCGATCAGCACGGGCAAAAAGGCCTTTTTGCAGCCTCTTCGCCCGCACTGTTCGACCAGTTCGTGAAGCACAGTCTAGGCATTTGATTGCTGTTTCGGCCTAGCCGAAACAGGGCGGTACCAGCCCGCTCCCCCGCCCGGCCACCCACGAGAGTACCCTGAATGGGTGGCCGGGCGGGGGAGCGGGCTGGTACCGCCTTCCGCGTCAGCGGAACAGACTACTGCGAGGGGTCCTTGACCTTGAACGGATCGGTCGGTGCGGGCTGCGTCGGCAGCACGGCGCGCGGCAGTTCCTTGTCGCTATTGGCGGCCTGCCACAGCATCCCGGCCATGATCACCGCTGCCTGCCGCATGTCATCGGCGCGCATGTGGTCCACCGTATCGAGGTTGGAGTGGTGGACGCGGCTGTCATAATCCAGCGGGTCCTGGATGAACTGGTAGCCCGGCAATCCGATCGCCTGCATGAACACGTGATCAGTGCCACCGGTCTTGCTCACCACCAGCTTGTCCGCCCCCAGCATGTCGAATGGTGACAGCCATTCCTTGAGCAGCTTTTCCGCGCCGAGATTGCCTTCGCTGTAGATGCCGCGGAACCGGCCCGAGCCGTTGTCCATGTTGAAGTAGGCCTTGAGCTGGCTGTATTCCGGCTTTGGCGTGATCGGGAAGGCATTGCGCCACGCGATGTAGCTGTCGATACCCTTGAGCGAGGGATCGACCGGACGGCTTGCATAGTGCTGATCGATATAAGCGCGGCTGCCGAGCAGGCCCTGCTCCTCGCCGCTCCACAGCACGAAGCGGATCGTGCGCTTGGGCTTCACGCCAAGCTTTGCAATCAGCCGCGCCGCCTCGAGCACCGTGATGCTGCCCGCGCCGTTGTCATTGGCACCGTCACCGGCGATCCAGCTGTCGAAATGCGCGCCGGCCATGACATAGCCCGCTTTGGGATCACTCCCCGGGATTTCGGCCACGACGTTCTCGGCCTTCAGGTTGCTTTCGTCATAGCGTGCGGCGACTGAGATCGCGATTTCGGGCGCAGCTCCCGTCTTCGCGAGGCGGACCAGCTTGCGGTAGTCCTCCTGCGCCAGTTCGACGGCGGGCAGCGCAAGGGTCTGGCCGGGCTGGAAATCATAGCCCTCGCCGTGGACGAGCTTGCCGTCGCGGTAGCTCATCTTGACGACAGCGAGCGCACCCTCGGCCTTCAGGAACGCGGCCAGCTTGCCGAAGAACCGGCGATTGCGGACCTGCATCGCCGGCGCGTCCGGATCGAAATCGGGCTTGGTGTAGGTATCGAGCGCGGCGATATCGGCATCGGTGTAGCGCTGGAACACCGGCCCCTTGCTCTCGCTGGTCTGGCCCGGCAGCGAAACGAGCACGATCTTGCCCGCCAGCTTGCCCTTCCACTCGGCGAAGTGCTCCTCGCGCGACATCGGCGCGATCACCACCGGGGCCTGCACCGTCCCTGCCGTCGGCGGGGACCACGCCACCGGAATGGCCGTCAGCGGCAGCGCGCGCGGGGTGACCATGGCGACGGAATAGCTGTCGAGGTTCCAACCCACGCCGAAATCGAACGGCTCGACATGGATGTTCGCCAGACCGCGCTGCTTGAACAGGTCCATCGCCCAGCTTTCCGCCTTGCGATGGTTTTCGGAATTGGTGAGGCGCGGGCCGATGCGGTCCATCAGCGCGGAGGCGGTGGTCATCGCCTCGCTGCGGTTCATGCCTTCATCAATGATTCGCGCAATCGCGGCGCTGTCGCCGTCCGGTGCGGCCTGAGCGGCGAAGGGCGTGGCCGAAGCCAGCAGCGCAGCGGCAAAAAGAGGGGCAAACCGGGGACGGGCAGAAGTGGGCATCAGGGCAATCTCCGAAACTGGGGTGCAAACGCTTAGTCTTGCACCCCGTTCCAGCCTTGCCAACCGGCAATCAGACAGAAGCTTAGAGAACGCTCTCCAGCCAGCCCTTGAGCTGGCTCTTGGGCGCAGCGCCGAGCTTCTGGGCGACCGGCTTGCCATCCTTGAACAGCACCATCAGCGGGATCGACTGCACGCCGATTTCGCCGGGCACGCCGGTGTTTTCCATGATGTCCATCTTCACGATGGAGACCTTGTCAGCCAGCTCTTCCGAGATTTCTTCAAGCGCGGGGGCGATCATCTTGCAGGGGCCGCACCAGTCGGCCCAGAAGTCGACGAGCACGGGCTTGTCGGCGCCCAGAACGTCGGTGGCGAAGCTGGCATCGGTAACGGCTTTGGTGGCCATGGCGGGGAACTCCTTGAGGTTTGACCGGTATGTAAGCGGTCTGGCGCGGCGCGCAAGAAACGCGTGCTAAAAGCTTTCCTGCGCGGCCTGAAGGGCAGGCTTGTGCGCCGCGATCACCTCGGCGCCGAGCTCGATCACCCGGGGCGTGTGGGTATAGAGCAGCGCGGCTTCAACCCGGCGGCCGGGATAGATCACTTCCAGCGCCGCGACATAGGCCGCCATCTGGCGCAAGCTGGCGAGCGGCACTTGCGCGATATCCTGCGGCGGGCGGCGGTCGGTCTTGAAATCGACAATGCGGACGCGGGTGTCCTGTACCAGCAGACGGTCGATCGTGCCGCTGACCACACGTTCGCCAACCACAGCCGCGATCGGCACTTCGGCGAGCGAGCCTGCGCCAAAGACTTCGGCCCAGGCAGGTTCGGCCAGCACGCGCAGGGAAGCATCCGCCATCGTCTCGCGCTCCTCCGGCGTGAACTCGGCAGCCATGCGCGCCAGCCAGCTGCGCGCTGCATCGCCGCGTGCTTCCGGCGCAAGCTCCGGCAGGCGCTCGATCAGCTTGTGGAGCAAGGTGCCGCGCCGCGCCGCCACGCGCGCCGCAGGACCGGGCCGTGTCGGCGGATCAGGCGCGTCGTCCACGTCGCCAAGGCCGGATGGCGCCAGCGGGCGCGGCGGGCGGGGCTCAGCGGGAAGCGGGGCATCGAGCCAATCCGGCAGGTCCTCGCGCGGCGCAGGCCCAGGCGCGGAGGCGGAGGCCGTGGCGGCAAGCGCCGGCGGCAGCGGCCCCAGCCCGCCAAGCTGGCGCGAGGCGCCCCAGATCGGATCGTCGCGCCACTCGCCGTCCTCGTCGCCGAACAACGGCGCTAGCTGCGCATACCAGCTTTCCTCCGGCACCGCCTTGGCCTTGCTGCCCAGCGCGCCGCCGATAAACAGCGCTTCCTCCGCGCGCGTCATCGCCACATAAAGCAGGCGCCAGTGCTCCTCGCGCTCGGCCGCTGCGGCACGTTCGGCTGCTGCGCGAACAGGCCCGGCCTGCTCGGCCTTGCGCAAGGGCGGCAGCGGCACAGTGCGGCGCTCGTCCACCACCTGCTCCTCAAGGCTCAGCCCGCGCGGGGAGGACTTGTCCGGATCGGCGGCGGCATCGGCAAGAATCACGATGGGCGCTTCGAGGCCCTTCGAGCCATGCACGGTCATCACCCGCACGAGATCGGACTTCTGCCCGGCCTCGCGCTTCAGCTCGCCATCACCCACGTCGAACCACTGCAGGAAGCCCACGAGGCTCGGCGTCTGACCGCCCGCATAGGCCATGGCGGCGTTGAGCAGTTCGTCGATGGGATCGCTCGCTTCTTCACCAAGCCGGGCCACCAGTTTGCGCCTGCCCTGCCATGGGCCCACCAGTAGCCAGTGCAGCAATTGCGCCGGAGTGCCGAAATCGGCGCGGGAGAGCAGCCCTCGCAGTTGCTCCATCGCCGGGAAGGTGGCTGGCCCCTCGGTCTTGCGCAGGTGATCCCACAGCCGCACACCCCTCGTGCGGTAGCCATGCTCCAGCAGCATATCCTGCGACCAGCCCACCAGCGGCGAGACCAGCAGCGACGCAAGGTTGAGATCATCGAGCGGCTGCGCGCAAAACCGCAGCGCCGCGACGAGGTCCTTGACCGCAAGCGGCGCGCCGAGGCGCAGGCGGTCCACCCCCGCCACCGGCACCCCGCGCGCATGGAGCCGCGCCACGATCAGCCCGGCCAGCGCCTTGCGCGAGCGTACCAGCACCATGACATCGCCCGGCGTAGCCCGCCGCGGGCCGCCTTTGTGGAGCGGGAAGCCCTTGCTGAGCCATGCGCTGACTTGCTGCGCGATCTGGTCCGCCATCACGCGATCGGGGCGCGAAAGCCATGTCTCGGCGCCCTCGTCGCCTTCGCCCGGCGGCGTGTCGTCCTCCTCTTCCGGCGCGCCGCCAACAGGCTTCCACAGCGTGACAAGGCCGGGACGCTCCATATCGCCCTGATGGCGTTCGGGCGCATCGGGCAGGCCGAAACGGTCGGGGCCAATGGCCTGAATCGCCCGGTCGACGAAGGCGAGCACCGAGTGCGCGGTGCGATAGGAGCGCCCCAGCCCCAGCGGCAGCAGCGCCTTGTCCGGATCGGCAGTAACGCCCGCCAGCTCATCCAGCTGCCGCTGCACCCGCTGGCGCGCGGCGGCAAAGTTTTCGGGGCTGGTGCCCTGGAAACCGAAGATCGCCTGCTTGTAATCACCCACCACGAACAGCGTGCGGTTGACATCGCCGCGCTGCCCCTCCCCGCTGAAGAAATCGCCGACCAGCCCATCGAGCACGATGCGCCACTGCGCGGTGTTCGTATCCTGCGCCTCGTCGACGAGGATGTGGTCGAAGCGGCGGTCGAGCTTGTAGCGGATCCACTCCGCCGGGGCCTGCTTGGTGAGGAGATCGGCGGCGGCGCGGATCTGATCGTCGAAATCGATGAACCCTTCGCGCGCCTTGGCTTCGGCCCACGCCAGCGCGAAGCGGCGGCCGAGGGTGAGCGCAGGATCGAGCCGCGCAGCCAGATCGACCAGCGCGCGCATGTCCTGCACGCGCTGCAGGTCCTCGATCACGCAAAGCTGGTAGTCGGCGTAAGCCGGCTCGTGCTTTTCGAGGTTTTTGGAAGAACGCGCGGTGCCAGCCTTGGTCAGGAACACTTCGGCAAAACCATCAAGCCCCGCGATCCGTGCAGGGGGGCTGGCTTCCAGCCAATCCTGCATGATCGCTGCCGCATCGAGGCCGGTGCGTGCGCCCCAGCGTCGGTTCGCCTCCATGCAGACTTCGACCGCGCGCACGTCGAACACGCTGTCGCGCACCAGATCGGCAAGGCCCGCACCGTCCTCCTCCGCATCCAGCCCCAGCAGCCGGTTGATCCGCGGGCGCAGTGGCGGTTGCCAGGCGCCGGGGCCTTCCCACAGGCCATGGGCCGAAGCGCAGCGCAGCAGGAACGCGGGCACCGCGTCTTCACCCATGCGCAGGCTGAGGTCCTCGAGCGCCGCGAACAGCGCGTCATCGCCCTGCTCCTGCGCGGTGATCAGCAGGTCCGCCAGCACTTCGCGCAGCAGCAGATCGCGGTCGCGATCCTCCATCGCGCGGGTGCCGGGGACAAGGCCTGCCTCGGCAGGAAAGGCGCCCAGCAGCCACTGCGAGAAGGCGTGGATCGTCTCGATGCGCAGGCCGCCACCGGGGCAATCGAGCACGGCGGCAAACAGGCTGCGCGCGCGGGCGATCACGCCGGGGCCATAAGCCGCGCCAATAGCCTTCAATTCTCCGGCCAGTTCGATCTCCGGAAGCCGGACCCAGCGCGCCAGCACATCGTTGACGCGGGTCGCCATCTCCGCCGCACCGGCCTTCGTGAAAGTCAGGCACAGGATCTGGTCGGGCGATACGCCGTCCTGCAGCAGCAGCCGCAGCACGCGCGCGGAGAGCACCTGCGTCTTGCCCGTACCGGCCGAGGCCGAGAGCCACACCGTCCGCTCGGGCTGGACGGCAAGGCGCTGGTTGTCCTGCAGCGGATAGACCCTGCTCATGCCGAAGTCGCCCCCCGGCCCTGCCATTCCTCAAGCCGCATCAACTGGTCGTAGTCCGTATAACCCGGCAGATCGGGATTGGGCCGCGCCGTGAACGGCGCATCGCCCAGAATCCACGTATCGATGGCTTCGCTCAGGAACCGCAGCGTCTCGGACACGAAAGTCTCGCGCGGGAGACCAGTCTTCTTGCGCTTGCCGTCCGGCACCGGCTCCTCGCAATAGCCGAACACGTCCGACTTCTTCTGCAGCGACCAGTATTCGAAGCCGTGGACCTTCCCGGCAAGCCCGGCAAAGCCGCCCCGCTCGGCAATCAGCGCGACAAGGCCAAGCTGCAGCGCGTACCCTTCCTCGACCATCTTGCCCGAGGGCGGCTTGCCGGTCTTGTAGTCGACCACCGCCAGCGTCCCGTCAGCCAGACGGTCGATCCGGTCGGCCCGGCCGTGGAGTTTCACGCCCTTGATCTCGACCGCGCCGGTCTTCTCCCACAGCACCGGCCCTCGCCCCAGCAGCGTGAGTTCGGCATTGTAATCCTCCACCCATTGCAGCGCCGCCAGCAAGCGTGGCCGCCACAGCCCGCGCATGAACGGATGCGCGCTCATTTCGGAAAGGGTCTGCTCGGCAAGCGGCAGCAGAGCCCCGCGCTGGCTCCCGCCATCGTGCCAGCGCTGCAACACCGCGTGGACCATGGTGCCGCGCCACGCGGGCGTCGGCGCGGCATCAAGCGGATCGAGCGTGCGCAGGCCCATGATCGCGGAAGCATAGAACTGGTAGGGATCACCTCGCAGCCGGTCGAGCGCGGTCGAGGCGATGCTGACGCGTCGCTGCTCGGCGCTCGGCCTCGGCGCGGGCTGCGGATAGGCTGGCGCAGGGTCCGTCTTGTCGAGCATCCTCGCGATGCGGACGGCCTCCGTCTCCCTCTCCAGCTCGCGCCCCAGCATCGCGCGAATGCGCAGCAGGAAGCGTGAGGGGATGACGGGCCCCGAAGCATCACGCGCGGCATGGCTGAGCACGACTTCGGGCGCGCCAAGCGCCGCGGCCAGATCGTGCGCGGCAAGGCCAATGCGGAAGTCGGCACCGGGAATGCCCAACGCGCGCAGCACCGGCGGGGCCAGCAGCGGATCGGGCGCGGGCGAAGCAGGCCACTTGCCCTCGCTCATCCCCGCGCAGATCACCAGATCGGACCTGCTCATCCGCGCTTCGAGCAGGCCATAGACCGCAAGGCGCGGATGGCCGCCATAAGGCGGGCGCACCGCGATTTCGGCCAGCGCATCGCTCAGCAAGGCGTGGAGGTCGGCAGGCTCCACCGGCAGCGCGCTGCCCTGCGCCGCCTCGCGCCACTGCTCGATAAACGCCGCGAGGGCCCGGCCATCAGCTTCGCCCCAGACTGCCGGGCCGCACAGCGCTTCCGCCGCTTCTGAAAGCGTATCGAGGCCCAGCGCAAGCAAAGGCGGGGCCGCGTGATCGACCAGCGGCGCCAGCATGGCCGCCGTCTCATCCCACCACGCCGCCAGCCCCGGAAAATCCTTTTCCTTGGCCACGACCGCACTGCGCACGGCCTCAAGCCCCGGACCGGGGCGCGGCCCGCGCAGCACGAGATCAAGCTGGCGCACCCGCTCCAGCCATGCGGCGCGTCCCTCCTCGCGCCGCACCAGCGGATGGCCGAGCAGGGCCAGCAGCGGCACCGGCGCCGCAGAGGTCGCCGCGATTTCCGCCAGTTGCAACAGCACGCGCCCCGCCGGCGTCTGCGAAAGCGGGCGGCCTGCGGTATCGTCCGCCGCAATGCCCCAGCGCTCCAGATGCGCGACAAGGCGCTGCGCGAGGTCGCGATCAGGCGTGATCACCGCAATGCGCTTTTCCGGTTCCGCCAGCGCCTGCCGCACCAGCACCGCGACGGCCTGCGCTTCCTCCTCCGGATGCGCGGTTTCCATCACGCGCACGCCAGATAGCCGGCGCGCCTCAGCCGGAAGCTCGGCCCAGGCCGTGCTCGCCTCGGGCGGCAGGAACAGATTGGAAATCGCGCGGCTGCGCGCAGGCGGCGCGGCGGCAGGGCCGGAGCGGTGCCACGCCGAGACTTCCCCGCGCGCGATCCCCATGCGCGCCAGCAGCAGCTTGAGGTGATACTGCGGATGGGTCGCCACATCCCCGCGGGCGAAAACCGGCGCATCCGGATGGTCGGTATTCCCCGCCGCGCCCAGCGCATCCCATACTGCATCGGGCAGCGCGAGATCGAGATCGGGCAGGACAACCGCCCCTTGCGGCAGCTCCGACACCACGCGCAGCAACCGCGCGATGGCTGGCGCTGCCGATGTCACACCTGCGGCGACCACCGGATATGGCGGCGGTTCGCGGCGCCAGCGCTCCGCCACATGGCCCAGCAAGCGGTTGCGCCGCACGGGCGCGTCGATTTCGCCGCGCTCCTCGCAGCAAGAGCGCCACCGTGCGAGAATGCGGGCGAACTGCGCCGTCCCGCGCTGCCAGTGCTCGGCCAGCTCGCCGACCAGCCCGATCACATCCGCATCAAGCAGCGCTTCCAGATCTACATCCTCGACAGCGAGCCGGTCCATCGCCTGCGCGATCGCCCGCGCCTGCCTGACAAGGCCCGGCGCGGACGTGCTGCGGGTCTCAGGGTCGCTGCGCAGCATGTCGGCCAGCGCCAGCAGCCGCGTGGCAGGATCGGCGGCGGGCGGCAGATCAGCCCCCTGCCCCAGCGGATCGAGCAGTGGCCCCAATGTCTCGTCGAGATCGAGATCGCCGACGACCGCCATGCGCGGCAGCAGCAGGCCGCCACCAGAACCCGCCTCTGGCCCGCTCGCGCGGATAAAGGCCTCGGTCACAATGCGCACCGCACGCCGGGTCGGCAGCAGCAGGGTCAGCCGCGCAAGACCAAAGCCCTCCTCGCGGTAGCGCGGGATGAGGCCCGCCACGAGTGCGTCGGCAAAGCCGCGATGCGCGGCGATCGAGTAGATGCTCGGCTTGCGATCAACCACGCTGCAGTGCGGCTTCGGTTGGCGCGATCATTTCCGGCGCGCCCACTTCAAACCACAGGCCGGTATGCGAGATGCCGTAAAGCCGCCCTTCCGCGATGGCGCGATCCCACAGCACGCCGGTCGAGAAGGAGCCTTCGGGTGCCTCACGCAGCAGGCGCTGCGACACGATCTGGATGCCGGTGTAGATGAACGGCGCCACCCGGCCCGCCTTGCGGCGGCTGATGCGCCCCAGCGGATCGAGGTGGAAATCGCCGCGCCCGGTATAATTGAACGCCCGCGCGTGGCTCACGAGCAGCAGCAGCGCGTCCATCTTTTCCGGATCCCAGGCATCGCTGAGCGCGGCGAACACGTTCTGCGGGCCATCGAGCCAGACGTTGTCGCTGTTGAGGCAGAAAAACGGATCGGCATCGATCAGCGGCAAGGCCTTGACCATGCCGCCGCCGGTTTCAAGCAGCGCTTCGCGCTCATTCGAGATGGCCGTGGCCGGCGCGCTGCGCTGCGCGAGGTGGGCTTCGATCTGACCCGGCAGATAATGCACGTTGACCACCGCGCGGCCAACGCCGGCTTCGACCAGCTTGTCGAGGCTGTGATCGATCAGCGCCTTGCCGTTCACGCGCACGAGCGGCTTGGGCCGTGTCGCGGTCAGCGGGCGCATGCGCTTGCCGATCCCGGCGGCGAGCACCATCGCCACATCGCTCGCAAGCTTCGTCATACGTTAAACGTCCCACCAAGCCGCTCGCGCAAGTCATCCGGCACGTTGGCATCGAACCAGCGTGCCACCGGGGCGAGCGCCGGATGCGCCAGATCGCGCTCCAGCAGGCCCCAAACGCGCGGGATGTAATCGAGGTAGCGCGGCTTGCCGTCGCGCTGCCACAGCCGCACGAAAATGCCGACGATCTTGGCGTTCCGCTGCGCGCCGAGCCGGGCATAGTCCTCCGCAAAGGTCGCGTCTGCCCCGCTTGCCACGATGTAGTGCTCCAGCATCACGCGCTCGAGCTGCGGATCAACCTCGCGCCGCGCATCCTGCAGCAGCGAGACCAGATCGTAGGCAGCGTGGCCCACCAGCGCGTCCTGGAAATCGAGCAGGCCCTGCTTGCCGAGCCCGCCATTCAGCATGATGTTTTCGGCATGGTAATCGCGCAGCACTGTCACGCCCGGACGCTGACGCGCGAGCAGCGGGCCGAGGACGTCTTCCCAGGCCTGCGTCCACCCGGCGAGATCAACGCCGACGCCCTGCACCGGGCAGTACCATTCAACAAAGAGCCGCGCCTCGCGCTGGTACTCGCTCAGCGCATAAGCGGTAAACGGGCCGGGCGGTAGCCGGTGCAGCTGAACCAGCGCATCGACCGCATGGGTATAGACCTCGCGCTCGTCCTGCGGCCAGGCATCGACATATTCGCGCATGCGGACTTCGCCGAAGTCCTCCAGCAGGACAAAGCCCTTCGCGGCATCCTCGGCATAGATCTGCGGCGCACGCATGCCGTTTGCGTCCAGCCAGCGCGCCGCACGCAGAAACGGCTCCGGGTCCTCGCCCGGCGGCGGTGCATGCATCAGCATGGACGTTGCGCCCGGACGGCGCAGGCGGAAATAGCGGCGCGCCGAGGCGTCGCCGGGGATCGGCTCGACCACCGCGGTGCCCCATCCGGCAGCGGCAAGAAACGCGTGCGCGCCTTCTGGCAGGGCGCTTTCAGGCACAGGGCTATCCGGGAGGGTCACGTCCATCCTCTGCGCTCTAGCCAATCCGGACCTGCCTCGACAATGGCGACGCGCTCGTTTTCGAGGATTTCGAGCCTTATCGACAGGCAGGCCGCCTCATGCGCGAAGCCGCCGGCATGTTCGGGCCATTCGGCGATCAGCACCGAATCGGCGCGGTAGTCGTCAAGGCCGAGTTCGGCGACTTCCTCCGGGTCTTCGAGGCGGTAGAAATCGGCATGGACCACGCGCAGCCGCAGTGCTGGCGGATCATAGACTTCGATGATCGCGAAGCTGGGGCTTGGCACTTCCTCGGTATAGCCCAGCGCGGCGATGATCGCGCGCGCCAGCGTTGTCTTGCCCGCGCCAAGACCGCCGCTGAGCGCAACGACGTCGCCGGGATGGAGCAGTCCGGCGATGCGCTTTGCCAGAGCATCGGTCGCGGCGAGATCGGGCAAGGGGATGATCATGCCCCAGTTCCTTTCATGGAAGCGTCACCATGGCACTGGTTCCTTCGCCCTTCTCGGAGAGCAATTCGAACGTCCCCCCATGCGCCGTAACCAATTGGCGCACCAACGGCAGCCCGACCCCGCCGCGCCGTTCGACCGAACGGCCATCCGCGCTGATCTTGAGGCCTTCGAGCGCGCGGGCAAGCTGGGCCGGGTCCATGCCCACGCCGTTGTCAGACACGACGACCTGCAGCGCGCCCTTCCCGCTCTTGCCGCCTTTCCGGCGCGAGGCCTCGACAAGGATGCGTCCGCCTTTGGGCGTCGCAGCAATGGCGTTGTCGATAAGCTGCCCAAACAGGCGCCGCAGCCGCTTGCGATCACCGGTCGCGTTGCCGATGGCCGAAGAACCGCGCAGATCGAGCGATATGCCGGCCTCGCTCAGCCGCTCCGCCCGCTCGCGCACCACATCGCCAAGCAGCGGAAACAAGTCGACCGGCTCGGCGGCAAGCGGCAGCGTTCCCGCTTCGCTCTGCGATAGGTCGAGCACGTTCTCGATCTGCTCTCCAAGCCGTTCGACCGACGTCAGAATGGCGCTCACATAGTCCTGCGCCTGCGGAGTCAGATCGCCCGCGATCCCGCTCTGCAGCAATTCGGCAAATCCGCCGATCGAGGTCAGCGGCGTGCGGAATTCGTAGCTCATATTGGCGATAAAGCGCGTCTTCACCGCATCGGCCTCGACCAGCGCGGCATTGCGTTCGCGCAGCGCCGCTTCGGCCTTTTCGGAATCGGTGATGTCGAGCACGGTCAGCAGGCCATTGCCATCGGGCAGCGGCACCCCGGCGATGGCGAACGAGCGCCCATCCGCGAGGAGTATCCGCCCGCTCTGCTGCTTGCGCTCAAGCGAGGCGGACTGAATCACCTGCCCGATCGTGCTCACTTGCGCCGGGCGCTTGAGCAACTTGGCGATCCGGCTGAGCAAAGCATCGGCGCGCGGGTGGGTGGCGAGGAATTCCTCCTCCAGCCCCATTTCGCTGGCAAAGCGGCGGTTCCACAGCTGCAGGCGGCCATCGGGGCCGAATACGGCGAGCGATTCGAACAGGTTGTCGAACGTCGCGGTGCGGGTGCGCAGCAGCGTATCGCGCGTGGCGGAAAGCTGGAGCTGCTCGGTGCGGTCCTCGAAGATCATCAGCAGGCCGCCATCGGGCATCGGCTGACCGATCACGCGAAGGTGCGTGCCGTCGCCCAGATGCCACGATTCCTCGCGCGGCTCGCGGGAAAGGAACCAGCCCTGCCGCTCGCGCCGCCACTCCGGAAAGTCCCGCACTTCAGGCAGGCGCGCGCTGTCGCGCATCCGGTCAAGCACACGGTCAAACGGCGGGGTATCGACCACCCAGGCCTGCGGCACGCTGAAAATGCGCAGGAAAGGCTGGTTGGCGAACACCAGGTTCCGCTTCTCGTCGAACTGCGCGATGCCCGCCGAGAGCGTATCGAGCATTTCGCGCTGCGCCTCGCGGAAGCGGCGGAACTGGCGCTGCAGCTCCTCCATTTCCTCGGTATCGACCGCGTAGCCCGCCACTCCGTCCTCGCCCAGCGGCAGGTCGGACACGCGGATCGAGCGGCGCTGCCCGCCGATCGTGGCCGAAACCACGCGTTCGACGGGCAGGCGGCGGTTATAGACCTGCTGCGCGATCTTGGCCGCGCTGACGCCTTCGACCGGCTCGATCAGCTCGGTCCCGGTGGAGACGACATCCGCCGCGCTCGCTGCGCCAACGGCTTTGACATAGGCGCTGTTGACGAGCCGAAGCGCCATGTCCGGCCCGCGGAACCACATCGGCAGCGGCGCCGCCTCGATCAGCCCCGCCAGCGCCGCGAAATCGGCCCGGGCAGACGCGGCTTCGGCGCGCAACTTGCGCAGTTCGCTGGCGCTTTCGGTAAAATCGAAGAACCACACCAGCGCCGCGCCGCCGGGTGAGACCTGCGGATCGGCAAGGTGCCCGCGCGCGCCCAGGCTGCGCTTGCCGCCGCGCGGCGTCAGCGCGAGTTCGAACGGCGCGCCGGTCTTCTGCGCCTTGCGCACCGCATCGCTCAATTGCGACAGCTGGACTTCGTCGAGCCCCTTCTCGCCCGCATCGAGTTCGCTGAGGAAACCCGGCATGGCATCGAGGCCGAACCAGCCTGCGAGCCGCGACGGCCCCTCGATTCGGCCATCGGCCCGCACCAGCAAGGGCAGCGCCGGCGCTTCCTCGATCATCCGCGAGAGCCGTCTGGCAAGCCGCTGTGTCGCTTCGCCCCGCGCAAGCCGGCTGCGCGCCGCCAGCACCGCCCACGCTGCGCCCAGCGTCCAGGCGGCCAGGACCAGCGCGATGAGAACAAGGGCAAACGGCGGCAGGACCATCCCTGCTTGGCTAGGGTGCAGCGCCGCAAATTACAATGCGCCGCGCCGCACAAGCTGTGGGATCGCCATACGAAAAAGGCCCGCGCTTTCGCACGGGCCTCGTTCCGTCCACTGCTTCGGCCGAAGCTCAGTAGCGGTAATGATCCGGCTTGAACGGGCCTTCGGTCGGCACGCCGATGTAGCTGGCCTGCTTGGGCGAGAGCTTCGAGAGCTGCACGCCAAGCTTGGCGAGGTGCAGCGCCGCCACCTTCTCGTCGAGGTGCTTGGGCAGCACGTAGACTTCGTTCTTGTACTGCTCGGCCTTGGTGAACAGCTCGATCTGGGCCAGCGTCTGGTTGGTAAAGCTCGCGCTCATCACGAAGCTCGGGTGGCCGGTGGCGCAGCCCAGGTTCACGAGGCGGCCCTTGGCGAGCACGATGATCTGCTTGCCGTCCGGGAATTCGACGAGGTCGGTGCCCGGCTTCACTTCGGTCCACTTGTAGTTCGAAAGCGCGGCGATCTGGATCTCGCTGTCGAAGTGGCCGATGTTGCACACGATCGACATCGGCTTCATCGCCTTCATGTGATCGGCGGTGATCACGTCCTCGTTGCCGGTCGCGGTCACGAAGATGTCGCAGCGCTTGACCGCTTCTTCCATGGTGACGACTTCATAGCCTTCCATCGCCGCCTGCAGCGCGCAGATCGGATCGATTTCGGTGACCATCACGCGCGCGCCGCCCTGGCGCAGCGAGGCAGCCGAACCCTTGCCGACGTCGCCAAAGCCGGCCACGCAGGCAACCTTGCCGGCGAGCATCACGTCGGTCGCGCGGCGGATGGCGTCGACCAGCGATTCCTTGCAGCCATAGAGGTTGTCGAACTTCGACTTGGTGACGCTGTCGTTCACGTTGATCGCGGGGAACGGCAGCTTGCCGTCCTTGGCGATCTGATAGAGGCGGTGAACGCCGGTCGTCGTCTCTTCCGAGACGCCCTTGATGGCCTTGACCGACGCGGTGAGGTAGCCCGGCTTCTTCTTGAGGAACGCGGTCAGCGCGCGGACGAACTCGATTTCCTCCGCGTTGCTGGGCTCGAACAGCTTCTCGCCCGCTTCGACGCGCGCGCCCCACAGCGCGAACATCGTGGCGTCGCCGCCATCGTCGAGGATCATGTTGGCAGTGATATCATCACCCCAGTCGAAGATCGAACCCACGTAGTCCCAGTATTCCGCAAGGCTCTCGCCCTTGATCGCGAAGACAGGGATGCCCGCCGCCGCAATGGCAGCGGCAGCGTGGTCCTGCGTCGAGAAAATGTTGCAGGTAGCCCAGCGCACTTCGGCGCCGAGCGCGACGAGCGTCTCGATCAGCACGGCGGTCTGGATCGTCATGTGCAGCGAGCCAGTGATGCGCGCGCCCTTGAGCGGCTGCGACGGGCCGAATTCCTCGCGCAGGGCCATGAGGCCGGGCATTTCGGTCTCGGCAATCCTGATTTCGGCGCGCCCGAAGTCGGCAAGCCCGATATCGGCGATCACATAGTCCTTCTGGGCTTCAAGCACGCTGGCCACGAGGCAGTCTCCACGATTGCAATTCAAACGAAACGGCGCCCACCAAAAGGAGGGCCTGGATGCGCCTCCCTTAGCGGGCCTCTCGTCTATGCGCAATGGGGATATAAAGAAGTCTTTATATCATGCCCGGAAGACCTACCGCCTCGGCGGCGTCCCATCGGCCGTCGCCACCTGCAATGGGCAGGATACGAGCGCGGCATCCTCGCCGATCAGCACGTCCGCCGCGTGGCTCAATGCCTCAGGTCCGCCACTGGCCAGCGCCGCCGTCACCTCACCCAGATCGGCGCAGCTGTAGCCAGCCTGCTGCCCATACTGGTTGGCCATGCGCACACTCGCCCGGTCGAGCGTATCCGATGCACCGGCTGCGCCCAGTGTGAGGCGCATCTCCGCCAGCATGGCGAGATTGGCCTTGCCGAGCATGAGGCGGTGACGGGTGAGGAAGCGGTCATAGGTCGCCCGGTAGTCCTGCGCGGTGGTGCGGCATCGCAGCGATCCAACCATCAGCATGACGTCAAGCTGCCTGAGTTTTGCGGCGCGTTGGAGATCGGCGGACCAGCAGGCCGATGCGGCATTGGCAGGCGCTGCCGCGCTGATGATAAGCACGCCCGCGGCGGCGGTGGCACTCACTCTGCTCGCAATGTGGCGAAGGCCCATGTCCCGACTCTCCCCTCGAAGTCTCCCCGGCTTCAACGCGCAATGTGCGCCCCGCGCTTTACCGGTTCTTCAAGAGTCGCAGTGAAGCGGACTTAACCATGGCCGCGTGATCGCCCCCCAATGGTTGCCCGATGGTTGCCCAATGGTTGCGCTGTCACATACCGCGCTTATATCGACCCCTGCGCATCAACGCACATATCAACACAACAAAGAGGATCCTTGCCCATGACGATTGCGGTTGGAGACAAGCTGCCTGACGTGAAGCTGGTGAAAGCCACGGCTGACGGCATCGATGCGGTGCAGTCCGCCGAATACTTTGCCGGCAAGCGCGTTGCGCTGTTCTCGGTGCCGGGTGCCTTCACGCCCACTTGCTCGGCCAAGCACCTCCCGGGCTTCGTTGAAAAGGCCGATGAAATCCGCGCCAAGGGCGTGGACGAGATCGCCTGCACCGCGGTCAACGATCCTTTCGTGATGAAGGCCTGGGGCGCGGCGTCCGGTTCGGCTGACGTGACCATGCTGGCAGACGGCAACGGCGATTTCGCCAAGGCCCTCGGCCTCACCATGGACGGCACGGGTTTCGGCCTCGGCATTCGCGGCCAGCGCTTCGCGATGGTCGTCAACGATGGCGTCGTCGAACAGCTCCACGTCGAAGCCCCGGGCGACTTCAAGGTTTCCTCGGCCGAGTATGTGCTCGAGAACCTGTGAAGTAATACTTCGTAATACTCATGCCGCAGTGCAGCGCATACGGCACAGCACTGCGGCAGGTTTTTGCCCCTGACGGCCCGATTCTACGGGCTTGACGACTGTCAAATATTTGCCATCCTCCGCGTCGCTGCACCGCACCATGGGGACGCATGATGGACGGTATTCGAGTCGGAAAGCGGATTGTCGGAACCCAGTCGCCGGTTACGATCGGCTGGGAAAACATCCCGAAAGTTGAAGGCGGCACCATCAAGCGCCTGTTCTTCACCTGGTTTCAGCCCGCCGTCCTCTTCGGCATGGTCGCCTTCTGGTACTACGCGCCCAACTCGATCGCGAAAGCCTCGACCGCCATCGGCATCGGCATCGGCTTCCGGCTTCTCCTCCAGATCCTCGAATTCGTGAACCCGCGCCACAAGAGCTGGCAGATCACCTGGAAGGAACTCGCGACTGATCTGTTCTACGTGGGCGTCGCGTCCACCTGCGTGCGGCTCATCGATAATTACATCGGCAGCGATGCGATCATCGAGGCGGTGCAGAAGAACATGGACCTCGAAAAATTCGCGTGGTTCACCAGCCTGCCGCTTCTCGTTCAGGCGTTCCTGATCGTGTTCATCTTCGATTTCTGCCAGTATTGGATGCATCGCGGGATGCACAACTGGTACCCGCTGTGGCTGCCGCACTCGGTGCATCACTACATCACCCAGCTCAACGTCCACAAAGGCGCGGTCGGCAATCCGCTCGAACTGTTCCTGATCGGCCTCGGCATCGGCGGCCTGTTCGATTTCGTGCCGCGCGCGTTCCTGCTGGCAGGCGCCATCGGCATGTCGGTCGGCGCCTACCAGCACATCAATGTGCGCTTCAACAGCCCGCGCTGGTGGCGGTGGACCTTCAACACCACAGAGCATCACAGCCTGCACCACTCGCAGGATTTTGAATCCACCCGCAGCAACTACTGCAACACCTTTATCTTCATCGACCGCATGTTCGGCACCTGCATCGATGGCGAGGCAGAGCTGCTCGGCATGGAAGGCGGCCGCCGCATGTCGATCCGCGAGCAGATGCTCTATCCCTTCACCGAAGGCTGGAAGGCATGGAAAGAGCGCAAATCGCGCGAGCCGTTCTTCACCGATCACACTGCGGTTCCGGCGGAATAGCGCGTGGCTTCGCTCAGCGCTTCGGGCATGGAAGGCCATCCCGCCCCGGCCGAAAAGACATCGATCTCGCGGTTCTTCACGTGGATCTGGCATATTCGGGGCGAAGTGCCCCTCCCCGCCGATGTTTCGCCTGATGAGGCCTTCGCCCGGCTCGACCCGCTGTTCGCACATGCCGGCACCACCCATGCGCGCATGGGCGATGCTGTCTTCGTCACCAAGCGCGACCAGTTGGCGCAAGACCCGCTTTCCGTCGTCGATAACGGCACCTTGCGGATCGAGCCCGGCGAGCAAGGCCCGGTGCTGCGCTACCACCTTGTCAGCCGCGCGCTGCTCTACTGCTTCTTCGCGCCGCTGCTGTTCCTCGCCGTCGCCCAGTTGACGGTGTTCCTCGGCACGCTCGACAAGCCGACGCCGGCAGAGCTGGCCAAGGAAAAGGCCAAGAAGGAAAAGGACGACAAGAAGGGTGAGATCCAGCTCAATCCCGTCGACAAGTTCCTCGGCGCCCCCGCCCCGGAAAAGCCCAAGGATGAAACGAAGGACAGTAAAGACAAAAAGAAAGACGGTGATGAGGAGAGCAAAGGGTTCTCGCCCACCACCGCCTATGTCTTTGCCGGTATCTTCGTCGCGCTATGGGTGCTGGGCCGCCTGCTCGAGCCTTGGCTGATCAGGCGGCTGTTCCAGCGAACCCTTGCGGGCTAATCACTTCAAATCGAAGCGGTCGGCGTTCATCACCTTGGTCCAGGCCTTGATGAAGTCGCGCTGGAACTTTTCCGCTCCGCCCGCTTCGGCATAGACTTCCGCCACCGCGCGCAACTGGCTGTTCGAACCGAACACGAGGTCGGCCCGGCTCGCCCGCCACTTGATCGCACCGGTTGCCCGGTCGCGCCCGACGAACGCTTCCTCGCCGCTGCCCTCCACCGCGCTCCACGCCGTGCCCATGTCGAGCAGATTGACGAAGAAGTCGTTGGTGAGAACGCCAACGCGGTCGGTGAACACGCCAAGCTCGCTGCCGCCAGCATTCGCGCCAAGCACCCGCAAACCTGCCACCAGCACCGCCATTTCCGGCGCCGAGAGGCCAAGCAGCGAAGCTCGGTCGATCAGCAGTTCCTCGGTCTTCACCGAATGCTTCGCCGCAAGGTAGTTGCGGAAGCCATCGGCGCGCGGCTCCAGCACCGCGAAGCTTGCCGCATCCGTCCATTCCTCGCTCGCATCGCCGCGACCGCCGGTGAAGGGCACCGCGCCGCCATAGCCACCAGCCTTCGCCGCAGCCTCGACCGCAGCCGTACCGGCCAGCACGATGGCATCGGCGACCGAAAGATTGCCGCGCAGGCTTTCGATCACGCCAAGCACTTCGGCAAGCTCCGCCGGATCGTTCACCGCCCAGTCCTTCTGCGGCGCAAGCCGGATGCGTGCACCATTGGCACCGCCGCGATGATCGGTGCGGCGATAGGTCGAGGCCGAAGCCCAGGCCGCCTTGATCAGTGCCGAAGGCGCGAGCCCCGAGCCAAGGATCGCCGCCTTGAACGCGGCCACCTCGCCCTCGGTAGGCACGCGGCCTGCGGGCACCGGATCCTGCCAGATCAGGTCTTCCGCCGGCACGTCAGGTCCGAGGTAGCGCGCCTTGGGGCCCATGTCGCGGTGGGTCAGCTTGAACCACGCGCGGGCGAAGGCATCCTTGAACGCTTCGTGATCCTTGCGGAACTTCTCCGAGATCGCGCGGAACTCGGGATCGACCTTGAGCGCCATGTCCGCCGTCGTCATCATCGTCGGCACGCGCTTGCTCGGATCGTGCGCCGCCGGGGCCATGTCCTCCTCGCGCTGATTGATCGGCTGCCACTGGTGCGCACCGGCGGGCGAGCGAACCAGTTCGTACTCGTAATCGAGCAGCAGGCGGAAGTAGTTCTCCGACCATTCCGTCGGCGTGTTGACCCACGCGCCTTCAATCCCGCTGGTGATCGCATCGCCGCCCTTGCCGCTGCCATGCGTGCTCAGCCATCCGAAGCCTTGCGCGGTAATATCCGCAGCCTCAGGCGCCGGACCGACCAAAGCGGCATCGCCTGCACCGTGCGCCTTGCCGAAGGTGTGACCGCCCGCCGTCAGTGCCGCCGTTTCTTCCAGATCCATCGCCATGCGCGCGAAAGTGATCTTGATGTCGCGCGCCGATGCGAGCGGATCGGGCACGCCGCCCGGCCCTTCCGGGTTCACATAGATCAGCCCCATCTGGATCGCGGCAAGCGGTTCTTCGAGGTCCATGCCCTTGTCAGGCTGGATGCGCGTCTCGTCGCCCTCGACCCAGTGCGATTCCTGGCCCCAGTAGATGTCGCGCTCGGGCTCATAGACGTCAGCCCGGCCGCCGCCGAAGCCGAACACCGGCCCGCCCATCGATTCGATCGCGACGTTGCCCGCAAGGACGAACAAGTCAGCCCACGAGATATGCTTCCCGTACTTGGCCTTGATCGGCCAGAGCAGCCGCCGCGCCTTGTCGAGATTGCCGTTGTCGGGCCAGGAATTGAGCGGGGCGAAGCGCTGCTGGCCGCTGTTGGCGCCGCCGCGGCCATCCGCCGTGCGATAGGTACCTGCCGCATGCCACGCCATGCGGATGAAGAACGGGCCGTAGTGCCCATAGTCCGCCGGCCACCAGGGCTGGCTATCGGTCATCAACGCGGTGAGATCGGCCTTCAATGCCGCGTAGTCGAGCGCCTTGAACGCCTCGGCGTAATCGAAGTCCGGGTCCGTGGGCGCAGGCGAAACGCCGCCTTGATGAAGAATGTCGACCGGGAGCGCTTCCGGCCACCAGTCCTTGTTCGTGCGGCCCAGCAGGGCGCGCGCGGCGCCCTTGTGAACCGGGCAACCACTCGCTGCGTCACCGGTTTGCATGTTCATGGGTAAAGACTCCATCGGGTTATCGATGGAACAAAACTACGCCTAGGTGCTTAGTGCGGGAAGCGAGTAAACTTCATCGCAGTGATCGCTTTTCACCATCAGATCGAGGCTTGTGATCGACTCATCCGGTCAGAACGCAAACCGCAATCGCGCAACGACCCGGTCTCCCGTGCCCGATGGATCGACAAAAGGGGATGCCTTGAGCCGCGCTGCCGCGATATCGGTGCCCACATAGTCGAGCCCGAACGTGAGCGGATAACGGGAATACTCGGCGCCGATCTTCCAATCGGCATAGCTACCCGCAGGCCGCAGCCGGGCGGTCCTCGGCTCATCGCCGCTGCCGGTGGTATAGCCCACGCTCGCGAGCAGCGTGACCGGCAATCCCGGCAGTCCCGCATCGGCAGCAGCGCGCATATGGAGATTGTCGCCGCCGATCGCGCTCTGGTGCGGAGCATACCACGCCGTCGCGGCCAGACGCACCGGGCCAAGGCCGTACCGCACCCCAAGCACCAGTTCGCCGAAATCCATGTTTCTTGCAGCGCCGCCAAAGACATGGCCCACGGCTTCGGTTCGCAGCGTCACCACGCCGAGAGTCCAGTCCCGCCCAACGGCCACATCCGCGACCACATCCGCCCCGGCATGGCGCGCGGCCCCCCGCAGCGCCGCTACCCGCAGCGACACATCGGCAACTGTGAAATCGAGCCGCCCATCGACCGAAGCGGAGGCCTTGCCCCCGCTCCAGCTGATCCCGGCACGCACTTCATCACTGGTCGCTTCAGCGCCTGCATCCAGCGATTGGGCCAGGGCGGGAGCGACCGGTAAAACCAGCAGCACCCCCGCCACAGCGGGCGCAAAGATACGCATAGCCTTGTCTCCTGCATTGGCCCAGACACGCGGGGTCCGGACACGCAATAGACAAGCTCTGGCTTGCAGAAAGCAGCTGCACCGTAATTTTTCATTGCTGTGCGGCAGTCAGACCGGCGCAAGCGGCAGGTGGTCGCCAGTGGGCAGCATCACGCCGATGGCGTCCCCGGCCATCACCGCGCCTCCGTGCAGGACAATGCCCATCACCCCGCACTTCCGGATCAGCGATCCATCCGCCGCCTTGTCCAGCACCGCCGCCAGCAACCCCGGCTGAAACTGCTCGATTTGCGCACAAGGATTGCGCAGGCCCGTCACCTCGATCTCTGCCTCACCGATCCGGAGGCGCGTGCCGGTGGACAGCCCCAGCAGGTCAATGCCGCGTGTCAGGATATTTTCGCCGAGGTCACCCGCGTCAACGGCAAAGCCCTTGCCGTTCAGTTCGTCGAGCAACTCGGCGTGGATCAGATGAACCTGCCGCAAGTTGGGCTGCGCAGGATCGACCGCCACGCGTGAGCGGTGCTTCACCGTCTCGCCGCTATGCGCATCGCCTTCGACGCCGCGTCCCGCGACAAGAATGATACCCTCTTCCGCCACGCCTTTCGAAAACCGGTGCCCGGCATCCCGACTGACCGCGATGACCAGGCCCGTCACTTCGCCAGCAGCGGCTCGAGGAACCGGATCACCCGCGCCTCGAGATCGATGCGGTGATCCGACCAGCTGTGATCGGTCGCGACGTGCGCCGTCTGGACCTTGATCCCACCCGCCTTGCGCACTGCTGCCACGAGCACGTTGCCATGTTCGGCAAGGCCGTCATCAGAGGTCAGCACCAGCAGCGGCGTCCCTTTCAGCGCCTCGGCCCGGTTCACATAGTCCCACTCGCCGGCATGTGCCGCGAGTTCCGCCGAAAGCGCGTCCGGGGTGTTCGCCAGCGTCTCGCTGTTGTCAGCAACCAGCTTGGTCCGTCCGGCTTCCGGCATCTGGCCGACCATGCCGAAATCCCCGGCCGAGATCATCACGAGACCGCGCAGCTCCGGCTCGACAGAACCGGTCATCGCCGTCACCCACCCGCCCATCGAGTGGCCGACCATTGCGATGCGAGCGGTATCGATGCCGAACTTCGCGGCATTCCCCGGCTCGCGCAGAAAGGCGAGCACGGCGCGCGCGTCCTCAGGGTTTTGGCCGAAGCGATAGGTTCCGGGGCTCCCCCATGAACCGCGATAGTTGAACGTGATCGCGTTCCAGCCCTGCCGCCGCAGCGCTTGCGCCAAATCGAGGTTCTTTTCATTGCCGGGGAGCCCGTGGCAGATCACCACCGTCGGGTGCGGACCCGCTCCCGCCGCAAGATAGGCAACGCCGTTGATCTCCACGCCGCCGCTCGGGATATGCAGCACTTCCATCCGTGCCGGATGCGCCGCGTCGGCAGGTGGGTCCGTGTAGATCGCAGGCGGGATCGCAGGCGCCGCGAAGGCCATGGGCGCGGCAAGAGCCAGCGAAGCGGCGGCCAGTCTCACAAATCCGTGCATGCTCCGCCGATCCTTTCCCGTTCAGTAGCCCATAAGGCTAAGCACTTCCTTGCGGCTGCGATTGTCTTCGAGGAACGTGCCCATCAACCGGCTCGTCACCATGCCGACCCCCGGCGTGCGCACGCCGCGCCCGGTCATGCAGCCGTGCTGCGCCTCGATCACCACCGCCACGCCGTGCGGCTTCAGGTTGTCCCAGATGCACGTAGCGACCTCGGCCGTCAGCCGTTCCTGGATCTGCAGCCGCCGCGCATAGGCATTGAGCACGCGCGCGAGCTTGGAAATCCCCACCACCTTGTGGCGCGGCAGATAGGCGATCGCCGCCTTGCCGATGATCGGGGCCATGTGGTGCTCGCAGTGCGACTGGAAAGGGATGTCCTTCAGCAGCACGAGCTCGTTATAGCCGCCCACTTCCTCGAACTGCCGCGCGAGGTGCGAGGCCGGATCCTCGTGATAGCCCTGGCAGTATTCCTTCCACGCACGAGCAACCCGGCGCGGCGTATCAAGCAAGCCTTCGCGTTCCGGATCGTCGCCCGACCAGCGGATCAGCGTGCGGATTGCCTCCTGCACATGCTCGGGAACCGGGATCTTGCCGTCCTCGACAAGGTCGTCGTCATCGTGTCCGTGGTGGGCGGTCATGTCGCTGAATGCTCCGTGAGGATCGCGTTTTCGATGCCGCGCGGCATCACTTGCGCTGGATGACGATCTCGTCCGGATGCGCGACGTTGAGATCGGACCGCAGCAATTCGCCGACCAGATCGGGATCGGCATGGCGCGGATCGAGCAAGGCGACCCGGTTGCGCAGCCGGTCCCGCTCGGCCTGAAGCTGCTTCACTTCGGCCTGCCGCTGCTCGAGCAGACGCGCGTTCTCGGTCCAGGCGAGCACGCCGCTCGGCCCCGCCAGTGCAATCGCGCCCAGCAGCAGCAGCGCGACGAGCGCAAAGCTCTGCGCCATGCTCTCGCGAGGAAGCTTGAGGGAAGTATGGCGGCGTTTCATCCAAAAGACAGAATCATACTTGCCGCGCCGATACAACCGGAAAAGTGCAATTCTGGTACAGGATGTTTACGAGAAGCGCTGCTGAGCCAAGTGGACGCCGATGGCTTCTCGCGGGCAACATCCTGTTCTAGGGCATCCGCACAAGCGCCAGGGACAGACCAGAAGCATGACCACAACCGACACGCCGCCCTTCACCGGAAAGCTCGCGCCCGCGGCCGAACCCGAATGGGCGGGCTGGTATCACTGGTCGGGCGTCGATCCGTTCGAGGACGATGTCGGCCCGTTCTTCGTCCGCCGTGATGACAAGGGGCTGGTCACCGGCTTCCGTCCGCGCGCCAGGAACTGCAATTCGCACGGCAGCATCCACGGCGGCTGCCTGATGACCTTCGGCGATTTCTCGCTGTTCATGATCGCCAGCACCGCGGGCGAGGAAATGAGCGGCGTCACCGTCACCTTCAACGCGGAATTCGTCGGCCCGGCCCGCGCCGGACAGCTGCTCGAAGCGCGCGGCGAAGTGATCCGAGCGGGGCGCAGCCTTGTCTTCGCGCGCGGCCTGATCACCGCAGACGGCAAGCCCTCGCTCGCGTTTTCCGGCACCTTCAAGCGCATTTATCAGCGCTGAGAGTAACGGGGGAGGAACACCCTCCCCCGGATGCAAGATCAGATGCGCTTGCCCGTCATCGGGAAGCTGCCGAACATGCCGGCGGTGACAGTGCCGGTCAGGGCATCGCCATCGATCGTCGCGGTGCAATCCAGCTTCATCGGCATCGGCACGGTGATCTGGCTCGACCAGCTGATGGTGTTGCCATCGACGGTGCCGCCGGTGATTTCCATGTTGCCCATCGGCCCCGAATTGCTGCCGCTGAAGCTGCTGCCATCGACGTCGACGGTGAGGATCGAAGTCTGATCGCCCATCGGCGAACGGGTCACGCATTCATACTTGCCGGCAACTGACATGGATCTCTCCCTATGTGGTTCGCGCCAGAAGGAACCACGCTGCCTACATTGATGTCAATAGGATTGATCCGGGTCAGCGGTTGCCATGCACGGTTGACCTCCAGAGCGCGAAGCCCGACAAACGTCACGTGACAGCCCCCCATCCCGCCTCCATCATGCACGACGGCTTCCTGCTGCTCGGCTTCGCCCTCGCGTTCGTGCTGCTGTTCCGCCGCCTCGGCCTCGGCGCGACCTTGGGCTATCTCATCGCAGGCGCCGTGCTGGGGCCGTTCGTCCTCGGCATGGTCGGCGATGCAGAGCAGAAGCTGGGCTTTGCGGAACTTGGCATCACGCTGCTCCTCTTCCTCGTCGGGCTGGAACTCGATCCCAGCAAGCTGTGGAAGATGAAGCGCGATATCCTCGGTTTCGGCCTCCTGCAGGTCTCGATCTCGGGGCTGGCCCTTGCTGGCGCAATCATGCTGACGACGAACTTCTCGCCGGCCGCCGCGCTCTCGCTGGGACTGCCGCTGGCGCTCTCGTCCACCGCGCAGGTCTTGCCGATGCTGCAGTCCTCCGGCCGCCTCAAGACGCGGTTCGGCGAGCGGGCCTTCTCGATCCTGCTGTTCCAGGACCTCTCGATCATTCCGCTGATCACGATCATCGCAGCGCTCAGCCGCAATCCGGCGAATGTCGGCGGTCCGCCGGGATGGGTTCTCGCGCTGGAGACGATCGGCGCCATTGCCGGGCTGGTCGCGGCGGGGCGCTTCCTGATCCGCCCGCTGTTCCGCCTGATCGGCAATCTCGGCGAGCGGGAAATGTTTATCGTCGCAGCGCTGTTCACCGTGATGGCAGCGGGCGCAGTGATGGAGTTCCTTGGCCTCTCCACCGCGCTCGGTGCGTTCATCGCGGGCGTCATGCTGGCAGACAGCCCCTATCGCCACGAGCTTGAGGCCGACGTCGAACCGTTCCGGTCGATCCTGCTCGGCCTGTTCTTCCTTGCCGTGGGCATGATGCTCGATCTGGGCGCCATCGCGCGCGATCCGCTGTTTGTCATCTCGATGGCGCTCATGCTGATCACCGTGAAAGCCGCAGTGATGTTTGTGCTGGCGCGACTGTTCGGCGTCCCATGGCGCGGCGCGCTCGCGCTGGGCCTGCTGCTGAGCCAGGGCGGCGAGTTCGGCTTCGTGCTGTTCGGGCAGGCCAGCCATGCGATGCTGATCGCACCCGAAGCCTCGAGCCTGTTCAGCGCGGTCGTCACGCTCTCGATGGCGACCACCCCGTTCCTGATGATCGCCACCCGCCGCTTCCGCGCCGATCCCAAAGCCGCCCCGCAGGGGACGCGCGAAGGCCCCAGCAACGACGGCGCCAGTGCCCTGATCGTCGGCTATGGCCGGTTCGGCCAGGCGGTGGGGCAAGTGCTGCAGGCCGCCGGGATCAGCGTGACGCTGATCGATACCGATATCGAGATGATCGACGTGGCCGGAACGTTCGGCGCCAAGGTCTATTTCGGCGATGGCACGCGGATCGACATGCTGCGGCAGGCCGGTGCGGGCGATGCGGAAATGATCCTGTTCTGCCTCGATGGCGACCAGCTCGATACGCCGATGCTGGCTGCCGTCCATGAAGCTTTCCCGCGCGCGGCGGTCTATGTTCGCGCGTTCGACCGGCGCGCGGTGATCAAGCTGCGCGATGCGCCGGTCTCCCTGATCACGCGCGAAACCTTTGAATCGGCCATTGCCATGGCCCGCGCCGCGCTCGACAACGCAGGCCTCAGCAACGAGGCGATCACCCGCGCCGAAACCCTCTTCCGCGCGCGTGACAGCGAACGGCTTGCCCTGCAGGTCGAGGCTGGCGACCCCCGTGTCGCGCGGGACCGCATTCTTGTCGCGCCCGAGCCGCAGGAACTGGGCGGCTAGCGCCTCTAAGTAGTTGCACTTGCATGGACTTTTCCATGCGGCTGCATCATTTTCTTGATGCAACCGCATCGAAAAGGCTGCTTGCCATGGCCCTGCCCGCCGCCACAACGCTGCTTGCGTGGACCCGCTTGCTCCGCGCCGCCGATCTGGCCAGCCAGCACTGCGCCGATACGCTGCGAGGGCTCGGCCTGCCGCCGCCCGAATGGTACGATGTGCTCCTCGCCCTCGAACGCCATGGCGCCCAGCGCCCGCGCGATCTGCAAAGCACGCTGGGTCTCGAGCAATATGCCCTGTCGCGCCTGCTTGATCGCATGGTGAAAGCAGCGCTGCTCGAGCGGACGCCCTGCCCCGATGACGCGCGCGGCCACACGCTCAAGCTGACGATCCAGGGCCTCGCCATGCGCGCGGCGATGTGGCCGGTCTATGCCGAGGCAATCGAGGAAGCGCTCGGCGCCCGCGTCGGCGAGGAAGATCGCGCCGCGCTGGCCCGCCTGCTCGCGCCGCTGGCGGAGCCGGTCAGCGCGTAGTCGCCGCCATCAGGTGCAGCACCCGCGCCTCGCTCACCACCTCGGCATACAGTGATCCCCGCGATCGAGTCCGCCGGGTCAGACCCCCGGCTTGGTTTCCGCACGAAGCGTGCTGAAACCCCATGAATGCGCAAGCCGCGAACCCAGTCGCATGCCCGGCTGCTCGATAAAGCGATAGCTGGCGAGCGCGGCAAGATACGTCGCCATGATCGTCACAACACTGACGATCGTCTCGGATGCGGCAGTCCCCATGCCGGCCGCCCTGCACGCATAGACCGCCGCAAAGAACGGGATCATGTGCAGCAGGTAGATCGAATAGGAAATCTGCCCCATCCGCACGGCAAGGTCTGTTTCCAGCATTCTGGCGAGGAAGCGCTGCGGCGTGCCCACAGTGCTGAATGTGGACAGGATCACGGCTGCCCAAAGCCCGAGCGGGATCAACTGACTGGCCCCATACCGCTTCAGCGAATGGGCAACGCACAGTGCCGCAATCACCAGCGCCGAACGCCGCATCCGTGGATCGAGAGCGAGGAACGTCGCAATGCCGATCACGAAGAGCGGCAGCTTCGCGCCCAGAAAGGCCACCGAAAAGTAGCGCGCCAGGAATATGAGCACCGCGATCATCGCCCCCGCCTTCAGCCAGGCGCGCGTTCGCAGGGTTGAAACCAGCAAGGGTGCGAGCAGATAGAACTGCCATTCGAGCGAAACACTCCAGGCCTGCCCGAGCACCGAAGACGGCAAGGTCGGTGCCAGCCGAACCGGCACCACGCCCTGCAACAGCGGAATATGCAGTCCGAGATGAAACGGAAGGTTGGCGAGCGCATCGTCGACCGACCTGATCCGCCAGTAAGTATCTATCGAAGCCGGGAAGCCTGCCCAAACCTCTCGCTGGAGCGGCAGCAGTGCCGCCGAAAGCAGCAGCACCGGAAGATACAACGGGAAGAGGCGGAACGCACGCCGCGTGACAAAGGCGGCATAGCTCTCGTTCTTGCGCGCGATCAGCATCGCGATCACGAAGCCCGACAGCAGGATGAACACGTCGACCGCCAGTGTCGGCGTCCCGATCAGCGGCAGGTTCCAGTCAAAGCCGCGCGAGAGATGGCCCACGACAACCCACCACGCCATAAGGCCGCGCAGCCCATGGAGCGATCGGATCGTACTGTCGTCAAGTGCCTGCCCCATCCCCGCCAGGGATCGCACAGCAAACCGCGCCCGGCAATCGCCGACGCGCAGCCGCTGCGATCCCGGCGCGTTTACGGCATTTCGGCCCCCGCGCTCAGCACCGCGCCGCCGCGGCCGTCCTGCAGGAACACGGCATTGCGAAGCCCCCCGGTGGCAGGCGCATAGGCAAACCGCGCTGCGCCGCCGTTCCACGTGCCGAGCCGGACCAGTTCGCGCACGAGGTTCTTGTGCGGCAAGGTGCGCCCGCCGTTCTCACCGGCCCTGATCGGCACATCGATCGTGCGCGGATCATAGCGGACCAGCCACACATCGGCGGGGCGCGCAGGCGCGCTGCCCTTGCCGATGGAGACGCTGTCCGCGCCCACACTCGGCACCGGGGCGGTGCTGCGCGCAGAGGCAATGGCCGCTTCCACACCGCCGGGGTTGGCGCCGGTCACGCTCTGCGAACCGTTGATCCAGAATTGCGGCGTGGCGACTTCATGGCTGGCAGACCGCGCCGCGAAATCGCGCTGGCGCTGGGTATAGGCGGGGCTGGCGAACGTGTCCTTCCAGCCCAGGTAATCCCAATAGGTCACCTCGAACGCGAGCGGGATCACGTTGGCGCGCCCGGCAATGCCGTTGAGATAGGCCTCGGCGGGCGGACAGCTGGAGCAGCCTTCGCTCTGGTACAATTCGACCAGCACCGGGGCGGCCGGCGCGGCAGCCACGCGGCGCGCTACTGGCGCATTGGCCATGGCATCGCTCGTCAGGAAATGGCCGGCAACCAGTGCCGAACCAGCAAGGCCAAGCGGCAGGGCAATCGCGGCAAGGCGGCGAAGAGTGAAAGGCGAGCGCGGCATCGGAAAGCTTTCTGAAAAGCACAAGGGAACGCCTACCAGTTCGCTGGCCGCCTTTCACCGGTTACAACGCCTGCCCGGCCGCCCCCTTGACAGGCAGGCCCGCCACGGCAACGGCCCTCATGCGTCCCCTTTATCGAAAGCCATCCGCACCGTGCCCTGCCGCCATCGCCAAGCCGCCCTCATCGCTCTGCTGGCCAGTGCCGCCCTGCCTTCGGTCGCCCTACCCTCGGTCGCCCGCGCCGAAGACGCCGCGCCTGACCAGATCGTGGTCACCGGGCGCGGTCTCGATGCTGCTCCGGCCGCTGTGGCTTATGACGTGCAGGATATCGGCAAGGACCGCCTCGCCGTCGCCGCCTCGGGCCGCATCGAGGACGCGCTTTCCGCCGCCGCCGGCTTCCAGCAATTCCGCCGGTCAGACAGCCGCGCTTCCAATCCCTCGGCGCAAGGCATCACCCTGCGCGCCCTCGGCGGCAATGCCACGAGCCGCACCCTGCTGCTGCTCGATGGCGTCCCGGTTGCCGATCCCTTCTTCGGCTATGTCCCGCTCTCCGCCCTCGCGCCGGAGCGGCTCGCCATGGCGCGCGTCACGCGCGGCGGCGGCTCGGGCGCGTTCGGCGCAGGCGCGGTGGCGGGGACCATTGACCTCACCAGCGCCGGGCCCGATCAGCTCGGCCTGCTGAACGGGCGCGCGCTCGTCGATGATCGCGGCGAGACCGAACTGTCCGCCACCCTCGCGCCAAAGCTCGGCGCGGGCTACCTCGTCGCGTCCGGTCGCTGGGATCGCGGGCAAGGCTTCTGGACCACGCCGGTAGACCAGCGCGTCCCCGCCAGCGTCCGCGCCCGTTATGAAAGCTGGTCGACCTCCTTGCGCGCCGTCGCCCCGCTGACCAGCGACATCGAGCTGCAGGCGCGCGTCGCCGCGTTCAATGACGCACGCACCCTGCGCTTTTCCGGTGCCGATACCGCCGCCAGCGGGCAGGACGCCAGCCTGCGCCTCGTCGGGCGCGGCGCGTGGAAGTTCGATGCACTTGCATATGTCCAGAGCCGCGATTTCAACAACTTCGTCATCAGCGCACGCACGTTCCTCCCCACGCTCAATCAGCGCGCGACGCCCTCCACCGGGATCGGCGGCAAGTTCGAACTGCGTCCGCCCGTCGGCCAGGCGCATGTCCTGCGCCTCGGGGCCGATTGGCGCTATGCCGAAGGGCATACCGAGGAAGACGTCTACACCGCCGGCAAGATCACCGGCCAGCGCCGCGCCGGGGGCACCAATCGCGATCTCGGCCTGTTCATCGAGGACGACTGGACGCTTGGGGCCTTGATCCTCACCGCTGGCGCGCGGGCGGATCGCTGGTCGAACCGGGATGGCGTGCTGGAAAACACAGCTGGCGGCACCACGACACAGACGGTCTACCCCGACCGCGCCGGCTGGAACGGCAGCTTCCGCGGCGGCGCGGTGGTGAAGCTCGGTGGCGGCGTCTCCCTGCGCGGTTCGGCCTATACCGGGCTGCGCCAGCCCACGCTGAATGAACTCTACCGCTCGTTCACCGTGTTCCCCATCGTCACCCGCGCCAACCCCGCGCTGCAGAACGAGACCCTGCGCGGCTTTGAAGGCGGGCTCGACTGGCGCCCCACGGATGGCCTGAGCTTCTCTGCCACCGCCTTCGACAACAAGGTCCGCCACGCCATTGCCAACGTCACGATCGCCACGAACGTGCGCGAACGGCAGAATGTCGATGCCGTGCATGCCAAGGGCATCGAACTCGGCGCCGAGGCGAGGCTGGGCGCGTTCTCGCTCAGCGGTTCGTTCGCCTATACCGATGCCAAGGTCGAGGCCCCCGGCACCGCGCTCGATGGCAAGCGCCCCGCGCAGACCCCGCGCTATGCGGCCAGCGCAACCGCAGCCTGGCGCCCCTCTGCGCATACGACGCTGGCGCTCACCCTGCGCCACACCGGCGCGCAATACGAAGACGATCTCGAAACCGACATTCTTCCTGCCGCAACCACACTCGATGCCTATGCCGAAATGCGCCTTGCCGGCCCATTCAGCCTCATACTGCGCGGCGAGAACCTGTTCGACGAGATCGTGGTGACACGCAATTCCGGCGGCTCGATCGATCTCGGCACCCCGCGCACGATCTGGGGCGGCGTGAAGGTGGCGTTCCGTTAGACCAGCAGCCCCGCCGGCACGTCCGGATAGGCTGTAGCCACATCCCCCAGCGCCGCCTCAAGCGGACCGAGCCACGGCGCAAACGACTTCCAGTGCTCCACCGCATCGGTGTAGATCGGCTGGCGGACCTGCTCCGAACTCGCCGTGCGCACCGCGCGGGTGTTGCGGTGGAATTCAAGGCAGCTCTCCTCGAACGGCAGGCCAAGGTAACCCAGCAGCGCCCGCGTCTCGCCTTCCTGATCCGCCACCATGCGCTCATAGATAACCCGGTGCACCGCGCCCGGCGCCGCCGCGTCATAATGCGCCATCAGCCGCACGTAATCGCGGTAGTACCGGCCGATTTCCGTCAGATCGTACGTAAAGGTCTGCCCCCGCGCGAAATGCTGCTTCCAGCCCGAGAAACAGCACGACATCGGATGCCGCCGCGCGTCGACGATCTTCGCGTTCGGCAGGATCAGCCGGATCAGCCCGACATGCTGCCAGTTGTTGGGCATCTTGTCGGTAAAGCGCGGCCGGTCGGTCTTGCGGTGCACCCGCGTCCGCTCGATATATTCCTCGCCGATCCGCGTCCGGTCCGCCGGGCCAAGCGAGCGCACCATGCTCTCGAAATCGGCAAACTCGCCCTCATCCACGCGCGATTGCAGGCGCGCGGCGATGGTCATCATTTCGGAAAGCTCCATCGTGCCTTCGATGGCGCTGTGGCTTGAGAGGATCTGCTCGACGAGCGTCGAACCCGAACGCGGCAGGCCGACAATGAAGATGGGGTCCTCCGCCAGGCACCCGCCCTCTCCCATCGACGCGATGAACGGCGGCGTGAACGTCGCGGCCGCCGCCCCGGCCTCGGCGCTCAGCTGATCGGCGTCATAGCGGATCAGCGTACGGCGCAGGCGGTTGCCCTTGTCGTAGTGCGCGAAGGCGCGCGCAGCATCGCCCGCATCCTCATAAGCCTTGCCGAGCGAAAAATGCAGGTGGAACACGTCTTCGTCACGGCCTTGCTCACCCGCCAGCGCGGCCAGCGCCGCTTCCATCGCCGCGATGTCGCTCTCACCCAGCTTCACCGTCTTGAGGTTGGCGAGGCTCCACCACGCCTCACCCAGCGTGGCCTTGCGCTCCACCGCCGCGCGGTAGGCCGCGATTGCCTCGCCCTGCTCGCCCAGTGTCTTGAGCACGTGGCCAAGGTTCTGCCACAGCAAGGGCTGGTCCGGCTGTTCGTCCAGCAGTTCCACATAGATGCCCCGCGCTCGCTCCTGATCGCCAAGGCGGACGAGCACCGACGAGAGCACCAGCCTGGCCGCCGACCCGCCGACCGGGCTGCGTGCGAGCATCTCGGCATGGGTCAGCGCCTCCGGCAGGCGGTTGACCTGCATCAGCAAGCGCACGAGGAAATCGCGCGCCAGATCGAAACCGGGCGCAAGGTCCACCGCGCGCTCCACAAGCCGCAGCGCCTCGGCCATGTCCCCGCGCCGCCAGCAAACCTCGCCCAGCATCCGCGTGCCGACAGGATCGTCCGGCAGCCGCTCGGCACGCGCACGGAGCGTGGCTTCAGCCTCGTCCAGCTTGCCATCATGGACCGCAGCCGCCGCCTTGAGCAGGTCCGGATCGCGCGAGGCGGCGTGGACGGCGGAGAGGTCCGCACGCCACGCATCCTCGTGGCGCCCGACCTTGCGCAGCGCCGCCGCCAGCAGAAACCATCCGCTCGCAACGCCCGGCTGCACCTGCGTCAAGGCTTCGAGAACCTCGATAGCCGCACCTGTCTGGCCCGCTTCGCTGGCAGCCTGCGCGTGCTCCCACAGCACCATCGCTGGTCGCCGCGCACCACCGGGGATCAGCGAAAGCCGCGCGCAGGCCTCCGCCGGCCGGCCGAGCCGCCGCAGCGCCTGCGCCGAAACGAACAGCGCGGGCGGCAATCCCGGCATGGCGCCAAGCGCGCGCTCGGCTTCCGCAAGCGCGAGGTCGGGCGCAGTTTCAACGCGTTCCGCCGCAGCATCAAGCAGCGCCCGCACGTCCGCCTGCGACAGGCGCGCGCCTCCAGAAACGAGTGGTTTTCCTATATCCATAGTTAATGTCGCGACCTCGCCATGCTGCATCATGTGCAGGTTTTGTCACAGGTGCAACGGCTCAATCGGCAGCATGCTGCAATTGCGAAAATGGATGTTGACTCTCGACTGTAATCTATCATCCTCCGCTCTTGGACAGGCGTCAAGGATGGCGCCCTACAGGGGTACAATTGAACAAGATCACGCCGCGCCCTCCGCGCGGTTGGCCAGAGGTCGCTAAGCGGCCGTGGCTCATGGGCTTTTTCCTACTGCAAAATTGCAGGGGAACAGCTCTGGTGGTGGCGCTGCCGAGGCAGCGAATCAATCGGCCAAAGGCCGGTTCGCAGGAACGGACACGAAGGAGCCTATTGCGAAGCAGATTACCCAGAACAGGGAGCCACACGACATGAAACAGAAATCCGGTCGCCGGTCGCAAGCGCTGAGGGCGCTGTGCCTCTCCACCATTCTCACCGGCATCGCCGCGCCTCATGCCGCGTTCGCGCAGGACGCCACCGTGCCGCAGGCCACCCCCGCAGATGGCAGCGCTCCCACCGGCGGTTTTGACGAAATCATCGTCACCGCAACGCGCAAGTCCGAAAACGTGCAGAAGGTGCCGATCGCGATCCAGGCCCTCAGCTCCGATTTTCTTGCCCAGCGTCAGGTCAAGGGCCTGCAGGACTACGCCGCGCTGCTTCCCTCGGTCTCCTTTGCCGGCATCGGCCCCGGCCGCAACGAAGTCTATTTCCGCGGCATCGTGCCCGCCGGCGGCGCCTATGCCTCGGTCGGCTACTATCTCGACGAAATCCCCATCACCGGTCAGGAAGTGCCGGATATCCAGGTCTATGACATGGAGCGGCTTGAGGCGATTTCGGGCCCGCAGGGCACCCTGTTCGGCGCCGGTTCGCTCGCCGGCGTGCTGCGCTTCATCACCAACAAGCCCAAGATCGGCAAGTTCGAGTTCGGGGCAGACAGCGAAGTCAACAAGTTCGGCAAGGGCGGCTTCGGCGGCACGATCAAGTCGTACATCAACATTCCGATCAGCGATCGCCTCGCGATCCGTGCGATGGGCTACTACCGCAAGGAAGGTGGCTACATCGACAACACGGACAACAAGGGCCAGTTCATCAGCGGCACCAGCGACAACCCGCTCGTCGCCAACCCGCGCCCCGCTGTCCTCAACCTTGGCGACAACAACCCGGCCACGTCCTACACGCTGAGCAATTCGTCGATCGCCAAGAAGGACTACAACCCGGTCTACGAATACGGCGGCCGCCTCTCGATGCTGTGGGATGTCACCGATGGCTGGGAAGTCACGCCCACCGTCACCGCGCAGCGCCAGATTTCCTATGGCTACTTCGGCTATGACCCGCGCGTCGGCGATCTGCAGGTGCACGACTACGATCTGACCCGCAACGACGACAAGTGGGTCCAGGCCTCGCTCACCGTCCACGGCCACATCGGCGACTTCGATCTCGTCTCGGCCACGGGCTATTACTACCGTGATCGCAAGATCAACAACGACTACACCTACTACACCGTCACGTACGACAGCTTCGGCGCAGGCTATGAGAACTACCTGCAGTTCTTCGACAAGTCCGGCTGCTCGGGCTCCGGCGCATCGCTCAAGTGCACCAAGCTGCTCAACCCGAACCAGTATTATCACACCGATATCAGCAACCGGAAGTTCACCCAGGAACTCCGGCTGACCACACCGAAAACGTGGCCCTTCGATGTCACCGTCGGCGGGTTCTATCAGCGTCAGAAGAACGAGTTCAACGATTACTACGCCATTCGCGGTCTCGATCAGATCGTCGGCTACACCGAATCCGGCGGCGGCGACAACAACCCGGAAGGGTTCGGCATTCCGCAGTCCCAGGGCGGCACGATGATCCTCGGCACGCCGGCGGTGCGCGGCGATGCGTATTACCTGCAGGAATACGACACCCTTTACCACGACACGGCGGTGTTCGCCGAGGCGCACTACAACATCACGCCGGCCATCAAGGTCACCGGCGGCATCCGCTATTTCTGGACGGATTTGCCACCGCAGGCTTCCAGGGCGTCGGCGCTTCCGCCGCTGTTGCACCTTCGATCTTCCTGCCAACCGGGGCAACCGGCTGTCCGCTGCCTCTCACTGGCCCGCGCCTGGAGTGCCGCAACACCAACGCGCTCGATCCGCAGAGCATCGGCCGCTACAGTGAAAAGGGTGAGACCCACAAGGTCGTGGTCGATTGGCAGTTTGCCGATCAGAAGCTGCTGTACTTCAACTATTCAACCGGCTTCCGCCCCGGCGGCTACAACCGCCCGCTGCGTCTGCGCAAGACCGACACGCAGCCGCAAGTCATCGTTGCGGCGCCGCCGTACGAGTCCGAAACGCTCACCAACTTCGAGATCGGTTTCAAGGGCACGTTCAACAACGTGTTCCGCCTCAACGCAGCCATCTATCTGGAAAAATGGAACAATATCCAGTACGGCCTCGTCGTGGCCGGCGCCCAGGGCGCAGGCTATACCGGCAACGCCGGCAAGGCCGAAGTCAAGGGTATCGAGTACGATGCAGAGCTCAAGCTCGGCAAGGCCACGATTTCCAGCAGCGGCGCCTACAATGATGGCAAGCTGAAGGGGAACTTCTGCAACTTCGTGGCCAACCGTGATACCAAGGTCATCTCGCAGCTTGCCACCTGCGCTCCGGGCGAATTCATTCCCGGCAACCTCGACACGCCCTCGGTGGCAGCCGCGGACGGCACCCGCCTGCCGCGTCAGCCCAAGTTCAAGGGCACGACGACGATCCGCTATGATACCGACTTCGGCTCGCTCAAGGGCTATCTGCAGGGCGCCGTCCTCTACCAGACCGGCGCGACGCAGGATCTCAACGAGTTCAACAACGGCCTGCTCGGCAACACCCCCGGCTTCGTCAGCTTCGATTTCGGGGCTGGTGTCCGCAAGGATCACTGGACGGCGGATATCTTCATCCAGAACGCGTTTGACCGTCGCGGCCAGCTGACCCGCAATACGTTCTGCTCGATCTCGGTCTGCGCCGGATCGTCACGCACCTTCCCGATCCGCCCGCAGTTCTTCGGGCTCAAGATCGGCTATCGCTACTGACGCGCTGATCGCGCTACGCACACAAAGAGCCCCTCGCGGTCCCGGCCGCGGGGGGCTTTTTTTTGAGCCTCGTATCCGCACCCACCGCGCCGAAATTCTCGCGCGCATTGAAGCGAAGGTTCACAAAAGACAGCGCCTCGTCATTGCGAGCACAGCGAAGCAATCCAGAAAGGACATGCACGACCGCTCTGGATTGCTTCGCTGCGCTCGCGGGTGACGAACCTCGGAGTTACCCGCTCACCGTTCGTGTCGAGCGAAGTCGAGACACTTTGCGCCATCGCCAACCACCCTTGACAAAACGAACCAATTAGGTTATACGCCTCGCCCAGATCGGGAGCAGGCTAGGCCGGCCTCGCCCTCGCTCCTTTGGCCCAAGGCTCAAAAGCCCCACGCCAACGCGACCGGTGCGGGCTGCGGGTAAGGAACTTCGGTTCTGGAGGTGGGGCGGTCTCCCCCAAGACCTCGATCAGGCAACCTACCGCGCCAGCACAGGATCATGGCTTCCGCCGCGCGCCCGGAAACGGGTATAGGCCCGGCGCGAGTAAAGACCGGTATGCCAGCGAGCCGCTACCCCGGTCCCGAGCCATGATCGACCAATTGGCTGCGCCGGACCGCATCTGCCCGCCCGGCCACTCGCACCCCGGCAGATAACGACGCCCTCCCCGCAGCATCTGTGCAGGTGCCGCACCGGTCGCGCGATCACTCCCTCTGCCCAAGCAGCGCACCGCCGCGCACCCAAATCCAACAGGCTTGGGCACCTCGACACCACCCCAACACCACCACACCAACCTCGTCGCCCCGTGCTTGACACGGGGCTAGGCTGTTCTTCCGGCGCACCGCTGACATGAAAAACCCCTCCCGCTTGCCGCAGGAGGGGCATTTCCATTGCCACCGATGCAGCAGCTTACGCCAGCGTGAGCGGCAGGCTCCGCAGGCGCTTGCCAGTCGCGTCCCGGATCGCGTTGGCGATCGCGGGGATCACCGGCGGCAGGGTCGGCTCGCCAAGGCCCGTTGGCGGATTGTCGGTCACGACCCAGGTGATGGCGACATCGCCCGGCGTCTGGTTGATGCGGATCAGCGGAAATTCGCCGAAGTTTTCCGGTGTGATGGCACCGGCCTTCTGCTCGATCGGCTGCCACACCAGCGCCTGCGCGATGCCGTCGATCACCGCGCCTTGCATCTGGTGCTCGGCATTCAGCGGGTTGATCACCTGGCTGCCGATATCGCCCGCAACCCAGACCTTGTCGACAGTGACCTGACCATCGGCCACGGTGAGGTCGACCACTTCGGCAAAGTAGCCGCGGTGGCTGAAGTAGAAGCCGAACCCGCGCCCCTTGCCCGGCGTTGCCGAGCGCTTGCCCGTCCAGCCTGCGAACTTGACCACCGCATCAATCACGCCGCGCGCGCGACCGGTACCAAACGGCGTGTCATCGGGCTCGGCCGGCAGCTGCCGCGGCGAGCCGAGCGTCCGGCGCATGAGCTCGGGAAGATCCGTCCCCGCCGCTTCGGCCACTTCATCAAGGAAGCCCTGAAACACGAACGAGACCGCATTCGATGTCGGTGCCCGCAGCCAGCCCGTGGTGAGGTTGGTCTTGAGGAACGACATGCCGAAGTGCGCGTCGGGCAGCACCGGCCCCGGAAACTCCGTCGCGCGCATTTCCGCCGCGCGCATCGTCTTGCCGTTCTCGCCGAAGGTGATGAAGTGGTCCTTCAGCGCCACCAGCGCGCCGCTCGCATCGATCCCCGCCGTCATGCGGTGCCAACCGCCCGGGCGGAAGTAATCGTTGCGCAGGTCGTCCGTGCGATCATAGAGCAGCTTGACCGGGCGCCCCGGCACGGCCTTGGCGATGCAGGCGGTCTGGACCATGAAGTCGCTCATCAGGCGCCGCCCGAAGCCGCCGCCGATGCGCGTCATGTGGATCGTCATCGATGCGGGATCGATCCCCAGCACCTTGGCTATATCGCCCCGCGCCGTGCCGGGGTCCTGCGTCGGTGCCCAGAACTCGAGCTTGCCGTCCTCATGCCACAGCGCCGTGCAGTTCTGCGGCTCGAGCGTGGCGTGGGCGAGGAACGGATAGGAATAGTCAGCCGTCACGACCTTGGCCGCCTTGGCCAGTGCCGCATCGGCATCCCCTGCCTTGAACAGGTCCTTGGTCGGCGCCGCGCCCAGCAGTGCCTTGGCCTGCGTGGCATACCCTTCCGTCGAGTAGCCATCGAAGCCCGCCGTATCCCATTCGACCGCCAGCTTCTCGCGCGCCTTGTGAACGCGCCACCAGCTGTCGCCCACGATGGCGACGGCATTGTGCTTGCCTGCCGGAATCTCGCCGTCGGTGATCGGCACCACCGCCAGCACGCCCTTTTCCTTGCGCACGGCGGCATCGTTGAAGCTCTTGAGTGTGCCGCTGATCACCGGGCACTTGACCATCGCGGCATAGAGCATTCCCTGCGGATGGGCATCGATGCCGAACAGCGGCTCACCCCGCACGATCGCGGGCGTATCGACACCCGCGCGCGGCTTGCCGACGATCTTGAAGTCCTTGGGGTTCTTGAGCGCGACTTTCTCGAGATCCGGCGCCGCCATCTTCGCGGCCACCGGCGCGAGCGTGGCATAGGTGATCGACCGCCCCGTGGCCGCATGCTTCACCATGCCCTCGCCCGTCGTCAGGCTGGCGGCGGGAACGCCCCACTGCTGCGCGGCAGCGGCGACCAGCATGGCGCGGGCACCGGCCCCCGCCTGCCGCGCAGGCAGCCAGTTCAGCGGCGTCGTCATGGAGCCGCCAGCGAACTGCGGGCCATACTTGTCGGCGTTGTCGTCCGCCTGCTGGATTTTCACCTGCTCCCACGCGACGTCAAGTTCCTCGGCGATCAGCATCGGCAACATGGTCTTCACCCCCTGCCCGATCTCCGGGTTCTTGGCGAGGATCGTCACCGTGTTGTCGGGCGCGATGCTGACGAACACGCCCAGCATCGCGGGCGCAGCGGCACCCGGCGCAGCGGCAAAGGCCAGCTTGGCCTCGAACGTCAGCGCGGCCCCGCCCGCGAGCGAGGCGGCGAGGAACGAGCGGCGCGAAACGGAGACGGCGTTCATGCGGCAGCTCCCGAAATGGCCTTGCTGGCTTCGGCGATGGCCTTCTGGATGCGCAGATATGTCGCGCAGCGGCAGATGTTGCCCGCCATCCCGGCGGTGACATCATCGGCGGAGGGCTTGGGGTTGGCGGTCAGCATCGCCGTGGCCGACATGATCTGCCCCGCCTGGCAATAGCCGCACTGCGGCACGTCCAGCCTGGTCCACGCCTCGACCACCTTGGCGCCCACCGGCGAGGCGGTCACGCCTTCGATCGTCACGATATCCTTGCCTGCCGCATCGGCCAGCGGCGTCTGGCACGAACGCACGGCCTCACCGTTCAGGATCACGGTGCAGGCGCCGCACAGCCCTGCGCCGCAGCCGAACTTGGTGCCGGGCATATTGAGGTCTTCGCGCAGCACCCACAGCAGCGGCTTGTCGGCTTCGACATCCACGGTGCGCGGCTTGCGGTTCACGGTCAGCGAGATCGCCATTGCGGTCCTTTCGAGATGCCGGCGGCAGCAGTGCGCCTGTCCGGCCAATTCGGGAATGATCCGGCCCTGTTTCGCCCCATATACAGCATGGTATCGATGAGCGATTGGCCGAGTAATAACTGATTATTTTCAGAAGCTTGCTCTGAACGCTCAAAGTCTGAACAAACTTGCGGATTCCGTCAAGGGCGATTTGCCTGAAGAGCACTGGTTAGGGTCCGGCCTGCGTGCTACGCATGGGGCATGGTGCGTAATACTGACACGCTGGCCGAGATGCCCCGCGAAGACGGTATTCCTGCTGACGAAACCATGGCAACCGGCCCCCGCCCCGGCACGTATGCACGCGGCACCGAGACCGTCGACGCCATCCTGAAGGCCGCGCACGACGTGCTGATCGAGGAAGGCGCCAGCGCCTTTACCATCCGCCGCATTGCCAGTGCCAGCGGGATGAAGGTCGGCAATGTCAGCTATCATTTCCCGCGCAAGGAACTGCTGATCAAGATCATGCTGGACGAACTGCTCGACAGCTATGACAAGCTGCTCGAGAGCGAAGTCCGCCGCCCGGACATTTCACCGGAGGACCGCCTCCGCCTGATCGTGAAGCTGTGCCTTGACGATATTGCCGGCAAGCGCACCACGCGCCTGTTCACCGAACTCTGGGCCCTCGCCAACCACAACGCCTTTGTCGCCGACCGCGTGCGCGCCTTTTATCAACGCGTCCATGATTTCATCGGCGAAGTGCTGACCGAACTCAATCCGGCCCTCTCGCCGGAGGACGTCCAGACGCTTGCGCTCTATGTCAGCGCATCGATGGAAGGGACGACGCCGTTTCTCGGCCATGAAAAGCCGTGGGCTGCCAAGATGCCGCAAATCACGGCAATCGCCGCCGAAGCGATGGTCATGCTTGCCAAGTCGATCACATCGGAGCAGATTGCCCGAAAGCTATAAGGCTGCGCGGGTCCTCGGGGCGAGGACGACGCGGCGGCTCCGCAGGAACGAGCATTGTTACAACCGGGCGCATCACCGCGTCCGCGATGCGAGTTTGCGTGATGGCGATGGCTTTTCATCAATCGGCTGCGACGGCGTTTTCTAGCGCTGCACCGTGCTGCGCGCATCTCAACCGGATCGGGCAAAAAAGCGTTACAAAGCGCTTGACTAAAACTGGACGCCCGTCAAAACTTCTTCGCAGGCGCACAACTCGCGTCGGCCCGCTCACTGTCCGCCTGCACTTCAATGCGCGTGGATCGTTCGCAGCATGGCCGATCCCGGTTGCCGGCGCTGGGGTATTCGCAAGTTTCCAGGGTTCAGGCAAAAGGGGCCAGGCCAGATGAAAATGATGAAGGTTCAGCGCAAATCATCGCTTTCCGCCCGCGCCAGGCACAGCGCCGCGGCCGTCTGCGCGCTGGCGCTGCTCGGCTCCGCCAGCATTGCGCGCGCGGCCGATCCGCTGCAGCCCGATCCGGAGCTGGAAGCGGTCACGCTGTCCGCGCCGAAGCCCAGCTGGGTGTTCGTGGAGCGCGGGTTCGTCGTGCCGGGCAACGCGATCTACGATACCGATACCGGCAAGATGCTTGGCATGGTCGAAGCATCGACCCTCTCCGATCTCGCAATCGATCCCGCCGGCAAGGCTTTCTACGTTTCGGAAAGCATCTGGACCAAGGGCTGGCGCGGCACGCGGCAGGACATGATCACGGTCTATGATTCGGCCACGCTCAAGCTGAAGACCGAAATCGCCATTCCCGGCCGCATCCTGATCGGCGGGCGCAAATACAACTTCGTCCTCGCCGATGCGGGCAAGACGGCTTACGTCTACAACCTTGATCCGGCCTCCTCGGTCAATGTCGTCGATCTGGCCAAGGGCAAGTTCGTCAAGAAGATCGAACTGCCCGGCTGCGCCAGCCTGATGCCGGTCACCGGCGTCGGCTTCTCGGCGCTCTGCTCGGATGGCTCGCTCGCCACGGTCAAGGTCGCTGCCGCCAAGCCGGAAATCACCCGTTCGGCGCCGTTCTTCTCGGCCACCAACGATCCGATCTTCGATAACTTCGGCTATGACGGCGTAAAGCAGGAGGCCGTGTTCCTGACGTATACCGGGCAGGTCTATACCGCCAAGCTCGGCGCCACGCCGACGATCTCGGAGCCTTACTCGATCCAGACCGCCGCGGGCGTTTCCCCTGCCGATACCAAGCCGCTCGATGTGCACTGGTATCCCGGCGCGCGGCAGGGCCTTGCCTATCACCTCGGCACCGGCCACGCCTTCGTGCTGATGCACACCGGCGAATACTGGACCCACAAGGAATCGGGCACCGAGATCTGGGAGCTTGATGTTGCGGCCAAGAAGGTGGTTCGCCGCATCCCGCTCGAACATCCCGCCAGCGCGATCGCCATCACGCAGGAAGCCAATCCGAAGCTGGTTCTTTCGACCGAGCGCGGTGAGGATGGGCCAAGCGCGCTGCTCATTCTCGACGCCAAGACCGGCGAGCAGAAGTTCAAGCTCGACAACTCCGGCGGCGGCGTGCTGCGGACGCTGGAGCCCTGATGGCGGGCGAAGGCGCCTTGACTCTGGCTGCGCTGGGCGGAAGCGGACTTGGCGTGCTCGGGCTTGCAGGAGCGATGGGCGTGGGCCTCGTCTTCCTGCAGGCCGCGCTCGCCAAGCTGCGTCACCGTGAACTGCTCGCCGGTCTCATCGCCAATTACCGGCTGCTGCCCACTGCACTGGTCGCACCGGCGGCACTGCTGCTTGCGCCAACCGAGTTGGTCATTGCTATCGGCCTGCTGCTCGGCGGCAATGCGCTGGCGGCAGGTGCGGCCATCGTGCTGCTCACGGTGTTCGCTGCCGCCATGGGCGTGAATATCGCCCGCGGACGGCGTGAGATCGATTGTGGCTGCGGTCGTTCGCAGCTGCGCCAACCGCTCAGCTGGCTGCTTGTCGCGCGCAATCTGGTGCTGGCCGCCCTGCTTGTGCCGCAACTGTTCCCGGCTGCGCCGCGCACCACGGCTGACCTCGCGATTGCGCTGGCTGGCGGTCTCGCGGTCTTCGTGATCGTCCAACTTTTCAACGCCATCGGGGCGCTCGCGGCATCGCCGCTCGCGGCTCAGCGGAGGTAACTGAATGCTGCAAGCCCTGCTCGTTTCGGCGGCCCTTTCGTGGATCGTCATCCTCCTGCTCGGTGTCGCGCTGCTCGCGCTCGCCCGGCAGGTCGGCGTGCTGCATATGCGCGTCGCTCCGGCCGGGGCCCTGACCACGTCAGCCGGTCCCTCCGTCGGCAGCGCCGCTGCCGCCATCCCGGCCACCACGCTCGATGGACAGAAGACCACGGTTGGCGGCCATCTCCACGGTGTCCCGCTGCGGCTCCTGATGTTCGTCTCGCCTTCGTGCCCGCTGTGCAAGAACCTCATCCCGATGGCGAAGTCCTTCGCCCGCGATGAACGCGTGCAGCTCGTCTTCATCGGCGACGATGATGCAGCCGCACAGCGCCAGATGATCGCCGAGCACAGCCTGGGCGGCTACCAGTTCATCAATGGTCCGGAAGTGGGCCAGGCCTACGAAGTGGCCAAGCTGCCCTACGCCGTCCTGATGGACGAGCACGGCACGATCCTCTCCAAGGGCCTCGTCAACAGCCGCGAGCATCTCGAAAGTCTGGTGATCGCCCACGAAATGGGCATCCGGTCGGTCCAGGACTACATCGGCAAGCTCAAGGCCGTCGCCAATTGACCTCGTACACCTCAACAAACCCACACGGTTACCGCGCATAACAGGGGACAAGCTCATGAAGACCTTCAATCCCGACGCCATGGGCGAAAAGCTGCTCCGCCGCTTTGCCGGCGGCACCTCGCGCCGCGGCATCCTCGCCCGGCTCGGCCTCGCGCTGGTCGCCGCGCCGGTGTTCCCGGTCCTGCCTGTCAGCCGCGCCAGCGCCGCCAAGCCGGACCGCTCGCCCGAGGCCAAGACCACCTTCGCCCGCAACGCGCAGTCGAAGGACGACACCAAGTGCGATTACTGGCGCTATTGCGCGATCGACGGGTCGCTCTGCTCGTGCTGCGGCGGCGCGGTCAATCGCTGCCCGCCGGGGGCCGAGCACTCGCCTGTCTCGTGGGTCGGCACCTGCATCAATCCCGATGATGGCCGCGCCTACCTGATCGCCTACCGCGATTGCTGCGGCAAGGCGTACTGCAACAAGTGCGATTGCGACGGCACCGATCGTGAGACGCAGCTCTACGTCCCGCAGCTCAACAACGACGTCATCTGGTGCTTCGGCACGACGAGCATGGAATACCACTGCTCGACGGCTGTCCTCGTCGGAACGGCCTGAGGCCGGTTCATCGCATGGGGTATCGCGGCGCGGCGAGCAGGGCTATGGATCGGTTCATGACTATCCGTGCAGGCCTCCTCGCCGCTGCCATGATGCTGGGCGCCGTTTCGCTTGGCGCGCTGCATGCGGCGGAGCCGGACAACCACTCGCCCGAGATCACGGACGCCGTGCGCGCAACCATGGCCGATCCCGAACTCGCGCAGAGCGACTTCATCGAGAACTGCGCCGGCTGCCATGGCCTGCGCGGCACCACGGTTCCGGCGCATCTGCCCGAGATCAAGGACCGCGTCGGCTGGTTCATGTGCACGCCGGAGTCGCGCGCCTACCTGCTGCGCCTCCCCAACGTCGCGCACAGCCGCATCACCGACAACGCGCAGCTTGCCGACCTCATGAACTACGTAGTCTTCGTGCTCGGCGGCAAGAGCGTGCCCCCGGGCACCAAGCCCTTTACCGGGCCCGAAGTCGCGCATGAGCGCCAGTTTGCGCTGACCAGCGTGTCCCTGAAGGCCGAGCGCCTGCGGCTCGCCAATGTCGCCATCGCCAAGTGCCGTGCACCCGCATCGCTGCGCCTGCAGTACCCGGGCTCTGCGCAATGAGTGTTCCGGGCGGGATAGCGCATGACGATCGCAGCATTCTCGGCCTGCTCATCGAAGGCGCGCCCGCCGGGATTGATGGCGTGCTGGTCACGCTCACCGGCATCGAAGGCGGTTCCTCGCGCGGGGTCGGCGCCCAGATGGCCGTGCTGGCCGACGGCCGCAGCGCAGGCTCCTTTTCCGGCGGCTGTGTCGAAGCGGCGGTGATCGCCGAAGCGCAGACGGCTCTGGCGCAAGGTTATGGCCGCACCGTGCGCTACGGCATCGGCTCGCCCTATCTCGATATCCGGCTGCCCTGCGGCGGCGGTATCGACCTGCTCTTCACACCGCGCCCCGACCCTGCGGTGCTGTCGCAAGTCCTCGTACGGACCGGACAGCGCAAGGCCGCCGTTCTCCGCCTGAGCGAAGGCGGCGCCGCCCTGTCCGACACACCGGGCGCGCAAGGTTTCCAGCGCGCCTATGCCCCGCCGCTGCGTCTGGTCGCACTGGGTCACGGCGAGGATCTGACCGCGCTCGTCCGCCTCTCGCGCGCATTCGGCATTGCGGTGGAGGCCTATGCTCCGGCGACCGACCGCCATGCCGCCGTCGAACCCGGCGTCCATCTGCTGAGGAGCCGCACCGCGCTCCCCGATCTCGTCGGCGATCCGTGGACGGCGTTCGTGTTCCTGTTCCACGATCACGATTGGGAGGAGGAACTCCTGCCCCTCGCGCTCGCGCAGGACGGGTTCTACCATGGAGCCGTCGGCAGCGCGCGCACGCACCATGCGCGGATGGCCGGGCTGCGCACCATCGGTGTGCCGCAGGCCAACCTTGACGCGCTGCGCGGCGGCATCGGCCTGATCCCGGCAACGCGCGATCCCGCCACTCTGGCGCTCTCGATCCTCGGCGAACTGGTGCAGGATTATCAGGCCTGCGCCGGCATGCCGGGCTGGTCTGGCCGCGCACCGGGCCGGATGGGGCACGATCCCGCCTCGCATGTCCCCACGCGCAACTGAGCCGGACTTTGCCGGCCTGGCCCTCGTCCTGCTCGCCGGCGGACAGTCAGCGCGGTTCGGGGGGCCAAAGCTTCTTGCCCCGTTAGGCGACAAGCCACTCGCGCTCCATGCGGCCGGAATGCTGGCCGCCCTGCCCTTCGCGCATCGCATCGCCGTTATCGGTCCGCAGGTGCCGGACCTTTCGGCACTCGGCTACACTTGTGTCCCTCTGGCACCGGCAGGAGCGCCCCAAGCCCGTTCGCTTGCGCTGGGAGTGGCCGCTGCGCAAGCGCTCGGCGCGCTGGCGGTGCTGGTCGCGCTGGCAGACATGCCGCTTGTCCCCTCGGCGCATATCCAAACGCTGATCGCCCGGTTTGACGGCGACCGCATTGCCACTTCGGCAGACGGCGTCACCATGCCTCCTGCGATCTTCGGCGCCGGGCACTTCGTTGCCCTCACCGCGCTCGACGGTGATCGGGGCGGTGCCGCCCGCCTCAAGGGCGCGCCAACGGTCGAGCTCGCCCCTGTGCTCGCGCTCGACGTGGACCGCCCCGAAGACCTCGCGCGCGCGGAAGCGCTGCTCTAAAGCAGCGCCCGCTCGACTGCCTTGTGCCAACCGGCGACCAGATCGCCGCGCAGCGCCGCGCTCATCTTCGGCTCAAAGCGCCGATCGCTGGTCCATGTCGCTTCGAGCGCGGCCAGATCGCTCCACACGCCGGTCGCCAGCCCCGCCAGGAACGCCGCGCCGAGTGCCGTCGTCTCCACGCTCACTGGCCGCTCCACCGGCGCGACGAGCACGTCGGAGAGGAATTGACCCAGCCAGTCGTTGGCCGCCATGCCGCCATCAATGCGCAGTGCGGCGTCGCCCGGATTGGCGTCCTCGCGCCCAATCTCTTCCTTCATCGCATTGATCATGTCGAGCGTCTGGTAAGCCACGGATTCGAGCGCCGCGCGGGCGACATGCGCCGCGCCAGCATCCAGCGTCAGCCCGCAGATCAGCCCCCGCGCATCGGGGTTCCAATGCGGCGCGCCCAGACCGACGAAAGCCGGCACCATGTAGACGCCGTGGTTGTCCGGCACGCGCACCGCCATGTCGTGCGTGTCCGAAGCGTGGGTGATGATCTTCAGCCCGTCCCGCAGCCACTTCACCGCCGCGCCCGCCACGAAGATCGCGCCTTCGAGCGCATAAGTCGTCTCGCCGCTCAGGCGGTAAGCCACCGTTGTCAGCATGCGCTTCTTGGAAGGGATCGGCTTGCCCCCGATGTTCATCAGCGCAAAGGCACCGGTGCCATAGGTCGACTTGGTCATGCCGGGCCGGAAGCACGCCTGCCCGAACAGCGCCGCCTGCTGATCGCCCGCCATGCCGGCAATCGGGATCGCGCGGCCGAGGATCGCCGGATCGCTTGTCCCGAAGACATGCGCGTTGTCCTTCACTTCGGGCAGCACCGAGGCGGGGACGCGCAACAAGCGCAGCAGTTCCTCGTCCCACGCCTGCGCGCCGATATCGAACATCAGCGTGCGCGAAGCGTTCGTCGGGTCCGTCGCGTGGACCTTGCCGCGCGTGAGGCGCGAGAGAAGGAAGCAGTCGATGGTCCCGAAGGCGAGTTCGCCCCGGTCCGCCGCCGCCCGCGCGCCCGCCACTTCATCGAGGATCCAAGCGAGCTTGGTGCCAGAGAAATAAGGATCGAGCAGCAGGCCGGTCTTCGCTGCAAACAGCGGCTCGGCACCATCGGCCTTGAGCCGCGCGCAAGTATCGGCGGTGCGGCGGTCCTGCCACACGATGGCGCGGTGGATCGGCTTGCCCGTCGCCCGGTCCCACACCGCCACCGTCTCGCGCTGGTTGGTGATGCCGATCGCGGCAATCTGCGCCACATCGATTCCCGCCTTGCCGACAGCCTCGCGCAGCACGGTGACGACATCCTGCCAGATGTCTTCCAGATCATGCTCGACCCAGCCCGAGGCCGGATAATGCTGCGCAAATTCGCGCTGTGCCACCGCGATGGGCTTGGCGGCGGCATCGAACACGATGCAGCGGCTCGACGTGGTGCCCTGATCGATGGCGAGAATATAGGGGGGCTGCATGGGTCTCCTCTCGTGGCGCTAAGCCGTTTGCCCCTGCCTATCCAACCGGCATGGCCACCGGAAGCACCCTTTGCGGAGAGCCCATAGATTTTTGCGATAGCATCAGGCGTCCAGACGGAAATGGAACACCCTGCTCGGGCCGTCCTCCGGCAGCACATAGACCTCGCGGCCTTCGATCGCCATGCCCTCGCCGGTCACCGGCCCGCCCCGCCCGAAGGGCCGCACCGGGCCGATCGAACCGGCCTTCAGCGACCGCGTCACGCGCATCGTGACAGGATCGATCCAGTCAAGCGTGCCCGCCAGCCAGCTGGTGTTGCCGCCCGCGATCAACTGGCCGCCTGCAAACTTCATGTCCTGGAAATGCGTGCCGGACGGATTGTCCACGATCCGCACTGGCCTCGTCCCGCGCGCCAGATCGAAAATGTAGAGCTGCCTGCTGTCCCAGTTGCCCGCCACCAGCCTCGTGCCGTCCGCCGCCACGCAGCCGATATGGTCCGCCACGGCGATCCGGCGGCGCACGGTCAGGGTCTCGGGGTCAATCTCCATCAGCACCGCCGAGCTGTCCGGCCGCAGTTCCGCGACCGGCACCCACAGCGAATTCCCGGATAGCGAAAGCCCGCCCGGATGATACCGCGCGCCGTCCGTCAGCTCGATACGGCGCAGGAAGCGCCCGGTCGCCCGGTCGAACAAGTGGAGGAAGGCGCGGTGGCCGTCATGATCGACCGAAGTGACCCAGACATGGCCGGGATCAAGCGCCAGCCCCTGCACATGAAACACTTCGCCCTGCAGTTGGAGCGCGCCGACAAATGCGGCGTGCTCCAGTTCGCCGCCGAACGAAATGGGGGCGAGCGAACCGGGAGACGCCGCCACCGAGAGGCTTGAAACGAGGTGAAGCACAGCCAGAAAACCGCTGCGTAGAAGCTTGCCGATCATCGCCATAATGCTTTCCGAAGCCCTTGGGTTTCGGAAAGCTCCGGTGACGATGTTCAGAGGCAGCTACGTGGCACTTCTCGAAATCTGCCGCACGACTGCAATATTGGCGGTATCCCCCGGGTTATCCACAGGCCATCACTTGGCGGGTGCGACCTTTTTGCCACTCTCCGCGCGCTGGTAGAGCAGCTTTCCGCCAACAAACGTCATGTCCACCTTGCCGTTGAGGAACGTTTCCGCCGGCGCGGTCAGCGGGTCGAAGGGCAGCACGATCATGTCGGCCAGCTTGCCCGGCTCCAGCGTGCCCTTCTCGTTTTCCTCCCACGAGAGATAGGCGCCGTTGGCGGTGTACATCCGGATCGCCTCGGCGCGGCTGACCGCTTCCTCCGGCCCGCGTGCCACGCCGGCCGGTCCCTTGCGCGTCGTCGCTGCATAAAGCCCCACCAGCGGTCCGATGGGCAAGTTGTCGCTGGCAAAGGCCATGAACAGCCCGAACTTGTAGACCGGCGTGCTGATCGCATTGTTGTGCGCAAGCCGCCAATCATCGAGCAGCGCCGAATAACGATCATCGAGATTGTAGAGGAAATTGGGCTGCTGCGAGATCATCACGTGATCCTGCGCCATGGTCGCCATCGTGTCCTCGGGCGGCATGATCGTGAAATGATCGGTGAACCAGCGCCGGTCATTGGGTTCGTGCGCCGGATCAGGAATGCTGTTCAGCGCATTGTGGTAGGCCTTGATCGTCTGGACGATGGCCGCATCGCCGATGGCGTGCAGACCCATCTGCCAGCCCAGCTTCGCCGCGCTGTCGACCAGTTCCTGCAGTTCGGCGTCGGTGAAGCGGCCCTTGCCGCGGAAACCGGGCTGCCCCTTGTAGTCTGCCAGGAGCCACGCCGTCGGCCCGGTGAAGCCGCCGTCCACCGCGTTCTCGCCAATCGCGCCGATCCGCAGCCGGTTGTCGCCATAGCCGGTGTGATAGGGGAAGGCCCTGAGCCGTTCCGCACCGGGATGGACGATATACATCGTGATGCGCGGCAACTCGCTGCCCATGGCGGCATAGAGCTCTCTGGCGCGCTTCCACGTCATGTTGGAGCTGCCCCACATCGGATCGATACCGCTGCTGTCGGTTCCGCCCTTGCCGATCGGCTCATCGTCGATGGTGCCGCTGGCATCGTGCAGGCTGGTGATCCCCAGCGCCAGCATCTGCTTGAGCCAGGTGATGGTCGGCCCGCGCATGGCGGCCCAGCCCGGCTCGGGAATGAACTTGGAGACGACATCCATGCGCTCGCGGATGATCCCGCTTGGCTCGCCATCCGGGCCGCGCTCGATCAGGCCGGTCGCTGGCTCGGGCGTCGCCTTGTCGACCTTGGCGATCTTGAAGGCCGCCGAATTGAACGCGGTCGAATGCGAACCGGCGCGCATCAGCGCCACCGGATTGTTCGGCGCGGCGGCATCGAGATCGGCGCGGCTGAGATTGCGCTTCTCGGCAAAATTCGATTCCTGCCAGCCATAGCCGGTGATCCACTTGCCCGGCCCCAATTCCTTGGCCTTGACGCGCAGCATGGCCTGCACTTCGGCGATGCTCTTGGCATCCTGCACCGCGATATCGTTCGGCGAGACGGGTTTGGGATGCACGTGCGTATCGATGAAGCCGGGCATCAGCGTCTTGCCGGCAAGGTCGATCACCTTGGGGGCGGAATAGGCCTCCAGCAATTCCTCACCGCCCACCGCGACGATGCGATCACCCTTCACGGCAACGGCGGTCTTGAGAGTGAACGCGCGGTCGACCGTGATCACTTGTCCGTGGTGCAGGATCAGATCGACAGCGTCCTTGGCGTTTGCCGCCCCGGCAGGGAGCGCAAGGCTCGCAGCAATCAGCCCGCTCAAAAGCCCCGTGCGCCGCGAAACTGCCATGTTGATACCCCCTTGTCCCAGAACAACCCCGAACACTTGTCCTAGATCGTATCAAGGGTATCCAAGCCTGTCGACCCACGCCGGTCTGCCCCCATAAATAGGGACAGTCCCCATTTATCCGGCGATCAGGTATCCAACTGGAATTGGCGGCTTCGAATAAATGGGGACTGTCCCTATTTATGGGCTGCGATGCCCCTCAGCACTCCACCACGTTCACCGCGAGCCCGCCCTGCGAGGTTTCCTTGTACTTGTCGCGCATGTCGAACCCGGTCTGGCGCATCGTCTCGATCACCTTGTCGAGGCTGACCATGTGCTCGCCATCACCAAGCAGCGCGAGGCGCGAGGCGTCGATGGCCTTCACCGCGCCCATCGCATTGCGCTCGATGCAGGGGATCTGCACGAGGCCGCCGACCGGATCGCAAGTGAGCCCGAGATTGTGCTCCATGCCGATTTCCGCCGCGTTCTCGATCTGCGCATTGCTACCGCCCAGCGCTGCCGTCAGCCCCGCCGCCGCCATCGAGCAGGCGACGCCGACTTCACCCTGGCAGCCGACTTCCGCGCCCGAGATCGAGGCGTTGCGCTTGTAGAGCGCGCCGATCGCCGCCGCCGTCAGCAGGAACGTCCGCCGCCCAGCGACATCGCCGCGATAGCAGCGTTCGTAATAGCGCAGCACCGCCGGGATGATCCCCGCCGCGCCATTGGTCGGCGCAGTCACCACGCGGCCGCCCGCGGCATTCTCCTCATTGACCGCCATGGCCCAGAGGTTGATCCAGTCGAGCACCACCAGCGGATCACTCAGCGCCGCCTGCTGGCGCGAGACCAGCTCGGCCGCGATCCCCTGCGCCCGGCGCTTTACGCGCAGGCCGCCGGGCAGGATCCCGCCCTGCGACGTGCCCCGGTCAATGCACGCAGCCATGGTATCGGCGATCAGGTCGAGCCCCTGCCGCACTTCGCTGAGGGGCCGCAGCGCCGTCTCGTTCGCCAGCATCAACTCGGCAATCGAGAGCCCGGCCTCGCCCGCCATGCGGATCAACTCGTCGCCCGTGGTGAAGGGATAGGGCACCGGCTCGGCATCACCCGCAGGTGCGTTGCGTCCCGCCTCGTCCTCATCCAGCACGAACCCGCCGCCCACCGAATAGTAGAACCGCCGCAGCAGCACCGCGTCATCGGCGCCATAGGCATTGATCGCCATGGCGTTGGAGTGAAATGGCTGCCGCTCGCGCTGGTGGAAATGGAGGTCATCCGCAGGGGCGAACCGCACAGAATGCTTGCCGAGCAAATCGATCCGCCCGCTCTCATGCACCGCCGCGATCTTCCCTGGCGCCGCATCGATATCGACCCCGGCGGGCGTCTCGCCCATCAGGCCGAGCAGCACGGCGGTATCGGAAGCGTGGCCCTTCCCCGTCAGCGCCAGCGAACCATAAAGATCGACCTCGACGCGGACCGTCTGCGCCAGCAAACCGCGCTCTTCCAGCAGCAGCCCGAACCGCCTTGCGGCCACCATCGGCCCCACGGTGTGCGAGCTCGAAGGCCCGACGCCGATCTTGAACAGCTCGAATGTCGAGACGGTCATGCGGGGTCGGCAGGCGCGCGTTCGGGGATCGCGGCGATCAGCGGCTCATGGCCCCAGACGCGCAGCGCGCGGATCAGGTCTGCACCGGAAAGCCCGATCGTCGCGGTGTTGCGCAGCGGGTGAACATGCACCGCGCCCGCCGCTGCCAGATCGGGATCGATCACGACCCGCACCGCGCCGCCGGTATCATTAAGCGCGGCAAGCGGTGTCACCGAACCCGGCGTTACCGCCAGCAGGCGCTCCATGTCCTCGGCCTTGCCAAAGCTCAGCTTCTTTGCGCCGATGGCGCCGGCCAGCGCCTTCAGATCAACGCGCTTGGCATGCTCCACCGTCACCAGCCAGAACTGCCCGCCCGCATCCTTCAGGAACAGGTTCTTGGTATGCGCACCCGGCAGCGCGTCATGGATCGCAAGGCTTTCCTCGACGGTAAACACGGCTTCATGCTCGAGGATCGACCAACCGATCCCCAGCGCCGCCAGAGCATCCTTCAGCGCGGCGTCGCTCACGCGTGTGCCCCCGGCATGGCCGCGAGGAACGCATTCCACAGCCAGGTCGCAAAGCTGCGCCAGACCTCGACATGCCAGCGGTGCTCAGCCTCGCGCCAGACCACGATCTCCACCGTCTCGAACACCGTCCGCGTCGCGCGGCCCACGCTCATCTTCGCCAGATCGAGCGGGCAGCCGCTGGACAGCACCGCCTGCGCCCCCGGCCCTTCAAGCACCAGCCCCAGCGCGCGCGAGGACACGTCCACGACGCTCACCGGCAAGCCCTCGCCGCGTGGCAGATCGAAATTGTCCGGCAGCACGACGTACCATTCATCCGGCCCGAGACAGGCGATCCCTGCGTCCGTATCGCCGATCTTCTTCGGTACTTCCCGGCCCAGAACGCCTTCCAGCACCTTGGGATCACGAGCGCGCATCGAATAGCGCACTTTGCCCTCGGCGAGCGAAAGCGTAACGCCGACGCCTTCAACCGGCCCCGTCCCCAGCTGCAGCTCCGCTGCCGAAACCGCGATTTCTGCGATCTCAACCCCAGTGTCAACCATTGAGGCGGCTCCCTTCGGCATCGTAGAACATCGGTGCGACGACCTTCGCGCTGATCGTCTTGTCCGGCATCGGAATGTGCAGCGTCTCACCCATCCGGTCGCGGCCACCCGCCACCAACGCCATCGCGATGGAGCGGCCCAGCGTCGCGCTATGATAGGACGAGGTCACGTGCCCGATCATCGTCATCGGCACGGGCTGGTTCGGATCGGCCACGATCTGTGCGCCTTCTTCCAGCACCGCCTGCGGATCATCCGTCAGCAGGCCGACCAGCTGCTTGCGGCCCGGCGCCACAATATCCGGACGGCTGAGCGAACGCTTGCCGACGAAATCGGGCTTCTTCTTGCCGACTGCCCAGCCAAGGCCAGCATCGTCCGGCGTCACGGTTCCGTCCGTGTCCTGCCCGACGATGATAAAGCCCTTCTCCGCGCGCAGCACGTGCATGGTCTCGGTGCCATAGGCCGCCGCGCCGTGCTTCTGCCCCTCGGCCCAGATGGCTTCCCACACCGCGCGGCCATGTTCGGCGGGCACATTGACTTCAAAGCCCAGTTCGCCGGTGAAGCTCACCCGGAACAGCCGGGTCTCAACGCCGCAGATATGCCCTTCGCGCACCGCCATGTGCGGGAAGGTCTCCGGGGACAAGTCGATGCCTTCCACCAGCGGCTCGATCACCCGGCGGGCCTTGGGGCCCTGCACCGCGATCACCGCCCACTGCTCGGTCGTGCTCGTCAGCCAGACATCAAGGTCCGACCACTCGGTCTGGAGGTAGTCCTCCATCATGTTCAGCACGCGCGCCGCACCGCCGGTCGTCGTCGTCAGGTGGAACCGGTCCGGCGCGAGCCGCGCCGAAACGCCATCGTCGATGATGAAGCCATGTTCGCCCAGCAGCAGGCCATAGCGGCACCGGCCCGGCTCGAGCGACTTCCACGGGTTGGTGTACATGCGGTTCAAGAATTCCGCCGCATCCGGACCCACGACTTCGATCTTGCCAAGCGTCGAAGCATCGAAAATGCCGACTGCGCTGCGCACCGTGCGGCACTCGCGCGCCACCGCCGCGTCCATGTCCTCGCTGCCTTGCGGGAAGTACCGCGCACGCCGCCACTGCGCGACATTCTCGTAGACCGCGCCGTGCGCTTCCGCCCAATCGTCGATCACCGTCTTGCGAAGCGGCTGGAACAGCGCTTCCTTGTGGTGCCCGAGGATCGCGCCAAAGCTCTGCGGCGTATAGGGCGGACGGAACGTGGTCAGGCCGATCTCGGTGACGGGCCGGTGCAGCACGCCCGAGGCGATCTGCAGGCCATTGAGGTTCGAGGTCTTGCCCTGATCGGTCGCCATGCCATTGGTGGTGTAGCGCTTGATATGCTCGATCGAGCGGAAGCCTTCCTGCACCGCAAGGCCGATATCGCGCGCCTTCACGTCGTTCTGGAAATCGACGAAAGCCTTGCTTTCATGCAGCGGTTTGGGCGCGGGCAGCAGCCCGCCGGATAGCCCCGTGCCGAAATCCCACTCACCCGCGCAGGCACCCACGCAGCGCAGGTTCTCGTGCGTCTTGTCGGGGACATAGGCGCCCCAGGCCTCGTCCCAGCGCAGCGTGCCCTTGGCGTGGCTCCACAGATGCACGGTCGGGGTCCACCCGCCAGCCATGAGGACGGCATCGCAGTCAATCTGCTGGCCCTTGCCAACACCGGCGAGCGCGATGGTCACGCCCTTCACGGCCTGCCCGCCGGAAACGCTCGTCACGGCATAGCCCTGATAGCAGGCGATCCGCGCCGCGCGCGCGCCTTCGATCAGTTCGGACGCCACATTGCGCCGGAGATCCACGATGGCGGCGATGTTCACGCCCGCCTTCTGCAGCGCCAGCGCATCGCGCCACCCGCTATCATGCACTGCCATGACGACCAGCTTGCGGCCGACCGCGACGCCATAGCGCAGCGCAAAGGTCTTCGCCGCGCTCGCCAGCATCACGCCGGGGACGTCGTTCCCTTCGAACACCAGCGGACGTTCGATAGCGCCCATCGCCAGCACGACTTCGCCCGCGCGAATGCGCCACAGCTTCTCGCGCGCGCCATGGGCTTCATCGACCGAGAGGTGATCGCTCAGCCGCTCGGCCGCGACCACGAAGTTCTGGTGATAATGGCCGATGGCCGTCGTGCGCGGCAGCACCGTCACGTTGTCCATCGCCGCCAGCTTCGCGGAGGCCTCAGCCAGCCACGCCCACTGCGCCGGATCGGACAGCGCGCCGCCGCCGATTTCTTCCTGCTCGTCGATCAGGATGACTCGACTTCCGCTCGCCGCCGCGTCCAGCGCCGCCGCGATGCCCGCAGGCCCCGCGCCAACGACCAGCGTCTCGCAATGCGCATAAGTCGCGTCATAGTGATCGGGATCACGCGTCGTCGGGCTGTCACCCAGACCCGCAAGGCGCCGGATGATCGGCTCGTAGACCTTCTCCCACGCGGCGCGCGGCCACATGAAGGTCTTGTTGTAGAAGCCCGCCGGGAAAAACGCGGAGAGCATGTTGTTGACCGCGATCAGGTCGGTCTTGAGCGTCGGGAACCGGTTCTGGCTCGTCGCGACGAGGCCATCATAGACCGCCACCGAAGGCGCGCGCAGGTTGGGCGTCACGCGGCCCTGACCGCGATCTACGGTCACCAGCGCGTTAGGCTCTTCCACGCCCGCACCCAGAATGCCGCGCGGGCGGTGATACTTGAACGAGCGCCCGAACAGCATCTGCCCCTGCGCCAGCAGCGCGGAGGCAAGGCTGTCTCCGGCGTAACCCCAGCGGGCCTTGCCATCGAAGGTGAAATTGCGCTTGGTGCGGCGATCAACGCGGCCGCCATCGGCTAGTCTGAACCCGCTCACTTGCGCGGCTCCCCTGCCTTGTAGGTCGTTTCGAACACGTCCGTCACCGTATCGCGCACCGCATTGAAGAACCGCCCGCAGCCATGGCTGTGCCGCCACCGCTCATGGTGCCGCCCGCGCGGATTGCTGCGGATGTAGAGGAATTCCTCCCACTGCTCGTCGGAGTAGGTGGAAGGATCGACCGGCCGCGCGATATGCGCTTCGCCGCCATAGGCGAACTCCACCTCGGGACGCGCCTCGTCGCAATAGGGGCAGTGAATCAGCAGCATGAAACAGAGCCTTGAAAACTGGAATCCTTACCCAAATCCGTTCGTGTCGAGCGAAGTCGAGACACCGGGCGCTGCGTTTGGTGTCTCGACTTCGCTCGACACGAACGGGGGGTGGGTAGCATGTACAAAGGACAACCCCTCAGTGCGCGACGGCGGCTGCAGCCGCTTCGTCGATCAGCCGGCCATTGCGGAACCGGTCGAGATTGTACGGCGCGTTGATCTTGTGCGGCTCGTCATGCGCTATGGTGTAGGCAAGCAAGTCGCCCGCACCCGGGGTCGCCTTGAACCCGCCGGTGCCCCACCCGCAGTTGACGTAGAGGCCCTTGACCGGCGTCTTGCCGAGGATCGGCGAACGGTCCGGCGTCACGTCGACGATCCCGCCCCAGGTCCGCAGCATCCGCATGCGCGTGAAGATCGGGAAGATCTCGCAGATCGCCGCCAGCGTATGCTCGACGATATGGAACGCACCGCGCTGCGAATAGCTGGTGTACTGGTCCGTGCCCGCGCCGATCACCAGTTCGCCCTTGTCGGACTGGCTCATGTAGGCATGCACCGTGTTCGACATCACGACGCAGGGGAAGATCGGCTTCACCGGCTCGGACACAAGCGCCTGCAACGGATAGCTTTCCAGCGGGAAATCGAGCCCTGCCATCTTCATCACCAGCGAAGTGCTGCCCGCCGCCGAAACGCCCACCCGGCGCGAGGCGATAAAGCCGCGCTCGGTCTCGACACCTTCGATGGCGCCGTCCGCGCCGCGCCGGATGCCCGTCACCGCGCAATTCTGGATGATATCGACGCCCAGCGCCGAAGCCGCGCGCGCATAGCCCCAGGCCACGCTGTCATGCCGCGCCGTGCCGCCGCGCCGCTGGAGCGCGCCGCCCAGCACCGGATGGCGCGTGCGCGGCGAGATGTCGATCGGCGGGCAATAGGCCTTGCACTCTTCGGGCGTCAGCCATTCGTTGTCGACACCGTTCAGGCGGTTCGCGTGAATGTGCCGCTTGAAGCTCTGCACATCATGCACATTGTGCGCGAGCATCAGCACGCCGCGCTTGGAATACATGATGTTGTAGTTGAGGTCCTGGCTGAGGCCATCCCACAGCTTCACCGCGTGATCGTAAAGATGCGCGCTCTCGTCGTAGAGGTAGTTCGAGCGGATGATCGTGGTGTTGCGGCCCGTATTGCCGCCGCCCAGCCAGCCCTTCTCGATCACCGCGACGTTGGTGATGCCGTACTTCTTCGCGAGGTAGTACGCCGCACCCAGCCCGTGACCGCCCGCGCCGACGATGATCGCATCGTAGCGTTCCTTGGGCGCCTTGTCGGGCCAGTGCTCGGGCCAGCCCTGATGGCTGCGGAACGCCTCACCGATCAGGTTGAAACCGGAAAACCGCTTCATCGTGATTAAACCCCCAGAGCCGCCTTGCTGCGCGCGACGTAGAAAGCCTTGAACGCGTCCACCAGCTTCTCCTCGACCGAGTACATGCCCGGGCGATAGCCATCGCCCTTGATCCCGGCATGGTTGACCGCCGAAAGATGGCTGTCCTGCGCGTTGGTCGCGCGCCACACCGCAGCGAGGTTTGCGGGATCGTAGTCGACGCCTTCAACTGCATCTTCGTGCACGAGCCAGGTCGTGCGCAGCAGCGTCTTGTCCGGACCCAGCGGGGTGAGCGAGAACGTCACCACATGGTCGCAGCAGAAGTGGTGCCACGAATTGGGCTGCGTCCACACTGAAAGGCTGGTCGTCTCATTGAGGCCATGCGGCCAGATCGGCTTCTGCGAGGCGGGCTTGCCGTCCAGCGTCTGCGAGACCGCGCCGTTCGCCAGCGGCAGACGCGCCACGCGGTGCCACCAGTTGTCGGGGAACTCGATCAGTTCGTGGAAGATGCCGAGGTCCTGCCAGCGCTGGCGCTGGGCTTCGAGCATAGCGTCAAACGCGGCGTCATCGACCACGTCGTTCTCGCCATCTTCAGGCAGCCCTTTGCCGAAGCCATAGGTCGAGAGCGACTTAAGCAGTTCCGGATGGCTCGCGTCGCAGTGATAGCACTCGCGGTTGTTTTCCATCACGAGCTTCCAGTTCGCGGGCTCGATCAGGTCATCCTGCACCGCGATCTTGAGCTTGCTCATGTCGTAGATGGCAATCTGCTCTTCGATATCGGCCTTCACGCGGTCGATCGGGGGCGGATTGTCCGAGAGGCACAGGAAGATCAGCCCGCCGATGTTCTCCAGCGCGACCGGGCGCAGGCCGAAGTCTGCCTTGTCGAATTCCTCGGGCATGTTGCGCGCGGCAAGCAGCTTGCCTTCCAGCGAGAACGTCCACTGGTGATAGGGGCACACCAGACGCGCACCCTTGCCCGCGCTGTCACACAGCTTGGCGCCGCGATGGGTGCAGGTGTTGTGAAACGCCTTGATTGCGTTGTCCTTGGTGCGGACCACGATCACCGAGGTCTCGCCCAGTTCGAACAGGAACCGGTCGCCCGGGTTCTTCACATGCGCAATCGTGCAGGCATAGAGCCAGACCGACTTGAGCATGACCTCACTGTCGAACTTGTAGGCCTCTTCGCTCACGTAGAGCTTCTGCGGCAGAGTGAAGCCCGGCTTGTCCTGCTTGAGGCTTTCGGCAATCGCGTCAAAGTGCATCATGGGATCAGCTCCGCAATGCGTTGTTGTCCGGGTCGAACGGCGAATCCGGGATGACCACCGCACGGTGCGGCTCACCCAGGATCACGATTTCGAGTACAGTGCCGACGGCGGCGTGTTCCGGCCCGACCATCGCCAGCGCAAGGCTCTTCCCGCAGCGCCAGCCATAGCCGCCCGAGGTCGCACGGCCAACCAGCACACCGTCGCGGAAGATCGCTTCCGAGCCGCGCGCGTCGGCATCGGTCACGCCGAACACTTCGAGCGTGACGAACTGCCACTTGAGGCCCGCTTCCTTGCGCGCCAGCAGCCCTTCGCGGCCCTTGAACGCTGGCTTCTTGAAGCTGACGAAGCGGTCCAGCCCGCTTTCGAGCGCGGCATATTCGATCGAAAGCTCGCGCGGGATGAGCTTGTAGCTCTTCTCGATCGCCATCGCGGTCATCGCGCGGATGCCGAAGGGCTTGATCTGGAACTCAGCGCCCGCCGCCATGATCTTGTCGAAGATGTAGTTCTGCATCTCGATCGGGTGGTGGATTTCAAAGCCCAGCTCGCCGATGAAGTTGACGCGCAGCAGATCGACCTTGGCCGTGCCCAGCGAAACCGACTGGCCGGTGAGCCACGGGAATGCTCCATTCGAAAGATCGGCGTGGGTCAGCTTCTGCAGCACATCGCGCGACTTCGGACCCGCGACAACCAGCACGCCCATTGCCGTCGTCAGCCGTTCGAAGCGCACCGAGCCGTCGGTCGGCAGGGCTTTCAGCAGATAGTCCTGGTCGTGCCGCTCCAGCGCGCCTGCCGAAACGAGGTAATACTGCTGAGGCCCCTTCTTGTAGACGGTGAACTCGGCGCGCACGCCGCCAATGTCCGTCAGCAGGTACGACAGCGTCACGCGGCCGGTCTTCTTCGGGACCACGTTGGAAAGCAGGCCATTGAGCCAATCTTCCGCGCCGGGGCCGGAGATCATGCACTTGGCGAAGGCCGACATGTCCTGAATGCCGACATGCTGCGTCACGTGGCGGCATTCGTTCCCGACATGCTCGAAGTAGTTCGAGCGGCGGAACGACCACTTCTCGCGGATCGGCTCACCGGGCACATCGGGGTGGTTGTGGTTGAGGATCACGTCCGGCCGATCGAGATCGGCATCGCTCAGTTCATAGCCGTCCGGCGCGAACCAGTTCGGGCGCTCCCACCCGAACACGCTGCCGAACACCGCGCCCAGCGCCTTCATCCGGTCGTAGCACGGGGTGCGGCGCAGCGCGCGGCCAGCCTCGCGTTCCTCGTCCGGGTAGTGCACGGTGAAGACCTTGGCGTAGGCCTCCTCGTTCTTCTCGATCAGGTAGCCTTCGCCCGCATAGTCGCCGAAGCGGCGCGGGTCGACGCCCATCATGTCGATGCTCGGCTCGCCCTCGACGATCCACTGCGCCAGCTGCCAGCCGGCGCCGCCAGCGGCAGTAATGCCGAACGAGTGGCCTTCGTTGAGCCAGAAGTTCTTCTTGTCCCACGCCGGGCCGACGATGGGCGAACCATCGGGCGTATAGGCAATCGCGCCGTTGTAGACCTTCTTGACGCCGACTTCGCCGAACGCAGGCACGCGCTCGATGGCGGAGAGGATATAGGGCTCGAGGCGCTCGAGCGCGTCGGGGAACAGCTCGTATTCGCTGTTGGCTGCCGGGCCCTTCACGTAGCAGGCAGGCGCGCCGACTTCGTAAGGCCCGAGCAGCAGGCCGCCGGCTTCCTCGCGCATGTACCAGCTGGCGTCACTCTCGCGCAGCACGCCCATTTCAGGGAGGCCCTGCTTGCGGCGCTCCATGATCGCGGGATGCTGCTCGGTCACGATGTACTGGTGCTCGACCGGCACGACCGGAATGTCGAGGCCGACCATCGCGCCCGTCTGGCGGGCAAAGCTGCCAGTGGCGGAGACGACATGCTCGCAGGTGATCTCGCCCTGATCGGTCGTGACGACCCACTCGCCGTTGGCCTTCTGGGTGATGTCCGTCACGGTCGTGTTGCGGTAGATCGTCGCGCCGCGCTGGCGGGCACCCTTGGCGAGGGCCTGCGTGAGATCGGCGGGCTGGATATAGCCGTCCGCCGGGTGCTGGATCGCGCCGAGCACGTTCTGCATCTCGGCCAGCGGCCAGATCGCCTTCACTTCGTCGGGCGTCAGGAAGTTCACCTCGACGCCAATCGTCTTCGCGACGCCGGCATAGTACTTGTACTCGTCCATGCGGTCGCGCGTGGTGGCGAGGCGGATGTTCGAGACGTTGGAGAAGCCCACGTTAAGCTCGGTCTCGGCCTCCAGCGAGGGGTAGAGATCGACCGAGTACTGGTGCAGCTTGCCCACCGAGTACGAAAGGTTGAACAGCGGCAGCAGGCCCGCCGCGTGCCACGTGGAGCCCGAGGTCAGTTCCTTGCGCTCGATGAGGACGCAATCGCTCCAGCCCAGCTTGGCAAGGTGATAGAGCGTGCTCACGCCCACCACACCGCCGCCGATCACCACTACCCGCGCTGTCGTCTTCATTTCGCTCTCGGCCTTCCAGTCTCTTGTCAGGATGCCGTTATGCCAGCGCAGCCCGCAAGGCTGAACCGCTCATTTCAGCAATCGCAAAGACTAATGCAGAGTATTAGGCGGAAGGCCACTCCGACCTGCCTGCGACAGGCGCGCGAAGCGCGTGACAGAGCGGTCTTCTACCCCACCGGCACCGGCAGTTTGGCCAGCGAGTGCGCCGCAAAAACCACCAGCACCGCCCCACCCAGCGCCAGCCACGGCAGCACGCCCGCACGCTTCACCGCCGGACTTTCAGCAAAATCCTCAGACAAAGCCGCCGGAAACACGCCCTTGTCCTGCACGTAGTGACGGAAGGCAAAGACCGGCAGGATCAGCAGCACGCCAATCAGCCCATTGCGCAGCGTCCCCGCGCCATAGACGTCAGCCCCCGCCCCCATGAAAGCCATGTTGACGAAGCCCAGCACCGCGCCAAGCCCCAGCAGCCACGTCGGGCAGCGGAACGGCCGCTCCCAGTTCGCGCGGTCCATGCGGTGGATCCAGCCCGATTGCAGGTTGAGGAAATTGAACGCCATGTAGCAGACGTTGCTGATCATCAGCACCGCGAAGTAGTCCGAGGCGAGCAGCAGCACGAGGTTGAAGCCGAGGTCGGTCCACATTGCCGCCGTCGGCGCACCATGGCTGTTCACCCGGCCGAGGTACTTCGGCAGCCAGCCATCGACCGCCGCCTGATAGAGCGTGCGCGAAGAGCCCATCATCGAGGTCATCACGATCAGCAGCAGCGAGAGGATCAGCATCGCGATGAACAGGTTGGCGACAACGACTGCGCCGCCCGCCGTAACCCCAAGACCCTTGGTGACGATGGTCGCCAGCGCCAGCGCAACGCCCGATCCATCGCCAATGCGCGGGTCCATCATCGCTTCAAGGCCCAGCGAGGCCTGAAATGCCAGCGGCACAAGCGCGAAGATCACGATGCACAGGATGCCCGAGGAGATCAGCGCGCGCGGCGTATCCTTCGCCGGGTTCTTGAACTCGCGCGTGTAGCAGACCGCCGTCTCGAACCCGTAAGTCGACCAGCCCGCGCCGAACATCGCGGCGGCCATCAAGGTCAGGCCATAGCCGTCCCACGTGCCGAAATGCGCGTGGCCCGCCGCATCGCGGACGAGCGGCAGGATCGGAAAGAGGTTCTGCGTCGGCAGATCACCCGTAATCAGCGGCACAAACCCGACCAGGATCAGCGGCGCCAGGCAGGCAATGCCTAGAATCTTCTGCGCCTGCGCCGCCTTTGCCGCGCCGCCATGCTGCAGGGCGAAGGTGAGCAGCAGAAACGCCGTCCCGATCATCGAGACCGCATTGATCCGCAGCGTCAGCTTGTCGCGGATAAAGCCGAGATCGAGCAGCGTGATGTGCCAGGTGTTGATCGTGCTGTCGGGCGCGAACAGGCTCGCCATGATGTAGCCCGCCGCCAGACTGGTGCCCATCGTCAGCACCGGCGACCACGCCAGCCAGTTGCACCACACCGAAATCGGCGCGACGAACTTGGAATATGGCAGCCACGCCGCCGCACCATAGACCGAAGCACCGCCCGACTTGTGCGGGTAGAGCCCGGCGATCTCGGCATAGACGAAGCTCTGGAGGAACCCCATCGTGATCGAGGCAATGAAGATCACCCAGCTCGGCTGACCGATCATCGTGGCGATCCCGCCGATGGTCATCAGCACGCCCGCCGGCACACCGCTAGAAGCCCAGAACGCATCCTTCCAATCGAGCGCGCGGTGCAGTTGGCCACTGTCCTCGATTTGGGCGACGTCGGCGATGGCGGCCCCGCTCATCGTTGTGCAGTCTCCCAATTGGGCGCGACGTAGTAAGGCGCATTCGAGGGCGCGAGCATGTCCTTGCCGAGGATGTGGTCCGCGCCCTTTTCGCCGATCATGATCGTCGGCGCATTGAGGTTGCCGGTGGTGACGGACGGCATGACCGAGCTATCGACCACGCGCAGGCCTTCCACGCCGATGACCCGGAGTTCCGGATCAACCACCGCGAAGGGATCATCCACCGTGCCCATCTTGCAAGTGCACGAGGGGTGGTAGGCGCTTTCCACCTTCTGGCGGATGAAGGCGTCGATGGCCTCGTCGCTGGTCACGTCCGCACCCGGCTGGATCTCGCGCCCCCGCCACGGCGCGAAGGCTGGCTGCTGGAATATCTCGCGGGTCAGCCGCACGCAGGCGCGCATTTCCTCGATGTCGTCAGGGTGCGAAAGGTAGTTGAAGCGGATCACCGGTTTGTCATTCGGGTCCGCGCTGCGCAGGGTTACCGAGCCCCGGCTCTTCGACCGCATCGGGCCGACATGCGCCTGGAAGCCATGCTCGCTCGCCAGCGAATTGCCGTCATAGCTCACCGCCATCGGGAAGAAATGGTACTGGATATCGGGATAGCGGATGCCCGCCTTGCTGCGGATGAAGCCGCAGGTCTCGAAGTGGTTGGTCGCGCCAAGGCCCGACTTCAGGAACAGCCAGCGCGCTCCGACCAGCCCTTTGCCGAAAAGGTTGGCGTACTTGTAGAGCGTGACCGGCTGCGTGCAGGCCATCTGGAAATAGAACTCGAGGTGGTCCTGCAGGTTCGCGCCAACTCCGGCGCGGTCCGCCACGACCTTGATGCCGTGCCGCGCCAATTCCTCAGCCGGGCCGATGCCGGAGAGCTTCAAGAGCTGCGGCGAATTGATCGGACCCCCGGCAAGAATGACTTCGCGATTGGCCTTCACGATGGACCGCTTCCCATAGCGCTCGATCTCGACGCCCACCGCACGCTTGCCTTCCATCACCACCCGCGTTGCGAGGGCGTGCTGCAGCACGGTCAGGTTCGGGCGCCGCATCGCCGGGCGCAGGTAGGCCTTCGCCGCCGAACAGCGCTCGCCATCGCGGACGGTCATGTCCATCCGGCCGAAGCCTTCCTGGCGGTAGCCATTGACGTCGTCCGTCAGGCTGTAGCCCGCCTGCTTGGCCGCATCGAGCCACGCCTGATTGAGCGGGTTCTGCAAGGTGCCATAGCGCGTATCGAGCGGCCCGTCGCCGCCGCGATACTCGGTACCGCCCTCGTCGCGGCGCTCCGCCCGCTTGAAATACGGCAGCACCGAAGCGTAGTTCCAGCCCCGCGCGCCTTCTTCTTCCCAGCGTTCGAAATCGAGCGGGTTACCCCGGATGTAGACAAGGCCGTTGATCGAGGAGGAGCCGCCCAGCCCCTTGCCGCGCGGTGTGTGCAGCACGCGGCCATCGAGGCCCGGCTCCGGCTCGCTTTCGTACTGCCAGTTCCACCGCGATGTGTTCATCGGGATCGCCAGCGCACTCGGCATCTGGATGTAGATCGACTGGTCCGACCCGCCGAATTCGAGCACCAGCACCTTGTGCTTGCCGTCCGCCGAAAGCCGGTCCGCCAGCACGCAGCCGGCCGAACCCGCGCCGACGATCACATAGTCGAACTCACCCTCAGTAAGGGGCATCGATCGGCTCCATCGCGACATAGACGCCCTTGAGGCGCGTGAAGTGGTGGATGGCTTCGCGGCTGTTTTCAAAGCCGATGCCAGACTGCTTGAACCCGCCGAACGGCATTTCGACGGGGCAGATGTTGAACGTGTTGATCCAGCACGATCCCGCATCGAGCGCTGCGATCACGCGGTGCGCCCGCGTCAGGTCATTGGTGAACACGCCTGCCGCCAGCCCGAATTCGGTATCGTTCGCCCGCGCGATCACTTCCTCTTCGCTGTCGAACGGCAGTACCGTCATCACAGGTCCGAAGATTTCCTCCCGCACCACGGTCATATCGTCGGTGCATGCGGTAAACACTGTTGGCGCCACGTAGAAACCGGCTGCCGGTACACCTTCGGTCACACGGTGGCCGCCAGTCAGGACCTCGGCACCTTCCGCCTTGCCCTTCTCGATGTAGCCCAGGACCTTCTGCATGTGCGCTTCGGAAATCAGCGAGCCCATCTGCGTGGCGGGGTCGATCGGATCGCCCAGCTTGATCCGCTCGGTGCGCGCCTTGAGGCTCTGGAGGAACTGCGGCATAATGCTGCGCTCGACGAACACCCGCGTGCCGTTCGAGCAGACTTCACCCGCCGAGTAGAAATTGGCGAGATGCGCGCCGGAAACCGCGTTCTCGATGTCGGCATCGGCGAACACGATCAGCGGCGATTTGCCGCCCAGTTCCAGCGTGACGTTCTTGAGCGTCGAGGCCGCGCCCGCCATGATCTTCTTGCCCGTGGGCACAGAGCCGGTGAGCGAAATCTTGGCGATGCCGGGATGTTCGGTGAGCATGGCGCCGGTCGGGCCGAAGCCGTGGAGCACCTGAAACAGACCTTCCGGCAGCCCGGCTTCAAGGTAGATCTTCTCCACCTCGATCGCGGTCAGCGGGGTCAGTTCCGAAGGCTTGAAGATCACCGCATTGCCGCAAGCCAGCGCCGGGGCAGACTTCCAGCAGGCAATCTGGATCGGATAGTTCCACGCGCCGATGCCGGCGCAGACCCCCAGCGGCTCCCGGCGGGTATAGCCGAAAGCAGCCGGCCCCAGATCGATATGTTCGCCCGCGATGGTCGGCGCGACACCGGCGAAGAACTCGAGGCAGTCGATGCCCGAGACGACATCGACCACGATGGTTTCCTGGATCGGCTTGCCAGTATCGCGCGTTTCCAGCGCGGCCAGCTCGTCATTGCGCTCGCGCAGGATTTCCGCCGCGCGCCGCAGGATGCGTCCGCGCTCGGTGCCGGTGCGCTTCGCCCATTCCTTCTGCGCCGCTGCCGCCCTGGCGACCGCCGCATCGACTTCGGCCTGCCCGGCGATGGGCAGGGTTGCGAGCACTTCGCCGGTCGCGGGATTGATGGTCTGGAAGGTGTCGGTCATTGCTGTTCCCAATTGAAGGTAGAACCCCTCCGACCCGCCTGCGGCGGGCCACCTCCCCATTTGTCCCTGCGGGAAAAATGGAGAGGACCTTTCTCCCCTCTCCATTTTTGCGAAGCACAAATGGGGAGGTGGCTCGCGAAGCGAGACGGAGGGGTTCTTCTTCCCTCTTCTTACTTCCCGAAGTGCCAGACCGCATTCACACCCCAGGTGCGCGGCTTGGCATAGACGCCCGTCGTGTAGCCCCAATACGTCGACGCGTCGAAGGCATAGACGCGGTACTGGCGCTCGAACACGTTGTTCACGAAGAACGCCAGATCGAGATTGCTGTCCTTCGGCGTGAGGCCCACCCGCACGTTCGCGACAGTGTAGGCGCGCTCGCGCTCGACCGGCGCGCACATCACGGTGAAGCAGAACTTGCCCGTGTAGAGCGCATCCGCCTGCAGCGAGGCGCGGCCGAGGGCGGTGTCGAACTCGTAGCGGACCAGTGCATTGCCGGCGAACCCGGGCGCCTGCGGCAGGTCGCTCGTCTTCACTGTCACGCCGTCCGGCAGCAGCACGTTCTTCACTTCGCTATCCTGCAGCGCGCCCGAAAGCTGCAGCGTCAGGCCCGGAATCGGACGGCTGGTGATGTCCGCCTCGATACCCTTGATCTTGGCCGGCAGGTTGCGAACCACCTGCGCCGCGAAGACCTGCACGAAGGCCTGGTAGTTCTTGTAGTCGTAGTAGAACGCCGCGAGGTTGAACTGCGTGTTGCCCGGCAGCTTGGCCTTCACGCCCACTTCATAGGCGTTGAGCGTCTCGGGCCGGTACGGGATGTTGTTCAGCACGTCGACCAGCTGAGTCGGGAACGGGGTGCCGGTCGAGAAGGTGAACCCGCCCGACTTGGAACCGCGGTTGTAGCTGGCGTAGATCAGCGTGTCCGGCGTCGGCTTGTAGTCGATTTCCGCACGCGCGGTGACGCCCTTGAACGTGGGGTTGGCCGCGCTCGGCGCCGTCGTCACACCGGAAGCCGCCCCGCTGCTGTAGCTCCACGAACCCGGCGTCACCGTGCCGGTGGTGTCATTGTACGAAATGTCATCCGGCCCGAAGTGCAGCGAAAGCGCATAAGGCCCGGTCGGCGCAACGGCGTCGTAGATGCCGCGCTTCTTGTCCTGCCAGTAGCGGATGCCGCCGATCAGCTTCCACTGATCGTTGATCTTGAATTCGTCCTGCGCGAAGAACGCGAAGCTTTCCGTGCGCTGGCTGAACGTCACGTTCGGATCGTAGCCGATGAACGGCACGGCGTACTTCGCGGCGAACTTGCCATCGATGATCATGCCGAAGCCGCCGATCGTCAGGTAGTTCTGGCCGAAGGTGGCGGCGGCGCGGATTTCCTGGCTGACCTGGTTGGTCTTCGCGCGCTGGAAGAACACGGTGCCCGAGGTGTAGCACGTCACGCTCTGCGCGGGCGCGGGGCACGGACCCGGATCGATGAACGGCCCCTGCTCCACATAGGGGAACTCGGGAACGCTATCGCCCTGCTCGATGTAGAACTTCTTGAGGTGCTGGTAGTCGGTGATCGAGGTCACGTCGAACGCGCCGATCTTGGCATCGAGGCGCAGCGTGGCGCCGAACACCTTGCGGTCGACATAAGCATCGTTGGTGCCCGCCGTGCGCCACGGGTTGCCGCCCTGCGAAGGCGTGATCGCGGGGTTGGCATAGCCGTTGCCGGTCGTGCCGGTGACGCCCCAATACGAGCAGAACTCGTTCGGCCCGAGGAATTCTCCCTGGAACTGTGCGTTGGGGCAAGTCGGCTCCAGCGAGTAGATGCCGGCCTGCCGCTCCTTGTCCGCCTGGGCATAGCGCACGGTGAGCTTGGCCTTGAAGTCGCTGCTCGGCTCCCACTTGATGATGCCGCGCAGCGCCCAGTGGTTGTCCGCGCCGCGATCCGGCTGGCCGGGGGTGATGTTCTTGATGTAGCCATCGTCGCGCGTGTACTGGCCCGAGATACGCGCGGTGAGGTTCGGCGCGAGCGCACCCGAAAGCGCGCCTTCCAGCACGACCTGATTGTAGCGCCCGTACGTCGCCGAGAGGTAGCCGTCGAGCTGATCGGTCGGCTGCGCGGAAATGAACTGCACCGCGCCGCCCGTGGCATTGCGGCCAAACAGCGTGCCCTGCGGGCCGCGCAGCGCTTCGACGCGGGCCAGGTCGAACACCGGGAAGCTCGCCGCGGTGATCGAGGAGGTATAGCTGTCGTCCTGATAGACCGCGACCGGCGGTTCCTGCTGGTCGCCGTAGTCGTTCTGCGATACGCCGCGGATGTTGTAGACGACCTGGCTCGAACCATAGGCGTTGAACTTGAGGTTCGGGATCGCGCGGACAACGTCGGTGGCGTTCACGATGTTGAGCGCCTTGATGTCCTTCGCGCCGACGACGCTGACCGCGATGCCGACATCGTTGGCCTTCTGCTCGCGGCGCTGCGCGGTGACGACGATCTCGCCAGTGTCTGCCGGCATCGCCGCAGTTTCGGTGGCCTGCGCCTGCTGCGCCGAGGCGGCGTGTGCCTGAAGGCCCAGGACGATTGCCGTAAGGGCCGTGCCCGCCTGCATCGCACGGCGGATGGTGCTCATGTCGTTCTTGTTCATGTTCTTTCTCCCCGGAGGACAGCGTCCCTCCCGCTTCTCCAGATGGGCAAAGAAGTGCCTCAAGCCTTTGGGACGCGCAAGCGCGCCCACCGCGCGGCAAACCGAAGTTTGCCGCGCGGTGCAAGATCGCAACAATGATTTCAGTAGCTTAGGGAGAAACTCCCACATTCCAATAGACTAATAGTATCCATTAGATGTTGGAATGCGGCCATTACCCTGCCCTTACCCCTCCAGAAACAGCTCCGCAGCCGCGTCGATGATCGCATCGGCATCGAGCCGGTAGGTGCGGTAGAGGTCCGGCAGGTCGCCGGTCTGACCGAAGCGCTCGACTCCGAGCGGGCTGACACGCATGCCCTTGACCGCGCCGAGCCACGACAATGCGGAAGGCGAACCGTCGATCACCGTGACCAGCCCCGCCCCCGGCGCCAGCGCGCCAAGCAGGGTATCGATGTGGCTCGGTTCAGGCCGCTTGCCGGTCCACCGAGCCGCACGGCGGGCCGACCAGCCGCGGTGAAGCAGATCGGGCGAAGTCACGTTGAGCAGCCCCAGCCCCGGCAAGTCCTCGCTGAGCGTTTCCCACGCGGCCAGCGCCTCAGGCGCAATCGCGCCGGTAAACACGATCGCTGCTTCCGCGCCCGCTGCCGGACGCTTGAGCCAGTAGGCCCCCTTCAGCGCATCGGCTTCCCAGCTGTCATCCTCACGGGTCACCTGCTGGATCGAGCGGGTGCTGAGCCGCAGGTAGACCGAAGCGCCGTCCGGCTTCTGCATGTGCTCGAACGCGTGGCGCATCAGCAGCGCCACTTCATCGGCAAAGGCCGGCTCGAAGTAGTCGAGATTGGGTTGGCCCATCCCGATCAGCGGCGTATTGATCGACTGGTGCGCGCCCCCCTCGGCGCCGAGCGTGAGGCCCGAAGGCGTGCCCACCAGCAGGAACCGCGCATCCTGATAACAGCCATAGTTCAGCGCATCGAGCCCGCGCGCAATGAACGGATCGTAGACGGTGCCGACCGGCAGCAGCCGCGTGCCGAAATGCGGCGCTGAAAGCCCGAACGCCGTCAGGACAAGGAAGAAGTTCGTCTCGGCAATGCCCAGCTCGACATGCTGCCCTGCGGTGTTGCCCACCCACTTCTGCGCTGAAGGAATGCGCGCGGCCTGGAACACGTCCTTGAGCTCGCTGCGGCGGAACAGCCCGCGCCGGTTGACGAACCCGCCGAGGTTGGTCGTCTGCGTCACGTCGGGCGCGGTCGTCACGATGCGGTCGCCAAGCGGATCGCCGGGGCGCGCAAGGTCCATCAGGATGCGCCCGAAGGCGGACTGGGTGGATTGCTCTTCGCCCTCAGGCACTGGCAGCCGTGCGGGAACCGGGATGGCGGGCGGATTGTGCTCGGCGGACTTCGCGGCGAGCGCGCTCTTGTTCACGAACGCCTTGAGTTCGGCCGCGACATTGTCGCCCAGCCCGCCCCACGGCTCCCATTCCGAACCTTCAGCAATGCCGAGGCTGGCGCGCAGACCCTCGATCTGCGCGGTGTTCATCATGCCCGAATGGTTGTCCTTGTGTCCCGCCAGCGGCAGGCCATAGCCCTTGACGGTATAGGCGATGAACAGCGTCGGCTTGTCGTCATTCGCCTGCGCGAAAGCCTCGACCAGCGTCTCGGCGCAGTGGCCGCCAAGGTTGGTCATCAGTTGCGCCAGCGCGGCATCGTCAAAACTCTCGATCAGCGCGCGCGTGGCAGGCAGCTCGCCGAGGTCCGCCATCAGCCGCTCGCGCCACGCCGAGCCGCCCTGATAAGTCAGCGCGGCAAATTCGGCGTTGGGGCAGTTGTCGATCCAGTCCTCCAGCGCCTGCCCGCCGGGCTTCGCGAACACCGCCTTCTGCAGCTTGCCACTCTTGAGCGTGATCACCCGCCATCCGCAGGTCTCGAAAATATCGTCGAACCGGCGGAACATGCGGTCCGCGGTCGTCGCGTCCAAGGATTGCCGGTTGTAGTCAACCACCCACCAGCAATTGCGGATATCGTGCTTGTAAGCCTCGATCAGGCATTCATAGATATTGCCCTCGTCCAGCTCCGCATCGCCCATCAGCGCAATCATCCGCCCCGCATCGGCTTCGCTCATGTGCCCCTGCGCGATGCAGTAGTCCTGCACGAGGCTGGCAAAGGCCGTGATCGCGACGCCGAGGCCCACCGAGCCGGTCGAGAAGTCGACCGGGATCAAGTCCTTGGTGCGCGAGGGGTAGCTCTGCATGCCGCCGAGACCGCGAAAGCGCTGCAATTGGTCGAGCGACTGGTTGCCCAAGAGATAGTGGATCGCATGGAGCAGCGGCCCGGCATGCGGCTTCACCGCAACCTTGTCCTGCGGGCGAAGTGCGTGGAAATAGAGCGCCGCCATGATTGTCGACATCGAGGCGCAGCTCGCCTGATGCCCGCCGACCTTCATCCCGTCGCGCTTGGTGCGGATGTTGTTGGCGTTGTGCACGGTCCACGCCGAAAGCCAGCGCAGCCGCGCATCGAGCGCCTCGAGGGCCGGGATCAGATCGGTGCGGTCATCGGCGAGAACGGCGGTCATGGCTGGCGCGAATCCGTCAGAAAGTGGGACGCGAGAGATATAACGCCGGGCGCAGCGCAGCGTCTTGCGAAGTTTGCCCCGCACAGGCAGACTATTGGCATAATCTGCCAATTCAGGCGTCATGAGTAAAAGATAATGCCAGATACCGATCTCGACGCGATTGACCGCAAGATCCTGCGCCGCCTCCAGCAGAACGGTCGCCTCACCAACCAGCAGCTGTGCGAAGATGTCGGCCTCAGCCCCAGCCCCTGCCTTCGCCGCGTCCGCGCGCTGGAAGAGCGCGGCGTGATCACTGGCTACGTCGCGCTGGTCGAGCCCGAAACCATCGGCCTCCCTGTCAACGCTTTCGTGCGGATCCGCCTCGACCAGCAGGACGACCACCATCTCGCGACGTTCGAAAGCGCGGTGGCTGAGTTTCCTGAAGTGATGGACTGCTACCTTATGACGGGCGAAGCGGACTATCAGCTCCGCGTCCTCGTCCCCTCGCTCGCCGCGTTCGAGGATTTCCTGAGGAAGCGCCTGACGCGGATTGCCGGTGTGGCGCAAGTGACCACAAGTTTTGCGCTGCGGCCCATCGTCAACCGGACGGCGCTGCCAGTGCCGGATTGAGCAAAACCACACCCCTCGTCATTGCGAGGAGCAAAGCGACGAAGCAATCCAGAGCGGTCGTGCCCAGACGCTCTGGATTGCTTCGCTGCGCTCGCAATGACGAGGCTGATGTGGCGATGCCCCCTCCAATTCAACAGCCTGCCCCCCCAACCCCCTTTTCTTAACCGCTCGATTGATTACACGGTTGCACGATAACGAAACCAAAGCCTGAAAGCCTGCCCACCCATGTACAACCTGCTCTCCGGCATCACGGTGATCGAGGTCTCCTCTTTCGTCGCCTCGCCGACCATCGGGCTCTATCTCGCCCAGTTCGGCGCCGAAGTGATCCGCGTCGACCAGATCGGCGGCGGGCAGGATTTCAAGCGCTGGCCGCTGACTCCCGAGGGCCATTCGCTCTCGTGGGAAAACCTCAACCGCGCCAAGAAGAGCGTGGCGCTCGATCTCACGAAGACCGAGGGCCGCGCGGTGCTCACCCAGCTGATCCAGAAGGTTGGCACGCTCGTCACCAACCTCCCCGTCGGCGGATTCCTCGCGCATGAAAAGCTCGCCGCAGGCCGGCCCGATCTCGTCACCGTCCGCGTGATGGGCTGGCCCGATGGTTCCATCGCGCTCGATTATACGGCCAACGCCGTCGTCGGCTATCCGGCACTGACCGGCACGCTGGCCGATCCGTCGCCCGTCAACCACGTCCTGCCTGCTTGGGACCTGCTCACCGGAGCCTATGGCGCCTTCGCGCTCGTCTCAGCCCTGCGCCGCCGCGATGAGACCGGCCTTGGCGGCGAAGTGCGTCTCCCCCTCACCGATATCGCCATGGGCTCGGCCGCCAATCTCGGCCGCGTTGCCGAAGTGCTGCAGGACGGCAAGGACCGCGAGCGCCTCGGCAACGGCGTCTATGGCACCATCGGCCGCGACTTCGTGACGGCGGACGGCGTGCGCGTCATGATCGTCGCAATCAACGAGCGCCAGTGGCAGGGCCTTGTCCGCGCGCTGGCTCTGCAGAACGGCCTTGCCGCACTGGAAGCCCGCCACGGCGTGTCCTTCACCGGCGACGATGGCGTGCGCTACCGGCACCGCGATGCGATCTACGCCTTGATCGAGCAGGCCATCGCCCCGCTCAGCCACGCGGCTCTCACGGACAAGCTCGACGCAAACGGCGTCACCCACGGCCCATACAAGACGATGCCCGAAGCCGTGCAGGACCCGCGTCTTGTCGGGGAAAACCCGATGTTCGAGCATACGGCGGACAACCCGAGCGGCTTTGCCTACCCGGCGGCCGGTGCCTTCGCGACCTTGCCCGGCATGGACCGTCTGACGCCTGCACCCGCCCCCGTGCTCGGCGCAGACACGCGCGACGTTCTCGCGCGCCACCTCGCCCTTGATCCCCAAGCCATAGACCAGCTCCTCGCAGCCGGCATTGCAGGAACCCCCGCATGACCAAACTCACTAGCCCAACGCTGACAAGGGCCGCTATCTGCGCCCCCATCCGCACCGCCGTCGGCAAGTTCGGCGGCGCACTGGCCGATCTCAACGCCGGCCAGCTTGGCGCTGTGATCCTGAAAGCGCTGATGGAGCGCACGAAGATTGATCCTTCGCGCGTCGACGATGTCGTGTTCTCGCAAGGCTATGGCAATGCCGAAGCCCCCGCCATTGGTCACTGGTCGTGGCTCGCCGCCGGGCTGCCGCTCGAAGTCCCCGGCTACCAGCTCGACCGCCGCTGCGGTTCGGGCCTTCAGGCGGTGATCAATGCCGCGATGATGGTACAGACCGGCCAGTCCGACGTCGTGGTCGCGGGCGGCGTCGAGTCCATGTCCAATGTCGAATACTACACCACCGAGGGCCGCAAGGGCGTGCGCGCAGGTGGCCTGATGCTGCACGACCGCCTGACCCGCGGCCGCCTGATGTCGCAGCCGATCGAGCGCTTTGGCGTCATCTCGGGCATGATCGAAACCGCCGAGAACCTCGCGCGGGACTACAATATCAGCCGCGAAGCCTGCGATGCCTATGCCGTGCGCAGCCACCAGCGCGCCGCCGCTGCTTGGGCAAACGGCCTGTTCGATGATGAACTCGTCCCCGTCGCCATCCCGCAGCGCAAGGGTGATCCCAGGATCTTCGCCCACGACGAAGGCTACCGCGCCGATGCCACGATGGAGAGCCTCGGCGCGCTGAAGGCTCTTGAGGCGAGGAACATCCCCGGCGCGGTCGTCACCGCCGGCAACGCCAGCCAGCAGAACGATGCCGCTGCGGCCTGCCTCGTCGTCGCCGAACACAAGCTCGAAGAACTCGGCCTTGAACCCATCGCGTGGTTCCACTCGTGGGCGGCGGCGGGCTGCGATCCGGCGCGCATGGGCATCGGCCCTGTCCCCGCCGTCGAGCGCCTGTTCGCGCGCACCGGCCTTGGCTGGGGCGATATCGATCTTGTCGAGCTCAACGAAGCTTTCGCCCCGCAAGTCCTTGCCGTGCTCAAAGGCTGGGGCTGGAGTGATGACGACAGCCGCCATGAGGTGCTCAACGTCAACGGCTCGGGCATCTCGCTCGGCCACCCCATCGGTGCGACGGGCGGGCGCATCCTCGCCAACCTGACGCGCGAACTGGTGCGCCGCGATGGCCGCTTCGGGCTGGAGACGATGTGCATCGGCGGCGGTCAAGGCATCGCTGCGGTGTTCGAGCGCGCGGCCTGACGCGAGCGTTTACTTGAACCCTTTCCCATCCCGTTCGTGTCGAGCGAAGTCGAGACACCGAGCGCTGCGCATGGTGTCTCGACTTCGCTCGACACGAACGGTTTTGGTTGGAAGAAAGATATGACTACGACCTTGGGCTTGGCGCTTCACGCCGCCCAAACTTACCGCGAAGCCGCCCGCAGCGCGCTGGCTCAGCGCACAGAAGGCAGTCGGGCCAACCGCCCGGTCGAGGCAGAGCAGCGCGCCGCGCACGGTTTCGCGTGGATCGCCACCAGCGTCGCAGCGCTGGAGGCCGTTGCGGCATGGGCAGAAGGCAGCGGCAACCCGATCGACGCTCAGGTCGCCGCGCTCGCCTTCGCAGAAACACTGGGCCAGCTGACCGGCGCGCTCCTTATGGGCCCCGCCGAAATGCTGCGCCCGGCAGACCTTGGCCTGACCGCCGAAGCGCGCACTCTCGCTGCAGCAGCAGCGCCGCTGCTCGATACCGATATGGCCGAAACCCGTGCCGCGCTCGCCGCCGCGCTGGCCGAGGGCCTGTGGCCCAGCGAAACCTTCCACGACGAAGCGCTCGATGAAATCCGCGCCCAGTTCCGCCGCTTCACCGATGCCGAAATCATCCCCCACGCGCACAAGTGGCACCTCGCAAATGCGCTGATCCCGGACGATACCGTCCAAGCAATGGCCGCCCTCGGCACTTTCGGAGTCTGCATTCCGGAAGAGTTCGGCGGCCTCGGCCTTGGCAAGCTCGTGATGTGCCTCGTCAGCGAGGAATTGTCGCGCGGCTGGATCGGCGCGGGCTCGCTCGGCACCCGCTCCGAAATCGCCGGCGAACTGATCATGCTGGGCGGCACCGAAGCGCAGAAAGCGCACTGGCTGCCCCGCATCGCGGCGGGCGAGACACTCCCCGTCGCCGTGTTCACCGAGCCCGATACCGGCTCCGATCTTGGCTCACTCACCACCCGCGCCGTGCAGGATGCCAGCGGTGATTGGATCATCCATGGCGCCAAGACCTGGATCACCCACGCCGCCCGCTCGGACGTGATGACCCTGCTGGTGCGCACCCAGCCCGACACTCCGGGCTATGCCGGCCTCTCGATGCTGCTCGTCCCGAAACCGCGTGGCACCGAGGACAATCCTTTCCCTGCGGGCGGCATGACCGGCAGCGAGATCGAAGTGCTCGGCTATCGCGGCATGCGCGAGTATGCGCTGCAGTTCGATGGCATGCGTGCGCCCGCCGAAGCGCTGCTCGGCGGCAAGGAGGGCGCGGGCTTCAAGCAGCTGATGCAGACCTTCGAAGGCGCCCGCATCCAGACCGCCGCGCGCGCTGTCGGCGTCACCCGCCGCGCGCTGGAACTGGGGCTCGACTATGCCCTCCAGCGCAAGCAGTTCGGGCAGGCGCTGATCAATTTCCCGCGCGTTGCGGACAAGCTCGCCGTCATCCTCGCCGAATACATTACCGCGCGCGAACTCAGCCATGCCGCCGCGCGCGCCAAGGATGCCGGGCGGCGCTGCGATATCGAAGCCGGCATGGCCAAGCTCCACGCCGCCCGCGCCGCATGGACTGCCGCCGATGCTGCCCTGCAGATCCACGGCGGCAATGGCTACGCGCTGGAATACGAGATCAGCCGCGTCCTTTGCGACGCGCGCATTCTCTCGATCTTTGAAGGCGCAGCGGAGATTCAGGCGCAGGTCATCGCGCGCGGCCTGATGGCAGGGCGCGGTTGATGGCGGACTACAGCGCATGGATCGGCCGCGAGGAAACCCGGCGCGATCTCTTCACCGAAAGCCTCCTCGCCCGTTGGTGCGCCACGCTCGACCGGGATGCGCCTGAGGAAAGAGCCCCCCAAGGCCTCCACTGGTGCCTTTGCACGCCCGACGCGCCGACCGCTGCACTGGGTCCGGACGGCCATCCCAAGCGTGATGAAAGCCCGTCCAGCCTGCTCCCGCCGCTGCCGCTGGAACGCCGCATGTGGGCGGCAGGCGCGGTAGAATTCTTCGACCCGATCCTCACCGGCTCTGCCATCGAGCGCTGCACCCGCGTGCTGTCGATCACCGAAAAGCAGGGTGCCACTGGCCCGCTCGTCTTCGCCGAACTGGCCCACGAAACCTTCTCCGACGACATGCTGGCCGTCCGCGAGACCCAGACGCTCGTCTACCGCGATGCCCCGCCGCCCGGCAGCCCGCCCGCGCCGCCACCACTGACGGAGGCCAGCTTCGATCCCACCGGTTGGGATGCGGTGCGCAGCCTTGTGCCCGGTCCTGAGCTGCTGTTTCGCTATTCTGCGCTGACCTTCAACACCCACCGCATCCACTACGACCACCCTTATGCAACCGGGACCGAAGGCTATCGCGGCCTTGTCGTCCATGGCCCGCTGATCGCCTCGCTGCTGCTCGATCTTGCGCGCCGCACCCTGGGGAGCGAAGCCGCGCTGGCAAAGTTCACCTTCCGCGCTGTATCCCCCGCTGTCGCCGATGAGCCGCTGCACCTCGCGATCAGGCGCGAGGAAGGCGGCCTCATCCTCGCCGCGCGGGCTGGCGACGGCAGGCAAGTCATGGCCGCGACGGCAACGCCCCGGGCATGAGCCGCGTCGCCCTGCTTGGCGCCACGGGCACCATCGGCCGGGCGACAGCGCAGGCGCTCGTCGCGGCGGGGCACGATGTGGTGGCCATCGTCCGCAAGGCTCCCGCCTCGCCCCTTCCCGGTGTCACGCTGCGCCGCGCCGACCCCGCGGATCCGGTCAGCCTGATGCACGATGGATTTGCGGGTGAGCATTTCGATGCCATCGTCTCCTGCATGGCCTCGCGCACCGGACTGCCGCGCGATGCCTGGGCCATCGATCACAAGGCGCACGGCCATGCGCTCGCGCTGGCCGAACGCTGCGGCGCTGGGCATTTCGTGCTGCTCTCGGCAATCTGCGTCCAGAAACCCCGCCTCGCTTTCCAGCAGGCCAAGCTGGCATTCGAGGCCGAACTGATCGCCTCGGGCCTGCGCTATTCGATCGTGCGGCCGACCGCCTTCTTCAAATCGCTTTCCGGCCAGATCGAGCGCGTGCGCGGCGGCAAGCCCTTCCTCCTGTTCGGAGACGGCACCCTCACCGCTTGCAAGCCGATCAGCAATCGCGATCTCGCGGCCTATCTGGCCGGCTGCCTCACCGAACCCGAGCGCTGGAACAGGATCCTCCCCATCGGCGGCCCCGGCCCGGCAATCACTCCGCGCGAACAGGGCGAAGCGCTTTTTGCAATGCTTGGCGGGGAGCCCAGATTTCGCTCCGTCCCGCCCGGATTTCTGGGCGGCATCGCCAGCACCCTCGGCTTTGCCGCCCATCTGATTCCCCCGCTCGCATCCAAGGCGGAACTGGCCCGCATCGGCCATTACTATGCGACCGAGTCCATGCTCGTGCTCGATCCGGCAAGTGGCCGTTATGATGCCGCCATGACACCCGAGACCGGCTGCGACACCCTGTTCGATCACTACCGCGCGATCATCGCCGGCGAAGCTGCGCCGGATGAGCGCGGCGACCACGCGGTGTTCTGATGATCCGACGCATCCTGCGATGGACCGGCGCGCTGATCTTTCTCGCCATCACCGCGCTCGCCCTTTGGCTCTATGCGCCAGACAAGCCGCGCGCTGAGCTGGAAGCCGCATATCCGGGCGACTATCGCACGGTCCTCGGCCAGCGCCTGCGTCTTCTCGATACGGGCCCGCGCGGTGCACCGCCGCTCATCCTGCTGCATGGCTTCGGCTCCAGCCTCGAAACGTGGGAGCCTTGGGCCAAAGCGCTCTCGGCGAAGTACCGCGTGATCCGCTTCGATCTACCCGGTTTCGGGCTGACCGGCCCTGACGCCAAGGGGGACTATTCGGATAGGCGCTCCCTCGCGATCATCGCCGCTCTGATGGACCAGCTTGCCCTTCCGCGCGCAACGCTGATCGGAAATTCACTTGGAGGCCGCTTTGCGTGGGAATTTGCCGCGCGCTATCCGGAGCGTGTGGAGAAGCTTGTGCTGATCTCCCCGGACGGTTTCGCCAGCCCCGGCTTTGAATACGGCAAGGCAGCGGACGTCCCGCTCGTGATGAACCTCATGCCATGGGTCGGCCCGCGCTCGCTGATCCGGGCCAATCTTGCCCCTGCGTGGGCCCACCCGGACGCCCTCCCCGATGCCGTGCTTGAGCGCTACCGTGATATGCTGCTGGCTCCCGGCGTGCGCCGCGCGATCCTCGACCGCACCCGCCAGACCGTGCTCACTGATCCCTCCGCGCGCCTGCGCCGCATCAGCGCGCCCACGCTGCTGCTGTGGGGCGATGAGGACCACATGATCCCGCCCACCAACGCGCAGGATTATCTTCGGCTCATGCCCCATGCCGCGCTCGTCCGGCTACCCGGCATGGGCCACGTTCCGTTCGAGGAAAGCCCGGCTGCCGCGCTGCCCCCGCTTGAGCGGTTCCTCGCCGAACCCAAACCTTGAAACCTATCCCGCGTGCTGACCGAACACCCGTTGAGCGGGAGGGAATACCATTGCGAAAACCACCAGCGCAGTTTGCCAGTTGACCCATGGAGAGCATCGCACTCATCAGTCCGGTGTTCCTGCTCGCCGCGTGCTGCGCAGGCGTCATGGGCTATGCCATCCAGCGCAGCGGCACCTGCATGGTCACCGCGATCGACGAACTGCTCGCCGGGCACGGCACCGAACGTCTGCTCGCCCTTGTCGAGGCGGGCCTGTGGGTCTCCGGCTCGATCCTCGTCTGGCGCCAGCTTGGCGGCCATGCCACCTTGCCGGTCGGCTATCCGCCCAGCGTCTTGAGCGCTATCGGCGGGGTATTGCTCGGGCTCGGCGCATTGCTGGCAGGTGCCTGCATGTTCGGCGCGATCGCCCGCATCGGCTCCGGCCAATGGGCCTACGTCCTCACGCCGCTCGGCTATTTCCTCTCCTGCGCCGTGTTTTCGGCGCGCTTTGGCCAGCGCCCGCCGATGGTGGGCGGAGCCCCGCTGCTGGAGGCCGGCTGGCTGATCATGCCGCTGACCGCATTTGCGGCCTGGCGCGGGTTCGGCGTCTGGCAGGCGGCCCGGCGCGGTGAACTCTCCGCCCATGTCTGGCACCCCCATCAGGCGACGACCGTGATCGGGATCGCCTTCAGCCTGCTGCTTATCCTGGTCGGTCCATGGGCCTATACATCGGCGCTGCTGGCTCTTGCGCAAGGAAGGCACGGCGGCCTTGTGCTGAAACTGGCGCTCTTCGCCGTGCTGCTGGTGGGTGCCATCATCGGCGGCTGGAACGCGGGTTCGCTGCGGCTGCGCTTGCCTCCGCTGGCCATGGCGCTGCGCTGCCTTGCGGGCGGGGCGCTGATGGGTCTTGGCAGCCTGCTGGTGCCAGGCGGCAATGACGAGCTCGTCCTGCTCGGCCTGCCCTTGCTGCAGCCCTATGCTGCGCTCGCGGCGGCGGCTATGGCGCTGGCAATCGTGCTTGGCCGGTTCATGCTGCGGGCCGTGCCAGAGCGGTCATAACAGGCAAAAACTGCAAGCATCCTTGCGCAAAACGCGTGCAATCGGCTTGACGAAGTGAACGTTCTCAAGTAGGTGAACGTTCACAACTCGCTCAACAATCGCTTACTCAACCGGACAAAAGCGCCGGATTTCAGGGGGAAGAATCGCAATGAAAGCATCGCGCACGCCTGCCCATGCCCGCCTCATGCTCGGGGTTTCGGCAGCAGCACTCGCTCTCACCGCGCAGCAAGCCGTAGCGCAGGATGCCGCCGCTCCGCAGGCCGCCAGCAATGACGAGCCGCAGGCCATCGTCGTCACCGGCATCCGCGCCTCGCTGCAGAGCTCGCTCGGCGTCAAGCGCGACGCGACCGGCGTGGTCGACGCGATCTCCGCGCTCGATATCGGCAAGTTCCCCGATACCAACCTTGCGGAATCGCTCCAGCGCATCACCGGCGTCTCGATCGACCGCAACAGCGGTGAAGGCACCACGGTAACCGTGCGCGGCTTTGGTGCGGACTACAACCTCGTCCTGCTCAATGGTCGCCAGATGCCGACCTCGACTCTCGGCGACAGCAACAGCGCGCCATCCAGCCGCAGCTTCGACTTTGGCAACCTGGCGTCCGAAGGCATTGCCGGTGTCGAAGTCTACAAGTCCGGCCGCGCCACGCTTGCAACCGGCGGCATCGGCTCGGTGATCAACATTAAGACCGCGAAGCCGCTTGACCGTCCGGGCTTCCACGGTTCGATCGGCGTCAAGGGCGTCTATGACACCTCGCGTTTCGAGAACAAGACAGTCACCCCCGAAGTCTCGGGCATCATCAGCGACACATTCGCCGATGGCCGCATCGGCATCCTGCTCAGCGGCTCCTATCAGGACCGCAAGGGCAGCCAGGCCGGCTTTGCCGCAGGCTGGCGTGAAGGGTATTCGGGTGCGGAAAACAACTGGGGTTCGCTCGCCCAGCCAGGTACGCCCGGCGCTGCCAATATCACCAATCGCCCCGGTCCCACCGACGTCTATCAGGTTACGCAGAACGCCGGCTACGATTTCACCACGTTCCGCCGCCAGCGCTACAATGGCCAGGCAGTCCTGCAGGTGAAGCCGACCGACACGCTGGTCGCCACCGTCGATTATACGTTCTCGCAGAACACCATCGACGCGCGCACCAACAGCATCGGCGTGTGGTTCAACCATGGCGATACCAGCAGCAGCTGGACCAATGGACCCGCGGCAGGCCCCAACTTCTACGCGGAAAACTTCACCGCCGCCTCAGGCAAGGACCTTGCCATCACCGGCGCGGTTGCTGCCAACCGCTCGATCAACCGCTCGATTGGCGGCAATCTCAAGTGGGACGGTCCCGGCGGCCTCAAGCTCGAACTCGATGGTCATCACTCGACCGCCGAGAGCAAGCCGACATCGCCCTATGGCAGCGGTATCGCAGTCGGCAGCGCGATCTACGGCGTGACCAGCCAGAAGGTCGATTTCACGCAGCCCATGCCGGTCATCTCGGTGACGATGGCGCCCGGCTCGGAAATCACGGCCGCCAATATCCGGCCGGCCGGCAACGCCTTCCGCAACGCCTATTTCCGCGATGAGATCAACGAAGGGTCGCTGCGCGGCCACTATGACTTCGACGCATCCTTCATCGACAGCCTCGATTTCGGCGTGACTTACACCGAAAACAAGGTTCACTCGGCATTCGGTGTGATCCAGAACGATACCTGGGGCGGCACGCTTTCGGCTGCCGACACGCCGGACAGCCTCTACACGCTGACCGACCTGCCGCACGATCTGCGCGGCGTGGCGGGCTCGAACGCGGCGGGGATCATCCCGAACTACTTCAAGATCGATACGACCTCGCTGATCAAGCTGCTGGACAGCAATCTGGGCATCTGCGGCAGCGCGGTCCAGCCCGGCACCTGCCTCGCCACCTTCACGACGGACCGCATCATCCGCGAACGGACGTGGGCACCCTATATCCAGTCGTCGCATACTTTCGACCTTGGCGCCAATCCGGCCCACCTGCGGCTCGGCTTGCGCTATGAAACCACCAAGGTCTTCTCCTCGGCGAAGGTTCCGATCCCGCAGCGGACGATCTGGAGCGGTGGCAATGAAACCTCCATCGACTACGGCTCGCCGCAGATCCAGTCGTCCACTTCGCTGAACGGCAAGTACCACAATTGGTTGCCCGCGGTTGATTTCGACATGTCGCCGATCAAGAACGTCAAGCTGCGTGCGTCGTACAGCATCACCTTGACCCGCCCGACTTACGAAAACCTTCAGGGCGGCCTCGCGCTCGCTTCGCCGATCCGCATCGGCGGAAGCACCGCATCGCAAGGCAACCCCGGGCTGCTGCCCTACAAGTCGAACAATGTCGATCTTTCGGCTGAGTGGTATTATGCGCCGACGAGCTACATCTCGGTGGGCTTCTTCCACAAGGTCGTGAAGAACTTCATTCAGGACTCGCAGATCGATCGGACTGCGTTCGGCCTGACCAATGCAGCAGCGGGTGCTCGCGCTGCTGAAGCAAAGGCAGCGCTGGGACCGGACGCCAAGCCTGTCGATCTGTTGAACTATATCGGCAACAAGTATCCGCAGACGGTTGCCGGACGCGATGCTGCTGGCAACGTAACGGGGGTCATTTCCCAGGCCGACGATCCGCTGGTCAACTTCATCACCACGACCAAGAGCAACTCCGATCAGCAGGCCACCGTGCATGGCTGGGAATTCGCCATCCAGCACAGCTTCTGGGACACCGGCTTCGGCACGATCCTCAACTACACCGTGGTGAAGGGCGATCACACGTTCAACAACGCCATTCCGCACACGGTCAACCAGTTCGCGGTGCCCGGAGCCAGCAACAGTGCCAACGCGGTGTTCTTCTACGACAAGCACGGCCTGCAGGCCCGCGTCGCCTACAACTGGCGCGCAGGGTTCTACACCGGCGGGTCGAGCGATCCGGGCTACATCAATTCCTACGGCCAATGGGACATGAGCGCGAGCTACGAGATCAGGAAGGGCATCACGATCTTCGGCGAAGGCATCAACATCACCAACGCCGATCGCAAGGGTCACTTGCGCAACGATCAGATCGTCTCTTTCTCGCAGCCCGGCTATGCCCGCTGGGCGGCAGGTGCCCGCTTCACCTTCTGACCGGTTCACGCCAGTACGAAGGTCCTGCAACACGCGCGGAGCCGCACTGCCATCAAGCGGTGCGGCTCTTCGTTTTGGTAACCCCGGCTAACTGCGCTAAGGTCGCACAGGCATGAGCAACGCGGTACAGCATATCGTGATCGTCGGCGGCGGCACCGCCGGGTGGCTCTCGGCGTGCCTGCTGGCCGCGCGTCTGCCGGAGAAGCGCATCACGCTGGTCGAGGCGCCCGATATCCCGACCATCGGCGTCGGCGAAGGCACCTGGCCGACGATGCGCGAAACGCTCAGCCTGATCGGCATTGCCGAGGCCGAGTTTCTCACCGCGTGCGATGCCGCCTTCAAGCAAGGCTCACGCTTCGATGGCTGGCGCGATGGCTCGGCTGACGACAGCTACCTCCATCCCTTCAGCGCGCCGCCTGCGGCCGAGATGCGCGAGCTTGCGGCGGCGTGGCAGGCGGGCGGACAGAATGGTCCCTTTGCTGCAGCCGTAACCCCGCAGCATGCGGTCTGCGCGGCCCATCTGGCGCCGCGCCAGCGCGCCATGCCGGACTATGCCGGCGCTCTGAACTACGGCTACCACCTCGATGCCGGCAAGTTCGCTGCTCTGCTGATGCGCCATGCCACCCAGCGGCTCGGCGTGACGCGGATTGCTGCGCATGTCACGGGCGTCACGCGTGCAGCAGACGGTGATATTGCTGCGGTCATGCTGCGGGGCGCGGAGCCCCTCGCCGGCGACCTTTTCCTCGATTGTTCGGGACAAGCCGGCATCCTGATTGCCGGCGAATGCGGCGCCGCGTGGGTCGACCGCTCTGATGTCTCGTTCAACGACCGCGCGCTGGCAGTGCAAGTCCCGGTTGCACCCGGCAGCCCCATCGCCGCGCAGACCATCGGCACCGCGCATGAAGCGGGTTGGCTGTGGGATATCGGCCTGCCCACGCGCCGCGGGATCGGCTGCGTCTACGCTTCGCGCTTCCTGTCGGACGAGCGCGCGGAGGAAATCCTGCGGGCCTATGTCGGTGCCAAGATTCCGGGCACCGATCCCGCCAGCCTCACCCCGCGCAAGCTCGCTTTCAAGACCGGCCACCGCGACCGCTTCTGGATCGGCAATTGCCTCGCTGTCGGCCTCTCTGCGGGCTTCATCGAACCGCTCGAAGCCTCGGCCATCGTGCTGATCGAATTGTCGCTCAAGGCACTGGCGGATAACTTCCCGCAGAGCCGGGCGAGCATGGACATCCACGCCGCGCGCTTCAACGAACTGTTCCGCTACCGCTGGGACCGCGTGGTCGAGTTTCTCAAGCTTCACTACGTGCCGAGCCAGCGCAGCGAGCCTTACTGGCAGGCGCAGCGTGCGCCTGAGACGATCCCGCCGCGCCTCGCCGAATGCCTCGAACTGTGGCGCGAGCAGCAGCCTTCGACCTGGGACTTTCCCCGCGTTGACGAGATGTTTCCCGCCGCAAGCCAGCAATATGTGCTGCACGGCATGGGGGTACCCGTTCCCCTGAGCGGCGCCACCCCGTCACCCGCCCGCCTCGCCGAGATCGCCGCAAAGGCGCGCGCCCTCACTGCCGCGCTGCCGACGGCGCGCGACTACCTCGACCGTCTCGCCGCGCAAGTGCCGGCCAGCAGGATACCCGCATGAGCCAGCACCAGATTCTCAATCCCGCCGACCACGGCCAGCTGCGCATTCACACCGAAGCCGGTGCGGAATATGGCGACAACGTCATGGCCAGCCTTACCATGCCGGCCGAATTCCGCGAGGTGCAGGCGCACTACCCGATCGTGTTCCGCCGCGATGCCGAAACGGGCAAGCTCGCCGCGCTGGCGCTGTTCGGTTTCGAGGCGGGTGAGAACCTGTTCCTCAGCGGCAGCACATGGGAAGCACGCTACAAGCCGATGGCCCACGCCGTGCAGCCTTTTCTGATCGGCCGGGCTGCAGAGGACGGCACCCCGCCGCAAGTCCATGTCGATATGGGCCACGCGCGCGTCTCCACCAGCGGCGAGGGCATGCGGGTGTTCGACGATGCCGGGGTCGCCACGCCCTATCTCGAATCCATTGCCACCATGCTCGGCGATCTCGACTATTCGTGGCACGAGAGCGCGGCCTTCTTCACTGCGCTTGAAGCCTATGATCTCGTCGAGCCGTTCAGCCTCGAAGTCACGCTCGATGATGGTTCGCTGCAGACGCTGGTCGGCTTCCAGACCATCCACGAGGAGCGCCTGTCCGCCCTCGACGGCGAATCCCTGCAGGCACTCATGGCGGAAGGGCACCTCGCCCGGATCTACATGGTCCTCGCCAGCCTTGCGCAATTCGGCAATCTCGTCGCGCGCAAGAACCGCAGGAACGCGCTTGGCTGAAGCCGACGCCTCGATTTTCACCGCGATGGCCGCGGTGGAGGAGCGCGCGGCACCAGATGCTGCCGCGCTTGATGCCATGCTGTGCGGAGCTCGTACGCCGTTCGTGATCAGGGGCCTTGCCCGCCACTGGCCGCTGGTGCAGGCGGGGCTAAGCTCCGCCAGGGCCGCCCGCGCCTACCTTCTCGAACGGGCCCGGCCCGTCCCGTTCTCCGTTTCCCTCGGTCAGCCCGGCAAGGACGGACGCTTGTTCTACGGCGCCGACATGGCGATGAACTTCCGCGAGGCGCGCGGCAAACTGGCCGACATCTTCAGCGGCATGGACGCCAATGAAGACCGCGCCGATGCCCCCGCGATCTATCTCGGCTCCATCGACGTCCCCACCCACTTCACCACCGTCGCCGCCGAAAACACGGTCGACCTTGGCAGCCGCGAACCCATCATCAGCCTGTGGATCGGCACGCCCACGCGCATCGCCGCGCACAATGATTTTCCCGACAACCTCGCCGTCTGCGCCGCCGGACGCCGCCGCTTCACGCTGTTTCCGCCAGAGCAGTTCGCCAATCTCCACCTCGGCCCCATCGACAACACGCCGGCAGGCCGCGCCGTCTCGATGGTCGATTTCCATACGCCCGATCTCGATCTTCACCCCCGTTTTGCCGAGGCGCTGGGCCACGCGCAGGTTGCCGTGCTGGAGCCGGGTGACGCGCTGTTCATTCCCTCGATGTGGTGGCACCACGTGGAGGGCCTCGCCCCGTTCAACATCCTGATGAACTACTGGTGGCGCGATACCCCGCGCTGGCTCGGGCAGCCGCAGGACGCGCTCAATCACGCGATCCTCGCGATCCGCGATCTGCCCGCCGAAGACAAGGCGATCTGGCGCGCGCTGTTCGATCACTACGTGTTCGACAATGGCCCTGAAGTCACCGCCCATCTCCCCGAAGGCGGCCGCGGCATTCTGGATCCGCTCGATCCTGCCGCAGCCGGCCGCCTGCGCTCCTTCCTGCTGAGGACCCTGAGCAAATGAACCAGACATACGCCAAGCGCCGCGTCGTGATCGCAGGCGGGGGCACCGCCGGATGGATGGCCGCCGCTGCTCTCGCCCGCACGATGGGCGATGCGATCGAACTGACGCTGGTCGAATCCGAAGCCATCGGCACAGTTGGCGTCGGCGAAAGCACGATTCCGCCGCTAGTCACCTACAACCGCCTGCTCGGCATCAACGAAGCCGATTTCATGCGCGCGACGCAGGCCACCTTCAAGCTCGGCATCAATTTCGAGAACTGGCGCGTGCCGGGGGAAAGCTATTTCCACTCGTTCGGCACCACCGGCCGCGATCACTGGAGCGCGGGCTTCCAGCACTTCTGGATGCACGGCCGCACCAAGGGCCATGATGCGAGCTATGATGACTATTGCATCGAGCTTCAGGCCGCGATGAAGTCCAAGTTTGCGCACTTGCCGGATAACCGCATCAACTACGCCTACCAGCTCGATTCCGCGCTTTACGCGGTGTTCCTGCGCAAGCTGGCCGTAGCGGACGGCTGCCGCCGCGTCGAAGGCAAGATCGCGCAGGTCCAGCTTCATCCGGAAACCGGCGACATCGCCGCGCTCCTGCTCGAATCCGGCCAGCGCCTCGTAGGCGATCTCTTCCTCGATTGCACCGGCTTTCGCGCGCTCCTGATGGAAGGCACGCTGCACGTCGGATACGACGACTGGACGCACTGGCTCCCCTGCGATTCCGCCATCGCGGTGCAGACCGCGAGCGTCCGCCCGCCGGTGCCATACACCCGCGCCATCGCGCATGACGCGGGCTGGCAATGGCGCATTCCGCTGCAGCACCGCGGCGGCAACGGCATCGTCTATTGCAGCCGCTACCTCTCGCAGGATGCGGCGCTGGACCGGCTGCTCTCCACGGTCGAAGGCGAAGTGCTGACCAAGCCCAACGTGATCGGCTTCAAGACCGGCGCGCGCCGCAAGCAATGGCATCGCAACTGCGTCGCCATCGGGCTCTCCGGCGGGTTCATGGAGCCGCTGGAATCGACCAGCATTCACCTCATCCAGCGCGCCATCCTGCGGGTCATCCGGATGATGCCGCTCGGCGAAATCAGCCCGCGCGATGTTGCGGAATTCAACGACCAGCAGTTCACCGACATGGAGCAGATCCGCGACTTCCTGATCCTCCACTACAAGGCGACCGACCGGCGCGACAGCCCGTTCTGGCGCCAGTGCGCCGCGATGGATATTCCCGAAAGCCTCACCCACAGGATCGAGTTGTTCCGCGAAACCGGCCGCGTGTTCCGCAAGAACGAGGAACTGTTCGTCGAGAACAGCTGGGTTCAGGTGATGATGGGTCAGGGCATCATGCCAAAGAGCTATCACCCTGTCGCCACCAAGCTCTCCGATGCGGAACTCGCGCATCTGCTGGCGGGTCTGCGCGAAAGCGTGGCCCGGACGGTGGCGGGTCTGCCCGATCATCAGTCCTACGTCGCGCAGTATTGCGGCGCGCAGGAAGCCCGCGCCGCGTGATCCGGCCCTTGCTCGCCTTGACCGCACTGGCGCTGCCGCTGCCCGCTTTGGCAGCCCCGGCCGGCGATGACTGGCAGCTTGTCTGGTCAGATGAGTTCACCGGCCCCGCCATCGACGCCTCCAAGTGGAGCTTCGACGTCGACTGCTGGGGCGGCGGGAACAACGAGCGCCAGTGCTACTCGGACCGGCCGAGCAACGCCAGGATCGTCGATGGCGCGCTGGTCATCACCGCCCTGCACGAGAATGTCACCGGCCCCGCCCTCCCCGCAAGCCGCCGCGCCGATCCCGCCAAGCCGGGTGACCTCGTCAGCCGGGACTATTCTTCCGCCCGCCTCACCACGCGCGGCAAGGCCGCGTGGCGCTATGGCCGCATCGAAGTGCGCGCCAGCCTGCCGCAAGGCCAAGGCACCTGGCCCGCGATCTGGATGCTACCGGAAGCGGACAGATATGGCCCCTGGGCGGCCTCGGGCGAGATCGACATCCTCGAGGCAGTCAATCTCGGCGTCCCCTGCAAGGACTGCCCGGGTGGCAAGGAAGACACCATCCTCGGCACGCTGCACTTCGGCAAGCCTTGGCCCGATAACGTGCACAAGGGCGATGAGGCCCACAAGCCCGCCGTCCTCTCGGGCTTCCACACGTATGCGATCGAATGGCAGCCGGACCGGATCGTCTGGCAGTTCGACGGCGAGACCTATGCCGTCCGCCAGCGCGAGGAGTGGTTTACGTCCGGCTCGGCCGCGCCCGGCGCGCCGTTCGACCAGCCCTTTCATCTGATTCTTAATCTCGCCTTCGGCGGCGGTCTTGCGGAATCGCGCGGGCTCAAGGGCGTTTCGAATACCAATTTTCCGAAGCACTTCTTGATCGATTGGGTCCGCGTCTGGCAGAAGCCTGTGAAGACCGCTGGAAATACGCCGGCGGGCTCCGCGATGACTGCCGCAACGGCAGCGTCGTCGGCACAGGAAGGGGGCCATTAAGCGCATGGCGAGGCGTCGTCAGGCGGTCACGATCAGGCACGTTGCGGCAGATGTCGGGGTATCGCTCCAGACCGTCAGCCGCGTCATCAACAACGAGCCGAACGTCCGCCCCGAACTCAAGGAACGCGTGCAGGAGGCGATCACGCGCCTTGGCTACGTCCCCTCGATCGCCGCCCAGAGGATGAGCGGCTCGCGCTCCTACCTCATCCTTGCGCTCAACGACCGCGACCGCACCATCGCCGATTGGCGCGCGCGGCAGGGTACGGACTGGGTCGACCAGATGCTCCTCGGCGGCATGCTGAAATGCGCCGAGCATGGCTATCGGATGATCGTCGAACTGGTCGATACCCATAGCGATCATGTGACGCGCGAACTGCTCGCCGCCATCGCCGCGCTCCAGCCCGATGGCATCATCCTCACCCCGCCGCACTCGGACAATCCGCTGATCGTGCGCTGCCTCGCCGAGCAGGAGATTCCGTTCGCGCGGATCGGCTCCAAGGCGCGCGACGCCGGCATGCCTATCCTCATGGACGACGAAGGCGCCGCCGCAACTGCCACGCGCCATCTCGTCGAGCATGGCCACCGCCGCATCGGTTTCATCGCTGGCGCGGCCGAATACAACCTAAGCGGCTGGCGCGTCGATGGCTGGAAGGCCGCGATGGCCGAAGCGGGCCTGCCGACGGACGATCTGCTTCAGGCCGGCGACTTCACCTATGCCTCGGGCGAGCGCGCTGCGCGGGCCTTGCTGGCCCTGCCGGAGCCGCCAACCGCGATCATCGCCAGCAGTGACCAGATGGCGCTCGCCACGCTCGAAGTCGCGCGTCAGGCCCGGCTTTCCGTGCCGCACAATCTCTCGCTGATCAGCTTCGACAACACGCCGATGATGCAGTTCACCCAGCCTCCCCTGACCGCCATCGATCAGCCCATCGCGGCAACGGCCTCGAAAGCAGTGGAACTGATCATCGCCGCCCAGAAGGGCGAGAGCTTGCCTGAGGCGGTCACCGTGATCCCGGCCAGCCTTGTCACGCGCGGATCGGTCGCCGCTGCCAGGCAAACCGTGAGTGCCTGATCAGCCCGGCGCGGCCCCGCTGCGCCAACCTCTCTGGTTCCTCGTCCTCTATGCGCTCGCATGGGCCGGGGGGTCGATTGCCTATGTCCCGTTCCTGACCATCCTGCTGCCGGTGCGGATTTCCGCGCTGGCGCCGGGCGAACAGGCGATCCTATGGCTTTCCGCCATCGCCTTCTGCGGCGCGATTTCCGCCAGTGTCGGCCACATTCTGTTCGGCTGGCTGAGTGATACAACCGGCGTGCGCCGCCCGTGGGTCGCGCTCGGCCTTGCGTTGTCGTGCCTGCTGCTCCTCGTGGTCCCTTCGGCGCACAGCTTGCAGGCCATCATCGTGATCGTGGTCCTGTGGCAGCTCGGGCTGAACATGATGCTGGCCCCGCTCGCGGCATGGGGCGCGGACTGCGTGCCCGATAGCCAGAAAGGGCTGCTCGGCGGCCTGCTCGCTTTCGCCCCCGGGCTCGGCGCGCTGGCCGGAGCGCTCGTCACCATCCCGGGCCTCGCCTCTGCCGACGGACGCCTTGTCGTTGTCGCAGCCGTCGTCACGGCGGCTGTGCTTCCCGCGCTGCTGCTGTGGCATCGTGCAGACGCACGCACCGCAGCCGCATCCGCCAATCCGCCAACAAAGCCGCAAGGCCGCCGAAGCGCCGCCTTGCGCATGTGGGCCGCGCGCCTGCTCGTGCAAGTCGCCGAAGCCGCGTTGTTCTCGTTCCTCTATCTCTGGCTGCGCTCGATCGATCCCTCGGTGCAGGACCACCTCACCGCGCGCGTGTTCAGCATGGTCCTCGTCCTTTCGGCCCCCGCCGCGCTGATTGCCGGGCGCTGGGCGGACCAGCGCGGGCACCCGTTCCTGCCGCTGGTGATCTGCACGCTGATCGCGCCGTTCGGCCTCGTCGGCATGGCGCTTGCCACCAGCGTTTCCGCAGGTATCGCCAGTTACGCGGTGTTCGGCTTCTCGACCTCGATTTTCCTTGCGCTCCATTCCGCGCAGACTTTGCGCACCTTGCCCGACAGCAACCGGCGCGGGCGCGATCTCGGCCTGTTCAACCTAACCAACACGATGCCCTCGCTGGTGATGCCGTGGTTCACCATCGCGCTCGTGCCCTGGTTCGGGTTTTCCGGGCTCTTCCTGCTGTTTGCTGCACTCGCACTTGTTGCTGCAGCATTGCTGGCAGGTCTTCGCCCCGATCCGGACGCCAATATCTGAATCGACCGCTTGATTTTGATGCTTTCTCATGCGACGAACTCGATTGAGAACGTTCACAGCAATAAATGGGAAGAGTGGGAATGATGGTTCGGCGCGCGCTTTTGGCAGCCATGTTGCTCGCGTCTGGTAGCGCTCTGGCGGCGCCTGCCGATGGTTCCAGCACCGCACACCCGGCGCTCTGGCCTGCCGCTCACAGCCCCGCCACGATCACCAGTGCGGAAACCGAGCGCCGCATCGCCCGGATGATCGCCGCGATGACTCTCGAGCAGAAAGTCGGGCAAATGATCCAGGCGGACATCAGCGCGATCACGCCCGAAGACCTCGCCACCTACCCGCTCGGTTCCATTCTCGCGGGCGGCAATTCAGGCCCCTGGGGCGACGAGCGCGCGGATGCGGCCAAGTGGGAAAAGCTGGTCAAGCAGTTCCGCGCCGCCTCCGCCAAGGCTGGCGCCGGCATCCCGGTCCTGTTCGGCATCGACGCGGTTCACGGCCACTCGAACCTGCCGGGCGCGACGATCTTTCCGCACAACATCGGCCTCGGCGCAGCGCACGATCCGGCGCTTATCCAGCGCATCGGCGAAGTGACCGCCATCGAAGTTGCCGCCAGCGGCATCGACTGGACGTTCGCCCCCACCCTCGCCGTCCCGCAGGACTTGCGCTGGGGCCGCAGCTACGAAGGTTATGCCGCCGATCCCAGGCTGGTCGCGAGCTATGCCAAGGCGATGACCATCGGCCTGCAGGGCCCGCTCGTTGCCGGCAAACCCATCGCGGCAGACCGTGTTGCCGCGACCGCCAAGCACTACCTTGCCGATGGCGGCACCGATGGCGGCAAGGATCAGGGCGACGCGCTGATTTCGGAAGCCGAACTCGTCGCCCGCCACGCGCAGGGCTATCCGCCCGCGATCAATGCGGGTGCATTGACCGTCATGGCCAGCTTCTCCAGCTGGAACGGCGCTAAGAACCACGGCAACAAGAGCCTGCTGACCGACGTGCTCAAGGGCCGCATGGGCTTCGAAGGACTCGTCGTTGGCGACTGGAACGGCCACGGCCAGATCCCCGGCTGCTCGGTCACCGATTGCCCCAACACCTTCACCGCCGGGCTCGACCTCGCGATGGCGCCGAACAGCTGGAAGGGCCTCTACGAGGCGACCGTGCGCGAAGCCAAGGACGGCACGATCCCGATGGCGCGCATCGACGATGCCGTTGCGCGCATTCTCCGCGTCAAAGCCAAGCTCGGTCTGCTCGGCGCGCATCCGGTCGATCGCGGCAATCCGTCCGTGGTCGGCACCGACGCGCATCTCGCCGTCGCGCGCGAAGCCGCTGCCAAGTCGCTCGTCCTGCTCAAGAACAACGGCGGCGTGCTCCCGCTGAAGCCCGGCGCCAAAGTGCTGATCACCGGCCCCGGCGCGGACAACATGGCGATGCAGGCCGGCGGCTGGACGATCACCTGGCAGGGCACCGACACCACCGCCGCCGATTTCCCCAAGGGCCACACCATCGGCCGCGCCATCGCCGCAGCGGTCAAGGACGCCGGCGGCAGCGCCGCGCTCTCTGCCGATGGCAGCTTCACCGACAAGCCCGATGTCGCCGTCGTCGTCTATGGCGAGCAGCCCTATGCCGAATTTCAGGGCGACATGCCCAACATCGCCTTCCGCGACCACGCGGGCGAAAGGGCGATGCTGGCGAAGCTCAAGGCGCAGGGGATCAAGGTCGTCTCGGTGTTCCTCTCCGGCCGTCCGCTGTTCGCCGGACCGGAAATCAACACCTCGGACGCTTTCGTCGCAGCCTGGCTGCCGGGCACGCAGGGCGAAGGCGTGGCCGATGTGCTGGTCGCCCGCAAGGACGGCAAGCCGGCGCGCGGCTTCACGGGCAAGCTCAGCTTCCCTTGGCCTGCCGACGCGGTTTCACCGGTCAAGGCTCCGCTTTTCGCCGCAGGCTATGGCCTGACTTATGCCAGCAAGGCCACGGTCGGCCCGGTCAATGAGAACCCGAAAGTCGATCTCGTCGCCTCGGCCAGCGAAGGCGTCTACTTCGCGCTCGGCAAAGTCCCCTCGCCTTGGCACCTCAGCCTCGATCCCGGCATTGCCGCGCACGCGGTCGATCTCGGCGCGCAGGAAGATGCGCAGGCGTTCAGCTGGAGCGAGGCTGGCGCCATCGGCATCGACGGCCCGCCGGTCGATCTCATGCGCCAGCTCGATGAGGAATTCGCGCTCAAGCTCGATGGCCGCCTCGATGCCGCCGCTGGTCCCATCGCGGTGACGATGGCAGGTGCCACGCTCAAGATCACGCCCGCGGCAGGCCCGCTCACGGTCCGCATTCCGCTGCGCTGCTTCCTTGAGGCGGGGGCAAACTTCAAGGCTGTCGGCACACCGCTGCGCATCGCGGGTGAAAAGGGCCTTGTGCTCACCTTGCGCGGCGCCAGCATCGAAGGCGTCGGCCAGTCCATCGCCTGCCCGGCTAAATAGGCACACCTTGCTCTTCGAAATAGGCAATCACCGGGGCCAGCGCGTCCCGGTGCGCCTTCCAGCGCGCCACCGAGTCCTTGTACATCGGCCGCCGCACCTGCTGCGCGCTCGGAGTTGAAACCGGCGCGGTGTTGCGGTGGAAATCGAGGCAGGCCTCGTCCCAGCTCAGGCCGCAGTGCTCCAGCAACAGGCGCGTCTTGCCTTCCTGATCACCGACAAGATCCTCATAGCCCAGCTCCAGAATGCGGCCCGGCAGCACCTCGCGCCACAGCGCCATGAGCTGGTCGAACCGCACATAGTACCGCGCAATGTCCATCAGGTCGTAGCTGTAGTCATAATAGCGCGAGGAAATCGCGAAGAGATTGCGGAAGTTCGCCAGCACCGTATCGAGCGGGTGGCGGCGCAGGCACACGATCCGCGCGTTCGGCAGCGCCCGCGCGATAAATCCGGCGTACTGGAAATTGCCCGGAAACTTGTCGGTGAACTGCCCCTCGCGCGCCCCGGCATGGCTGCGCGCCCGCGCCAGATAATCACGCCCGAGAGCCGCAAGATCGGCCCCCGCCGCAGCCTCGACCGTCTCGGGATCGAGTACGGTGCGGCTGCGCGTTCCCGAAGCCATCTTCACCGCCAGCGGCATGGCCTGCAGTTCGCCCGCGCTCCACACTTCGGGATGGGAGGAGAGGATGCGGTCGACCAGCGTCGTCCCGGTGCGCGGCATTCCGATCACGAAGATCGGCGCGTCCTGCGCGGCCCCCTGCACCGGCGCGGCGGCGATTTGCGGCCAGACCCGCTCGATCGCGTCGAAATTCGCCGCGTCGCGCGCTGACGTATAAGGCAAACGCGCCCGGTGTTCCCGATTGGCGGTAGCAAGCCGCGCAAAGCTCGCCTGCTGCTCGCCCAGATCTTCCAGCTCCTTCGCCAGCGCATAGCCCAGCAGCAGCCGTGCATCGGCGTCACCCGCCCGCGCCAGCGCCGCTTCCAGACGCGCGACGTGGTTGCTCTCGGCCGTCTGCCTGCGCAGCCCCGCCAGCAAGTGATGCCCGCGCGCATAGTCGGGATCGACCTTCAGCAGCGCTTCCGCCGCCGCTTCGGCCCCGGCAATATCGCCGATGAAGTTGAGCGCGGCGGCCAGATTGTAGTGGAACGAGACGTTGTCCGGCGCGAGCCGCACCGCTTCGCGAAAGTGCGGCACGGAAGCGGCATGTTCGCCAAGACGGGCATAGACGCAGCCCATCGTATCCCGGCCCAGCGCATCCTCCGGCAGCGCCTGTTCAGCCGCCGCCAGGGTCGCCGCCGCCGCGCCATCCTGCCGCAACATGATCTGCAGCCGCGCCAGCTGCGCGCGAAAACTGCCGCGCGGATCGAGCTCCACCGCATGCGCCACATCGGCGATCCCGGCGCTGACCCGCCCCGCCTCCGCCCGCGCCATGCCGAGCAGGAAGCGCGCTTCCGCATCATCCGGAAAGGCCGCAACCGCGCTTGCCGCGAGCTGCTCCGCCGCGCCAAGATCACGGCGGTTCAGCGCACGGCGGACGGCGGCAATGCGGGCCGGTTCTGCACTCACGCTTTGGTCTTCACTGGGCGGTGGATGCGTCCTTGCGCCGCTCGACCATCGCGATCAGCGGCTTGAACGGAAACACGAACTGCTCCCAGATCGTCAGGCGCCGACGGTCGTCCTGCCCGACCAGAATGCCCTCGCCTTCCTGGTAAGTGCCGAACATGCGGTCGATCAGGATCAGTGAATTGCCATAGTTGCACCGCGTGTTCTCATAGCCCACCGAATGGTGGAAGCTGTGGTGGCGGATCGTGGTGAAGAAGAAGCTGTAGAACAGCGGCGGATCGCTCTTCACATTGGCGTGGGCGTAGGTCGCAATCACGTTGGTCACTGCAAAGGCACAGAGATAGGCCGCAGGCGAGACATCCAGCAGCGCGACGATGCCGAGGCTGATCAGGAACAGCTCGATCGGATTCCCGACTGCGCCCTTCATTGCATTGAGCTGGGTGATGTGGTGATGCGGTGCATGGGTCAGCCAGAACGGCTCCCAATTGTGCATCAGGCGGTGCATCCAGTACTGGCCGAACTCCCACAGGAACACGACCAGCGCGACCTGCGCGAGGAACGGCATCGCCGTCACCCACGGCGTGGCAATGCCCCAGGCTTCCTTCAGCGAATGGAGCGGCGCCTCCGACAGGATGTAGGCCATGCGCGAAATGACCGTGTTGATCAGCACGAAATAGAACAGGTCGGTGAAGAATTCCTCGCGATTGATCCGCCAGCCCTCATGGCGTTCAAACACGAGTTCGAGCCCCAGCACGAAGGCCGTCACCACGCTGTTGACCGCAAGGGAGGTCCACGGGTTCGCCACGAGGCTGGCCGGAGCCCAGGCCCAGAACGCCACCACCGCCGCCAGTGTCGCAGGCGGGATGCAATCGACCGCCAGCTTCTTGATGCCCGAACTCATGACTTCACCACTCCTCGCCTGTGGTTTCTTGTGTCCCTGTCCTGCGGCTTGCTTCTTTTGCCGCAGGATTGCGCAATTGGGGGCGAGGATCAACCCCGCCCCCTTTTGTGCAGTCGCCCTCTCCAAACTCAGTACTTGACGCGGAACTCCAGACCGACCGTGCGCGGCGTGATCACCGTGTTGCGGAGATAACGCAGGACGACACCGTTGTTCAGACCAACGCGCGAACGGTCATTGGAAACCGCCGTAATCGCGTACTTGTTGAAGATGTTGTTCGCGAACACGCCGACCGAGAACGTGTCGTTGCTCCAGTTCAGCGATGCGCGGTGCAGCACGAAGCCGGGCAGCTTGTCGCCATAAGAGCGGTCCCAGCCCAGACGGGTCACCACACTGCCGCGATAAGTTGCGGTCCAGTCTGCACTGATGTCGCCACCGAACGCAGGCTTGGTGTAGTTGATGCCAAGGCTGCCGCTGTTCTTCGTCGACCCCGGCAGGCGGTCACCCTTGAGGGCGTTGAGCTGGACCGGCGAACTCGGATAGGTTGCCGCCGGGCTGTTGACGGAGATGATGTTGGCCACGTCCTCGGTAAGGCGTGCATTCGTATAGGAATACGTGCCCTGGATCGAAAGGTGATCGATCGGACGCAGCTGGAACGACGCCTCGAAACCATCCGACTGTGCCTTGCCGCCATTGACGGTGATGCCGACGATGCCGTTGACCGTTGCCGAGGCAACCTGAATGCCGTCCCACTTGATCGTGTAGGCATTCATGTTGAGCGTCAGCTTGCGGTCGAACAGTTCCGCACGGACGCCGATTTCGAGGTTCTTGGTCGAGTCCGGACCGTACTGCTGCTCGTTCGGCAAGGCGCAGACGTTCTGGAACGGCGGCGGCTTCAACGGCAGCACGCAAGGTGCGACGGTGTTCGGACCGCCAATGCGATAGCCCTTGCTGTAGGTCGCATAGACCATGATCCCTGGCGTGACCTTGTAAGAGGTGTTGAACTTCCACACCCCGCCGCTCTTCCCCGATATGCCGCCAGCGGCCTTCAGGTCATAGGGGCTGACCGGGTCGCCCAGCAGCGGCGTCACCGCACGTCCTGAAACGCGCGTGCTGTAATCGAAGTAGCGCCCGCCTGCGGTAACCTGCCATTCCGGCGTGATCTTGAAGGTACCTTCGCCGAAGATCGCCTTCTCGGTCACCTTCGCCCGGTTGAACGAGGCATATTCGATCTCGTCCGGATTGGGCTGCGTACCGAAGGCGACCCAGGGATGGCCGGGCACGTGCTCGCGGTAGTCGCGCTGCAGCTTCTGCTCGTTGAAGAAACCGCCAAGCACCCAGCTGAACGGCCCGCCATGCGTCGAGACCAGGCGGATTTCCTGGTTGAACTGCTTGCGGGTGTCCTCGCTCTCGTTCCAGCTCGTGAACTGCGGGAACAGTTCGTAGTCGTAGTCGAGATCGAGCAGCAGGTCGGTGTTGTCGCCCTTCCGCTTGTTCTTGACTTCGGTGTAGGCCGTCGTCGCCACGAGGTCGAAGATCTCGGCGACATGGGCGTTGATTTCCATGCTGGCGAGGTGGGCGCGGCGGTCGACCGGCTCGGCGTAGCGCGCGGCGCTCTCGTACTTGCCGGTGCCGAGCACGCCATCACTGTTGTATTGCCCGCCGTCCGTCTTGGTGTGCTGGAAGGCATAAGTGAAATCGACCGAGAGATCGGGCGTGATCTGGAACAGCAGCTGGTTGCGCGTGGTGAAGGTTTTCTCGAAGTTGAGATCCTTGCGCCGGTAGAGGTTCGCATCGTAGCCCGCCTGCGAGATCGACGTTGGCGGAACGGTCACGAAACCGTCGGGCTGCGGGTTCGAGACACCCGGGGTCTTCACCAGCAGCGGATAGTCGATGAAGCCGGGGTCATAGTAGTAGCCCGTCGCCGAACGGAAGGCGATGTGGTCGGCCACGATCGGAATATTGATCATCCCGTCGAGCTGGTACCCGGTCTTCGACGCTTCCTTCTTGCCATAGACGCGGCCATGCCATTCGGCGGCCCACTTGTTCGTGTCCGGACGGTTCGGAATGTTGCGGATGGCACCAGCGAGCGTGCCGAGACCGTAGAGCGTACCCTGAGGCCCGAGCAGCGTCTCGACGCGGGCGATGTCGAGCATCTTGAAGTCGTAGTAGATCGGCACTTCGCCCAGATAGACGCCAAGCGCGTTGTCATAGCTGTTGCCGGTCGCGTCGGTGTCCGAAGCGTTGAGGCCGCGCAGCACGATCGTGCCGGTCGAGCCCGGGCCGGTGTCGGCAATCGTGATGCCGGGGGTGAAGTCTGCGATATCGCGAATGTCGTCGATGCGCTGGCGCTCGAGCTGTTCGGCGCCTACTGCGGTAATGTTGATCGGCACATCCTGCAGCGAGGTTGCGCGCCGCGTGGCGGTCACCACGATCGCGCTGTTGTCCTCTACCGCTGCGGCCTGGGGCGCATCGCTCGCCGGAGCAGGAGCCGTCTGCGCAAAAGCGGGAATGGCGGTGCTGCCCATCAGGATCGTAGCACCCATCAGGGCCGTCTTGGCCAGCTTCGTCTTGTAAGATGTCTCGGTCACTTGAGCCCCCGCGTTGCCTGCGTGAAAGCCTTCTCAAAGTGACATCCAGTCCCTGATTTCCCCCTTGTGACCGGGGAGCGCCGCTCCTTCTGGAACTGGCGCCATCGTATTCCCTCATTGCATCACCCACAGGGGGCGACCGAACTCAACACTTCACCAGATGATCAAAGGCGCAATTCAACCCGAAGAGCCCGGCATCCAGCACTTGACTTGCAATACGTGTTGCAGCTTTTCGGATTCTTTTCCGAATTCGCACAACACCACCCCACACGATTACTATCGTGTAGAAAATTAGCGCCAGACAACAGGATCGCCTGACTGGAAAATACGCTATTGATGTCGCAAGGGACTATAACCTTTGCGACATTTCAGTTACGCTATCGATATTACATAATAGGTCAAGCGTAATAATTCCGCACAGCTCCGGTATTATCCCGATCTCGCTGCAGTGCGGAATTCCTTGGTTTTTCCGGTTCCACGGGGTGCTGAAAGGGGCACGAGGCAGCACACGCAGCACAGCGCCACGTTGCACAGAATCAACAGAATGCCCCGGAATCGCTGGAGCGATTCGCACCAGCAAACGACATTGGTCCAAAGTGGTATTACGTTTTTTCAGGAACGTAACATTTTGCCATGGACAAGCGGATTGTTTCTCGCAATGCTGCACTGCGAAAGGAGGCAGAATCGTGTCAGCCATCTCTCCCACCAGGAAAACCCGAGGGATCACCGGTTCGCTCCTCTTGGCGGCTGTTGCCGCTACACTGGCGCTGTCGGGCTGTTCGGGCGGCGGCAGTGCTCCTACTGAAAAGAAGACCGAATTCAGCATTGGCTGGTCGATCTACGCTGGCTGGATGCCTTGGCCCTACGCGCAACAAGCCGGTATCGTGAAGAAGTGGGAAGACAAGTACCACCTCAAGATCAAGATCGTTCAGGTCAACGACTACGTCGAATCGATCAACCAGTACACCGCGGGCAAGCTGGACGGCGTCACCCTTGCCAATATGGATGCGCTGACCATTCCAGCGGCAGGCGGCAAGGACACCACAGCGGTCATCCTCGGCGACTATTCCAACGGCAACGACGGCGTGCTGCTGAAGGGAGCCACCAATCTCAGCGCGATCAAGGGCCGCTCGGTCAATCTCGTCGAGCTCTCGGTTTCGCACTACCTGCTCGCCCGCGCGCTCGAGAAGGCGGGCATGGGCATGACCGACGTCAAGACGGTCAACACCGCCGACGCCGATATCGTCGGCGCCTTCGCCAGCCCCGATGTGACCGCCGCAGTCGCGTGGAACCCCCAGCTTTCGGTCATGCGCGCACAGCCCGGCGCCACCCAGGTGTTCTCCTCGGCCGACATTCCGGGCGAAATTCTCGACCTGCTCGTCGTCGATACCGCAACGCTCAAGGCCAATCCCGATCTCGGCAAGGCGCTCGCCGGTATCTGGTACGATACCGTGCAACTGATGATGAAGCAGGATGCGCAGGGCAAGGCTGCCCGCGCCGCAATGGCCAAGCTCGCCGGCGCAGCGCCCGAAACCTTCGACAGCCAGCTCAAGACGACCTTCCTCTACACCGATCCGAAGGCGGCGGTCGCCGCCGCGCAGTCGCCCGCGCTTGTCACGACGATGACCCGCGTGCGCGATTTCAGCTTCTCCAAGGGCCTGTTCAAGGGCGCCGCTTCCGCCGACGCAGTGGGCATCGCCTTCCCCGGCGGCAAGACGCTCGGCGATGCCAGCCACGTCACCCTGCGCTTCGACGACAGCTTCATGAAGCTGGCGGCTGACGGGAAGATCTGACCGGATGCGCTGGATCAACTGGCATCTGTCCAAACGGGACCGCCTGATCGCGGGCGGAGCGCCGATCCTGCTGCTCGTCGTGATCTACCTGATCATGGCGGCAGCGCGGCACGCGGCCAATCCATCCGACAAGATCCTCCCTCTGCCTGCCGGCATGTTCTCCGCGATGGTGAACCTGCTGACCACGCCCGATCCGCTTTCCGGCAACCTCGTGTTCTGGGCCGATACGCTCGCCAGCCTCCAGCGGCTCGGCCTCGGCCTCGGCATTGCGACGCTTTTCGCCCTCGTGCTTGGCCTGCTCATCGGCGCGCTACCGCCCGTCCGCGCCACGCTCAGCCCGCTCGTCACCGGCATCGCCGTGATCCCGCCGATCGCGCTCCTGCCCGTGCTGTTCATCGCGCTTGGTCTTGGCGAGACGTCCAAGGTCGTCCTCATCGCGATCGGGGTCGCCCCGGTCATGATCCGCGACATTGCCGCGCACGTCGGCAACCTGCCGCGCGAACAGATCATCAAGGCCGAGACCCTGGGCGCCAACTCGTGGCAGATCATCGCCCGCGTCGCGCTCCCACAGGCGATGCCGCGCCTGCTGCAAGCCATCCGCCTCGCGCTTGGCCCGGCGTGGGTGTTCTTGATCTCCGCCGAAGCGGTCGCCTCCGATATCGGGCTTGGCTACCGCATCTTCCTCGTCCGCCGTTATCTCTCGATGGACGTCATCATTCCCTACGTCGCGTGGATCGCGCTGCTCGCCATCCTGATGGACCTCTCGCTCGCCGCGCTCAGCCGCAAGGCCTTCCCCTGGGCGCACGGAGTCGGCCGATGAGCGCGCTCCTCTCGCTAAAGAACGTGTGGATTGAATACGGCGACAAGGTCGTGCTCGAAAAGGTCAACCTCGAAGTGGCCGAAGGCGCGTTCCTCTCGATCATCGGCCCCTCGGGCGCGGGCAAGTCCAGCCTCCTGCGCCTGATCCTCGGCCAGGAAGCGCCCACGCGCGGCACGATCCTGCTCGACGGGCAGCCGCTGCGCCCGGAATGCGGCCCCGATCGCGGCGTCGTGTTCCAGCGCTACTCGGTGTTCCCGCACATGACGGTGCTCGGCAACGTCACCTTCGGCCTGGAATGCCCCGCCGCGCCCTTTGCCGCGCGGCTGTTCGGCACGGCCCGCCGCAAGGCCGAGGCGGAAGCGGCCGCGATGCTCGAAGCGGTCGGCCTTGCCGACAGCCTCCACCTCTATCCCGCGCAGATGTCCGGCGGCATGCAGCAGCGCCTCGCTATCGCGCAGGCCCTGATCAAGCGCCCGCGCATCCTCCTGCTCGACGAGCCGTTCGGCGCGCTCGATCCCGGCATCCGGGCGGACATGCACGGCCTGATCACCCGCCTGTGGCGCGATTATGCGCTCACCGTCGTCATGGTCACGCACGACATCAAGGAAGCCTTCACGCTCGGCACGCGCGTCCTCGCGCTCGACAAGCGCCGCCACGATCCCCACGCGCCGCACCGCTACGGCGCGACCGCAGTCTACGATCTGCCCCTGCGCGGCCCACCGGTCCCGGCGCCAGAGCCCGAAACACCAGCCCAACCCGTCGCGGCCACGAATTGAGAGGAATGGCAATGACGATAGAAACCCCCGGCCTCGCCCGGCTCAGCATGAGCCTACCCGCCGAACTCTTCCGCAAGCTCGACATGATGGTGACCGAGCGCCAGCTCCCCTCGCGCTCGCAGCTCATGGCCGAACTGATCCGCCACGCGCTCGCCGCGCATGAGGCGTTCACCCGGCCGGACGAGATGCTGGCCGGAACGATCACCCTCGTCTACCGGGGCGAGCGCGGCCGTGTGCGCCACCAGTTGGCGCAGACGCAGGCGCACTACCTCAAGGAAGTGATCTCCTCGCAGCACGTCTTCCTCGAGGACGACCAGTCGCTCGAAGTGCTGCTGGTGCAGGGCCCCGCCGCCCGCCTCAAGGACCTCTCGGATGCACTGCGCCGCGTGCGCGGGGTCCAGCAGCTCGAACTCGTCACCACCACCGCGCTCCTTCCGCAGCTCTACGAGCCCGAAGCCGATGCGCCGCAGGGAGCCGCCGCATGACATCCGCGCCCGCAGGGACTTTGGCCAACCCCAACGCCGCCCGCGATCACGCCCGCGCCCAGGGCGGCACCGTGGTCGAGGCCATGCCGATCCTCCCACCGGTCGCGCCGGACCTGCCGGAAGGCGTCGCCGCCTCCGATCTCCTCTGGGAAGAAACCGTCGCACCCGGCGGCTATGCCACCCGCCGCCTGCCGCGCGGCGCGCGCCTGCGTCTCATCGATACCAAAGGCGATGCCTGCGCCAGCTTGCAGATCTTCAACGCCGAAATGCCGACCGAGCGCTACAGCTTCGCCGATACGGTCAAGATTCAGTGGAACGCCTATCTCGCGGAGGGCAAGTTCCTGCTCTCCGACATGGGCCGTGTGCTGATGAGCATCACGAAGGACGGCACCGAAGGAACCTGGGATACCTTCTCCGGCACCTCCAACGCCTACACCAATGCCGCGAAATACGGCGACGGGCGCAACAGCGGCCACTTCCCCAACGGGCGCGACCGCTTTCTCCTTGGCGCGGCCAAGCACGGCCTCCAGCGCCGCGACATCCACGCCGCCGTCACCCTGTTCAAGGGCGCGAAGATAGCTGACGACGGCGCGATCGAGCCGCAGATCGGCCCGTTCGAGCCCGGCCGCGAGGTCGTGCTCCGCGCCGAAATGGACGTCATCGTGGTTATCGCCAACGTCCCCCATGTGCTCGATCCCCGGCCTGACTACACCGTCACCCCGCTGCGCCTCACCGCCTGGCGTGGGCCGGTGGCCGCCGAGGACGACCCCATCCGCACCGCGACGCCGGAGGGCCTGCGCGCCTTCCTCAACGTCGAAGACTACTACCGTCGCTGAACGGAGACAGACCCATGCAGAACCGCGATCCGCACCATGACGGCCTGCCCGATACCATCGTCCACGACGAGGTCGTCCCCGCCCGCGCGCCCTGGATTCATCACATCAAGAAGGGCCAGACGCTGCGCATCGTCGACCTCGAAGGCAATCAGGCGGTGGATTTTCTGCTTTACAGCGAGGCGGACGATACCGAGCGCTATTCCGCGCAGGATACCGTCGCCGCACAGGGCAACCTGTTCCTGCGCACCGGCACCGTGCTGCGCTCAAACGAAGGCCGCCCGATGATGACCATCGCCGGCACCACCGTGGAGTATCACGACACCATCGGTGGCGCGTGCTCCTGCGAAAGCAACACGCTGCGCTATGGCCACCACACCAAGGCCCAACACGCCTGCGTCGAGAATTTCCTCGAAGCCAACCTCACCGAAGGGCGCGGCAAGCGCGATATCGTCGCCAACATCAACTTCTTCATGAACGTGCCGGTGGAAGCGGACGGCGCGCTTGGCATCGTCGATGGCATTTCCGCGCCGGGCCTCACGGTCGATCTCAAGGCCGAAATGGATGTTATCGTCGTCGTCTCGAACTGCCCGCAGATCAACAATCCCTGCAACGGCTTCAACCCGACGCCCGTGCGCATGATCGTCGCGGCATGAGCCCAGAGCCCTTGTTCACCACCGTCCTCATTGCCAACCGGGGCGCCATCGCCACCCGGATCATCCGCACCTTGCGCCGCATGGGGCTGCGCTCGGTCGCGGTCTATTCGGAGGCGGATGCGGGCTCGCTCCATGTCTCGGAGGCCGATGAGGCGGTCTGCATCGGCGGCGCGCGACCGGCCGAGAGCTATCTCAACATCGAAGCCATCCTCGCTGCCGCGAAGGCCACCGGCGCAGGCGCGATCCATCCCGGCTACGGCTTCCTCGCCGAAAACACCGATTTCGCCGAAGCCTGCGCTGCAGCCGGGATCGTGTTCATCGGCCCGACGCCGGACAATATCCGCCAGTTCGGCCTGAAACACAGCGCCCGCACGCTGGCCAAGGCCCACGGCGTGCCGCTCGCGCCCGGCTCCGAGCTGCTGACGAGCGAGAAGGAAGCGCTGGCCGCCGCCAACGAAATCGGCTTCCCCGTCATGCTCAAAGCCACCGCAGGCGGCGGCGGTATCGGCATGCGCGTGTGCGAAACGCAGGCCGATGTGCAGGAAGGCTTCGCAACTGTCGCCCGCCTTGGTCAGAGCAATTTCGGCGATGCCGGCGTCTTCCTCGAACGCTACGTGCGCCGCGCCCGCCATGTCGAAGTGCAGATCTTCGGTGATGGCGAGGGCCGCGTCGTAGCCTTGGGTGAACGCGATTGCTCGCTCCAGCGCCGCAACCAGAAAGTCGTCGAGGAAGCCCCGGCGCCGCTGCTTCCCGAACATATCCGGCAAGACCTCTACGCCGCCGCGATCCGCCTCGGGGAGGCCGCGCGCTATCGCTCCGCTGGCACTGTCGAGTTTCTCTACGACGCCGAGCGGCAGCAGTTCTACTTCCTCGAAATGAACACCCGCCTGCAGGTCGAACATGGCGTGACCGAAATGGTCATGGGCCTCGATCTGGTCGAATGGATGGTGCGCGGCGGCGCGGGTGATTTCAGCTTCCTCGATACCGCGCCCACCACGCCGCAGGGCCATTCGGTGCAGGTCCGCCTCTATGCCGAGGACCCGGCACTCGATTACCGTCCCACCTCGGGCACGCTCACGGCCGTCGAGTTCCCCTCAGGCATCCGCACCGAAACGTGGGTCATGGGCGGCAGCGAAGTCAGCGCTTGGTACGATCCGATGCTCGCCAAGCTGATCGTCCATGCGCCCACGCGTGAGGAAGCCGTCACCGCGATGCAAGTCGCACTCGGCGAGACCCGCGTCGACGGCATCGAGACCAACTTGCGCTGGCTGCGCGACGTTGTCCGCACGCCCGCCTTCACCACCGGCGAAGTCTCTACCCGTGTTCTCGATACCATCGCCTATACCCCGCGCAGCGTCCGCGTGATCAGCGGCGGCACCGCCACGACGGTGCAGGATTGGCCCGGCCGCCAGCGCCTCTGGGCCGTCGGCGTGCCCCCTTCGGGCCCAATGGACGACCAGTCGTTCCGCCTCGGCAACCGCCTGCTAGGCAATGCGGAAGGCACCGCAGGCCTCGAACTGACCCATTCCGGCCCCACCCTCGCCTTCACCGCGCCTGCCAAGGTTGCACTGACCGGCGCTGACTTCGGCGCGACGCTCGATGGTGTTCCGGTCGGGCGAGGTCAGGTTATCGCCGTCGCTGCGGGCCAGACCCTCGCGCTTGGCCGCACGCGCGGTGGCGGCATGCGCGGCTACCTGCTCTTCGCAGGCGGCCTTGACATCGCGCCCTATCTCGGCAGCCGCGCCACCTTCGAGCTCGGCCAGTTCGGCGGCCATGCCGCGCGCCGTCTCGTTGCAGGCGATGTCCTCCACTTCGGCGATGAACCCGCCGCAGCACCGCTTGCCATGACCGCGCTCCCGCCGCTCGGCACCGAATGGACCCTGCGCGTTCTTTATGGCCCCCACGGCGCGCCCGATTTCTTCACGCCGGACGACATCGCGATGATCGTCGCCGCCGAATGGCAGGTCCACTACAACTCGAACCGCACGGGCGTCCGCCTCATCGGCCCCAAGCCGCACTGGGCCCGCAAGGACGGCGGTGAGGCCGGTCTCCACCCCTCGAACATCCACGATAACCCCTACGCCATCGGCGCGGTCGATTTCACGGGCGACATGCCGATCATCCTCGGCCCGGACGGCCCCTCGCTCGGCGGCTTCGTCTGCCCCTTTGTGGTCATCGCGGCAGACCGCTGGAAGCTCGGCCAGCTCGTCCCTGGAGACCGCCTCCGCTTTGCCCCCGTTACCATCGCCGATGCCGCCGCTGCTGACGCAGACCAGCAGCGCCTGCTCAGCGAAGGCACGCTCCCCGGCCCGGTGCCAGACCGCCCCGTCGCGCACCTCTCGCCGATCTTGGCCGAAACGCCTGAGGCCAATGGCCGCCCCCGCACGATCTACCGCCAGCAGGGCGACCGCAACATCCTCGTCGAATACGGCCCGATCGTCCTCGACATCGAGCTACGCATCCGCGTCCACGCGCTGATGGTCGAACTGGAAGCGCAGGCGCTTCCCGGCGTGATCGATATCGTCCCCGGCATCCGCTCGCTGCAATTGCACTTCGATGGCAAGCAACTCGATCAGGCAAAAGCCCTCGCCGCGCTGATCGCCGCCGAAGAACGCCTCGGCGATCTGGCGGACTTCACGATCCCGAGCCGCGTTGTCCACCTGCCGCTGTCATGGCGCGATCCGGCAACGATTGAGACGATCCAGAAGTACATGGGCGCCGTCCGCGACGATGCGCCGTGGTGCCCGGACAACATCGAATTCATCCGCCGCATCAATGGCCTGCCCGATGTGGCGGCAGTCGAGAACCTCATCTTCGAGGCCAACTACCTCGTCATGGGCCTCGGCGACGTGTACCTCGGCGCCCCCGTCGCCACCCCGGTCGATCCGCGCCACCGCCTCGTCACCACCAAGTACAACCCCGCGCGCACCTGGACCCCGCCCAATGTCGTCGGCATCGGCGGCGCCTACATGTGCATCTACGGGATGGAAGGCCCCGGCGGCTACCAGCTGTTCGGCCGCACCGTGCAGGTCTGGAACACCTACGTCAAAAGCAGGGAGGGGCAGACCGACGCCTTCACCGAAGGCAAGCCGTGGCTCCTGCGTTTCTTCGACCAGATCCGCTTCTACCCCGTCAGCGCCGAAGAACTGGCCGAATGGCGCCGCGATTTCCCCGCAGGCCGCCGCAGCTTGCGCATCGAGGAAAGCGAGTTCCGCCTCGCCGATTACCGCGCATTCCTTGCTGACAATGCCGAAGCCATCGCGACCTTCGAAGCCACGCGTCAGGCCGCCTTCGACGCCGAGCGCGCCGACTGGCACGCCCGCGGCGAATTCGACCGCGTCAGCGACCTCACCGAAGCCGAAGCCCCCGCCGCTGCACTGACTGAAGTGCCCGACGGCACCGACCTGATCGAAGCCCCCTTCGGCGGCAGCGTGTGGAAGCTCCTCGTTGCAGCCGGCGATGCCGTGAAGGCAGGCGATACCATCGCAGTAATCGAGGCGATGAAGATGGAATGCCCGGTCGAAAGCCCCGGCACCGGCACGATCGAGGCGCTCTATATCAAGGAGAAGCAGTCCCTGCAGCCTGGCTCCCCGATGCTCGCACTGCGGAGGACGGCATGAACGCATCGCAGATCGCCGAGGCAGTCCAATCGGGCGCAAGCACTGCCGTTGCTCAGGCCGAAGCGGCCCTCGCCCGCATCGCCGCCTATGACGCGATCCAGCCCCAAATCTGGATCAGCCGCGCCAACGAGAGCCAAGTCCTCGCCGCCGCCCGCGCCGTCGACGCGCGCATTGCAGCGGGCGAACATCTCCCCCTCGCCGGGGTGCCATATGCGGCGAAAGACAACATCGACGTCGAAGGCTTCGAGACCACTGCCGCCTGCCCCGCCTTCGCATACAGCCCCGAAGCCAGCGCCACCGTCACCGCCCGCCTCGCCGCCGCTGGTGCGATCTGCATGGGCAAGACCAACCTCGACCAGTTCGCCACCGGGCTCGTCGGCGTCCGCAGCCCCTATGGCATCCCGCGCAATGCCTTCAACCGGGCCTATGTGAGCGGCGGTTCCAGCTCCGGCTCGGCCGTGGCGGTTGCGGCAGGTCTCGTCCCCATCGCGCTTGGCACCGATACGGCAGGCTCTGGCCGCGTCCCCGCCGCGTTCAACCACCTCATCGGCTTCAAGCCCACCAAGGGTCGCTGGAGCACTTCTGGCGTGGTCCCCGCCTGCCGCTCGATCGATTGCGTCACCGTCTTCGCGCACACCACCGCAGACGCCGCCCTCGTCGATAGCGTCATCGCCAGCTTCGATCCCGCCGATCCCTGGTCCAAGCCCCTCGCCGACCGCGTGCTCACGCCGCGCAAGATCGGCGTTCCCCAGCGCCGCCAGCGCCAGTTCTTTGGCGATGCGGAATCCGAATACTTCTACGACCGCGCGCTTGATCACCTCGCCAGCTTCGCCGAGATCGTCGAAATCGACATCGCCCCGCTGCAGGAAGCTGCCCAGCTGCTCTACGGCGGCCCGTGGGTTGCCGAACGCACCGCAGCGATGGCCAGGATCCTCACCGAAAGCCCCGACGCCGTCGATCCCACCGTTCGCGCCGTGGTCGAAGCCGGGTGGGACAAGACCGCAGTCGAAACCTTCCAAGGCATCTACCGCCTCGCCGAAATCAAGCGCCATGCCGACCGGATGTGGGGCGAACTCGATGTGCTCGCTTTCCCCACCACCGGCACCACCTACCGCGTGGCCGAACTCGCCAAGGCGCCCATCGCGCTCAACAGCAATCTCGGCGCCTACACCAACTTCGTGAACCTGCTCGATATGGCCGCGCTCGCGGTTCCGGCGGGCACGCGCCACAACCGCACCGGCTTTGGCATCACCTTCATCGGCCCGGCGGACACCGACCGCGCGCTGCTCGATCTGGCTGATACCTACCTCGCCAAGGCGGACCTCGCCCCGCCGCCCCCGCTCGATCTGGCCAAAGACCCGGAGCACCACATGCAGACCGTAAAACTCGCCGTCGTCGGCGCCCACCTCAAGGACATGCCGCTCCACTGGCAGCTCACCTCGCGCGAGGCCAAGTTCGTCGAGGCGACCCACACCGCGCCCACCTACCGGCTCTACGCCATGGCCGACAGCGTCCCGCCGAAACCAGCACTGGTCCACAGCGGCGAAGAGGGCGCCGCCATCGCGGTCGAAGTCTACGAATTGGGCGTTGCCGAATTCGGCAGCTTCACCGTCGAAGTCCCCGCCCCGCTCGCCATCGGCACAGTCACCCTGGCAGACGGCACCAGTGTCAAGGGCTTCGTCGCCGAACCCCGCGCGCTCACGGGCGCGGAAGATATCACCCATCTCGGCGGCTGGCGCGCCTACATCGCGCAGAAGAGCTGAAGGAGCAGACCGATGCGAAGCCTCAAGACCATGCTGCTCGTCGCCGCGCTGATCCCCGGTCTCGCGGCCGCGAAGGAAGCGCCGAAGCCGGTCGTCCTCACCGTCCCCGGCTTTGCGGATTTCCTCGCGGTCGATGGCGATACCGTCTGGGCGACCAATCGCTTCCAGGTCGAGCAGTGGTCGGCCAAGGGCAAGCGGGCCTCAAGCCCGATGGGCCGCGCCTGCGGCGGCATGAGCGTGGATTTCGGCTCGCTGTGGGTCGCCGATTGCCCCGAAAACGCCGTGAAGCGGATCGACGTGAAGACCGGCAAGCTCCTCGCCACCATCTCCTCCGGCATCGCCAACAACATGGAAGGCGAGCTCAACACGGTTACCGGCGCAGGCTCGGCTTGGATTGCCAGCGAGGCCAGCGGCAAGATCGCCCGGATCGATCCCGCCACCAACAAGGTCGTCGCGACAATACCGACCGCTCCCGGCTCATGGTATCTCAGCTACGGCCTCGGCGCGCTCTGGGCCGTCAGCGGCAAGGAGCAACTCCTCAGCCGCATCGATCCCGCCACCAACACCGTTACCGGCACCGTCGCACTCGGCAAGACGCCGGGCTTCCTTGTCGCGGGCGAAGGCGCGGTCTGGGTGCAGGAACAGGGCGACGGCACCGTCGCGCGCATCGATCCCGCAACGATGACCGTCACCGCCCGGATCAAGGTGGGCGATAACCTCAAGTGGGGCGATATCGATACTGGCGGCGGCAAAGTCTGGCTGCGTACTACCGACGATCAGGAATTCGTGGTGATCGACGCGGCGACGAATGCGATCCTCACCCGCGTCGGCAAGCCCTCCGGCAGCGGTGCGCTGCGCTGGACGCCCACGGGCGTGTGGACTTCGGCGCATGACATTCACAAGCTCACTTGGTGGCCCAGCGGCAGCGAAGTGGCGAAGCCCTGAGGAGCCGCCAGCACCACAAGCCGTAGTCATTGCGAGCGTAGCGAAGCAATCCAGCGCGTAAGTGCGTGACGCTCTGGATTGCTTCGCTGCGCTCGCAATGACGATAACGATGTGTTCTTCGTCATCCCCACGAAGGCGGGGATCCAGAGCGAACAACCTCAGCGCTAGCGAGCGAGATCAAGCTGCCGCTTTCCGCCCCTTCACCCAATCGATGATCGGCGTCAGCGGGTAGATCAGAGTCTCGCCTATCCCCATGTGCCGCCGCCCTTCCTGCCCCACTTCCACTGCTTCGCCCGCCCGATACGTCCCGTGCAACCGGTCGAACAGGATCAGCGCGCAGGCATAGTTGCAGCGCGTGTCCTCGTATTCCACGGAATGGTGCAGGCTGTGCGCTTCCACGGTCGTGAACACCGCCGAATACCAGCGCGGCGGGTTGAACCGCACGTTGGCGTGGCTGAACGCCGCGATCGTCCCCAGCATATGACCTGCACAAAACAGCGCGGGCAGTGAGAAATCGAGGAACACCGTCAGGCTGAGCCCGATCAGGAACAGCTCGAACGGATTGCCCACCGCCCCCTTCAGCGCGTTCAGTTGCGTCACGAAATGGTGCGGCGCATGGACCACCCATAGCGGAAACCAGTTATGCATCGCGCGGTGCAGCCAATAGTGCCCCCACTCGATCAGCAGCATGATCAGCGCCACCTGCACGATCAGCGGTGCATGCTCCAGCCACGGCGTGTGGATGCCCAGTGCGTCCTTCAGGCCGATCAGCGGCGTATCCGCCCAATGCTTTCCGGCATAGCGCACCACCGTGTAGAACATCACGAAGTAGAACAGGTCCGAGAGGAATTCCGCGCGCGTCAGCCGCCACCCGGCGTGCCGCTCGTTGATCTGTTCGAGCCCAAGGATCATGAACTTGGTGCAGACCGCCGCGATCACGATGGTCCAGCCATTGGTCGCCAGCTCCGGGGGGAGAAACGACCAGAACAGGAAGATCGTCACCAGTGTCGCTGGCTGGTAATACTTGAAGATCACCGGTTTAATAACAGCCATGATATTGCAGACCCCCACGGCTTTTGTTGCGGGCGGAGGCTAACACCAAGTCCCGGTATCAACAACTGCCCCGTTCGTCATACCGGCGAGGGCGGGAGCCACCTTCCTGCGTCACGGTGCAATTTCGCTTGCCTTGGTTGCGCGTTTTTGATCAAAGCAATCATAAACAATCATCATCCGTCCGGGAGACGCGCGTTGCACAAGGCCCCCATCCGCCTCCTCGGAGCGCTTCTCCTCGCCGGCAGCGCGCCGATTTCGTTTGTGGCTCCGCTCCACGCGCAGCAAGTCGCTGACCCACTGGCAGACGGCTTCCGCGATCCCCCGTCCTCCGCCCGCCCCCGCGTGTGGTGGCACTGGATGAACGGCAACATCACCGAGGAAGGCATCCGCCTCGATCTCGAGTGGATGAAGCGAATCGGCATCGGCGGCGCGCAGACGTTCGACGCGCAGCTCAACACGCCGCAAGTGGTCGAGAAGCGCCTCGTCTACATGACGCCCGAGTGGAAGCACGCCTTCCGCACTGCCGCTGAAACGGCAGACAAGCTCGGCCTCGAACTTGCCATCGCCGCTTCGCCCGGCTGGAGCGAGACTGGCGGCCCCTGGGTCACGCCCGAAGATGGCATGAAGAAGCTCGTCTGGTCGGAAACCCGCGTGACCGGCGGCAAGCCCTTCAAGGGGAAGCTTGCTGCGCCGCCCATGATCACCGGCCCGTTCCAGGATCTTGGCATGCAGGCGGAAATCGGAGTCGAGCATCCCAAGACCGATCTGCCGCAGCTCTACCGCGACACCTACGTCCTCGCCGTGCCGGAAGCCGCAGCCCCGCTCGCGCCCGTCTGGACCGCATCGTCCGGCAAGATTGACGGCGCCGCACTCACCGATGGCAAGCAGGCCACTGCCGTCGAGCTGCCGGCCGGAAACGCCGATGCACCTGCATGGATCCGCGCCGACTTCGCCAGCCCGCAAACGGTCCGCTCGGCCACGCTGGCCATCCCGCCTGTCTCGCTGTTCAGCGCTGCCAAGTTCGCGCCCGTGCTCGAAACGAGCACCGACGGCACCGGCTTCACCGAACTCGCGCGCTTTCCCACCGGCACTTCGGCTGAATACACCGTCACTTTCCCGGCGGTCACGGCCAAGGCCCTGCGCGTGCGCTTCGTTGCCGAACAGACCGGTTTCAGCCTGCCGACGCCGCCCGCCCCCGGCGCCGAATTCCCGTCATTTCCGGGCTTCATGAGCGGCAGCGGCCAGCACGTCACCGTGAACGAACTGCGCTTCTCGGCCGCCGCGCTGACCCACCGCTTCGAGGAAAAGGCCGGATTTGCCACCACGCTCGATTACAATGCGATCCCCACGCCTGACGCGCCTGCCATGCCGGAAAGCGCGGTGATCGACCTTACCTCGAAACTGAAGCCCGACGGCACGCTCGACTGGACGCCGCCCAAGGGCAATTGGCGCATCCTGCGCCTCGGCTATTCGCTCACCGGCACCGAGAACCACCCGGCACCGCCCGAGGCGACCGGCTTCGAGGTCGACAAGTTCGATGCCGCCGCCGTCCGCCGCTACATCAACCGCTACCTCGACACCTACATCGATGCCGCCGGCCCGGACCTGATCGGCAGCAAGGGCGTCCGCGCGCTCCTCAACGACAGCATCGAGGTTGGCGCGAGCAACTGGACGCCGCAGATCGTCGCCGAATTCAAGGCCCGGCGCGGCTATGATGCGGTGCCGTGGCTCCCCGCGCTCACCGGTGTGATCCTCGGCAGCTCGGCGCGCAGCGATGCCTTCCTCCACGATTATCGCCAGACCCTCGCCGACCTGATGGCTGATGCGCACTACAAGACCATCGCGGAAGAAGCCCACAAGCGCGGGCTGATCCACTATTCCGAAGCGCTGGAAGACAAGCGCCCCTCGCTCGGCGACGACATGGCCATGCGCCGCAATGCCGATATCCCCATGGCCGCGATGTGGTCCTACGATACGGAGAAGGGCGCGCCGCAGCCCAGCTACGAAGGCGACATGCGCGGTGCGGCTTCGGTCGCCCACGTCTACGGCCAGAACCTCGTCGCTGCGGAATCGCTGACCGCCGCGCTCCAGCCCTGGGCGTTTGCACCACGCGACCTCAAGCCGATGATCGACATGGAATTTGCGCTGGGCGTCAACCGCCCGGTGATCCACACTTCGGTCCATCAGCCACTCACGGACAAGGCCCCGGGCTTCTCGCTCTTCATCTTCGGCCAGTATTTCAACCGGCTGGAGACGTGGGGCGAGCAGGCCCGCCCATGGATCGACTACATCGCGCGGAGCAGCTACATGCTGCAGCAAGGCCGCAATGTGGCCGATGTCTTGTATTTTTATGGCGAAGAAGCGCCCCTCACCGGCCTCTTCGCCAAAGCAGTGCCGGGTGATCTGCTGACGAACAATGCGTTCGATTTCGTCAATCCCGACGTCCTCCTGAACCAGCTCAGCAATGACGGCCCGGACCTCGTTGCCAAGAGCGGCGCGCGCTACAAGGCGCTCTACCTCGGCGGCAGTTCCGCAAGGATGAGCCTATCAGTGCTCCGCCGCATCGATACGCTGGTGCGCAGCGGCGCAACGCTGATCGGCGAAAAGCCACTTGGCTCGCCCGCGCTGCAGGATGATCCCGCCGAGTTCACCCGCATCGCCGATGCACTGTGGAGCGGTGATGCAGGCAAAGGCCGCGTCCTCGCCAGCCACGATCCTGACAGCGCGCTGGCGAGGCTGGGCATCCCGGCAGACCTCACCTACTCCAAGGCCGCCACTGATACCTCGCTGCGCTTCGTCCACCGCAAGACAGCGGATGCCGAAATCTACTTCGTCACCAACCGCAAGAACCGCGCCGAGCAGACCACGCTCAGTTTCGCCGCTGCCGGCAAGGCCCCCGAATGGTGGGATGCGCAGACCGGCAAGGCCGCTCCGCTCAGCTACACCACAGATGGCGGCCGCACCGCCGTGCCGATCACGCTGGGGCCTTGGCAATCGGGCTTCGTGGTATTCCGCAAGACCGGTCCAGCCAGCCTCACCGTGCCCGCCGCAGCCCGCACGCAGGTGGCAGCCGTCTCCGGGCCGTGGAACGTCACCTTCCAGCCCGGCCGCGGCGCGCCTGCCAGTGTCGCCATGCCCACGCTTGCCGACTGGACCAGAAACAGTGACCCCGGCGTGCGCTACTTCTCCGGCACGGCCACCTATCGCCAGACCCTCAAGGTGCCCGCCACCAAGCCCGGCCAGCGCCTGATCCTCGATCTCGGCGACGTCCGCGATCTGGCGGAAGTGCTGGTCAACGGCAAGTCTGCAGGCGTGCTTTGGCAGCCGCCGTATGAGGCCGACATCACGGGTCTGGCCACGAAGGGCACCAACACGCTCGAAATCCGCGTGACCAACCTGTGGGTCAACCGCCTCATCGGCGATGCGCAGCCCGGTGCGAAACCGATCACCTTCACCACGCTGAAGACCTACCGCGCCGATGCGCCCCTGCGGCCTTCGGGGCTGATCGGGCCGGTGACGCTGAGCGTAGAACGCTAAGTCACAACCGCAAGGAACCGTCGGCCCGTGCTTGACACGGGCCTTGGCTTTCCTTTCGGCGCCGTGCCCGAAGAAAAGCCAAACCCCGTGTAAAGCACGGGGTGACGGACAGCATGAAACCGAATGGCATGAGTTTGCCAACGCTCACCCATCGCCACGTCAGTGCAGCTTGAGCCTCGGCCGCACGATCTGGTTCACGTGCCCGATCACGATCAAGGTGATCCCCCGCCACCAGCCGTGGATGGCGATCAGGTGCATGCGGTAGAGCGACATGTAGACCATCCGCGCGATCCGCCCCTCGACGAACATGCGCCCGCCGACGAGGTTGCCCATCAGGCTGCCCACGGTCGAGAACCGGCTCAGCGAAACCAGCGAACCGTGATCGCTATAGGCGAAGTCCTTCAGCGGCTGCCCCGCCTGCGCGCGGACTAGATTTGTGAACACAAGGCTCGCCATCTGGTGCGCGGACTGCGCGCGCGGCGGCACCGGACGTTCCTTGCCGGGGAGCAGGCACGAGGCGCAGTCCCCCAGCGCGTAGATACGGTCGTCGGTCTTGGTCTGTAGCGTTGGCCGCACCACGATCTGGTTGCCGCGAGTCAGCTCCAGATCGCTCATCGTCTTGATTTCCTCGGCGCCCTTCACGCCCGCCGCCCAGACGATGAGGTCTGCGTCGATCACCGTACCATCGCCAGTATGGACTGCGCGGTCCTCCAGTTTCACCACTTGCGTGCGCTCCAGCACTTTCACGCCAAGCCGCTGCAGTTCCTCGCGCGCGGTCGTCGCCAGCGCTTCGTCGAGCGCAGGCAGGATGCGCGGCCCAGCTTCCAGCAGCGAGACTTCAAGCTTGCTCTCGTCGAACACTTCAAGCCCGTAGTGCCGAAGCGAGCCCGCCGCGTTGTAGAGCTCAGCCGCCAGCTCCACGCCGGTCGCCCCGCCGCCGACAATGCTCACCCGCACCCGCGCATCGGGATTGCCTGTCTGATGCTGGTGGTTGGTGCGCAGGCAGGCGTTGAGCAGCTTCTGGCGGAACTTGTCCGCCTGCGGCCGGTCCTCGAGGAACATCGCATGCTCGCGCACGCCGGGCACGCCAAAGTCGTTGGAAATTCCGCCGATCGCCAGCACGAGGTAGTCGTAGCGCACAGTGTGGCGCCCGATCACTTCCTCGCCGCGCTCATCCAGCAGCGGCGCGGTGGTGATCGTGCGGTGCTCGCGGTCGATGCTTTCGATGCTGCCCTGGAAGAACCGGTAGCCCCAGCGCACCGCGTGCCCGCCATAGCCCACCTCATCGAGATTGGCGTCGAGCGAGCCTGCCGCAACTTCGTGCAGCAGCGGCTTCCAGATATGCGTGAGGTTCCTGTCGATCAGGATGATGTCGTGCTTCTTGCGGCCATACTTGGCGCCCAGCTTGCGCACGAGCTCAAGCCCGCCGGCGCCGCCGCCTACGACAACGATCTGCGTCTTCTGATCCGGCACGCGCATTATCCCCCTGCGCACGCGAATTGGCGCGTGAGGATAATGGCAGAAACAGACCGGAAATAGTAGCCTGTCCGTAGGGGAACGCGGGTTTTCAGGCCTTGGTGTGGCCTCCCAGCGTGTCGGCGAACCAGTCGGCAATGTAATCATTGCCAAAACTCATGTTGTCCGCCCCGACATGCTCCACCCCGCCTTCGCGTGCGGTGAAGATCTTGAGCTCGCGGCGCGGCGAATTGGTGAGCTGCGCATAGCTCTGGTGCGCGTAGTCGACGCTGATCTGACGGTCGGTCGCGCCGTGGGTCACCAGAAACGGCACCTTGATCCGGTCCAGGTGGCCGTTGAGGTTCATGTCGTTGCTCTTGGCGAGGAAATCCTCGTGATCCTTCGCGCCGAACACCCAGTAAACGTGGCCCCAGTAGTGCGGCACCGGGTTCTCGCCCTCGCGCGCCATGCGCTTGTCCTGCACTTCGCGCCAGTTGTGGTTGGCGCCCCAAGCCGCCCCGCTGGCAAAGCGCGGCTCATAGGCCACCGCGCGCGGCGCAAAGTGCCCGCCGAGAGAGATGCCGGTCATGCCGATCCGCGCCTTGTCCACTTCGGGCCGCGTTTCCAGCCAGTCCACCCACTTTGAGGCCCACCGTTCGGAGTAAGGTGTCGCATTCAGCCCTTGCAGCCGCAGCGCCTCACCCGTACCCGGCTGATCGACGCAGAGCGTATGGATGCCGCGCTGCGCCAGTGCTTCGGGAAAGCCGCCCAGCCACAGCATTTCCTTCATGCTGTCGAGCCCGTTGCAATAGACCACGCAAGGCGCCGGCCCTTCGACGTTCGCACGGTGGAACAGCCCAACGATGGTCTTGCCCTCGTACGGGATTTCAACGCGCTCCAGCGGATCACCGGCAAACGTCGTGCCGCGCTGGAAGCTGTCCAGCGCCTTGGCATAAGTCTGCTCGCGCCCCGCCGATCCATGCGCCTGCATGCGTTCGCCAGTCAGGTAGTAGATCGTCGCGCGCTTGAGCTTGGCTCCTGCGGAAAACTCGCGGCCCAGCGCGAGGTCTTCCTCGGCCAGCCCGACCAGCTTGTCCGCCATCTTCACCCATTCGGCCATGAAATCGGCCGTGCCCGCGTCAGCGCCGCTCTGCGCCTTGTCGAGCAGCGGCTTGATCATGTCGACGATCTCGCCGATCCGCCCGCCGTTCTCCAGCGCGATGGCGACGGAGAGATTCCAGATGTAGTTGGGAAACGGTTCGAACAACGCCATCGGATCAGACCCCTGCCGGCTGGAACAGCGCCGCATCGGGTGCCGGGTGCGGCATCGTCTGCGGCCCGCCGACACCGACGCCCCACTGGTCCATGATCTCGGGCGCGGGCGCAATCACTTGCGCGACGTGGTTCTCGAAATCGACCTTCTCGAGCTCCGAGGTGTACTCGATCGCGAAGCCTGCAGGCGTCGTGAAGTAGCTGAAGGTATTGTTCCCCGCCGTGTGGCGGCCAGGGCCCCAGCGGATGTCGATCTTCTGGCGCTTGAGCCGCGCGATGCCGCGCATCATCTCGTCGACATTGGGCATGTCGTAGGCAACGTGGTTGAGGCAGGGCGGCCCGGGGAGGAACGCAATACGGTGGTGCGCTTCATTGCAGCGCAGGAAGCACATGAAGTCGCCCAGCCAGTCGCTCAGCTTGAAGCCCAGCACATCGATGAAGAACGCCAGTTCCTCGTGGTGGCGCGGCGAGTGCATCACGATGTGGCTGATCCGCTCGGGGATCGCCTCACGCGGGGCGAGCGCGCGCGCCGTGCCGCGCGCGACACCAGCGGAGATTTCGTAAGGCAAGCCGTCCTTCGAGAAGAAGCGGAAACCATAGCCGCCGCCGAACTGGTCAAGCGCCTTGGGCTCGAACACGATCTGGCAGCCGTAATCGCGGACCTTGGCGAACAGGGCATCGACATCCGCGTTGGTATCCGCCGCCAGCGCGATCACATCCACGCGCTGCACCGCATCCTGCCGCAGGCGGACGACGTAAAGCTCGTCATGCCCCTCGGCGGCGAAGTAGACGAGCCCGCCCTCTTCGTGGACTTCCTTGAGCTTCCAGTTGTCCACATAGAACGCCCGCTCGGCGGCCAGATCGGTGACGGCATAGCCGACATAGCGGATTTCGGTAACGCGGCTCATGAGTTTGCCTCTTTCGTGTCGCCCAGTCGTTTGTTGAGCAGTGGTTTGTAGAATTGTCCGCCCTTCATGATGGCGGCAAGATTGTGCTTGTCCTGCAGGATGCGAACATCGGCGGTCGGGTTGCCCTCGACCAGCAGAAGATCGGCGAGATAGCCCGCCTTCACTTGCCCCACATCCCAAGCCACCAGTTCGCCGCCCTGCCTGGTCGCGGCGACCAGCGCTTCGGTGGGCGAGAAGCCGAACAGGTTCACGAAGTGCTCGAGATCGCGCGCGTTCCGCCCATGCGGGTTATACGGGAAGCCATAGTCACCGCCCGGCAGCACGCGAATGCCGCGCTTGCGCATTTCGGGGATCACTTGCTGCCCCAGCTCGATCCCGCGCAGCGCGCCCAATTCGGCCGCCTCCTTGGGACCAATGCCGAAATCCTGCGCTTCATAGGCTCGCGCCCACAGCAGCCCGACCGCCGGTGCCGTGAAGGTCTGGTCCTTCTTCGCCTCGAACAGATCGAGCGCTTCCTCGTCGGCATAAGTGCAGTGATAGATCGCGCGGAAACCGGCGCGCAGCGCACGCTTCACCGCCTCGGCACCCTGCGCATGGCAGGCCAGCCAGATCCCCGCCTCGCGCGCCGCTTCGCCGATCGCCTGCGCTTCCTCCTCGGAATACATCAGCGTCTGCGAGCCGCCGGGCTGGAAGGCATCGTCGCTCGACATCAGGAACTTGATCGTGTCGCAGCCGTCCGCCTTCTTCTGCGCGATATACTCGCGCAAATGCGGGATATCGCGCTGGTGCGTCGGGTCATGGCCCGCCGGAACACCCAGCACGCCTTCCGCGCCCTTCTCCAGCGCGGAAGCACGCAGGCGCGGTCCCGGCAGGAAACCGGCGTCGATCATGTCGCGCAAGGCAGGCTCGATCCGCTCGCCCAGCGAGCCCGCCGAATAGACGCTGGTGAACCCGTGATCGAGCGTAATCCGCGCGTTCTGCGCCGTGACAAGCACATGCTGCTCGATCGGCAGCGGCTTCATCGTGTTGATCGTGCGCTCGACACTGGTCGGCCAGGTCAGGTGCCCATGCGCCTCGACCATGCCGGGCATCAGCGTCCGGCCCCCGCCCTCGACCAAACAGACGCCATCACGCGGAAGCCGTTCATCGCCGCGCGCGATGGCCTCGATCCGCTCGCCGCGCACCAGCACTTCGCCCGGAAACAGCGCATCGCCGCTCCCGTCGAAGATCATCACATCGGTAAAAAGTGTGCCGGTCATGTGCCCGTATCCGCTTGGAGCCCGGCCGCAGCGATACCCGCCAGCGCACACAGCTCGTCATTGTCAGACGTGTCGCCCGTTACACCCACCGCGCCTAGCAAGCCGCCGTCGGCATCCCGCACCAGCACGCCGCCGGGCACCGGCAGCATGCCGCTTGGGAAAGCCGCCTGCAGCCCATTGAAGAACATCGGCATCGCCGCCGCACGCTTGGCAAGTTCGCGCCCGCCAAAGCCCATGCCAAGGCAGCCGGCGGCCTTGCCCATCGCGATTTCGGGCCTGTAGATCGAAGCGTTCTCGTCGCGCAGGAGGGTCAGCACATGACCGCCACGATCAAGAACCACGCAGGCCAGCGGCGCGAGGCCGAGGCGCTTGCCTTCTGCCAGCGTTTCCGCAGCAATCACTTGTGCCTTTTCCAGCGTCAGCATGTCCCGGCCTTTCTCCCGGCCCCGTTGTGCTGCCCGCCAATCAATCTGTAAAAATGATTGTTTGGATAATTGGGAATAACTAGAGCTTATGCTTCACGCACTTCGCCGCGCAGGGCAATGGCCTCGATCCGCCCGCGCAGCCAGCTGAGGCCGGCGTCGTCCTTGCGCCCCGGGTGATAGCTCAGCATCTGCTTCATCGCCGGGATCTCGAACGGCACCGGCGCACTGACGATGGCAAAGCGGCCCTTGAGCTGTTCGGCAAGGCGTGAATGCATCACCGAAAGCCGGTTGGTGCCCTCGATCAGCCAGGGCACCGCCGTGAAGATCGCCACGGTCGCCTCGATCGTGCGGCTCTTCCCCATCAGGTCCAGCGTCCGGTCGGCGTAGGACAGCGTCTGCCCGCCGCCCAGCACAACCGCGATATGACCGGCCTCGAAGAAGGCTTCCGCGCTGATCGTGCCATCGGCAATCGCCGGATTTCCGCTCCAGCCCACCACCACCTGCGGCTCCTGATAGAGCACATAGGAAAGGTGATTGCCGCCGATGACGTATTCGGGCGTGATCGTGATGTCGATCTTGCCTTCCTCCAGTTCCTGCACGGTGCTCGGCTGCGGCAGGCCGCAATCGATGCGGATGCCGGGCGCTTCCTCGGTCAGTTCAGCCACCAGCGGCACGATCAGCGAGGCGAAGACATAGTCAGACGTCACCACCTTGAAGCTGCGCTGCGACGTGCGCGGATCGAAGTGCGGCGAGCGCGACAGCATGATTTCCAGCCCGAGCAGGCTCTCGCGCACTTGCGGCATCAGTTCATCGGCAAAGGGCGTGGGGTGCATCCGCTTGCCCTGCAATTGCAGCAGCTCATCGCCGAAATACTCGCGCAGGCGGGAAAGCGCGGCGCTCATCGCCGGCTGGCTGAGGTTCAGCCGCTCCGCCGAACGGCTCACGCTGCGCGTCGCCATCAGCGCGTCAAACGCGACGAGGAGGTTGAGATCGAGACCCTTGAAGCGCATCCTGTCACCACCTTGCGGCTGGACTGCCGCCCTATCTATCAACGGAGCTTATACGATTTTATGCATCATGACAATTTTACTTGATTGATAATTTCGCCCAGATCAGCCTCAAACAGATGGGAGAAGGTGAAATGGCAATCGATCGGCGCACGTTCGTGGCGGCCACCGCGGCAGGCCTTGCGCTCAGCGCCGCCCCGCGCGCGGCAGCAAAGGCGGTCAAGGCAGCGGCGCCAGGGCCCTTCCCCGCCGATTTCATCTGGGGCGCGGCAACAGCGGGCCATCAGGTCGAAGGCAACAACGTCAATGCCGATTGCTGGCTGCTCGAAAACATCAAGCCGAGCGCGTTCATCGAACCCTCGGGCGATGCAGCCAACAGCTTCGAGCTTTGGCGCACCGATCTCGACCTTGCGAAAGGCCTCGGCCTCAATGCCTATCGCTTCAGCCTCGAATGGGCGCGGATCGAGCCGGAGCCGGGCCAGTTTTCCTACGCCATGCTCGATCACTACAAGGCGATCATCGAGGGCTGCCGGGCGTTGGGCATGAAGCCCATCGTCACGTTCAACCACTTCACCACCCCGATCTGGTTCGCCGCTCGCGGCGGCTGGATGAACGACGAGGCGCCTGCACTCTTCGCCAATTTCTGCGACAAGGCCGCCCGCCACCTCGCCGCCGGGATCGACCACGCCACCACGCTCAACGAACCGAACCTCTCGGGCGTGCTGCAGTATCTGCTGCCACCATTCCTGATGGACCAGGACAAGGCGATGGTCGAAGCGGCGGCGAAGAAGCTGGGCGTGCCGCTGTTCCTCGCCGGCAATGCGCTCTACCAGCCCGATGCGTCCAAGGTGCAGGCGCATCTGCAGGCCGCGCACACCATGGGCAAGGCCGCGATCAAGGCGGTGCGCAGCGATCTCCCGGTTGGCGTCAGCCTTGCCATGGTCGACGAACAGGAAGTCGAGCGCGGTTCGCCCCGCGATGCCATGCGCGAGAAGTTCTACGGCTCGTGGCTGCGCCTCGCCCGTGCCGATGATTTCGTGGGTGTGCAAAACTACGAACGCGCCTTGTGGGGCAAGGCCGGCAAGCTGCCTGCCCCCAAGGACGCCCGCCTCAACGGACGCGGCGCCGAAGTCTATCCGCCCTCGCTCGCCGGCGCGGTTCGCTATGCCTACGATGTCGCCAAGGTCCCGATCATGGTGACGGAACACGGCGTCGGCACCGATGATGATAGCCTGCGCGCCTGGCTCATTCCCGCAGCGCTGGACGAATTGCGTCAGGCCATGGCCGAAGGCGTGCCGGTAAAAGGCTATCTCCACTGGTCGCTGCTCGACAACTTTGAATGGGTGTTCGGCTACAAGATGCATTTCGGACTGCACAGCTTCGACCCCAAGACGTTCGCGCGCACGGCCAAGCCCAGCGCGGGGGTCTACCGCGACTACGTCCAATCCCACACCGCAAAGGCCTGAATCCATGCGCAAGATTCTGCCCCTTATCGCTTCGCTGCTGCTGATGCTGGGCGCCCGTCCGGCCTTTGCGCAGATGCCCGCAATCGCGGTCGATGCGGTGCCCCCGGTCCCCGGCGAACAGATCGTGCTGAACGATGTGCCCGCCGGAAACGAAGTGTGGAGCCGCGTGTTCGGTCAGGTCTGGGCGCGCAATGTCCAGCGCTCCTCGCTCTACGTGATCCGCCCGATGAACGGCCGCGCCAATGGCAAGGCGGTGATCATCGTGCCCGGCGGCGGCTACATGTTCGTCTCGATCGACAGCGAGGGCTTCCGCGTTGCCGACCGCCTCGCGGCGCAAGGCTACACGGCGTTCGTCCTCAAGTACCGCGTGAACCCCACCCCGCCGACGTCCGAAGGCTTCATGGCAGACATGGCCTCGAAGTTCGGCCAACTCGGCAAGGGCGAGCTGGCCGATCTGCCGCCCGCGGTTGACGATCTCGCCGCCGCGGTTTCCACCGTCAGCAAGCGCGCGGCGGAGTGGAAGATCGATCCCAAGCAGATCGGCGCCATCGGCTTTTCCGCAGGTTCGCGCACCTTGATCCGGCTGATCGAGAAGCGGCCCGAAGCCCTGCTGCTGCGCCATGCCGCGCTGCTCTATCCGCCGATGACCCAGACCGTCTCGGGAGGCCCTCGCCCGCCGCTGTTCGTTGCCATTGCCGCGCACGATCCGCTGTTCAAGCAAGGCGGGCTCAAGCTCGTCGACAGCTGGCTCAAGGAAAGCGATGCTGTGGAATTCCACCTCTACTACGGCGGCGAGCACGGCTTCGGAATGATGCCCAAGGGCACCACCAGCGACCGCTGGATCGATCAGTACATCGAATGGCTGGCCGTCCAGTGACCCTCTCGCGGGCCTTCGCCGCCGCGCTCCTCCTGCTGGCGAGTGTACCTGCACTCGCCGGTGAACCGGTCCGCGATTGTCCGTTGGCAACGGCGCCTCTCGGGGTGGCTTCGCCGCTGTCCGATGTCCTGATGCACCCCGGCGGCCCTGCCGCGCTGGAAAGCGCGGCGCCCGATCTCGTCTCGGGCTTTACCCGCAACTTCGGCGGCGGCGGCCTGCCACCGGGCTTTGCCAATATTCTCAGCGTCAGCTCGTTGCTGGACGTGCGCAGCGACGGCGCGGCACTCAAGGCCAACGTGGCGGAAAAGCTCGCCAAGCTGCCGATCACCGACGCCTTCACGGTGGCCCGCTGCGCCCGCTATGATCACGACCGCCCCGCCCTGCCTCCGGCTGACGGCCGCCCGCGGGTGCTGGTGTTCGAGAAGATCAACGGTTTCCGCGACAACCCGTCGGTCGACGCGGCCCGCACCCGCCTGAAGACCATTGCCGCCGCGCGCGGCTGGCAGATCGTCTTCACCGACCGCGGCGGCGTGATGAACGCCAGGGACCTCGCCCGCTTCGCCGTTGTCGTGTGGAACAACACCAGCGGCGATGCGCTCACCGTGCCGCAGCGCGCGGCCTTCCGGCACTACCTCGAACATGGCGGCGGCTATGCCGGAATCCACGGCGCTGGCGGCGATCCGGTGTGGTTCTGGGACTGGTACGCCGACACTCTGCTTGGCGCGCGCTTCATCGGCCATCCCGGCCGTCCGCAGTTCCAGACCGCCACCGTCAGCGTGACCGACAACGCCATCACCGCAGGCGGCACCAAGGCCTTCCCGCTGCTCGAGGAATGGTACTCCTTCGACCGCAATCCGATTGCCGGTGGCGCGGTCGCCGTCGCGACCATCGACGAGAAGGACTACCAGCAGATCGGCTATCGCGGCGAGAGCCTCTCCATGGGCTACCACCCCATCGCCTGGCGCAAGGCCATCGGCCAAGGACCGACAGCGGGCCGCATGTTCTATACAGCCATCGGCCACCGGCCGGAAAACTATGACGAGCCGCATGCAGCGGCACTGCTGGCCGAAGGCATTGCCTGGGCCATGGGAACCAAGGGAACCAAACCGCATGCCAATTGAACAAGAGCCCATCACCGCGATCTCGAATGCCCTCGTCGTCGGCGGCGGCATCGGCGGCATGGCGGCCGCCATCGATCTCGCCGCGCGCGGTGTCGCGGTCACGCTGATCGATCTCGATCCCGATTGGCGCGTCTACGGCGCGGGCATCACCATCACCGGTGCCACGCTGCGCGCCTACCGGCGGCTCGGCATGGTCGAGGACATCGCACGCGACGGCGCGATTGTCGCTGGTTCCAGCATGTTCCTGTTCAACGGCATGCACCTGCGCGATCTCGATGAACCGCCGATCGAGGAAGGCCTCCCTGCCACCGGAGGCATCATGCGCCCGGTCCTCCACCAGTTGATGCAGCAGCGTGTCGCCGCAGCCGGCATTCCCGTCCGCCTCGGCGTCACCGTCGACACTTTGGCGAACCGCGATGGCGGCGTTGATGTCACATTCTCGGATGGCACCAGTGGCCGTTACGACCTCGTGATCGGCGCAGACAGCGTCCGCTCGCGCGTGCGCGACCTCGCCTTCCCGCACATGGGCGAGGCGGAGCGCACCGGTCAGGGCTGCTGGCGCGTTTCGATGAAGAAGCCGCCGACGCTGGAACGCGGCGAGATGTTCTTCGGCCATCGCTACATGGTAGGCATCACCCGCTGCGGTGAGGACGCGATCTATATGTGGCTGCTCACCCCGCATGCCGACGGCGAGGAGCGTCTCGAAGGCGAAGCGCTGGTCGCGCAGATGAAGGCGCATCTCGCCGATTTCGGCGGCAATGCCGGCTGGGTGCGCGATACCATGACCGCCGAGGACTGGGTCAACTACCGCCCGCTCGCCGCGAAGATCCAGCCCCGCCCGTGGTCGGATGGCCGCATCGTGCTGCTCGGCGATGCCGTCCACGCGACCACACCGCACCTCGCCTCGGGCGCGGGCATCGCGGTCGAGAGCGCGCTGGTGCTGGGCGAGGAACTGGCCCGCGCCGAGAGCGCAGAGGCCGCCCTCGCGGCCTACGAAGAGCGCCGCTATGAACGCTGCCGCGATGTCGTGGAAACCAGCGTCGCCATCGGCGCCGCGCAGCTTGCGGGCCGCCCCGGTGAGGAAATCGGTGGCATCATGGGCGCTGCGCTGCACCGGCTGGCAGGGCCGTTCTGAGTATCACAGCCACACACAACAACCACTCATGCTGAGCCTGTCGAAGCATCATATCGAGCCGTGGTGCCAACACCCTTCGACAGGCTCAGGGTGAGCGGACTTGGATGCAGAGGTCCTGGGCAGCAGCCCCGCCCTCAATCCGCGTGGCGCAAGTATGCGAGCGCCATCTTGGCGATCTCGTCCTTGATGAAGCCCCAGAGGTAGGGATCGCTTGATTCCGGCGTCGAGCCCAGACCAAACTGGCGCGCAATCGTGGCGAACACGATCTGGAACACCGCCAGCGCCTTGGCCTCGGGATCGGCGGACTTGATCTCGTCACGGAACGTCAGGATCGCCGCGATCGACATCTCGGACGAGCGCCGCGCGGTTTCCTTGCCCGGATTGGACACCGCCGGATCGACTTCCGCCCGCGCCATGATCGTGCGCAGCAGCGGGGCATATTCCTCAAGGAACGTCGAGTAGCGGGCGATATAGCGCGGCAGGAATTCGCCGAGGCTGGACGTGTCAGCCAGCACCTCGTCGATCATCACGCGCTCTTTCGCGAGGATCGTCTGCAGTTCCTCCGCGATCACGGCGTGCAGCAGCCGGTCCTTGCTCTCGAAACGCAGGTAGATCGAGCCGATCGAGACCTGCCCGCGCTCGCTCACATCCTGCAGCGTGAAGCTGTCGCCGCCCGTCTCGATCATCAGCGACTTGGTCGCCTCCAGCATGCGCTCGAAGGAAGCAAGGCTGCGCCCCTGACGCGGTTTGCGGCTGAGGGCCTGGAGCGCGAGGGCTTCGGTGTGGCGTGTGGCGGTTGACATTACATTGCTAGACCCTACTAAAACAGGAACGTCAATTCTAATTTGATTCGTCGAGTCCGTACCAGAATCCGGGCCAGACGGGGGGAGAAGACAAGCTCATGCGTTTTTCGGTGTTCCTCAATGCGCGCACGATGCGCCCCGAAGACGATCGCCAGCTGATGAAAGACCTCGAGACCCACGCCCTGCGCGCCGGCGATCTCGGTTTTTCGGCGATCTTCATGCCGGACCATCACTTCAACGGCTACATGCCGGTGGCCAGCGACAGCTTCATCTTCGCCGCCTACCTCGCTGCGAAGATGCCGCAGATGCATTTCGGCTTCTCGGTCGTCTCGGTCCCGCTGCACCACCCGGTCCGCTTTGCCGAGCGTATCAACATCCTTGACCAGCTGACGGACGGGAAGCTCCTCGTCGGCATCGGCAGCGGCACGACGCCCGAGGAAATGATCGGCTTCGGCGTCAACTACAAGGACGCCGGCGCGATCTCGGACCGCAACCTCGAGCTCGCCGAAGCGCTGTGGGCCAAGACCATGACCGATCCGGCGATCACGATCGACAACGGCCCGCACCAGGGCCGCGTGCTCCAGCGCATCGCGCCTGCTCCTTACACCCCCGGCCATGCGCGGCTGATGCCGGTCGCGATGAAGGAAACCAGCGCCCAGCGCGCGGCGTCCCACGGCTGGCCCGCCTTCATCCCCGCTTTCACACCGCCCAAGATCGGCGGAACCGAGCCCTTCGTCCACGTGAAGAAGTTCTTCGACATCTACCACGACAAGCTGACCGCCGCCGGCCATTCGGACGAAGTCGTCGCCAGCGCACTCGACTGGACGACCCACACCTACCAGTGCGTCCATGTCGCCGAGAGCGATGATCAGGCCCGCGAGGAACTCGAAGTCATCCTCAAGGCCTATCAGGCCGCCGTCGAACGCGAGGCCGAGTTCAACGCCCGCGCCGAGAGCAACGCCGAGAACAGCAAGACCGACCGCACCCCCAACGCGCTCAGCGAGGACTGGATCGGCACCTGGTGTCTCTACGGCTCGCCCGAGACCGTGCTCGAACATCTGACTCCCTACAAGGAGCTCGGCATCGGCAACGTGCTCTGCGGCACCACCACCGGCCCGCTCACCGAAGAGCGCCTCCGCCTCGGCAATCAGACGCTCAACCTGCTCTCGCGGCATGTCATGCCGGCATTGGCCTAATCTATACACCGATCAGATTATCTATCGATCTGATGAATGCTTATCGATGAAAACATACTATTTCACTTAATGGAACCGATCAGGCAGGACATTCCTGTTCCGATGTCCCGGGCCGGACCCAACTCATGCTGCGCAGCATGAAGGGTCCGCCGGGGCAGCCGCCCGAACTGACAGCACGGGCACTCGTTCAAGACCGCTAACCAGACGCCCCGGCTCAAGCGGGGTGCAATATGGGAGGGATCATGCGCAAATTCATTCAAGGTACGAGCCTGCTCGCGAGCTGCGCCATCATCGCCATGGCTGCGCCCGCGCACGCCCAGCAGGCCGCCGAAGCCGGCGCTGACGATGCCGTAAAGGAGATCGTCGTCACCGCACAGAACCGCTCGCAGAAGGTCAACGACGTGCCGATCGCGATCAACGTGATCAGCGGCGACGACCTCAAGAAGGCCGGCTTCTCGACCCTCAACGACATCGACAAGGTCGCCCCTGTCGTCCAGCTCAACCAGGATCAGGGCACCGTCAAGATCACCGTCCGCGGCGTCGGCACCACGTCGAACGACGAAGCGCAGGATACCTCGGTCGTCATCAATATCGACGGCGAATATCTCAATCGCCCCAACGTCATGGGCATGTCGCTGTTCGATATGGACCGCGTCGAAGTGCTGCGCGGGCCGCAGGGCACGCTTTATGGCCGCAACTCGACCGGCGGCGCGATCAACTTCATCACGAAGAAGCCGGGCCATGAATTCGCCGGTGACGGCACCATCAGCTACGGCAACTACAACGCGGTGCGCGCCGATGCAGGCGTGGACGTGCCACTCGGCCAGTCTGCCGCAGTGCGTATCTCGGGCTTCTATGAAGACCGCGACGGTTACAACAAGCACCCTGCAGGCGGTGGCTTCTTCGTCTTCCCGGCCTATTCCGCAGGCCGTTCGGACGACAACAACGCTTATGGCGGCCGCGTCTCGCTCCGGCTTGACCCGACCTCGAAGCTGTCGATCAACCTCGCCGCAGAATATGCCAACCGCAAGTTCAGCCCCGGCATCTTCGCCGCCGGCGATCTTCACGCTGCGGGCAATGGCCCCACCGGCGGCACTTGCAACAACGGCTTCACTCAGGTGGCACCGGCCTATCCGCAGCTGCTCTGCGTGCCGAGCAAGACCGACCTGCTCTCCAAGATCGACCGCAGCAATTATGCTGCGCCGAACTTCGGCATCGGCCGTGTCGGGCAGGAAACCTGGGCCGTGCGTGGCCGCGTCGCCTACGAGCTTTCGGATCAGGCGACCCTCACCTACATCGGCGGCTACCGTCACTATGCCGGCAACCCGGGCGACCGGATCACCCTCCCGGTGGTCTATCAGTCCTACAGCTTCCAGGACGTTGCCGATACGCAAAGCCACGAACTGCGGCTCAACGGCAAGATCGGCGGCGTGATCTATCAGGTCGGCGGTTTCTACTTCAAGGAGAAGCTGGACCGCGAAAGCGGCTTCCTCCTGCCGAGCTTCATCTTCGGCCTGCCGCCGTTCGGCCCCACCGGCCCGACGCCGGGCACGTTCCTCAGCTACTTCGTGCGCAAGGTGAACAGCGACAGCAAGTCGGTGTTCGGCCAGGTTGAAGTGCCGCTGGGTGACAAGCTGACCGCAGTTGGCGGCCTGCGCTATACCGATAACAAGCGCACGGCGACCTATATCAACGCAGGGCCCTTCGGTCCGGGCATTCCCGATTTCGGCCTTCTCGGCGCCGGTGCGGACCGCAAGGACGTCACCAAGCTGAAGTTCGTCCAGACCCTGCCGCTCGGCAGCAAGGACAGCAAGGTCACCTGGCTGGCCGGGCTGAACTTCAAGCCCAATGCCAACACCCTGATCTATGCCAAGGCCTCGACCGGCTTCAAGGGCGGCGGCTTCGACTCTGTCGGCACCTACCGGCCCGAAACCAACACCGCGTTCGAAGGCGGCTGGAAGCAGACCTTCGGCGATCACCGCCAGCACCAGTTCAACCTTGGTGCCTTCTATTATGACTACAAGGACCTGCAGGTCTCGGTGCTGCTCGATACCAATATCGGCGGGCAGACCTTCAACGCAGGCAAGGCCAAGATCTGGGGTCTCGAAGCCTCGGCCAGCTTCGGGCTCGATGACCGGACAAACTTCCATACCTCGTTCAATTACCTGAACGCGCAGTACAAGGAGCTGCTCGCGCAGTTCAACGTCTTCGACACGACTGGCGCGCTCAATGGCATCGGCGATCTCGATCCCACCACCCCGGGCGTCCAGCAGCCGAACTTTGCCGGCAACCGCCCGCCGTTCTCGCCCAAGTTCATCATCACGGCCGGGCTCGATCACACCTTCCCGCTGGGCGGCTTGGGCAGCCTGACGGCGCGGGCGGATACCACGTTCAAGTCCGCCTACTTCACGGACTTCTACAACTATCGCGACGGCACGCAGACCGCCTTCACGCAGACGGACGTCAGCCTCGAGTATACGTCCGAGAACAAGATGTACTCGCTGATCGCGTTTGCGAAGAACCTCGAGAACACGCGCCCGCTGACCTACGGCAGCTTCGTCTCGGCGGGGCCGGACACCATCTTCAACTGGCAGTTCGGCGCGCCGCGCACTTACGGTATCCGCCTCGGCGTGAAGTTCTGATAAGCTGAAATACAAGAGGGGGCGCTTGGCGAGCGCCCCCGACAACCGGCAGCCGGCCGATCGGAGAGGAGAACGGGCATGCATGTGTCCGCCTGCATCGAATGGCAGTTTGCCGACGATAATGACACGCTCGCTGGCCGGGTCCGCACTCCAAAGGCTGCAGGCAGCCGGGGCCGCAATGAACCCGACACCGGCAACACCAATCGGCCAGCAGCCACCCTTGAATACCGGCCCACCATGGAAGCCAATGCTTCGCTCACCGCTACGCGGGCCGCGCTCGGTGCCTGAGGCGGCAGTGTCTGAGGGGGCAGTCTCTGAGGGGGCAGCGCGGCTCTCGCTCGCCGAACGCGCCAGCTACGGCTTCGGCGATTTCGGCTACAGCCTCGCCTATAACATGGCGGGCGCTTACCTGCTCTACTACTACACCACCGTCGTCGGGCTCCCGGCAGCGGCGGTCGGCACGATCTTCCTCATCGCGCGCCTGCTCGATGCAGTGATCGATCCGCTGGTCGGTGTGGCGGTCGACAAGACGCGCAGCCGCTGGGGCCGCACCCGGCCCTGGTTCCTGTTCACCGCAGGGCCTTACGTCGCTGTCTTCATCGCCACGTTCAATGTGCCGCACTGGAGCGAAGGCGCGCAACTCGTCTACGCTTTCCTCACCTTCAAGGCCTTAGGGATCATCATGAGCTTCGGCTCGATCCCCTATACCGCGCTGATGCCGATGATGACCGCCGATCCGGCTGACCGCCTCCGCCTCGGCGGCTGGCGCTCGATTGGTACGTCGGTCGGCGTGATCCTCGGCACCGCGGCGACGATGCCGCTGGTCGGCGCGCTAGGCGGTGGCAGCGAGGCGGCAGGCTTCCTGCGCACAAGCCTGCTGTTCGGCGCACTGTCGCTCTTCGCGCTCGCGATGCTATTCCGCAATTGCCGTGAACGCATCGCCGATGAAGCCCCGTCCTCGGCTTTCCGCGTCTTTCCTGCGGTGGGCCAGATGCTGCGCAACCGCGCATGGGCAGTCTGCTTCGGCTTCTGCCTCCTCTACTTCGTGCGCTTCGGCGCAATGCTTGGCCTGACGATCTTCTACGCGAAGGATGTCGTCCAGAAGCCGTGGCTGATCCCGGTCATGCTGCCGATGGTCTCGGGCGGCCTGCTGCTCGCAGCCTTCATCGCACCGCCGATCCTCGCGCGCACCGGCATCCGCAAGGGCTGCATCGGCGCCATCGTGCTCGCCCTCGCGCTGCTGGCGCTGATGGCCGGGCTCGACCACGCGCCTGATCTGCACATGGGCGCCCTGGCCGTACCGCCGCTGCTCTTGCCCTACTTCGCCTTCTCGATCGTCACGTCGGTCACCATAACCGGCATCTTCTCGATGGCCGCCGCGACGGCTGACTACCACCAGGCCCAGTTCGGCGTGCGCCATGAAGGCCTGCTGTCTTCGGGCATCAGCACGTCGACGAAAGTCGGCATGGCCGTGGGCAGCGCGCTCGGCGCCTTCGTGCTGTCGTGGGCGGGCTATGTCCCCGATGCCGTGACCGATGCCGTCCGCGCCGATATTCGCAGCGCCTACTTCCTCGCCGCCGGCACCCTGCTCGCCGCCCAGGCCGCCGTGGTCTGGTTCTGGCCGATGGACGGCGACTGGCGCGCGCAGTTCGCCGCAAAGGCCCCTTGACTCGGGCTGACAATTTCTAGAATTACCATTCTAATAACCGGGCAAAGAATCGCCGACAGCCATGCGATTCCGTTTCATGATCAGAGCGGCGCTTTGGCAGCCGCCTCAGGGGAGACAGCAAGTGCCGATCAAGCGCGGCGTAAGCCTGTACAGCTTTCAGAACGAAACCTTTCAGGGCAAGATGAGCCTTGAGGACTGCATCCGCACCTGCGCCGAAATGGGCGCGAACGGCATCGAAGTCATTGGCGAGCAGACCTTCTGGGGCTGGCCGGAACAGGGCGTCGATGATGCCGAGATCGCGAACTGGCACCACCTCATCGCCAAGTACGATTGCGTGCCCGTCAGCCACGACTTCATGCTCGATTACAAGCGCTACAAGGGCCGCGAAATGCCCTTCGAAGAGCAGGTCGCGAGTGTCAAGAAGGACATCGATTTCGGCGCGCGCCTTGGCATGAAGTACATCCGCGCGCTCGTCTCGATCGCGCCCGAAGTGCTCGTCGCCGCCGCGCCCCATGCCGAGGAGAAGGGCATCAAGATCCTCATCGAGGTTCACGCCCCGCTGCACTTCGATCACCCGTGGATCATCCGCCACGCCGAAGCCTTCGAAAAGTGCGGCTCCGACGCGCTCGGCTTCCTGCCGGACATGGGCATGTTCCTCCATGCCTTCCCGCCCGTCTGGAAGGAAAAGTTCATGCGCGTCGGCGTGCCGCAGAACATCGCGGACTACATCGTGAAGGCCTACGAGGACCGCGTCCTCTCGGAATACGTCATCCTCAACGTCCAGCAGATGGGCGGTGTCGGCCCCGCCATCGCCATGGCCGAAACGCTGCGCCACAACGCCGCATTCGAGCCGAAGCGCATGCTCGATTACATGCCGCGCATCCACAACATCCACGGCAAGTTCTACGAGATGACGGCAGACTATATCGAGCCCTCGATCCCCTACGACGAGATCATCGCGGTGCTGCAGCAGGGCGGCTACGAGGGCTACATCTGTTCCGAATACGAAGGCAATCGCTGGATCGAGGACATGATGGAGCCCGACAGCGTCGAGCAGGTTCGCCGCCAGCAGGTCATGCTTGCGCAGCTCCTCGGTGAGCCCACTCCCCTGCTCCGCGCTGCTGCCTGAGGAACCGATCCCATGATGGACAACAAGATGATCGTCGAGGGCAGCCTCGAAACGAGCGATCTGGGCTTCGCCTTCTATGGCCGCCTCCCCTACTACCGCGGCCTCGGCCTCTCGATGATCGAGGACATCCTCGTCACCGTCGATGGCGAAGCGATCCCCCGGGCTGACGTGCGCTTCCACGTGCGCGGCAAGACCTATACGCTCGACCAGATGGAAACGGTCTACGATGATCGCTGGAACTTCGGCGAGAAGGCCAAGATCATCGCGATGAAGCCGGGCGGCCTCCCTGCTGGCGATCACAGAATCGAATTCGCGGTGCGCATGCGCGTATCCTACCTGCCCTTCGTGCCCACCACGAAGGACACCAAGGTGCTGGCGCTGGCCGCCTGACCTGATGATGACCACGCTCTCGCTCGATCAAGCCGCCCTGCTGACGGCGGGCGCGGCCATGTGGGCCACGCCCGCCGTGCCCGAAGCCGGCATCCCCGCGTTCACCATGAGCGACGGACCGATGGGCATTGCCAGCGGCAAGGTCGACGAGCGCGACGTCGCCCGGCTGTCCCCCTGCGCCACCGCGCTCGGGGCCAGCTGGGACGCCAGTCTCGCGCGCCGCGTCGGCACGCTGGTCGGGCAGGAAGCGGTGGGCCGCGGCATCGACATGGTGCTCGCGCCCAATCTCAACCTCGCCCGCAGCCCGCTCGCCGGCCGCGCGTTCGAGTATTTCTCCGAAGACCCGCTGCTCGCCGGCGTGCTCGGCGCGGCATGGATCGGCGGCTTGCAATCGACCGGCACCGGCTCCTGCGCCAAGCACCTCGTCTGCAACGACAGCGAAACCTCGCGCGATACCGTCAACGCCGTAGTCGACGAGCGCACCTTGCGCGAAGTCTACATGCTCCCCTTCGAATTTGCCGCAAACGCCGGATGCGCGGGCATGCTCGCCGCCTACAACCGCGTGAACGGCGATTATTGCGCCGAGCAGCACCATGTCCTCACCGAAGTCGTGAAGGGCGAATGGGGCTATCAAGGCGTCCTGATTTCCGACTGGTTCGGCACGCATTCCACCGCGCCGACGCTCACCGCCGGGCTCGATCTTGAAATGCCAGGTCCCGCGCGCTTTCTCGGCGCCAAGGCCGCTGCCGCCGTCAGTGAAGGCGCGCTTGATGAAGCCCGCGTGCACGACGCCGCCGCCCGCGTCGCCAATGCAGCAAAGCGCGTTACCGGCCCCAAGTCGCAACCGCTCGCTGAAGCGGACATCACAGCGCTCCTCGAAGAAGCCGCCGCCGCCGGGATGGTGCTTCTGAAAAACGAAGGCGCGCTCCTCCCTCTCGATCCGGGCAGCATCAAGACGCTCGCGGTGATCGGCCCAAACGCCGCCGCCCCCTGCTTCCAGGGCGGGACCTTCGCGAAGATCTCGGTCCGCCCTGACCTTGCCTCCCCCATCGAGGCGATCCGCGCGCGCTTTGGATCGCAGTGCGAGGTCCTGTTCGAACCCGGCGTCGATCCCGCCCCGCGCCTGCCGTTCATGCCCGTCAGCCCCGCGCTCGATATCGGCGATGGTGCTACATCCGGCATGACGCTCGAATATTTCGCCACCTCTGATTGCAGCGGCGAGCCCCTGACCCGCGAAACCCGCGACACCAATTCGCTCGTCTGGTTCGCCGGGATGCACGATCAGGCTCCCTTCGCGAAGGGCGGTTCGATCCGCGCCTCCGGCCGCTTCACCGCCCCCAAGTCCGGCACCCACCGCTTCCATCTGGGTGCCACTGGAGTCTCGCGCCTCACCGTCGATGGCCGCGAAGTCCTCACCACCACCGAATGCCCCCCGGGCGATACGATGGGTGTGCTCAAGGCAGGCGACAGCGAGAGCGCACCGATCGACCTCAGCGAAGGCCAGACCGTCGAGGTCGTCGCCGAATTCTCGTTCACCGGCGCCCGCGTGCACGGCCTGTGGTACGGCATCCGCACCCCCGGCAGCGGCGAAGAACTGCTCGCCGCCGCAGAGGAAGCCGCAAGGCTGGCCGATGCCGTCATCCTCATCGTCGGTGAAACCTCGGACAGCTCGGTCGAAAGCAAGGACCGCCCCGATACGCTGCTTGCGGCCAGCCAGCGCGAGCTCATCGCCCGCGTCACCGCCGCCAATCCCCGCGTCGCCGTCGTCACCAATATCGGCCACGCCTACGACGCAGCGTGGGAAGACAGCGCCGCCGCGCACCTCGCCACCTGGTATCCCGGCGAAGGCTTCGCCGCCGCGCTCGCCGCCGTGCTGGCCGGAGACCGCGAACCCGGTGGCCGCATGCCCGTCACCATCGCGCGCACGGAGGCCGATTATCCGGGCTACGCACTGCAGCCGCAGGCCGATGGCTCGCTCCCCTACACCGACGGCACGCGCTTCGGTTATCGCGGCATCATCACCGCCGGGAAAACAGCACGCCACACCCTCGGCGCCGGGCAAGGCTATGCCCGCTTCGAATGGTCGCATCCGGCAGTCACTGCAGACGGCGTAGTGATCACGGTCACTAACCTCTCGGCGCGTGCCGGTTCAGAGATCGTGCAGGTCTACCGCGATAGCCCCGAACCCACCCTGATTGGCTTTGCAAAAGTCCACCTCGAACCGGGCAGCGCCGCGCTTGTCACGATCCCCCTCGCCCGCCGCCGCTTCATGGTCTGGGGCGAGCATGGCTGGGAGCTGCTGCCCGGCGCGATACCCGTCCGCATCGCCCGCCATGCCGAAGATGCCGGGTATGCGCTTGAAATCAATGTTACAGCGCTTGAGCCTGAGGCGGCGTAGAACCACAACCTGCAGGATGGAGAAGGATCAGTGACTCGTCTGCGCATGGCCATGATCGGCGGCGGCCCGGGTGCCTTCATCGGCCCCGTCCACCGCATCGCGGCCGAACTGGACCGGGAGATCGAGCTGGTCGCCGGGGTGTTCTCCAGCGACCCCGCCCGCAGCCGCGCCGGGGGTGAGGCCTATAGCCTCGATCCGGCCCGCGCCTATGGCAGCCTTGCGGACATGCTCGCCGCCGAAACCGCCCGGCCCGATGGCGCGCAGTTCGTCGCCGTCGTCACCCCCAACCACGATCACCTGCCGTCCGCCAAGGCGGCCCTCGCCGCAGGCCTCCCGGTGATCAGCGACAAGCCGATGACCGCCACGCTGGAAGAAGCGCGCGAACTCGCCGCCGTCGTTGAGGCATCTGGCCTCCCCTTCGCGCTCACCTACACCTATTCCGGCTACCCGCTGGTCCGCGAAGCCCGCGCCCGCATTGCCGCCGGAGCGCTCGGCGAAGTGCGCAAGGTCGTCGTGGAATACCCGCAAGGCTGGCTCGCCGGCCCCGCCGAGGGCAAGCAGGCCGAATGGCGCGTCGATCCTTCGCGCGCCGGGGCCGGTGGCTGCATTGGCGACATCGGCGTCCACGCCTTCCAACTTGCCGAATTCGTCACCGGCCTCCACGTTACCGAACTCCTCGCCGATCTCGGCGCCGTGGTCCCGGGCCGCCAGCTTGACGACGACTGCAGCGTTCTCCTTCGCTTCAACAACGGTGCGCGCGGCGTGCTCCTCGCCAGCCAGATCGAAGTCGGCGAACTCAATGGCCTGCGCATCCGCGTCTATGGCGAAACCGGCGGCCTCGTGTGGAAGCAGGAAGAGCCGAACACGCTCTCCTTCCACCACCTCGATGGCCGCAGCGAAGTGATCCGCGCCGGCACTGGCCTGCTCGGCCCGGACGCCGCGCGCCGCACGCGCACCCCCGGCGGGCACCCCGAAGGCTATCTCGAAGCCTTCGCCAACCTCTACCGCGATTTTGCGGAAGCTCTGCGCGGCGGCTCAGCCCCGTTGCTCCCCGGCGCGGCGGAAGGCCTGCGCTCGATGGCCTTCATCGACACCGCCGTCCGCGCCAGCGCCGAGCGCGCAGGCTGGACGCCGCTCACTCTCTGAGGAACGCCCCATGAAGACGATCAAAGGCCCCGGCATCTTCCTCGCCCAGTTCGCAGGCGATGCCGCGCCGTTCAGCAGCCTGCCTGCCATTGCCGACACCATGGCCGGGCTTGGCTACAAGGGCCTACAAATCCCCAGCTGGGACGCGCGCCTGTTCAACCTCGATCTCGCGGCGGAAAGCCAGACCTACTGCGACGACATCAAGGGCATGCTGGCCGATAAGGGCCTCGAGATCACCGAGCTATCGACCCACCTTCAGGGCCAGCTCGTGGCCGTCCACCCCGCTTTCGATGCGCAGTTCGATGGCTTTGCGCCCGCAGAAGTGCACGGCAATCCCGCGGCGCGGCAGGAATGGGCCGTAAAGCAGGTCAAGAACGCCGCCGTGGCAAGCCGCCGCCTCGGCCTCACCGCCCACGCCACCTTCTCCGGCGCACTGGCGTGGCCCTATTTCTACCCCTGGCCTGCCCGCCCCGCCGGTCTCGTCGAGGATGCCTTCGCCGAACTCGCCAAGCGCTGGAAGCCGATCCTCGACGTGTTCGAGGACAACGGCGTCGACGCCGCCTACGAAATCCACCCCGGCGAGGACCTCCACGACGGCGTGACTTTCGAGCGCTTCCTCGATGCCGTGAGTAACCACCCCCGCGCCAACATTCTCTACGATCCCAGCCACTTCGTGCTGCAGTGCCTCGATTACCTGCAGTTCATCGATATCTACCACAGCCGCATCAAGTGCTTCCACGTGAAGGACGCCGAGTTCCGCCCCAATGGCCGCTCGGGCGTCTATGGCGGCTATCAGAGCTGGGTTGATCGCCCAGGCCGATTCCGCTCGCTGGGCGACGGACAAGTCGATTTCGGCGGGATCTTCTCCAAGATGGCCGCGAATGATTTTGCCGGCTGGGCGGTGCTCGAATGGGAATGCGCGCTCAAGCACCCCGAAGTCGGCGCTGCGGAAGGCGCCCCCTTTATCGACCGGCACATCATCAAGGTGACGGAACATGCCTTCGACGATTTCGCAGCGGGCGGCGCAGACCGCGCGCTCAACCGCCGCCTGATGGGGATCAGCGAATGACCGGTTGGAGCAGGCGCAGCTTCCTCGGCGCCGCCACACTCGTTGCGCTCCACGCAACTGCACCGAGCGGCGCAGAAGTGCTCAGGCGGCTCGACTCCAACGAAGAACCGCCCCCGCATTGCCGGATGTTGATGCGGATGGTCGCCGATCTCGTCATTCCGGATACCGATACCCCGGGAGCCGGCGCAATCGGCGTTGGCGATTTCGTGCTCGTCGGGCTGGCCCACGGCCTTGAAGGGACGCGCCTTCCGCCAAAGGCCGAGTTGGCCGCCGATCCCTCGTTCGCACCCTATATACGCGCGGACGGCAGCCTCGATCATGCCGGATGGCTGGAAGGAGCGCTCGGCCAGGATTGGCTTACGCTCACGCCAGCGCGCCGCCACGATAAACTCGCCGCGCTAGATGCGTCTGCCTTCAACGGCGATGCGAAAAGCGCCCCATGGCGCGCAATCAAGGCGCTGATCCTCACCGGCTACTACACCAGCGAAGTCGGCGGATCGCAGGAACTCAACTACGAACTGGTCCCGGGCCGGTTCGATCCCAAGGTGCCCGTCACGCCCGAAACGCGCGCCTATTCCAGCGACTGGACGGCAGTGGACTTCGGCTGATGAACGAAACGCTCACCTTTGACGCCATCGTCGTCGGCTCCGGCATTACCGGCGGCTGGGCGGCCAAGGAACTCACCGAGGCCGGCCTCAAGGTCCTCCTCCTCGAACGCGGCCGCAAGATCGAGCACCAGCTCGATTACGAGACCGAGATGAAGGCGCCGTGGGAAATGCCCTTCCGCGGCGAAGGCGATGCCGATCTCTACGCCAGCGAATACGCGGTGCAGCGGCTCAACCGCCACTTCACCGAATTCACGCAGAACCACTTCGTGAGCGACGCGCAGAACCCCTACCAGACCGGGGCGGACACCAATTTCACCTGGTTCCGCAGCTACCAGCTCGGCGGCCGCTCGCTCACCTGGGGCCGCCAGTCCTATCGCTGGTCGGACTATGATTTCGGCGCCAACAAGCGCGACGGCCATGGCACCGACTGGCCGATCCGCTACGCCGATCTCGCGCCGTGGTACGACAAGGTCGAGGAATTCATCGGCGTCTCGGGCGCGGCGGAAGGCCTGCCCCAACTGCCCGATGGCAAGTTCCTCCCCCCCTTCGCGCTCAACGTGGTCGAACAGGCCGCGCGCGAGCGGATCATGGCGCAGTGGCCCGAGCGCCGCCTCACCATTGGCCGCACCGCTAATCTCACGCAGGAGAAGGACGGGCGCGGCCCCTGCCAAAGCCGCTCGATCTGCGCGCGCGGCTGCTCCTACGGTGCCTATTTCTCGACCCAATCGAGCACGCTGCCCGCCGCACAGGCCACCGGCAACCTGACCCTGATCACCGACGCGGCGGTCGAACAGATCGACTACGATCCCAAGACCCGCCGGGTTACCGGTGTGCGCTGGATCGACACCAAGACCAAGACCCGCCGTCAGGCTACCGCGCGGCTCGTGTTCCTCAATGCGGGCGCGTTCAACTCGGTCCACCTCCTGCTGAACTCGGCGAGCGAAGCCATGCCGAACGGCCTTGCGAACAGCAGCGGCGTGCTCGGCACCCACATCATGGACCACGCCAACACGCTTTCCGCCGCCGCGATCATGCCCGGCTTCGAGCAGTGGACCAGCTTCGGCAATCGCCCCACCGGCGTCATTATCCCGCGCTATCGCAACATGGAAAAGATGGACGGCACCGGCCACACGCGCGGTTTCTCGTTCCAGGGCGGCGCGCTGCAATCAACATGGACTGCGGGCAAGCGCGAAGCGGGCATCGGCGCCGACTACAAGCACCACCTCCAAAAGCCCGGCCCGTGGCGCATGGTCCTCGTCGCCTTTGCCGATTGCGTCCCGCGCGCCACCAACCGCCTCACGCTCGATCGTACCAAGGTCGACGCCAACGGCATCCCTCAACTCCACATCGATTTCGCGTTCGGCGCGGAGGAAAACGCCGCTCTGGCGCAGGCAAAGGCCGATGCGAACGAAATGCTCACCAAGGCGGGCGGCCACGTGATCTTCGGGTTCGACCGCCCCGGCGCGGGCGGCACCGCGATCCACGAAATGGGCGGCGCGCGCATGGGCCTCGATCCCGCGACTTCGGTCCTCAACAAGTGGAGCCAGGCGCACGACATCGCCAATCTCTTCGTCACCGATGGCGCGCAGATGGCCTCGTCCGCCTGCCAGAACCCTTCGCTCACCTACATGGCGCTGACCGCGCGGGCCGCCGCCCACGCGGTCTCCCTCCTCAAGTCGAGCGCGATATGACCGCTTACGTCAAGAACGTCTGGTACATGGCCGCCTGGGCCGACGAGATCGTCGGCGAGGCCTTGTTCAGCCGCACCCTGCTCGGCAAGCCCTGGCTGATCTGGCGCAAGGTCGATGGCTCGTACGCGATGATCGCTAACCGCTGTCCGCACCGCTTCGTGCCGCTTTCGATGGGCAAGCGCGTGGGCGATACCGTGCAGTGCCGCTACCACGGCCTCGGTTTCGATGGCGCGGGCGCCTGCGTCCACTCGCCCTTCCCCGGCGATCCGCCCGCGCATGTCAGCGCGCCCGCCATGCCGATTGTCGAGAAGCACCGTGGCCTGTGGTTCTGGCCGGGCGATCCGGCCCTCGCTGATCCCGCGAAGATCCCCGATTTCAGCTTCCTTGACGAGGAGCGCGGCATGCATCGCGGCTGCCTGCGCATCGAAGGCAACTACGAGCTCATCACCGATAACCTGATGGACCTCACCCACGCCGAGTTCCTCCATATCGAGACCTTCGGCGTCAACGGCTCGATCTTCCACGGCGCGCAGACCGTCCGCCACGACGATGACAACACCTCCAGCGGCGCGATCTGGAACAACTGGGACATGACAGACGCCGAAGCGCCAGAATGGTCCAAGCCAATGCTCGAACCCGGCGCGAAGATCGACCAGTGGCTCTACATGCGCTGGCATGCGCCCGCCGCGATGGCACTCACCGTCGGCCTCGCCAAAGGCGGCACCCAGCGCACGGACCTGATCGTCCCGCCCATGGTCAACCCGCACATCATCACGCCGGAAACCGAAACGTCCTCGCACTACTTCTACGATCACGAAGACAACGCGGCAGCAGCCGAAATGGCCCGCCGCGTCTTCGTCGAGGAAGACGAGCCGATGATCGAAGCGGCCCAGCGCGCCTTGGGTGATCAGGACTTCTGGGACGCGCGCCCGGCCATCCTCAAGACCGACGCCGCCGCCATCCGCGCCCGCCGCGCGCTGATGCAGCTGCGCAAGGCCGAAGAAGCGACCGCCTGAATCCCAAAAGCCCTCTCCCCTCCTAGGGGAGAGGGCTTGGTGAGGTGCCTCAGGCGGCGGCTTTCCGCGCCGATCCCGAAAGCACCATCAGCAACAGCACCGCGCCCACCGCGCTGACGATCCCGGCGACAAGGAACGCGCCTTGCATCGTCCCCATCGCGCCGCGCAGCACGCTTACCAGCAGCGGCGAGGAAAACTGCCCGAAGAAGAACGTCGCGGTCCAGATGCCCATGCCGCGCCCGCGATGCGCGAACGGCAGCTGGCTCTGCGCCCAGGCGATCAGCGTCGGGATCGCCATGCCCGCGCCCGTCTGCTGCAGCGCCATGCCAAGGACCATACCCTTCCAGTCATGCGCTAGCCCCATTGCTGCCAGCCCCGCGCCAAGGAAACCAAGGAAAATCGCAATCAGCGTGGGCGAGCCGACACCCTTGGCGCCCAGCCACCAGAACAGCGTCGCGCCGACCAGGATGAACAGCGTCGGCAGCGCAGTGATCTGGCCGATGCTCTGCGGATCGGTCACGCCCAGTTCCTGCCAGACGGTCGCGCCATTGACGATGAACACATAGTAGATCGCCGAGGAAAACAGCGTGAGGCCCGCAATGCCCAGCATCGCGTTCCACGGAAAGCCCTCAGTGTCCTTCTCGTCCATGCCCAGCATCATGCGCACGGTCGCATCGCTCGAAGGCTCGAACATCCAGCGCACCATTGCCGCCCAGATCGGCACGGCGAGCAGATAGAGCAGGAAAATCCCGTTCCACCGCCACGCCGTCATCGTCCCGGCAAAGAAGATCATCACCGAAGAGAGCGCCGGCCCGACCAGCCCCTGCAGCGCCAGCCACTTGCGGCGGCCATCGTCCGGCCAATAGTCGGCGATCAGCGTATTGACTGTGGTCAGGATCACCGCTTCGCACAGCCCCAGCAGCAGCCGCGAGCCGTAGATCACATCGAGGTTCTCGAGGAAGAACGGCGCCGCGCCGATCAATCCGTAGAAGAAGGTCGAGACGAGCAGCAGCTTGCGGCGTCCGAAGCGGTCGACCATCAGCCCGGCAAACAGCGCCACCAGCGCGATCGTCAGCCCCGGCGCGGTGACCATCGAGGGCACCTTGGTCGGCGCGGTCGGATCGGTCGGTGCGAAATGGCCGATGATTGCCGGAATCGCCGGAAACATCGTGACGATGGCCAGAATCGGCAGGAAGCCCGCGATGATGACCGTCAGGCCCTGAGGCAGACCGGCCTGGGGTCCAACTGGCCGCGCGGCCGAAGGAGTGCTTGCCAAGATATTCTCCCGAAACAATTTTTATGCGCCGAGCGGGCTGTCATCCCCATGATACCCGGTGCCAGACGCTTGACCATAGGCGAGGTGCGCGCATAATAGAAGCAAGATTTTAATTTGACCGGACAGACACGTCCGGCACGTATATCCGCCACGGGAAGGCGGGCGGGACATCGGACAGCCAATGACAGCGCATCAGGCCGCCAGCTCGGCCAGCAAGCAGCCGCACGAACTCGACGACCGCCAGCGCGCGCTTGCGTTCTTCACCGTGCTGACAGCGGTCGTGCTGGAAGTTGCCGACACCACCATCGTCAACACCGCGCTCCCCGCGATCCGTGATGGCCTCGGCGCGTCGCCCGCCGCGATGCAGTGGATCGTCGCGGGCTATCTCCTCACCCTCGGCTCGCTGCTCCTGCTCGGCGGGCGGCTTGGCGATACGTTCGGCCATAACCGCCTGTTCCTTGGCGGCGTGGCGGGCTTCGTCGCGGCTTCCGCGCTCTGCGGCCTTGCCCCCACGCCCGGCGTGCTCGTCCTCGCCCGCGTGCTGCAAGGTGCGGCCGGCGCGATGATGGGCCCGCAGACCATGGCCATCGTTCAGCTGCTCTACACCCCGCTCGAGCGGGTCAAACGCCTCGCCTTCTTCGGCATGATCATCGGCCTTGCCGCGATCATCGGCCCGATCATCGGCGGCTTCCTGATCGAACTCAACCTGTTCGGCCTTGGCTGGCGGCTGATCTTCCTGATCAACCTCCCCGTCGGCCTCTTCGCGCTCGCCATGGGCCGCATCACGCTTCCCCGCACGGGAGAGGAGCACAAGGGCCTCGCCATCGACCTCGCCGGTGCCGCGCTGTTTGCAGCGGGTTTCGGCATGATCCTCTTCGCGCTGATCCAGGCGCACGAGAACCTCGGGCCCGTTGCCGCCGCCGCGATCCTTGCCGGGGGCCTTGGTGCCGTGGCGCTCGGTGTCTGGCGCTCGATCACGCGCCGCGCCACCGGCTTGCCAGCGATGATCGAACCAACCCTCTTCGCGCTCCCCACCTTCCGCTATGGCGTCATCGCGGCGATGGCGTTCAACAGCGGCTCGGTCGGCTTCCTGATGATCTTCGCCGTCGCGCTCCAGCAAGGTCTGGCGCTCACGCCGCTCAGTACGGCGCTGATCCACATTCCCTTCGGCCTCGGCGTGATGGTCGCAGTGGCGCTCCTCGTGCCGCGCCTGCTCCCCCGCTTCGGCCGCTTGCTGCCCATGGCGGGCGGGGTGATGATGGCAACGGGCATCGTCAGCACCCTCGCTCTGGTCCACGCGCGCATCGATGGCGGACCCATCCTGATCGCCACGCTGGCGCTCGCCGGGATCGGTTTCGGCACGCTTTCCGGACCGCTCGGCCCCATCGCCGTCTCCGAAGTCCCCCGCACTCACGCCGGCACGGCCAGCGCAACAATGCGCACCGCCCAACAACTCGGCGGCGCGCTCGGCATCGCGCTCGTCGGCTCGGCCTATTTCGCGGTCGGCGGGCATGACGCGGCAGCCCGGCTCGCGGGCCTCGTCCCCGGCGCAATCATGGTCGCCGCGCTGCTCACCATTGCCGTGCTTGCCGTCTCGCGCCTGCCGACTACCCTGTTCGGCACCGAGCGCAAACCCGCAGCGGATTGACCTGCAGTCGCTTCATCGGCATTGTCGATTGGAATCGAATTAAATCCATTTGCCAAACAGATAGATAATTATCGCGGGAGATTATATGGAAGTGAAACCCGTTCGCCGCGTGGTCACCGGCCACGACGCAGCTGGCCGTGCGATCATCCAGGATGACGGTGCTGTGCCGCGCGTCCAGCAGGTCGGCGGCGCCATCGGCCCGATGTTCCATGAAGTGTGGAACACGCCGCAGACTCCCGCCTTCATCGACGCCGCATCGGGCGAGCCGCCGGAAGCCGGCATCGTGCTCGCCCCGCCCAAGAACGGCACCCGCATCCGCGTGCTCGACATCCCGCCCGAAGGCGATGGCATCCGCAACATGACGCCCGAGGAAGCCGCGGCCCACTTCGCCGAGATCGGCGCGGGCCATGCCTCGAACGCCGCCAGGGAAGGCGCGCGCCACGCGCTGATGCACCGCACCGAAACCATCGACTACGGCATCGTGATCGAAGGCGAACTCGTGCTCATCATGGATGAAGGCGAGACCACGGTTTACCCCGGCGACATCGTGATCCAGCGCGGCACCAACCACGGTTGGGCCAACCGCTCCGACAGGAACTGCCGTATCGTCTTCGTCCTCATCGACGGCGAGTTCGCGCCCGAGCTTCAGGCATGAGGCTCGCCACGCTTCGTGATGGCACGCCGGACGGTGCCCTCGCGCTCGTCTCGTCGGATGGCACGCGGGCGCTGCGCGTCGGCGGCAACCTGCTCTCCGCCATGGAGGACTGGTCCGCCACGCAAGCCAGGCTCGCAGCCGCGCAGGCCCGGCTCGATTCCGGCGAAGGCGAATCCACCGACGACGCCGATTTCGCCGCGCCGCTGCCGCGCACGTGGCAATGGCTCGATGGCTCCGCCTTCACCACCCACGGCGATCTCATGGCCATCGCGTTCAACCACGATCCCCTCGGCAACGAGCGCCCGCTGATGTACCAGGGCCTGTCCGACCGGTTCTACGGCCCCGCCGATCCCATCCCCTTCCCCGCCATCGAACACGGCATCGATTTCGAAGGCGAGTTCGGCGTGGTCGTCGATGCCGTCCCGATGGGCACCAGTGCCGCAGAGGCGATGAACCACATCCGCCTCATCGTGCAGATCAACGACTGGTCGCTGCGCGCCATCGCTCCCATCGAAATGAAGACCGGCTTCGGCTGGGTCCAGGCCAAGCCCGCCTGCTCGATGGCGCCCTTCGCCGTCACGCCCGATGAACTCGGCGATGCATGGCAGGACGGGCGCGTCGGTCTCGACTTGATCATCGACTGGAACGGCCGCGAAGTCGGCCGCGCCAACGGCGCCCCGATGGCTTTCGGCTTCCACGAACTCGTCGCTCATGCCGCCCTCACCCGCGATCTGGTCGCCGGAACGGTGATCGGCTCGGGCACGGTCTCCAACGCCAACTACGCCGAAGTCGGCTCCAGCTGTATCTCGGAGATCCGCGCGATCGAGATCATCGCGCACGGCGCGCCGCAGACCCCGTTCATGGGCTTCGGCGACACGGTGCGGATGACCGCCGTGAACAGCTCTGGCCGCGCCCCGTTCGGCATGATCGATCAGGAAGTGGTGAAGGCCTAGCATTTCCGGGCCGCCCGGGTGTAGGATCGCCCAAACGATCCCACCAAGAGGCGGCCCCACCCCTATGACCAGACCCAAGCGGGCCACCATTGTAGACGTTGCTCGCATGGCCGAAGTCTCGGCCAAGACCGTCAGCCGCGTCGTCAACAACGAGCCCCATGTCACCGAAGCGGTGAAAACCCGCGTGCGTGAGGCCATGCGCGCGCTGCGCTATCACCCCAATGTCGCGGCGCAGGGGCTGGTCCGCAGCCGGTCCTACCTGATCGGCCTCGTCTACGAAAAGCCCAGCCCCAGCTACGTCGTCGAACTCCAGAAGGGCGCGCTCGAGCGCCTCCACGGCGAACGCTTCCGCCTCGTCGTGCTGCCGGTGGAATCGGTCACCGAGCGCGAGGACGAGATCATCGCCCTCCTGCGTTCCGCCGCGCTCGATGCCGTGCTGCTTGCCCCGCCCGCGTCAGACCACGCCGGGCTGATGGCCGAACTGCGCGAAGCCGGCATGCCCTTCGCGCGCATTTCACCCACACGCCTGCTTGGGCAAGGCCCTTCCGTCGCGATGGACGATGTCGCCGCCGCGCAGGATGCTGCCGAGCATCTCGTCAAGCTCGGCCACCGCCGCATCGGGGTAATCAAGGGCGATCCCAGCCACGCCGCCTCCGATGCGCGCCTCGTCGGCACGATGCAGGCGCTCGCCAAGGCCGGGATCACCTTGCATCCTGAACTCATCGAATCCGGCCTGTTCACGTTCGATTCCGGCCTCACCGCCGCGCGCCGCCTGCTGGCGCTCGATCCGCCGCCCACCGCGATCCTTGCGCAAAACGATGACATGGCCGCCGCCGCCATCACCGCCGCGCGTGAATGCGGCCTGCTCGTGCCGGAAGACCTCTCCGTCGTCGGCTTCGACGATTCCGATATTTCGCGCGTCGTCTGGCCCCCGCTCACCACGATCCGCCAACCGGTGGAGGACATGGCCTACCGCGCGATGGACATGCTGCTCCACATGCTCAAGGGCGAACCCGAGGGCGCCAGTGTCCAGCTCGGCCACGAACTCATGATCCGCCGCAGCACCGCCCCGCCAAAAGCGGGCTGATTGACCGGCAGCAATTCCATACCCGCTCATCCTGAGCTTGTCGAAGGATGCTGGCACAGCCGCCGGGCATGATGCTTCGACAAGCTCAGCATGAGCGGGTGATGGAGACCAAGCGAGCGTGCCTAGAGCGTTTTCGAACCAGATGGAATCATCTGGTGAATCGGAAAACGCGCTAAAACAATAACCTGGAGCGATCCGTGCGATGCAATCGGAACGGATTTCGCTCTAACCCGCCAGCGCGAGATCGTCGAACGACAGCAGCGCCGCCCCGACCGCCGAGGCATCTTCGGCCAGCGCTGCCGGCATGACCGGCGCAATCGCCGGCGCATCGCGTCCGCCGCTCCGCAGCAGCAGGTTGGTGCGCTGGGTCAGGCGTTCGAGCAGCGGCATCGGCAGCCGCCCGCCGACCAGCACCACGCCGGGATTGATCAGCAGGTTGACCGCCACCAGCGGCTGCACCAGCGCCCGCGCGCATTCCTCGATCCAGTCGTCGAGCACACGCTGCAGCGCCGCATCGGCCGAACTCGCCTCGCCCTGCGCGAACGGCGCGCGGCCTGCCTGCTGCAGGCGCCGGTTGAGCCCGGCAATCGACACGATCGATTGCAGCGGCACCATGCCGCCGCCTTCACCCGCGACTGGCATGAACCCGATCTCGCCGCTGCGCCCGTCCGCGCCTCGGTCGTAGTGCCCGCCGACGACCAGACCGCCGCCAAGGCCATAGCTGATCAGGACGTAGAAAAAACTCTGCTCGCGCTGCCCGCGGCCAAACTGCATCTCGCCGATGGCCGCCGCCGCTGCATCATTCTCGATGAAGATGGGCTTGCCCAGCGGCTCGGCAAACAGCGCTTCGAGGTTCGTGGCGGACCACTGCGCATAGTCGCCCGGCATGCCCGGCAGATCGATCACGCCAAGGCCATCAGGCAGCGCCAGCCCGATCCCGGTGATCGCCTCCGCCGGAACCGCCGCCATCGCCAGCAGCCGGTCCAGATTGCGCCGATAGAAGCTGCGCACCTGTTCGGGCAGGGCAAACGCCACTTCGGCATCAAGCCGCGCCTTCACCGTCCCGGCAAAGTCCGCCAGCACCATGGTGATGTGATCGCGGTCGACGTTAAGTCCGATGGCATGCGCACCCTCCGGGTCGATCACGAGCCGCGTCGCCGGCTGCCCGCGCCCGCCGCGCTGCATGCCCGCGGTGCGCAGCAAGCCGCGCTCCATCAGGCGCCGCGTGATATTGGTGACGGTGGGATGGGCAAGGCCGGTCTGCCGCGCCAGTTCCGCCTTGGTCAGCGTACCCTGCGCCCGGATCGCGCGCAGCACAATACGGGTGTTGTGCGCCCCTGCATCCTCGATTGTCGCGCCGCGATAGCTGCTGCGCGTCAGGCCCAGGTTCACGCTGCTGCATCCTCCAGCACATCGAGCGCGATTGCCAGCGCGCCCATCGGACCTGCCTGATCGCCCAGAAGGGGTGGACCAATCGTAAAGCCCGCCTGTGCATAGCCGCCAAGGCTCTCGCGCACCGCCGCATCGACCCGCGCCACCAGTCCAGGCCGGTCCGCCAGCACCCCGCCGCCCAGCGCGACCCGCTCGGGTGCCCCGGTCAACACGATGGTATGGACGAGCCGTGCAAGAACATGGACGAATGAATTCCATATCGGATGCAATTCGTCCAGACCTTCACCGCTTTGGCCTGTTCGCGCAGCAAGGGCCGGGCCGGAAATCAGCCCTTCCACGCAGTCCCCGTGGAACGGGCATATTCCGGGGGCATCGTCGCCGGAAGCGCGGTCCACGAAAATGTGGCCCATTTCACTGTGTGCACGTCCCGCCATCGTCCGCCCGCCAACGACAAGCCCCACCCCGACGCCGGTGCCGACCGTCACATAGGCATGGTTTGCCATCCCTTGTGCCCCGCCCCAGCGCCCTTCCGCCAGCGCCGCGCCGTTCACATCGCTGTCGAGCCCGACCGGCAGCCCGTAGCGCTCCCGCAGATGCGCAGCGAGCCCGAAGCCTTGCCACCCCGGCTTGGGCGTCGCGAGGAACGTGCCGAAATCGGGCGCAGCGCGGTCGGTGCGGATCGGCCCGAAGGCGGCCACGCCGATGGCTTTCACCGCATGCGCTGCCGTCCATTCATCAAGGATCGCGGTCAGGTCGCCCACGGTCGCGCCCGCATCGCGCGTCGGCACGCGCCTCTGCTCCAATACGTCGCGCCCCTCGGCCAACGTCGCGACACACTTCGTGCCGCCAAGTTCAAGGCCAGCGATCACGAACCGCCCCCAGAACCGCCCCCAGAACCGCCCCAAGTCTGTTTGAAGTTGGGCCGCCCTTTCAGCGCCGGATCAAGCAGCCGTGCCAGCATCGCCTGATGCGTCGGTGCCGCCGCGCGGTAGCGCCCCATCACGTCGCTGATCTGCCCGATCACCCGGCGCACTTCGCCAAAGTCCGCCGCATCCGCCAGCGGATCGAGCGCGTCCGGCACGATCCCCATGCCCGCCGCCACGAAAAACCAGCTGATATCGGCAAACAGCTCGCGCCGCCGCGAAACAATGCGCCCCGTTCGCTGGAACAGATCCAGCTTCGCCGCCAGACTGTCGGGGAGCGGATTGCTGCGGATCTCGTCCCAGAACGGCTCCCCGTGCCGCCGGTTCGGCACATAGTGGAGCAGCAGGAAATCGCGGATATGCGCATATTCGTCCGCCGCTTCCCGGTTATAGGCCGCGCTGAGCGCCGGATCGCAATGCCGGTCCGGGAAATAGTCGAGCAGCCGGTTCAGCGCGGTGTGAATGAGATGAATGCTCGTCGATTCCAGCGGTTCCAGAAACCCGCTCGAAAGCCCGACCGCGAGGCAGTTCTTCACCCACATCGCCTTGCGGTGCCCGGCAGTGAACCGCAGGAAGCGCGGCTCAGCCAGCGCTTCGCCCGCAGCAGCGCCGCGCAAGGTGTCCGCCGCCTGCTCATCGCTCACATGCCGGCTTGAATAGACATAGCCATTGCCGACCCGCGATTGCAGCGGAATGCGCCAGCGCCAGCCCGCCTCGTGCGCGGCGGAAATCGTGTAGGGCGCGGGCGGGCCCACCGTCGCCGTCGGCATCGCCACTGCGCGATCACAGGGCAGCCACTTCGTCCAGTCCTCATAGCCGGCGTGGAGCGCTTCCTCGATCAGCAGCCCGCGAAAGCCCGAGCAGTCGATGAAGAAGTCCGCCGCGATCTGCCGCCCGTCCTGCAAGCGCACCGCCGCAATCGAACCGTCGTCCGCCAATTCGGCCCCGGCAATCCGCGCGTCCACATGCTCCACCCCGCGCGCGGTGGAATGCTTGCGCAGGTATTCCGCGACCAGCCCCGCGTCGAAATGCAGCGCATAGTTGAGCGCACCGCCCGGATAGCTCCCGTCCGGCGGCGGAAAGGCGAACTTGCCGTCCTCTGCCAGTGCAATCGCCGGGCACAGATCGGCAAACGTCTCGTCATGCCCCGCTGCCTTGTTCTTCCACCAATAGTGGTGAAACGGCCGCTGGCCCATCGTCACGCCCAGATTGCCGAAAGGGTGCCAATAGGAATGGCCAGCTTCCCGCCAGTCATCAAAGCGGATCGCCAGCTTGAACGTCGCCTGGCAATGGCGAATAAAATCAATCTCATCCACGCCGCAGCGGCTCAGGAACTCGAACACCGGCGGGATCGTTGCCTCACCCACGCCGACGGTGGGCACGTCGCTCGATTCAATCAGCGTGATCCTGCAGCCAGCAGGCGCGAGCACGGCAGACAGCAAGGCCGCCGCCGACCAGCCCGCCGTGCCGCCGCCGACGATCAGAATGGAGCGCAAGGGATCAGGGGTCATCATCGGTCCAAGCCAATGCTGGCGGTCATCCGCCCGCAACACAAGTTCTCCCGGGAACGGGCCTCACAAGAAAGGGGGGAAGGCCCGCGAAAGGCCCTCCCCCCAAGAGGCTCCGAGGGAGGTGGAGCAGAGGATCAAAAGTTGAACTTCACACCGGCAAACACGCGGCGCGAACCCGATTCATAGCGGAATGGCAGCTCGGGGAACTGCAGGTAGGTCTTGGTGTTTTCCTTGTTCAGGTTGATCCCTTCGAGGAACACGTTGAAGTTCGGCGTCACCTGATAGGAAATCTGCCCGTCGAGCTGGCCATAGGGCTTCTGGTAGATGCCGAGCGTGCGCGTCACCCCGCCATCGCCGAAGCCGAAGTTGCCGAGGTAGCTCTTTGAACGCCACGAGTAGGACGCGCGCGCCGCGAACCCGGCCTTCTCGAAGTAGACCTGCCCGTTGAACGAGTGCTTCGAAACGCCCGGCAGCGGCAGACCCGTTTCGAAATCGTTCTTGAACTCGGTGCTCGTGTCCGAGAACGTGTAGTTCGCGGTGAAGCCAAGGCCGAACGGGAAGGCATATTGCGCCGCCAGTTCGAAGCCCTTCACGCGGCCGCCCTTGCCGTTGACCGGCTGCGAGACCGGACCGATGCGCCCGCCCGCCTGGTCATTGACGAAGACCGGCACGGTCTGCGTCACGACGAAGCTGTCGACTTCCTTCCAGAACACGCCCGCCGAAAGCAGGCCCTGCCGCCCGAAGTAGTATTCGACGCCCAGGTCGAACTGGTAGGCGCGGTAGGGATCGAGGCTGGCGTTGCCGCGGCTGCCGCTGGTGAACAGGAACTTGTCGGTCGCCGCATCGCGGGTGAAGTCGGTCGCGAAACCGCGGCCCAGATCGAACAGCGGCTGGCGCGAGGTCACGCGGGCCGCCGAGGCACGCACCTTGATGTCCTGCGCGGCATCCACCACCACGTTCACGCTCGGCAGGAAGTCGGTGTAGGACCGCTCGACGCTCGTCGTGTCGAAGTCCTTCACCACGCCGTTCCAGCTGTCGGTGCCGTAGTAGGTCGGGTTCGCGGTGCCCTGGTTCTGATCCACCTTGAGCTGGGTGTTGACGATGCGCAGGCCTACGTTGACGTGGAAGCTGTCATCCTTTCCGCCGATATCGGCCATCACATAGCCGGTCTTGGTTTCTTCCTTCACGTAGAAGGTCTGCAGCGGGTCCTGATAAAACGAGAAGGGCGTCGACGGGTAGAGGTTCTGGATCCACTTGAGCGCATTCACCATCTGCGCACGGTTCTGGATCAGCACCTTGCCGCCCGGCACGTTCGGATTGACCAGCGTCTCGACACGGCCCGCATTGCTGGTGAACGTGTCATACGGCGTGATCAGCGCCGGCGAATTGCCGAAGCGGCTGCAACCCTTGAACGCGGCCGGCTTGTTGGCTTCCGGCAAGTCACAGATCTTGTAGCCGATCGCGCCGTCCTGGAAGTAGCCCAGCGGGGTGTAGTTGTAGTTGAAGGTCGGATCGCGCTCGGCAGCCGGGATCTTGGTCGCGTCGATTTCGCCCTTGCCCGAATAGTCCGCCAGATAACGGCCCGAGGTGAAGTCCACCGTGCGCTGGCCATAGCGGAAGCCCGCGCTGACCGTGATCTTGCCCTTCTCGGAAGGATCGACATCCCACGCCACGTCGGTGCGGATCGAGTGGCCCTTGATCTTCGAGCGATCGCCGAAGGCCCAGTGCGACTTGAAGAAGCCGTAGGCGGGATTGCTGAACAGGTCCTGCGGGCTGCCCGGCGCAATGCCGAACTTGGGGAACGCGCCGTTGCTGTAGGTGAAATCGAACGTCGCCGGTGCCGCGCTGTTCAGCGCCACGCCGTCCTGCAGCGCGCCGCCCACCGCGCCCTGCCGCACGGTATACTTGGTAAAGCGCACGTCGTTGTTCGCCACATCGCGGAACAGCGTGCCGTTCGAATACGTCGCTTCCACATTGGCGCGGAAGTTGGACCCGTTGTCGAACTTGGTGCCGAACTGGAAGTTGTCGGACTTGATGCTGGATTCGTCCACCACCGAGATCGCTTCGGCGGATTGCGCCCGCACCGTGCCGCTTTCCAGCACGCCGTTGCTGTCGATCTTGTAGCCTGGCAGCAGACCAAGGGATTCGCCCTGGCCGAACGGGAACTTCACCGAACCTTCGCGCGTGTCCACCTTGAGATCGGAGTGGAAGTACTGGAGGTCGAGGCTCAGCGTGTCGGTCGGACGGAACGCAAGGCCGGCCGAAACACCCCAGCGCGTGCGGTACTGGTCGCGGTCGGTCACATAGCGGTATTCCGGCGCATAGTAGTTGGTCGGCACCGTCGCGGTATCGCGGCGGCCTGCGCCAAACGCCCAGTTGCCGCGGTTTTCGCCGCCCAGAATATCGTAGTGGCCGTTCGTCTTGCTGTAGCTGCCCGAGACGATGATGCCGATCTTGTCGTTGAAGTTGTAGCTCGCAACCACCGCGCCGGTCGGCTTCCAGCCATCAATGCCGCTCGCCTTGTTGAGCCGCGCGTTGCCCGCCACGGTCAGGCCGTTCTTGAGATCGAGCGGATTGCGGGTCTTGAGGTTGACGATACCGCCAAGGCCGCCTTCGAGGAGCGATGCGTTGGGCGACTTGAACACCTCGACGCCGCCGATCAGTTCCGAAGGCACACTTTCAAGGCTGTCAGTGCGGGTGAAGTTGCCCTCGCCCACCTTGAACACTTCCTGGCCGGTCACGAACAGCTCGCCGTTGAGCACGGTAAGGTTCTGCTCAAGGCCGCGAATGCGGACCTTGGTGCCCTGGCCGTTCTCGCGGTCGATCTGGATGCCGGGCAGGCGCTGCAGCGATTCGGTGATGTTCTGGTCGGGGAACTTGCCGATATCCTCGGCGCTCACCGATTCGATGATGAGGTTGGAATTGCGCTTGGCATCAAGCGCGGCAGCCAGCGACTGGCGGAAGCCGGTGACGACAATCGGCGCAGCGCCGTCATCGGTAGCGGCGGCTTCGGCTTGCTGCGGCGTGCCTTGCGCGGCGGCATTGCCCGCCACCAGCAGCGCCATGATCGACGCAGCGCCCATAAGCCCGTTTCTGGAAAGCACAGTCCTCGGACGTGCGGTGCGATCAGTCATGGTCTCTCCCCTTGCAAGTTGAGCGACACCCCCCGCTTTGGCCGGGGTGATGCCGCCTTTCTGGTTTTCCGGCACCCCCTCGCGGGATTTGGCCGAAACTGTGTGGCACGGTTGAAATACGATCATCTTGTCCGTATTGTCAACGTTGTCATTCAATTTATAACACCATCTTTAATTATTCCAGAAGCCCGGTATGGTCAACCAGCCCGGGAAACGGAGAGGAAAACCAAGGAATGAAGCGGATTTCGCACCTCACCGGCACCGTTGCCGGGATGGCCTGCGCCATGGCTCTGGCAGCCTGTTTCACCCCGGTTGCCGTGCTCGCGACTCCGGCCAACAGCGTGGGCGAATCGGCTGCGAACGTTCACCCGGAGCAGTGGCCGCGAATCGCCTGGCCCAAGGTCAACACGGATGCAGACGAGGCCAAAATTGCGCAGCTTCTCAAGCAGATGGACTCGGCCTGCAAAGTCGGCCAGGTCATCCAGGGCGATATCGCCAGCCTCACGCCCGAGGATGTCGCGAAGTACAATCTCGGCTCGGTGCTCAATGGCGGCAACTCCGGCCCCGGTGGCAATGACCTCGCCCCGGCGCGCGAGTGGCTGCGCTACGCTGATCTGTTCTACGCCGCCTCGATGCGTGGCCGCCCCGGCTGCCCGGGCATTCCGATGATCTGGGGTACCGATGCTGTCCACGGCCACAGCAACATCATCGGCGCGACGCTCTTTCCCCACAACGTCGGCCTTGGCGCCATGCGCGATCCCGATCTGATCGAGAAGATCGGCGCCGCCACCGCCGCCGAGATCCGCGTCACCGGGCAGGAATGGACCTTCGCCCCCACCGTCACCGTCCCGCAGGACTACCGCTGGGGCCGCGCCTACGAAGGCTATTCCTCCGATCCCGCCCTTGTCGCCAGCTATGTCGGCCGCATGGTCCGCGGCCTGCAAGGCCCGCCGACCACCGGCCGCGTCCTCGCCGGCCCCCACGTCATCGCCAGCACCAAGCATTTCCTCGCCGATGGCGGCACAAAGGACGGCCACGATCAGGGCGATGCAGAGATCGACGAGACCACCCTGCGGCTCGTCCACGGCGCGCCCTATCTTCCCGCGATCGAGAACGGCGTCGCCACGGTAATGACCAGCTTCTCCAGCTGGAACGGCGTCAAGATCGCCGGCAACAAGGGCCTCGTCACCGATGTGCTCAAGGACCGCCTCGGCTTCGGCGGCTTCGTCGTCACCGATTGGAACGCCCACGGCCAGATCGCCGGCTGCACCAACGCCAGCTGCCCGCAGGCCCTCCTCGCCGGGGTCGACATGTACATGGCGCCCGATAGCTGGAAACCGCTCTACACCAGCCTCCTGCGGCAGGTTCAGGACGGCACCGTCCCCATGTCCCGCCTCGATGATGCCGTAGCCCGCGTCCTGCGCGTCAAGGCCCGCCTCGGCCTGTTCGAAATGGGCGCGCCCTCCACGCGCCCGCTTGCCGGCCAGCTGAATCTGCTCGGCAGCCCCGAACACCGCGCGATCGCCCGCGAAGCCGTGCGCAAGTCGCTGGTCCTGCTCAAGAACACCGGCGTCCTCCCCCTGAAGCAAGGCGCACGCCTGCTCGTCGCCGGTGACGGCGCGGATGACTTCGCCCGCCAGTCCGGCGGCTGGACCATTACCTGGCAGGGCACCGGCCTCACCCGAGACCAGTTCCCGGGCGCGACCAGCCTGTGGGAAGGCCTCAAGTCCGCCGCCGAAGCCTCCGGCGGTAGCGCCGAACTCGCCGCCGATGGCCAGTTCAAGCAAAAACCCGATGCCGCCGTCGTCGTCTTTGGCGAAACGCCCTATGCCGAATTCCAAGGCGATATCCGCTCGCTCCAGCTGCGTGAGGGGCTCACCGGTCCGCTCGCCACGATGAAGGCCCTGAAGGCGCAGGGCATCCCCGTCGTCGCCGTCATGCTCACCGGTCGCCCGCTGTTCGTAAACCCCGAACTCAACGCCGCCGACGCCTTCGTTGTCGCGTGGCTCCCCGGCTCGGAAGGCGAAGGCGTCGCCGATGTGCTCTATGCGAAAGACGGCGCCGACTTCACTGGCCGCCTGCCCACCGCATGGCCGCGCACGGCCAAGCATGGCGACGATCCCCTCTACGCCTATGGCTACGGCCTATCGATGGCCCAAGGCGCCGCGCCGTGGACCGCCCTGCCGGAAGACCCCGGCGTCGCTGCCGAAGCCGTCCCCGGCGTATACCTCCAGCGCGGGCAGGCGCAGACCGGCTGGTCGCTTGTCCTGACCGATCCCTACGCCGCGCCCCATGTCGTCGGCCCCGTCCCCGCCACCACGCCGGGCGGCCGCATCGCCATCACCGCCATCGACAAGGACGTGCAGGAAGGCGCGCGCCGCATCGTCGTCGACAAGGGCCCCGAATCCGCAACCATCGCGCTTGAAGCCGCCTCCCCGCGCGATCTCTCGCGGGAGACCAACGGCGATGTGCTCCTGCTTGTGAATATGAAGCTCGATGCACGGCCCGGCGCCCCCGTCACCATCTCCGCGCGCTGCGGCAGCGGTCCTTGCACCGCGCCGGTCGCCCTGCCTGAACTTGCCGCGCTGCCCCTCGGCGAATGGAAGGTGCTCGCAGTCCCGCTCAAGTGCCTGCTGCCCGCCGGTTCGGCCAGCCACGGCGTCTCCAGCCCGCTCGTCCTCGCCACGCGCGGCCCGCTTTCCTTCGGTCTCGCCAGCGTGACGCTGGGCACGAAGGGCGATATCGTGGCGGGGTGCAAGCTATCGGCAAAATAATGCATTTATTATGCATTTTAAATTGACTATGCTGGTGCCAATTGATCGCGTTGTCAGACGTTGGGCCAGTGCAAGGCCCGGCGCGGGGAGAGAAGCACAATGCCCGGAATCTTGCGCCATCTGGCGCCCGCCCTCCTCGCCGCCAGCGCGCTGACCGCCCCGTCTGTCCACGCAGAAGTCCCCGATGGCGGCGGCCCCTACAACGTGCGCATCCTCGAAGGCGGCATCGGGATCGAGCGCGCGTTCCCGGCCGCTGCACCGGGCGCGCCCTTCACGCTCTCGGCATGGGTCAAGCCGGACCGCATCCAGCCCGGCGAAGTCACGCTGATCCAGCAGGGCCGCGCACTGGTCCTAAGCGATGGCCGCCCCGCCCTCCGCCTGGGCGAAACCTTGCTCACCGCCTCCACACCACTCACCGCCGGACGCTGGACTCACCTCGCCGCCACCTTCGACGGCAAGACCGCGCGCCTTTACATCGATGGCAAACCCGCCGCGCAGCAACCCGCCATCACGCCCGCGACCGAACCCCGCATCGCCATCGCCCCGCCCATCCCCGGCAAGCCCCATTTCGCCGGTTCGCTGGCCGCAGCAACACTCGACGACACCGCCCGCGACGCTGCCGCACTCTTCGCCCAGCGCCCCGATTTCGCCACCGTTCAGTTCCGCGAAGTCGGCGTCGGCTGGCCGTTCCAGCGCAAGGCCAATATCGGCCTCACCGAACAGCAGGACGCCTGGCTGCTCCCCCATGCCAACACCCCGCCCAGCGCCCCTCACGCCATCCCGATCAAGTCCCAACCTGCCCTCGCCCCCACCGGCCCCGGGGAGTGGCAGGTGGGCAGCTGGAAGCTGATCCCGGCTCCCGATCTCGGCATCACTGATGGCGCCGCGCTTTCCCGCCCCGGCGTGGATACCGGCAGGTGGCTCGCAGCCCGCGTCCCCGGCACCGTCCTCGCCACGATGGTCGACCGCGGTGTCTATCCCGACCCCTATTACGGCCTCAACAACCTCGCGATCCCCGAAAGCCTCGCCCGCCAGGCCTACTGGTACCGCACCAGCTTCGCCGTCCCCGCCGAAGCCGCCGGAAAATCGCTCGCCCTGCGCTTTGACGGGATCAACTACGCCGCCGAAGTCTGGATCAACGGCGTGGCCTTGGGCACGATGAAAGGCGCCTTTGCGCGCGGCCGCTTCACCTTCACCCCGCAGGCCGGTGAAAACGTCGTCGCCATAAAGGTCAGCCCCCCGCCGCATCCCGGCATCCCGCACGAACAGTCGGTCAAAGGCGGCGTCGGCGAAAACGGCGGCCAGCTCGCCATCGACGGCCCCACCTTTGTTGCCACCGAAGGCTGGGACTGGATCCCCGGCATCCGCGATCGCAACACCGGCCTTTGGCAAGGCGTCACCCTCGAAGCCACTGGCCCCGTCCGCCTCGGCGACCCGCATGTCGTCACCGACCTGCCGCTCCCCCGCACCGACAGCGCGGACGTCACCGTCACTGTCCCCGTCATCAATCCCGGCACCGCGCCGATCCCGCTCACCCTCAGTGCGCAGATCGGCGACATCACGCTCACCCGCACCGTCACCGCTGCCCCCGGCGAAACCGCAGTCACCTTCTCGCCGCAAACCGACCCCGCGCTCCACATCGCCAACCCGCGCCTGTGGTGGCCCAATGGATACGGCGACCCCGCGCTCTACACGCTCACCCTCACCGCCACCGCAAACGGCCAGCCTTCCGACACGCGCACCCTCCGCTTCGGCATCCGCGAGATCAGCTACGACTTGTCGCTCTTCGATCATGCAGGCCGCCTGAACCGCGTCGAAGTCGATCCCACCGATGCACGGCCCGGCGAACTCCCGCTGATCGATGTCCGCCATCAGGCCATCAAGCAGACCCCGCTCGGCTGGGCGCAAAGCCTCACCCCCACGGGCGAGAAATCCGCCGCCGTCCGCCCCGCAGAGCAGACTTTCGCGCTCCCCCACCTCACCTTGCGCGTCAACGGCGTGCGCATTGCCGCGCGCGGCGGCAGCTGGGGCATGGACGATGCGATGAAGCGCTTCGGCCGCGCCGAACTCGAGCCCTATTTCCGCCTCGAACGTGAGGCCCACATGAACGTCATCCGCAACTGGATGGGCAACAACACCGAGCCCGCATTCTACGACCTTGCCGACGAGAACGGCATGCTGATCCTCAACGATTTCTGGCAGTCCACCCAGGATTTCCAGATCGAGCCCGAGGACCCGCAGCTCTTCCTCGCCAACGCGGCAGACACCATCGCGCGCTATCGCAACCATCCCAGCATCGCGCTCTGGTTCGGCCGCAACGAAGGCGTGCCCTACCCCGCGCTCAACGAAGGCCTCGATGCGCTGGTGCAAAAGCTTGACGGCACGCGCTGGTATACCGGCTCGTCCAACGTCGTGAACCTGCAAGGCAGCGGGCCTTACAACTACCGTCCGCCGGAAGGCTATTTCACCGATCTCGCCTCGGGCTTCTCGGTCGAAACTGGCACACCCAGCCTCGCCACGCGCGAAGCCATCGAAGCCAGCGTGCCCGCCGCAGATCGCTGGCCGCTCGGCGACACGATGGCCTATCACGATTGGCACTTCAGCGGGAACGGCGACACGCGCACGTTCATGGAAACGCTGAGCGCGATGTTCAGCCCCGCGACAAGCCTCGCCGATTTCGAGCGCAAGGCGCAAATGATGAACCTCGAAACGCACAAGGCGATGATGGAAGGCTTTGTCGGCCACTTGTGGACGAAAAACTCTGGCCGCCTGTTCTGGATGACGCACCCCTCGTGGCCGTCGAACGCGTGGCAGCTCTACAGCTCGGACATGGACACCCACGCTGCCTACTACGGTGCGAAAGCGGGCGCTGAGCCGGTGCATATCCAGCTCAATCTGCCGGACAACGCGCTCATGGTGATCAACACCACGCGCAGCGATCTGCCGGGGCTTACGGCCCGCGTGCGGGTCACCGATCTCGCCGGACGTACGCTCCTCCAGCAGGAACACGCGCTCACCGCCCCCGCCAACAGGGCAACGCCCGTCGGCACCGTCGATCTGGCGCCGCTGATGGCGGGCGGCGGCATGGTGCTGGTCGCGCTCGATCTCGCCGACGCGTCGGGCAAGGTCCAAAGCCGCAATTTCTACTGGCGCGGCCGCGATACCGCCGCCTACCGCGATCTGGGCACCATGCCCGCCGCTGCGATCAGCCTCAAGGCCAAGGCCAGCCCGCCGCAGGGCACCGACCGTCCGCTGACCATCACCCTCGCCAACACCGGCAAGACCCCCGCGCTCGCGATCAAGCTCACCGTGCTTGACAAGGCGGGGGCACGTGTCCTCCCCGCCTATTTCGACGACAACTACGTCGCGCTGATGCCGGGTGAGGAACGCACAATCATGGTCCGCGTGCCCGCTGACGCAAAACCTGCCAGCGTGGCAATCCGCGGCTGGAACACCCCGGAAAGCGGCGCGAAGATCGCGCCATGATCACACGGCCTGATCACAGGGCCTGATCACAGGGCCTGATCACAGGGAAAGCCCTCTCCCCCGCTCATCCTGAGCATGTCGAAGGACAGGGGAGAGGGTGGGGAGAGGGGACCAATCGCAAACGCCGCAAGAGGAGAGGATCAAGCCTTCGCCTGATCCTTGATTGGCAGCGCCCGCACCCGCTTGCCGGTCAGCGCAAACAGCGCATTCGCCAGCGCCGGCGTGGCAGGCGGCAGGCCCGGCTCGCCAATCCCGCCCATTTCCGCGCCGCTGTTGATGAAGTGCACATCCACCACCGGCGCATTGGCCAGCTTGAGCACTTCATAGTCGCTGAAGTTGCTCTGCTGCACCGCGCCCTTGTCGATGGTGATCGCCTCGCCGATGCCGGACGATAGCCCCATCACCAGCCCGCCAAGGATCTGCCCCTCGGCAGCGGTGGGGTTCACCACCGTCCCGCAATCGACCACCGCCCACGCCTTGTGCACCTTGGGCGTGCCGTCCGCGGCCAGCGAAGCCTCGATCACTTGCCCGACAATCGTGTTGAAGCATTCGACCACCGCCACGCCGCGCGCATGACCCGGCTCGAGCGGCGAGCCCCAGGCGCTGCGCTTCGCCACTTCCTCCAGCACCGTGCGGTGCCGACCGGGCTTGAGGTGCTTGAGGCGGAACTCCACCGGATCGACCCCGGCGGTATGCGCCAGCTCGTCCATGAAGCTCTCGGTCGTGAACCCGTGCTGCGTCGCATTGACCGAGCGCCACGCACCAACCGTCTGGTTTGAAACCTGCTTGAAATGCCGCCGCGCCACGGCAGGCACGTCATAGAAGAACGGCACTTCGCGCAGGCCGTCTTCCGGCTGAGCGAAATCGTTGCGCCACGCGGCGATCTTGCCGTCCGTGCCCAGCGCCGCCGTCAGCTTGGCCGAACTCTGCGGACGGTACGCACCCTGCGAGACTTCCTCTTCGCGCGACCAGATGATCTTGACCGGATAAGGCACCTGCATGGCGACCCGCGCCACCTGATCGACGATCTCCATGTACATCGGCAGGCGGCGGCCAAAGCTGCCGCCGATGAGCATCGGATGAAACGTCACCTTGTCGGCGCTGAGGCCCGCAGCGCTCGCTGCCGCCGCCTTGGCGCCCAGCGGATCCTGCATGCCGCCCCACACGTCGAGATGGCCGTCCTTGTAATGCGCGGTCAGCGCAAACGGCTCCATCATCGCATGGTGGAGGAACGGCATCCGGTAATCGGCCTCGATCACCTTGACCCCGTCCGCCTTGAGCGCCGCATCGACGTCGCCTTCGCCCATGGTCTTGGTTGGCTTGCCTTCAGCGACCAGCTTGTCCTGCTCGGCAAAGATCGTGGCCGTGGTGATCAGGCCATGTCCGCCGTCGGTAAACTTCGGCGCCAGCGCCCGCGCGCCCTTCAGCGCCTGCCAATAGCCCTTGGCGACGACCACGACTGCGCCTTCGAGGCTGATCACCTTCTCGACGCCTGCCACGGCAAGCGCCGGCTTGGGATCGACCGATTCCAGCTTGCCGCCGCGCACCGGCGCCGCGATCACGGTCGCCACGCGCATGTCGGGCTTCTTCACGTCCATCCCGTATTGCGCGGTGCCGTTGACCTTGGCCGGAATGTCGAAGCGGGGAATCGACTTCCCCATGTGCTTGAAGTCCTTGGGGTCCTTCAGCGCCACCTTGGTCGACAAGCTGCGCGTGGCAGCCTCCGCCGCCAGTTCGCCATAGCGCATCGACTTGCCGCTCTTGGCGTGGACAACCTTGCCCTCCGCCGTCGTCAGCTCGCCCGCCGGCACGCCCATGCGGCCCGCCGCCGTCTCGATCAGCGCAGCTCGCGTCCCTGCGCCGAGTACGCGCAGCCCGTGCTGCCCGGTGAAGCGCAGCGCCGAGGAGCCCCCGGTGATCTGCAGGTTGAGCTGGCGCGCCACCATCCCCAGCAGCGACATCGGCAGCGCGCCGATGATCCCCGGATAGCCGCTCATGTCGGCAAGGAAGCCCTTGCCGAGCACCACGTTGGCAAACGCCGATTCCGCCGGCGCCGAAACGACCGAAAGCTTGCTCCAGTCCGCGTCCAGTTCCTCGGCCAGCATCTGCGCAAGGCCCGTGTTCGATCCCTGCCCGATATCGGTGTGCGGCGAATAGAGCGTGACGGTATCGTCCTCGCCGATCCGCAGCCAGGTGCCGAAATTGTGTCCGCCAGTGCCGTCGGTCAGCTTCGCCGCCTGCGACCTGGCCGAGCTATCGCCATACTGCACCGCGAAAATGCCGCCGCCGACCAGAGCCGCGCCGCCGATGAGGAATGTTCTGCGCAACATGCCCATGTGCTTGCTCCTCAGGCCGGAATCGCGGGAGTGGCGGCAGCGGTGCCGGCCACATCGTGGATCGCCGCGCGAATGCGGGGATAGCTCCCGCAGCGGCAGATATTGGTCATCGCCGCATCGATATCGGCATCGCTCGGCTTGGGCGTCTTCGCCAGCAGAGCCGCGGCCGCCATGATCTGCCCGGACTGGCAATAACCGCACTGCGGCACCTGATGCGCGATCCATGCTTGTTGCAGCGCGGTGAGCGTTCCATCGGCGGCGGCAAGGCCCTCGATCGTGGTGATCGATTTGCCCGCCACGTCGCTGATCGGCACGCTGCACGAACGCGTGATCTCGCCATCGATGTGCACGCTGCACGCGCCGCAGGCCGCGATGCCGCAGCCGAACTTGGTGCCGGTCATCCCCAGCTCCTCGCGGATCGCCCACAGCAGCGGGGTATCCGGTTCCCCTGCGAAGCTTACCGCCTTGCCATTGACCTTTGCCTCGATTGCCACGCTGTCATCTCCCCACGGGCCTTGATTTGCGTTTCTTGTAGCAACTGATCAGCCCGCGCGCCACTGGCAAGACGGGAAACCACTGACGACACTGTCCATCACCCATCCGGGCATGACGCTGCACCGCAGCAGGAGTTGCGCTTCCAATCTAGGACACCTACTTACGTTAAGTGCGTCGAATCGTTCCTCTCCCGCTCGTCGTCGCCCTCCCGCTGGCGCTTGCCGCCTGTTCGGGGGGCGCACCGCCACCACCGCCCAGGCCGCATGTCTCGGCTGCCCTGCCCCTGAAGCGTCAGGTGGTGGATTGGGACGACTATGTCGGCCGCTTCGAAGCCGTGCAGGATGTCGAGATTCGCCCGCGGATCTCCGGCACGGTCGAGACGGTGAACTTTCGCGAGGGCGTCGAAGTAACCAAGGGCCAGGTCCTCTTCACGATCGATCCGCGCCCCTATCGCGCCGCCGCCGAACAGGCGCGCGCCGATCTCGCCAAGGCGCAGGCGCTCGTCACCAACGCCCGCACCGAGCTTGCCCGCGCGCAGAAGCTCGTCGATGCGCAGGCGATCAGCCGCGAAGAGTTCGAGACCAAGGAAGCCAATCTGCGCAGCGCCGTCGCCGCTGCCGGGGCCGCCCGCGCCAACCTCGAAGCGAAGTCGCTCGATCTCTCCTTCACCACCGTCCGCTCGCCCATCAGCGGCCGCGTGTCGGACAAGCGCGTCTCGATCGGCACGTATGTCGCCGCCGGGCAGACGGTCCTCACCCGTGTCGTCACGGTCAATCCGATCCGCTTCGCCTTCGAAGGCGCGGAAACGTTCTACCTCAAGTATGTCCGCCAGGCGCAGGCGGGTGAGCGCCAATCCTCGCGCTATGCCCCCAACCCGGTCGACATCAAGCTGGCGGACGAGACGAGCTACCGCTGGCACGGCCTGATGAAGTTCGTCGATAACGCCATCGATCGCAATTCGGGCACGATCCGCGCCTTTGCGGAAGTGAGCAATTCTAACGGCTTCCTCGTCCCCGGCATGTTCGGCCGCGCTCGCCTGCTCGGTTCGGGCACCTACAGCGCGCTGCTCGTGCCTGACGAATCCATCGTCACCGACCAGACCCGCCGCTTCGTCTATGTCGTCGGCAAGGACGGCAAGACGGTCCAGCGCAATGTCGAAACCGGCCCGCTCGTCGAAGGTCTGCGCGTGGTCAAGACGGGTCTGGCGCCGACCGAGAAGGTGATCCTCGATGGCCTCGCGCGGCTCCAGCCCGGCATGGACGTCGATGCCAAGGTGATCACGATGAAGCCCCGCGCAGCGGCGGATTCGCCCGCATCCGGTGCCATTGCGGCGCCCGCAGCAGCCGAGGCGACAGCCAAGTAATGCGCTTGCCGCATTTCTTCATCGACCGTCCGATCTTCGCGGCGGTGCTTTCGATCCTGATCGTCATCATCGGGGCGATCGCCTATCCCTCGCTGCCCGTCGGCCAGTACCCGGAAATCGCCCCGCCCACCGTCGTCGTCTCGGCGAATTATCCGGGCGCGACCGCCGAAACGCTGGCCGAAACCATCGCCGCCCCGCTCGAGGAATCGATCAACGGCGTCGAGAACATGATCTACATGCAGTCGTCGTCCACCGGCGACGGCAATGTCTCGATCACGGTCACGTTCAAGGCCGGCACCAATGTCGATCAGGCGCAGGTCCTGGTGCAGAACCGGGTCGCCACGGCCGAGCCGCGCTTGCCCGAGGAAGTGCGCCAGATCGGCGTCACGGTGCGCAAGAACTCGCCCGACCTGCTCATGGTCGTGAACCTGTTCTCGCCCGACAAGTCGCTCAGCCACCAGTACGTCGCCAACTATGCGACGCTGCAAGTGCTCGACCGGCTGAGCCGCATTCCGGGTGTCGGCGGGGTGCGCATCATCGGCGCGCGCGATTACAACATGCGCGTGTGGATCGATCCCGATGCCGCCGCGAGCCGCAATCTCACCGTAGACGAAATCATCGCCGCGATCCGCGCGCAGAACGCGCAAGTTGCGGCCGGTTCGGTCGGGCAACCGCCGTTCAACCAGGGCGGCACCGCGTTCCAGCTCGGCATCCAGACCCAGGGCCGCCTGACCTCGACCGACGAGTTCGGCGACATCATCATCAAGCGCGATGATGAGGGCCGCCTCACCCGCCTGCGCGATATTGCGCGCCTCGAACTCGGCGCGCAGGATTACGGCACCAACGCCTATCGCGATGGCTTCCCCTCGCTCGGCCTCGCCGTCAGCCAGCTGCCGGGATCGAACGCGATCAAGACCGCCGCCGCCGTCGACGCCGAGCTGAAGGACCTGTCGAAAACCTTCCCGCCCGGCCTCGTATATTCGGTGCCGTTCCACCCCACCGAATATATCAGCGCCTCGATCGAGGCGGTCCAGCACACGCTGCTTGAGGCGATCATCCTCGTCGCGCTCGTCGTGCTGGTGTTCCTCCAAAGCTGGCGCGCCTCGATCATCCCGATCCTCGCGATCCCGGTCTCGCTGATCGGCAGCTTCGCGGCGATGGCCGCCTTCGGGTTCAGCCTCAACAACCTCTCGCTGTTCGGCCTCGTCCTCGCCATCGGCATCGTCGTCGATGACGCTATCGTCGTGGTCGAGAACATCGAGCGCCTGATGGAAGAGGAAGGCCTCACCCCGCGCGAGGCTGCCCACAAGACGATGGACGAAGTCTCCGGCGCACTCATCGCGATTGCGCTGGTGCTGTGCGGCGTGTTCATCCCCACCGCCTTCATTCCCGGCATTTCGGGCGCGTTCTACAAGCAGTTTGCGCTCACCATCGTCAGCGCCACCGCGATCTCGGCCTTCGTCTCGCTGACGCTGTCGCCTGCGCTCGCGGCGCTGATCCTGAAGCCGCGCGATCATGGCGAGACGCCTTGCCCCACCGGCTGGCGCGGCGTGCCCGTACGTTTCGCGCGCGGCTTCAACGAACGCTTCGAAGCTCTTTCGCAGCGCTACGGCCGCCTCACCGCGCGGCTGGTCCGCTCGCTCGGCATGATCGGCGTCGCCTATGTCCTGCTGCTCGCGATTGCCGGCTGGCGCTTCTATGAGACCCCCACCGGGTTCATCCCCGCGCAGGACCAGAGCTACCTGATCGGCGTCGTCCAGCTTCCGCCGGGCAGCTCGCTCCAGCGCACCGACGAGATCGTGCAGGCCGCCGCCAAGATCGCGCGTGACAACCCTGCGGTGAAGGCAACCATCGCGTTTGCCGGGTTTGACGGCGCGACTTTCACCACCGCCCCCAATGCCGGTGCGATCTTCATCACGCTCAAGGATTTCGATCACCGCACCGCCTCGGCGGATCAGGTCGCGAACGAACTGCGCAAGGCCTACGGATCGATCACTGCAGGCAACGTCCTCGTCGTGCCCCCGCCGCCCGTGCGCGGCATCGGCACCGGCGGCGGCTTCAAGATGATGATCGAGGACCGCTCCGGCGCCGGCTATGCCGCGCTCGAGGGCGCCGCGTTCAAGATGATGATGGCCGCCAATCAGGAGCCCGGCCTCACTTCGGTGTTCACCACCTTCAACACCAAGACCCCGCGCCTCAAGGCCGATATCGACCGTGAGCGTGCCGAGCAGATCGGCGTGCCGGTGGAGCGCGTGTTCGCGACGCTGGGCACCTATCTTGGCAGTACTTACGTCAACGACTTCAACTTCCTCGGCCGCACCTTCCGCGTGACCGCGCAGGCCGATGCGCCTTATCGTGACGATATCGGCGATATCCTCCGGCTCAAGACGCGTGCGGCCTCCGGCACCATGGTCCCGCTCGCCGCCGTGATGACCCTCAAGAACGACAGCGGCCCCTACCGCGTCGTGCGCTTCAACCTCTACCCCGCAGCCGAAGTGCAGGGCGATACCAAGCGCGGGTTCTCGTCCGGCCAGTCGCTCGCCACGATGGACCAGCTGGCCAAGGCCAACCTCCCCGCCGGCTTCACGTATGAGTGGACCGAACTGGCCTACCAGCAGCAGCAGGCAGGCAACACCGGCATCCTCGTCTTCGGGCTCGCCGTGGTCTTCGTGTTCCTCCTCCTCGCCGCGCAGTACGAAAGCCTCGTGCTGCCACTCGCGGTCATCCTGATCGTCCCGATGTGCCTCCTCGCGGCTATCGTCGGCGTCGACATCATGGGCCGCGACAACAATATCCTCACGCAGATCGGGCTCGTCGTGCTGATCGGCCTTGCCGCCAAGAACGCGATCCTCATCGTCGAGTTCGCGCGGCAGGGCGAGGACGAGGGGCTGGAACCGCGCGCCGCCGCTGAACGCGCCGCGCACCAACGCCTGCGCCCGATCCTGATGACCTCGATCGCCTTCATCCTCGGCACCCTGCCGCTCGTCATCGCCACCGGTCCCGGCGCGGAAATGCGCTCGGCGCTCGGCATCGCGGTGTTCTTCGGCATGATCGGCGTGACGCTGTTCGGCCTGCTCTTCACGCCTTCGTTCTACATCATCAGCCAGGCCCTCGGGACACGGCTCGGCCGCTGGCTGCGCCGCAAGCCCAAGACGGCCCCGGCGGCGGAGACTGAAGCATGAACCGGGGCATGAAGCTTCTGCCCGCGCTGCTGCTCCCATTGGCTCTGGGCGCCTGCGCAGTCGGCCCGAACTACAAGCGCCCCGCCGCGCTGCCGCCCGAACAGGTGCGCCTCACCGAAGCGCTGGAAAACGGCGCGGTCACGCCGTCACCGCTGCCGCCGCAGTGGTGGCAGCTGTTCAAGGATCCGGAGCTTGACCGGCTCGTCACGCAGGCGCTCGTCAAGAACACCGACCTGCGCGTTGCCGCCGCCAATCTCCAGCGCGCCCGCGCTGTCCTGTCCGAATCCGGTGCCGCGCGCCTGCCCACCTCGAACACCAGCGCGCAGTTCACCAACAGCCAGCAAGTCGTCCCGGCGCTTGGCCGCACCGTGACCAACGACTTCTTCACGCTGGGGTTCGACGCATCCTACGAAGTCGATCTGTTCGGCGGCGTCAGCCGCTCGGTCGAAGCTGCGCGCGCCGATGCCGCCTCCGCGCAGGCCGCCGTCGATGCTGCCCGCGTCTCGGTCGCTGCCGAAACCGCGCGCGCCTATGCCTCGGCCTGCGGTTTCGGCGAACAGGCCGATGTCGCGCGTGAGACCGAGCAGCTGCAGGCAAAGACCCTCGATCTCACCCAGCGCCGCCTTGCCGCCGGGCGCGGCACCCAGGCCGAAGTCGATCAGGCGACAGTCCTGATCGAGCAGGCGCGCGCGCAGGTTCCCGTGTTCGAAGCCCAGCGCCGCTCCGCGCTCTACGCGCTCGCTGTCCTCACCGGCGATCCGCCGGCCGCGATCCTCGATAGCGCCGCCGCCAGGTGCCGCGCGGTCCCCACCGCCAGCGAACCCTTGCCGGTGGGTGACGGCGAAACCCTGCTGGCCCGCCGCCCCGATGTCCGCCAGGCCGAACGCGCGCTGGCCGCCGATACCGCGCGCATCGGCGTCGCCACGGCCGCGCTCTATCCCAAGATCTCGCTGCTCGGCAGCACGTCGCTGGGCGCCACGCAGTTCAGCAATCTCGGCTCCGCGCAGTCGTTCGGCTATTCGGTCGGCCCGCTGATCAAGTGGAACTTCCCCTTCAATGGCGCCGCCCGCGCCCGTGTGCGCGAAAGCAAGGCCGTCGCGGAAGGCTCGCTGGCCAAGTTTGACGCAGCCATCCTCAACGCGCTCAAGGAAGCCGAACAGTCGCTCGCCCGCGCCGGCGGCGCTGCCGAACGCGAAGCCGCCCTGCGCCGCGCGATGACCGCCAGCGCCGACGCCGCGCGCCTCTCGCGCACCCGCTTCGACTACGGCGCGGACAGCTTCCTCCAGCTCCTCGACGCGGAACGCCAACGCGCGCAGACCCGCGCCGCCCTCGCCAGCGCCGAAGCCGACCGCGCCGACGCCCAGATCAGCGTGTTCAAGGCCCTCGGCGGCGGCTGGGAAGCCCCGGCAAAGCCCTAACCCAGCCGCTTCTCCAGCATCCGCCGCGCCGAGCGCTGCACATGCTCGGCAATCACGCGGAACGCCGCTTCCATGCTCGTCCCCCGCCGCCACGCCAGCGCGACCGAGCGATGCGCCCGCCACCCCGCGACATCGACCACGCCCAGCCCCGAAAGCCCGCCCACATCGCTCTGCAGGTAGAGCCGTGGCAGCACCGTCAGCCCCAGCCCCGATGCCGCCATCATGTGCAGGCTATCCAGGCTGGTACCTTCGTAGTCCGGGCTCAGCGCCATATGATGCGCTTCCGCGATAAGCTGCGTCTCACGGTGCAGGTGATGCCGCGTATCGAGCGAGAGCAGCACTTGCCCCGCGAGCGCTCCCGGCTCGACCGGCCCCTGCGCCAGCGGACTATCCACCGCCGCCACCAGATCGAGCGGCTCGCGGAACAAGGGCTCGATCTCCAGATCATCACCCCGGATCGGCAGCGGCCCGAGCATGACGTCAAGCTCCCCGCGCGAAACCTGCAACGCCTGCTCGTCCGGTATCCCCTCGCGCACATAGAGCCGCAGCCCCGGCGCGGCGCGGTGCAGGTCGGCAATGATCGGCGATAGCAGATAGGGGCCCAGCGTCGGCGTCGTGCCCATCCGCAGTGTGCCGGTCAGCCCCGTAGCCGAACTGCGCGCCAGTTCCTCGATCGAGAGCACTTCGCCCAGAATGCCGCGCGCCTTGGAAACGATGCTCCGCCCGATCGGCGTCAGGATCGCCCCCGTCGTCGAGCGTTCCAGCAGCCGCACGCCAAGCCGCTCCTCAAGCGCCTTGACCTGCTGGCTCAGCGCCGGCTGCGAAACATGGCTGATCCGCGCGGCTTCGGCGAAGGAACCCGTGTCAGCCAGCGCGACGAGATACTGCAGTTGGCGGATCGTGACCATCGAGGGATATAACCACAGCCTATAGCCGCCAGACAAGAGTTGTAATTGGCGCTGCGCTGCACAATCGCGTACACAAACTTGACCGGTTTTCGGAAATTCAGAGCTCTCAGGGAACTTCATGGCTGCACCAACGCGGGTCGAACTGCGCGATGCAATACGCTGGCTGGCCGAAATCATCGGGCCAGATGCTGGCTATCTGCGGCTGGCGGCGGTCTATGGCATTGCCATAGGCCTGCTGTCGCTCGCCACGCCCATCTCCGTCCAACTCCTCATCAACAGCGTGGCTTATACCGCACTGCCCGCGCAGCTGTGGACGCTCGCTGGCCTCCTCTTTGCGCTACTGTTTGTCGTGGCGATGCTTTCGGCGCTGCGCGTCTATGTGATGACGCTGTTCGAGCGCCGCCTGTTCGCCCGCATCGTGGCCGAGATCACCATCCGCGCCGTCCACGCCCGCGATCCCTTCTTCGGCGATGCGCGCCGGGCGGACCTGTTCAATCGCTTCTTCGATCTGGTCGTCGTCCAGAAATCGGTGCCGAGCCTGCTCATCGGCGGCTTCACCATCGTGCTGCAATCAGCGGTCGGCCTTGTCGTCACCAGCTTCTACCACCCCTTCTTCCTCGCCTTCAACGTCACGCTGCTGCTCGCGCTGCTCGTGATCTGGCTCCTGTGGTCGCGCGGCTCGATGACCAACGCGGTCGCGCTCAGCCACGCCAAGCACGATACCGCGCGCTGGCTCGAAAGCGTCGGCAGCTCCAACGGCTTCTACAAGTCGAGCCGCCATGTGGGCTTCGCGATGGACCGTTCGGAGGCGATGGCCGCGAACTACATCACCAAGCACAAGGCCTATTTCCGCTACAGCTTCGCGCAGACGCTCGCCTTCTTCACGCTCTACGCCACGGCTTCGGCTGCGCTCCTCGCGCTCGGCGGCAACCTCATCCTTGCGGGCGAGCTCACCATCGGCCAGCTCGTCGGCGCCGAACTCATCCTTTCCAGCGTGTTCTACGGCGTCAGCCAGCTCGGCTGGTACCTCGATTCCTTCTACGATCTCGTCGCCAGTTGCGAGGAACTCTCGCTCCTCTACGGCATCGCGCAGGAAAAGCTGCCCCTCCCCAGCACCCAGGGCCCGCGCGACGGCGCCATTTCCCTGCGCGACGTGAAACTGGGCGAGACGCACCTCAACTTCTCGCTCACCGCCGGCGAACGCCTTGTCACCGTCCCCGAACCCGGCGTCGAGCGCACACTCTCGATGCTGCTCAAGCGCCATGTCGCGCCCGATCACGGCCTGGTCACGGTCGGCGGCTCCGACCTCGGCGGGCTCAACATGTACATGCTGCGCTCCGAAGTCATCGTGCTTGACCGGCCGACCATCGTCGAAGTCACCATCCGCGAATACCTCAATCTCGCGATCACCGACGCGACCCCGGAAAGCATGCTCGACGCGCTTGACGCGGTGGGCCTGAGCGAACGCATCGCCAGCCTGCCCGAGGGGCTCGACACCCCGCTCGCGTCCTCCGGCTGGCCGCTCACGGTGGGTGAGGTGATGGAACTCAAGCTCGCCAACGCGCTGCTCGCCTGCCCGAAGGTCCTCGTCCTCGCGCCGGTGTTCGATGTCATGCCGCCCGCACATTTGCTGCGCGTGCTCGAACGCCTCAAGGCCGCCGGCACCACCGTGCTGCTGTGCACCTCGCGCCCCGGCGCCTTGGCGCTCGACGGCTGGCTCTGGCTCGGCCGTCAGCAGCAGATCCGCTTCGCCTCCGCCGCCGAACTTGCGGCCCATGTCTCAGATCGGGAGGCAGCCCGTGCCCTATCGTCTTGAGCATCTCGAGCATTTCCCCACGCTCGCGAAAATGAAGTCCCCGCGCGTGGTGGTCATCACCGCGTGGATGGTCCTCCTCGCCATCACCGCCGCCGCGCTGGTCATGGCCTTCGTGCCCTGGGTCCAGACGGCGAATGGCGACGGCCTCGTCGTCGCGCTCAATCCCGATGACCGCGCCGCCGATGTCTCCAGCCTCGTCTCCGGGCGCATCACCGAATGGTACGTCACGGACGGCGAGCAGGTGAAGGCCGGCCAGCCCATCGCCCGCGTGGTCGATCTCGATCCCGATTACCTCACTCGCCTCGCCGCCGAACGCGCGCAGGTCGAGGCGGAAATCGCCGCCGTCACCCAGTCACGCGCCACGGCCCAGCTCGATGTGAACCGCGCATCCGCGCTATTCCGCGATGGCCTGATCGCCCGCCGCGATGTCGAACTCGCGCAGATCAAGGTCGCCGAAGGCGGCGCCAAGCTTGCCGAATCGCGCGCCAAGCTCCAGCGCATCGACGTCCAGCTCGCCCGCCAGTCGTCGCAGGTCGTGCGTGCCCCGCGCGATGGCCGCATCCAGACGGTGAATGCAGCGCTCAGCGGCGGTGTCGTTTCGCCCGGCTCGGTCCTCGCCACCATCGCTCCCGAAACCGCGGACCGCGCCGTCGCGCTCTATATCGATGGCCGCGATATCGCGCTGGTCCGCCCCGGCCAGCACGTCCGCCTCGAATTCGAAGGCTGGCCCGCGATCCAGTTCTCCGGCTGGCCCTCGGTCGCGCAAGGCATCTTCGATGGCCGCGTCCGCGCGGTCGATCCCACGTCCAACGCGGGCGGCCTGTTCCGCGTTCTCGTCGATCCCGATCCGACCAAGAAGCCCTGGCCCGATCTGCGCTTCACCAAGCTCGGCGCCAAGGTGCGCGGCTGGATCCAGATGGAAACCGTCCGCGTCGGCTACGAACTCTGGCGCCAGCTCAACGATTTCCCGCTCGAATTCAGCCAGGACATCAAGGATTCGATCAGCGGGAAGGGCGGCAGCGGGGCCGGGAAGGACGGCCCGGCCAAGGACGACGACGCCACCGTCCGCAAGGCCGGAAAACCCAAGTGAGCATGCCCAGATGATCCGCCGTCTTTTGCCGGCTCTCGCACTGCTGTGGCCGCTTGCCGCAGCAGCGCAGACTACGCCGCTCCAGCTCGCTGACGTTCTCCAGTCCTCCGCCACGCAGGCCCCGCAGATCATCGAGGCGATGACCAAGGTCCGGCAAGCCGAAGGCCGCGCGCTTTCGGCGGAAGGTGCGTTCGACACCGTGTTCGATGTCGACGTCCAGAGCCGCGTGCTCGGCTACTATTCGGGCAGCTACCTCGAGAGCAAGGCCACCCGCCCGCTCACCGGCAACGGCGGCTCGCTCTATGGCGGCTACCGCGTCAGCAGCGGCACTTTCCCGATCTACGAGGACAAGGCCTATACCGACCGCCTCGGCGAACTGAAGATCGGCGGCCTCTTCGCCCTCCTGCGCGACCGCGCCATCGATGAACGCCGCGGCCGCATCGCCATGGCCGCGCGCGATATCGATGCGGCCCGGCTTGAACGCGAGATGGTCGCCATCGGCGTGCAGGCCCGCGCCGCCGCCACGTACCAGAACTGGGTCGCCGCCGGCCTTCGCCTCAAGGCCTACCAGTCGCTGCTTGATCTCGCCGAGCAGCGCCGCGCCGGCATTGCCCGGCAGGTCCAGCTAGGCGCCCGCCCCGCCATCCTCCTCACCGAGGCGGATACCAACATCGTCCGCCGCCGCGCGCTCGTCGTCCGTTCCGAACAGGAATACGCCGCCGCCGCCAACGCGCTTTCGTTCTTCTACCGTGACGACAATGGCGAACGCCTTGTGCCCGAGCCCGATCGCTTGCCCGCCAGCCTCCCCGGCTTCAGGCCTACGCGCCCCGGCCAGCCCGCTGACATTGCTTCTGGCCGCCCCGACGTCCAGACCATCAGCGCCCGCCTCAGCCAGTCAGAGCTCAAGCTCGCGCTCGCCGAAAACGAACTGAAACCGCGCCTCGATGTGCGCGGCGAGCTCTCGTACGATGTCGGCAAGACCGGCCCCGGCGGCAAATCGCGCGACGGCGAGGAAGCCATCGTCGGCATCCGCCTCACCGTCCCCCTCCAGCGCCGCGCCGCCAAGGGCAAGATCGCCGAGGCGCGCGCCGAAATCGATGGCCTGCGCACCCGCCAGCAGCTCGTGCGCGAACAGATCGCCGTTGAAGTCAAAGGCATCGCCATCGCGGTCGACGGTGCCGCCAAGACCGCCCGCCTCGCCGCCGACGAAGCCGCCCTTGCCGACGACCTAGCTGCCGCCGAACGCCGCCGCTTCGACCTCGGCGCCAGCGACTTCTTCCTCCTCAACATGCGCGAGGAAGCCGCCACCGACGCCCGCGTCCGCCTGCTCGACGCCCAGGCCCGCGCTGCCCTCGCCGGCATCGACCTCGCCGGCGCGACGGCAGACCGCGCCGCGCTGGGCTTGCCGGATGGGCCTTTGCCCTAAGGTGGGAAAAGCCTCCGGCGGGCAAGGGCCATTGCCCTTGCATCCCCCTACACGTCCCGGGCAAGACAGCGACCTCTGCGCAACCTGAAAAGCCCCTCCCGCCTGCGGGAGGGGTTGGGGTGGGCCTGCGGCGCCGCCTTAAGAAGCCGCTCTGGCCTCACGAAACGTAACCATCCCGCGCCGCTCTTCATCCCACAGCGCAAGCCGCAAGGTTCCGCACGCCTGCACCACGTTGAAGCGGTTCAACGTCCGCAGCCGGGGATGCTTCTCCAGCACTTCGGGCAAGCGGTAGAACGGGATCTGGCTCGACAGGTGGTGCACATGGTGGATCCCGATATGCCCGGTGAACCAGCCCAGCACCGGCGGCAATTCGAGGTACGAACTGCCCTCCAGCGCGGCCTCGTAGAACGACCAGTCGGACCGCTGCTCCCAGTACGCCTTGGGGAACTGATGCTGCACGTAAAACAGCCAGACGCCAAGCGATGCCGCACTCAGCAGCACCGGGAAAAACACCAGCGCCGTCACGCCAAAGCCGAAAAACCACAGCGGCAGCGCCAGCACCAGCAAGGTCACCAGGTTGGTGCCGATCGCGCTCGCCCAGTAGATCCAGCCTTCCTTCATCAGGCCGATCGGCAGGCGGTGGCGCAGCAGAAACAGATAGGCCGGCCCCAGCCCCAGCAGCACCGCCGGATGACGGTACAACCTGTAGCCAAGCCGCCCGAGCCACGAAAGCTCGCGGTATTCGCGCACCGTCAGCATGTCCACATCGCCAGACCCGCGCGCATCGAGATTGCCGGTACCCGCATGGTGCAGCGCATGCGATCGCCGCCAGCAATCATAGGGCGTCAGCGTAAGCGCCCCCAGCGCGCGGCCGATCCAGTCGTTCCCCGCCTTGCTGCGCAGGAATGCGCCGTGCCCGCAGTCGTGCTGGATGATGAACAGCCGCAGCAGAAACAGCCCCGCCAGCGGTGTCGCGATCAAGGCCGGCCAGTAGCCTGCCTGCACCGCAAGCCCGATCAGTCCGAACAGGGCCACGAAGGGAACCAGCGTGATCGCCAGCTCCCACCCGCTCCGCACCGGCTGCGGATCACGAAACACCTGCAGATCACGGGCCAACTGCCGGGGATCGAGCGGCGTCGGCCCGGTGGTTTCGATTTCGGCGATGGCGGGTTTCGGGAGGTCTGTAACGGTCACAAGTGGCTCGCTACTAACCTGCGCTGAATTTGTCACGCTGGTTCGAAAATCCTCCACAATTGGTCACACTCACGCACGGCCAGAACCGCGCCATTTGCACCCCCGCCATCTTGCACCGGGCGGCCAAGGCCGTATCCTCCCGGCGTCACTTCCGGGAGAACGCCGCATGAAGGCCCAATTCACCACTGCCCTCGCGCTCGTCCTCGCTCTCCCCGCCAGCGCCGCCAGCGCAGAACCGCAGCGCACCCTGCTCCGCCCCGCCCAGGTGTTCGACGGCACCGATCCCGCGCCCCATCCCGGCTGGCAGGTGCTGGTGGAGGGTGACAAGATCGCCGCCGTCGGCCCCAATCTCGCCGTCCCGCCCGGCACGGCCACCGTCGATCTCCCCGGCCAGACTCTCATGCCCGGCATGATCGAAGGCCACGGCCACTTGTTCCTCCACCCCTACAACGAAACCCCGTGGGATGATCAGGTGCTCCACGAACCGCTCGCGCTCCGCACGATCCGCGCGGCGAAGCAGGCGGAAGTGACGCTCAAGGCCGGCTTCACCACCGAACGCGATCTCGGCACCGAAGGCGCCGGATACGCCGATGTCGGCCTCAAGAAGGCCATCGACAGCGGCCTCACACCCGGCCCCCGCCTCCTCGTCGCCACCCGCGCCATCGTCGCGCAAGGCGCCTATGGCCCCAAGGGTTTCGAACCTGGCATCACCGTCCCCCAAGGCGCCGAGGAAGCCAGCGGCGTCGAAGGCGTGGTCCGCGCCGTACGAAACCAGATCGCGGCGGGCGCCGACGTCGTGAAGCTCTACGCCGATTACCACTACCGCCCGGGCGAGCCGAGCCTGCCCACTTTCAGCCAGGCCGAAATGGACGCCGCCACCGCCGCCGCGCACGATGCCGGGCGCACGGTCGCCGTCCACGCCGTGACCGCCGAAGGCATGCGCCGCGCCATCGCCGCCGGAGTCGATACCATCGAACACGGCGATGAAGGCACGGCCGAAGTGTTCAAGGCCATGGCCGCCAGGCGCATCGCCTATTGCCCGACGCTCGCCGCCTCCGCCGCCATCGCCCGCTATCGCGGCTGGAACGGCGCCGAGCCTGCCCCGCCCGCCGTAGCCGAAAGCCGCGCCGCGTTCCGCCTCGCCATGGCAGCGGGCGTGCCGATCTGTGCAGGCGGCGACGTCGGCGTCTTCGCCCACGGCGAAAACGCGCTCGAACTGGAAAGCATGGCCGCCGCCGGGATGGCTCCGGCGCAGGTCCTTATCGCCGCCACCTCAGGCAACGCGCGCGCCTTCCATCTGGCGGACCGTGGCGCGGTGAAGGCAGGCCTCACCGCTGATCTCATCGCGGTAGAGGGCGACCCGACGCGCGATATTGCCGCGGTGCGCCGGGTGCGCATGGTGATGAAAGGCGGTGCCGCAATCCGTTGATCAGGCGAGATTGTTCCGCGCCAGCGTCGTCCCCGCGCGCCATGAAACGCCAACCTCGTGCCAGTACCCGGCAATCTTCTCCTGCGGCGCAATGTCCAGCAGTTCTTCCACCGGCGAGTCGAAGTACGTCAGGTCGAAATCGCCCTTGAAGCAGCGCCCGAAATCGACGTCATAGCTCGACATCGTCACCACTTCGTCGAGGCTCTGCGTCCCGTCCGTCTCGATCGCGGGCATCCAGCGGTTGTGCACCATCGGCAGCCCGTTGACGAAGCCGGGCTTCTCGGCGCTGTCCGTGATTGTGAAGCGCCCTTCCGCAAGCCGCCGGTCAAACGCCGCCAAGGTCACGCCAAACGTCCCGCCCGGCTGCAGGCGCGGCCCTGCCTTGCCCACATAGACCGGGCGGCTCATCTGGATCGAGCCGAGCTTCTTGGGATAGCCCTGATGCTGTCCGCGCAGCATCGCGAATTCCTTGTCCACCCAGATGTACACGCAGCGCGACCAGGTCTTGCCCTGGAACTTGCAGCGCACGACGATGAACATTTCCTTGTACTGCACCCGCACCGGATCAAGGATCTGCGCCGGATCGTCGCTGGTCGATTGCCAGTCCGCCCAGATCGCCGCGACAGCGCCCGGATCTTCGTCCGCCAGCGAAAAGCCCTCCGGCAGCAGTGCCGCGATCCTTGCGGGGTCCGTGCGGTATTCCAGCGTGATCAGCTCGCCCGAATAGTGCCACGGCACCGGCGGCACGATGCTCGCCTTGCCGGTCGGCGTGCGGGGATAGAACAGGCCCTTCAGGTCGCTCATGAATACCTCGTCTGGAAGATCTGCATCTGCTTCTAGCGCCCCCGCCCCGCCAAGCTTGGCCGCAGCGGCCAATGCCTGTGGCCGCGCACCGCGCTAGGAGCTACAGCAAGCATGCATCAGAGGGCCTCACGATGACCACCGAATACCGCCGCATCCTGCTCGATGGCTACCCCATCCTCACCACGCGCCACGGCGACGAGCTCGTTACCAAGGACGGCCGCAGCATCGGCGTGGACGAAGCGGTCCACCTCGCGCCCTGCAACCCCAGCAAGATTATCTGCGTGCACCTCAATTACGAGAGCCGCGTGAAGGAGTTCATCACCAAGCTCCCGCCCGCCCCGACCTACTTCCACAAGCCGATCACCGCGCTCAACACCCACAAGGGCGCCGTCGTCCGTCCCGAGCGCTGCAAGTATCTCAACTACGAAGGCGAGATCGCCATCGTCATCGGCCGCTCGTGCCGCAACATTTCGCCCGAGGAAGCCGCCGACTACATCCTCGGCTATTCGGTTTCGAACGACTACGGCCTCCACGATTTCCGCGACACAGACGCCGGCTCGATGCTGCGCGTCAAGGGCTCGGACACGCTCTGCCCGATCGGCCCCGGCCTCGTGACGGGCTGGGATTTCCGGGGCAAGCAGATCCGCACTCTGGTCAACGGCGAAGTCCGGCAGGACGGCAATACCAGCGAGATGGAGTGGGACATGCACTACCTCGTCGCCGATATCGCCCGCACGATCACGCTGGAACCGGGCGACGTCCTCCTCTCCGGCACCCCTGCCAACAGCCGCCCGGTGCAGCCCGGCGATGTGGTCGAAGTGGAAGTCGAGGGCCTCGGCAAGCTCACCAACACCGTGGTCCACGGCCCCACCCCGATCCGCGATGATTGCGGCGCGCAACCGACCGAATCCGAGGAAGTCATTTCCACCGCGATGGGCGGCGACTGGGAATTCCGAGGGCTACGCGCGGCAGGCGGCCAGGGCGCAGCCTTCTACGAGTCCGCGCTCGAGGACAAATAGACCAACCTCTGCTCCATAAGAACTGTCGTCACCCCGGGCTTGACCCGGGGCTTGGCTTCTTTGTGCACACGCAGCGCCCGCAGAAAAGCCTGACCCCGGATCAAGTCCGGGGTGACGAGGATGTTTTTGCGACAACCTTTCCCCCCTCCACCCCACCTGATACGCTGCACCTCATGGCCGAGCCCCAGATCGCCGCGCAGTTCCTGCGCCACGTGGCCAATTGCGTCGAGCTCACCGGCCATTCCGCCGCCAGCCTCCTCGCGCGCATTGGCGTCACGCGCGATCTGCTCGAAGATCCGGACGGCCTGATCCCGCTCGCCCACTTCATCGCGTTCTTCGAGGATGCGGCAGAGCTGGTCCGCAATCCGCATTTCGGCCTGCACACCGGCCGCCTTGCCGGCTCGGAAAGCCTCGGCCCCTTGAGCTTCCTGTTCCTCAGCGCGCCCGATCTGCGCACCGCCTTCGCCAGCTTCACCCGCTACCTCTCGACCATGCAGCAGGCGAGCCGTAACCATTTCGCCGATGAAGGCGGCTGGGCGACGTTCACCTATCAGGTGCTCGACCAGTCGCTCACCCGGCGGCGACAGGACGCGGAATACTCCATCGCCGCCATGTTCAACCTCGCCCGCCAGTTCGCCGGGGGCGATCTCGAACTCCGCGAAGTCCGTTTCGAGCACGAACGCGTCGGCGATTACGCTCGCTACCGCGACTACTTCGGCTGCGACGTGTTCTTCGAGCAGGATTGCAACACGCTCACCCTCGAAGGCCGCTACCTCGATCTGCGCGGCCGCGTGCTCAGCCCCAGCCTCCATCCCATCATCGAGGAGCATCTCCAGCGGCTGGCAGGCCGCGGCGCAGACGCTTCGCTGGCAGGACAAGTCAAGGCGATGATCGAAGCCGCGCCCTTCGATGGGCCGCCAGATCTCACCGAAGTGGCGCGCCGGCTGGGCCTCTCGGTCCCCACGCTCAACCGCCGCCTCGCCGCCGAAGGCACCGGCTGGCGCGCGCTGGTCAGCGCCCAGCGCATGGACGCCGCCGCCCGCCTGCTGCGCACAAGCCGCCGCAACGTCAGCGCCATCGCGCTCGATGTAGGCTTCGCCGAAAGCGCCAGCTTCACCCGCGCTTTCGCCCGCCATTTCGGCGTCTCACCGGGCCGCTACCGCAAGGCCGATAAATAAGGGCCAAAATTAGGGACAGTCCCCATTTTTGACATCCACCCCACGCCACAACCAGTTGATTATAAAGCAGGTTGAAAATCCAAGGCCGCGTCACACACCGCGCCGATAAATAGGGACTGTCCCCTTTTCTCTTGGGGACTGTCCCTATTTATCGCAAGCGCTCAGCCCGCCGCATCAGCCCGGTCAGCCGGTCCATTGCTTCGGCCAGCAGGTCATCGCCCATCGTCAGCGCCGGCAGGAATCGCACGACATTCCCGCGCATCCCGCAGGAGAGCAGCAGCAGCCCATCCTTCGCGCCTTCGCTTACGATGGCCTTGGTCAGTTCCGGGTTCGGCCGGTCGGCATCGCCGTCATGCACCAGTTCCATCGCCACCATCGCGCCCGGCCCGCGTACATCGCCGATCACCCGCATGCCGCCCTGCTGTAGCGCGCGCAGGGTGCCCTTGATCGTGTTGCCGATGGTGACGGCACGCTCGCACAGCCCATCGGACTCGATGATCTTGAGCACTTCGAGTCCCGCCACGCAGCCCAGCGGCGAACCGCCATAGGTGCCGCCAAGCCCGCCCGTCTCCGGCGCGTCCATCAGGTCCGCGCGGCCCATCACGCCCGAGATCGGGAAACCGCCCGCCATGGCCTTGGCGATAGTCATGATATCCGGCGTCACGCCCGTCGCCTCGCGCACCCAGTCCATCGCGAACATCCGGCCCGTCCGCGCAAAGCCAGACTGCACTTCGTCCGCGATCAGCAGGATGCCATGCTTGTCGCAAATCTCCCGCAGCGCGCGGAAGAACGCATAGCTCGCGGTATAGAACCCGCCCTCGCCCAGCACCGGCTCCAGCACGATGGCCGCAACGGCGCTCGGCTCGATGGTCGAGGCGAACAGTGCCTGCAGCGCCTCCACGGCCTGCTTCTCGTCAAACCCGTGGTAGGGGATCGGGAAGCGCGTGTGGTGCACATCGCCCGGCAGCGGCCCGAACCCCGCCTTGTAAGGCAGGACCTTCCCCGTCATCGCCAGCGTCAGCAGCGTGCGGCCATGATAGCCGCCCTGGAACGTCACGATCCCGCGCCGCCCGGTCGCGGACCGCGCGATCTTCACCGCGTTTTCCAGCGCTTCGGCCCCCGTCGTCAGGAACACGGTCTTGACCGGTCCTGCAATGGGCGCCGCTTCATTCAGCTGCTCGGCCAGCGCGATATAGCTCTCGTAGGGCGTCACCTGGAACGAGCAGTGCGAAAACGCATCGAGCTGCCGCTTCACCGCATCGACGATGCGCGGGTCCGAATGCCCGGTGTTGCACACCGCAATGCCGGTCGCGAAATCGATGTAGCGGTTGCCTTCCGCGTCAAACGCTTCCGCATTCACGCCGCGCTCGAAAAACCGCGTGTGGATCGATCCGACCCCGCGCGGCACGGCGGCTTCGCGGCGGGCCCAAAGCTCGGTGTTGTTGGTCATGCGCCAATTCCCCCCATGAGGCAGTATTTGAGTTCGAGATATTCATCGAGGCCGTGGCGCGATCCTTCGCGCCCGAGCCCCGATTGCTTGATGCCGCCAAACGGCGCAACTTCGGTCGAAAGAATGCCGTCGTTCACGCCGACCATGCCGTATTCCAGCGCTTCCATCACGCGCCAAACCCGGCCCAGATCGCGCGCATAGAAATAGGCGGCCAGGCCGTAGGGAGTGTCGTTGGCAAGGCGCACCGCTTCGGCTTCGCCCGCAAAACGGATCATCGGCACCACGGGTCCGAAAATCTCCGAGGTCGCAATCGCCATATCGCCGCGCACATCGGTGAGCACGGTCGGCTCGAAGAAGCCCGCTCCGGCGTTGGAGCGATTGCCGCCCATCAGCGCGGTGGCACCGCCCGCCACTGCATCGCGCACAAGGCTATCCACCTTGTCCACCGCAGCGGCGTTGATCAGCGGGCCAATCGTGGTCTCCGGCGAGGCGCCATCGCCCACCACCAGCGCCGCAACCTTTGCGCGCACCCGCTCGACAAACGCGTCATAGACCCCGTCCTGCACCAGCACGCGGTTGGCGCAGACGCAGGTCTGGCCCGCATTGCGGAACTTGCTCGCCATCAGGCCATCGGCGGCCGCATCGAGATCGGCATCGTCAAACACGATGAACGGCGCATTCCCGCCCAGCTCAAGGCTCAACCGTGTCACGTTCTGCGCCGCCTGTGCCATCAGGATCTTGCCGACGCGGGTCGATCCGGTGAAGCTCAGCTTGCGCACCTTGGGATGCTGGCAAAACAGCGTGCCGACCGCCGCCGGATCGTTCGAGGGCGTCACGCGGAACACGTCCGCCGGCACCCCCGCCTCACGCGCCAAAGTCTCCAGCGCCAGCGCCGAAAGCGGCGTTGCCTCCGCAGGCTTCACCACAATCGAGCACCCCGCTGCCAGCGCCGGCCCCACCTTGCGGGTGATCATCGCGATGGGGAAATTCCACGGCGTGATCGCCGCACACGTCCCCACCGGCTGCTTGATCGTCAGCACGCGCTTGCCATTGGCAAACGTCGGCACTGTCTCGCCATAAGCGCGCTTGGCTTCCTCCGCGAACCATTCGATGAACGAAGCGCCATAGGCCACCTCGCCGCGCGCTTCGGCCAGCGGCTTGCCGCATTCGGCGGTGATCAGCGCGGCCAGCTCCTCCTGCCGCTCCATGATCAGCCCATACCAGCGCCGCAGCACGACCGCCCGCGCCTTGGCGGTCTCCGCCGCCCACGCCGACCGCGCCGCATCGGCGGCATCGATGATCGCGCTGATCTCGGCAGGCGCAAAGTCCCGCACCGTCGCGATCAGCGCGCCGGTGGCGGGGTTCAAGACAGCAAGGCCGGTTCCTTCCGGCACGGTTTCAAACACGGGGCAATCCTCCGGGGTAAGATCAGGCAGCAGGCCGCGCGACTAGCGCCTGATGCCTGGCGATGGGAACCAGCAGCAGCGCATAGCTGACGATAAACAGCGCGACGCACAGGATTTCCGCCGAGCGATAGCCGCTGCCATCCAGCATCTGCCCCGCAATCAGCGGCCCGCCGCCAAGGCCGATCATCTGCATCATGATCGCGAACGACATCATCCGCCCGCTCTCATCGAAATCGCACACCCGCCCCAAAATGAACGGCAGCACGAAATTCCACAGCACGTTGAACCCGCACACGCCGACCACGAACAGCATGAGGCCCGGCTTGCCGATCAGCAGCGCAATGCTCGCCGCCCCGGCCAGAATGCCGAACGCGATAGCCCCGTTGCGGCTCACATGGCCCGCGAGGAACACCGAAGCGAGCGCGCCGCCAACCGCAAGAATCTGCGAAAGGAACAGCGCATCCGCCACCGATTGCTCAGGCAGGCCCGCGCCAATGCCGACCAGGAACAGCACCGCCCACGCGATCCCCTGCGCCACGTTGTAGGCCAGCACCCCCGCCAGCGCGACCACGAGCAGCGGTGTCGCCAGCTGCCGCGCTTCCGGGTTGACCATTTCCTCCGCCGAATAGGCATGCGGCAGGAACGGCAAGGTCGCCAGCGATGCCAGCGAGAGCACCGCAAAGCCGATGAACATCGCATCGAGGCCGTGGCTGCCCAGAAAGTCCGGCAGATACCACAGACCGAACGCGCCATAGGTCAGCAGCAGCGTCAGATAGAGCGCCAGATTGCGCTCGGCGCGGATAGTCACGCCCACGAAGGTAAAGCTGATCGAAGTGATCGTCCCTTCGCCGAGCCCGGTAACAAACCGCGCCAGCTCGAACCGCCCGCCAAGCGGCGCGCCGAGCGAGGCCAGATTGCCCGCCGCAGCAATCAGCAACCCGCCTGCAACCACCCAGCGCCAATTGATCTGCGTGCCGCGCACCGCCATGAAAATCGTCGCCAGCGCCACGCCCAGCATCTCGACGCCCGCCAGATTGACCGCCGTCGCCTCGTCCACATGGAGCTGGGTGACATAGCCTTGCACGATCCCCGGCTGGATGATGAACGAAAGCACGCCGATCGTGCCGAGGATCACCGCGCAGAGGATCGCCGGCCAGCCATTCACATCGATATCGTGCCGAGCAGGCATTGCCGTCGCCATCTCCACTCTGTCTCCCAGCTGTCGCCCTGCGCCCTCGCATGGCGCCCCCCGCTGCGCTTGGCAGGATCGGACATTCCGGTCGCTGCGTCCATGCCCTCCGCTGCGAAATTTTAGATCAACTTTTGATGATTTGGATCAATATTCAAACCCTGCGAATCGCTTAGCCTCGCATCATAAGAACACGTCAACGTGCCTCGGGGAGATAGCATGGTACCAGCGACCGTCCGCGCCGCCGCAATGAACGGCTGGGAGAGCTTTCTGGAGGAAACCGCCGCCGCGCCGATGCTCGGTGATGGCCCGCCTCCGGAATCCATGCCGCTCGCAGAGTTCGTCCGCTTCTCCGAAGATGTCGTCACCCGCACCCGCGACGTCGCCATACCCTGGCTCGCCGGCGGCAACTACGATCTCGCCGCGCTTGGCCCGCTGGGGGATGCGATCAATTCGGCGGGGCGCGTCGGCTCCGCGCTGCGCCGGCTGGTGGACTATTTCTCGCTGCTGCAGGATTGCACCGATATCCGCCTCGCGCTCGAGGACGACATGGCCTCGGTCAGCTACCGCATCCTCGATCCCGATATCTGGCCCCGCCACCACGATGCCATGTTCACCCTCGGCATCGTCAGCCAGATCCTCAAACGCGGAACGCGTGGGAACTGGGACAAGGTCGAGTTCGCGTTCGAGGCCGAAAGCCACGAAATGCGCGGTGATATCGGCAAAGTCGTCTGCGCGCCCTGCACGTTCGGCGCCGATACCAACCAGATCCGCTTCCCCGCAGCGCTGCTCGATCTCGCGCTGCCGACGGCGCATCCCTGCGCCTTTGACGTGCGCCAGCTCACCCGCTCGATCGTCACCAAGCGCCGCGCCACCCCGCTGGTCGACCGGCTCAGCCAGATGGTCCTGCGCGATCTCAATTCCTGCGCCATCGAGCAGGAGCGCTTCGCCCGCGAGATGGGCATGTCGAGCAGAACCTTGCGCCGCAAGCTCACCGAGCAAGGCTCCTCGTTCCAGCAAGTGCTCGATGAATGCCGGATGCGGCAGGCGGTGTTCGAATTTCGCGTCCGCCCCGATTTGTCGATCGCGCAGATCGCGCTAAGGCTGGGCTATGCGGAACACAGCAACTTCACCCGCGCCTTCCACCGCTGGAGCGGCATTTCCCCGCAGGCCTACCGCGCGCAACTGGCCAGCACCGCACACTGATCTTCAGGACCACCCATGACCCGACTGCTGCTGCTCGAAGGCAACACCGCTCCCAAGCGCGCCCGCGCCCATGAACTCGGCGTGCGCACCTCGAGCGAAATCTACATCGAAGCCATCGCCGCGCACCATCCAGACATCGCGCTCGACGTTCTCAACGGCGCCGACGAAGGCGAAGTGATCCCCGGCGGCCGCACCTGGGGCGACTATGCAGGCTTCGTCTTCACCGGCTCCGCGCTCCATGCCTACGATGCCGAATTCGCCGTCACGAACCAGATCGACCTCCTCAAGCAGGCCGCCGAAGCGGGTCTCCCGATCTTCGGCTCCTGCTGGGGCCTCCAGATCGCCGCTGTCGCCGCAGGCGGCGAAGTCGCCTTCAACCCCAAGGGCCGCGAAGTCGGCTTCGCGCGCAAGATCCTGCTCAACGAGGCAGGCCGCGCGCACCCCATGTTCAAGGGCAAGGCCCCCGTCTTCGACGCCCCCTGCATCCACTACGACGAAGTGATCCGCCTGCCTGAGAGCGCGACCCTGCTCGCCTCCAACGCCCACAGCGAAATTCAGGCGGCGGTAATCCCCTTGGCGAACAGCGAAGTCTGGGCCGTCCAGTACCACCCCGAATTCGACCTTGCGCAGCTCGTCCAGCTCTACACGCTCTACGCCGAGGACATGGTCGGCCAAGGCTTCTTCGCCGACATAGCCGAACTGGTCGCCTACCGCGAAAAGCTCGAAGCCCTCGCCGCCGACCCCACGAACACCGGCCTCGCCTGGCAACTCGGCGTGGACGAAGACGTCCTCGACAACCGCACCCGCCGCGCGGAAATCCTCGCATGGATCGAGGCGAAAGTGCTGTCCGACTAGGACAACCTGCCCCTCCCCCGGTCGGGGGAGGCCGGGTGGGGGTGCCCGGCGTTCGCGGAAGCAATCCACCCTTGACAAAACGAACCAATTAGGTTATAAGCCTCGCCCAGATCGGGAGCAGGCTAGGCCGGCCTCGCCCTCGCTCCTTTGGCCCAAGGCTCAAAAGCCCCAAGCCAACGCGACCGGTGCGGGCTGCGGGTTAAAGGCGGGGCGGTCTCCCCCAAGTCCTTGGCCAGGCAAACTACCGCGCCAGCACAGGATCATGGCTTCCGCCGCGCTTCAGCCCGGCGCGAGTAAAGACCGGCACGCACGCGAGCCGCTACCCCGGTCCCAAGCCATGATCGACCAAATGGCTGCGCCGGATCTCTTCTGCAATCCGGCCACTCGCCCCCGGCAGAACACGACGCCCTCCCCGCAGCACCAGTGCAGGTGCCGCACCGGTCGCGCGATCACCCCACCTGACCGAACCACGCAGCGCCGCGCCGCCAAATCCAACAGGCTTGGGCACCTCGACACCACCCCAACACCACCACACCAACCTCGTCGCCCCGTGCTTGACACGGGGCTAGGCTGTTCTTCCCGGCGCAGCGCTGACAAGAAAAGCCAAGGCCCGTGTCAAGCACGGGCCGACGGATTCATCGGAAGTGATCGTGCACCGGCGCACCCGATCCCGGCTTTCGCGGGACCGAAACGCCGCCTACAGATCAAACCACACATGCACCTGGCTGGTCCCGGTCGCATTCTCATAGTCCGAGAACTGCCGCCCCTTCGCCGTCCATTGCCGCCCGCCGCAGGCCGCTGCCATCATCAGGTAATGGCCAAACCGCGCTTCGGGCGCATGGCGCAGATAGTCCGGCATCGTATCGATCACCGCCGCGTGATTGCCTTCGGCAAACCAGCGCAGCCGCTCAAGGTCCGCTTCGCGCGCTTCGGGGGAGGAGATGTGGATCGGGTCCGAAGCCTCATGCTGCGCGATCTGGTCGAACGGCCAGAAGCGGTGGCTCATCGAACCGCTGGCGATCAGCACCACGCGCTTGTCCGATTCGCGGATCGCCTGCCCGATGCCCGCCCCCACGGCGAGGAAGTTGTGCGGCTCGGCCGAATAGGCGTGGCTCACCGAAATCCACTGCTCCTCGCCTTGCAGGAACGTCGAGAGGTTCACCGTCGGATAGTGCATCGGCAGGTGCGGATCGTCGATCGCATTGGTGCGCACGCCATGCTCGGTCGCCCGCGCCGCCATCGCGAAGGCGAGCTCCGGGCAGCCCGGAATGTCATAGGGAATCTGCTTCATCCCACGCGGCAATTCGTCCGACGTATAGAGCCCCGCCCGCCGCGCCTGCGCCGCGATGCAGAATTCCACGATGGTGAACCAGTGCGTATCAAACAGCACGATCACATCGGGCTTCAGCACGTCGAGCACTTCGCTCTTCAGCCGCCGCAACCCCGGCACGAGGCTGATTTCCTTGCCTTCATTGAGCTCGTAACGGTCCGCTTGCGCCATCATGATGGTCGGCGCGTGCGCCACCAGTCCGGCTCCGATGATCTCACCCATGCTGCGGCTCCCTCGCTGCGGTACGCCGCCTCAATAGGCGCGCTGCACGAGGACAAGAAGGCCCCGGCAGCACTCTGTCCGGTTCTGCCAAGTAACCTGCCCGGCCCAGCATTAGCACGGCACTCGAACAGGAGAGGTTCCCATGCCCTTTGCATTTTCGCGCTCGGACGACGCCCATGTCGATCTGTCATCGCTCGACGCCTTCAACGACGGGGCCCCCTTCGCGACGTTCGAGCGCATGCGCCGCGAGGACCCGATGGCATGGTCGGAAATGACCAGCGGTGAAAAGGGCTTCTGGTCGGTCACCCGCCATGCCGACTTGCTGGAGCTCAACCGGCAGGCCGATCTGCTCTCCTCCGCACGCGGCATCCGCATGGAAGACCAGACCATGGAGGAAGTCGAAGCGCGCAAGACCTTCCAGGAAACCGACGCCCCGCACCACCGCGGCTTCCGAGCGCTCGTCTCCAAGGCCTTCGCCAAGGGCACCGTCGCGCAGTTCGAAGACCAGATCCGCGCCATCGTGACCAACCTGCTCGATGTCGCGCTGGAGGAAGGCGAGTTCGACGCTGTCGACCGCATCGCCCGCCGCCTCCCCATGCAGATGCTCGCGCAGATCATGGGCGTGCCGCAGGAAGACGGGCCGTGGCTGGTCGAAAAGGGCGATGCCCTCATTTCCAATGCGGACCCCGACTACACCGATTTCGTCGTCGATCAGCTCGACGGCGATGCCTACCGAATGCTCCCGTTCCGCTCGCCCGCCGCGGTCGACTTGTTCGACTACGCCAACAAGCTGCTTGACCGCATGGACGCCGGCGAGCAGATCGGCGTGCTCAATCTGGTGCGCGAGAAGACCAACAGCGGCACCCAGATGTCGCGCGATGAATTCCGCAACTTCTTCTGCCTGCTGGTGGCGGCAGGCAATGATACCACACGCTATTCGATCTCGGCGACGATCCACGCCCTCGCCAACGATCCGGCGCTGCTCAAGCGCTTGCAGGCCGGCGAGTTCAACAGCTGGGAAGGCGCGGCGGACGAGATGATCCGCTATGCCTCCCCCACCACCCACTTCCGCCGCACGGCGACGCGCGATTTCACCTTTCACGGGCAACAGGTGCGCGAGGGTGACAAGGTGCTGCTGTGGTTCATCTCCGGCAACCGCGACGAGACCGCGATTGCCGATCCCTACCGCATCGATCTGGGACGGGAGCGCAATCCGTTCCTCTCGTTCGGCCAGGGCGGCCCGCATATCTGCCTCGGCATGTGGCTGGCGAAGCTGGAAGTCGCCATCGTCATGCAGGAACTGGCCAAGCGCCTCACCAGCATCGAACAGGTCAGCGACCATGCGTTTTTGCGCAGCAACTTCATTCACGGCATAAAGCATCTGCCGGTGCGCGTAACCGCGCGCTGAAGGGGAGAGAAATGAACCGCATGTCGAAAATCGAAACCGGTCAGGTGCGCGCCGAAGGCTTCGAGCGTTGCCGTATCCTCTTTGCCGACCAGCTCAATCTCGCCCGCGGCAAGTATGTCCCGATGAGCGAGGCCAGCAAGGGCCACGCCCGCATGTGCGTCGGCACCTTCGCCGTCACCTACGACAAGCAACTCGTCGCAGCCCCCGGCGGCGGCTTGCTCACCGGCCTGCCGGACATGGAAGTCACGTTCGACCCGGCGGACCTGCGCCCTTCGTGGGAAGCGAACACCCAGATCGCCCTGGGCGCGCTGCGTTTCCAGAACGAACCTTTCGCGCTGTGCGGCCGCTCCGCCCTCGCCCGCGCCATCGAAGCCTGGCGCGCCAAAGGCCTCGATCCGATGGTCGGCATCGAGATGGAAGCCTACGTCTACCAGCGCAGCCCCGATGGCAGCTGGGTGCCCTATGAAACCCCCGGCGCCTTCGTCTACGGCACCGGCCCTTTCGCCGATCCCGCCGGGCTGATCGAGGAAGTCTGGGCGACCGCCGCCGCCTGCGGCATTCCCATCGAATCGATCAACGCCGAATACGATGCCCCCCAGTTCGAGCTGACCTTGCGCTTTGCCGATGCGATGAAGGCGGCGGACGATGCGTTCCTGTTCCGCCAGATGGCCCGCGAAGTGCTCTACAAGCGCGGCTACCTGCTCTCGTTCCTGCCCAAGCCCTTCGCCGAGAAAAGCGGCAGCGGCCTGCACTTCAACCTGAGCTTTACCCAGGCCGACGGCAGCAACGTCTTCGCCAACGATGTTGCCAGCGGCAACCTCTCGCCCACGATGCAGGGCGCCATCGCCGGCATGCTGCACCACCACGAAGCGCTGTCCGCGATCATGGCGCCGCTGACGCAAAGCTACGCCCGGCTCCAGCCCGCCAGCCTTTCGGGCTATTGGGCCAACTGGGGCATCGACCACCGCAGCGTCACCGTCCGCGTCTCCGCTGAAACCGGCCCCGCCGCGCGGATCGAGCACCGCATGGCCGATTGCGCCGCCAGCCCCTACTTCGCGATGGCCGCCATGTTGCAGGCGGGCCTCCTCGGCCTCGAGAACGGCTATGAACTCCCGCCCGAGGAAGTGAACGACGGCCTCGAGACCATCAGCACCGATCGCCACACCCCGCACGATCTCGGCAGCGCGCTCGATGCGCTGGAGGCCGACACCGTGCTTTCCGCCGCAATCGGGCAGGAGCTCGTCGACAACTTCATCGCGATCAAGCGCGAGGAAGTGCGCATCCTCGAAGGCAAGTCGGCAGACGAGCAGACCGCCTACTACCTCCACTATATCTGACGGAAAGCCTCATGCGAGATCGCATCGACATCGACGGCGTGTCCGTCTCGCCAGACCATTTCATCGGCGGCGAGCGAGTCAGCTCGCCTGAAACCTTCGAGACGCACTGCCCGTTCGATTGGGACCGCAAGCTCGCCGATATCGCGCGCGGCAATGCGGAAACGGCAGCCCTTGCTGCACAAGCAGCCACCGCAGCATTTCCAGCCTGGGCCGCACTCACTGCCGCCGAACGCGGAGCCTACCTGCACCGCCTTGCCGATCTGATCGAAGCCAATGTCGAAAAACTCGCCACGGTCGAATGCCTCGATATGGGCATGCTGCTCGAAAGCCTTCGCCTGCGCGTGATCCTGCGCGGCGCGGCCAATTTCCGCAATTACGCGGACCTTGCGACCGATCATGAGGAACGCGTCTGGTCCTCGCGCGGCACGCTCAACCGCGTGATCCGCATGCCCGCCGGTCCCGCGCTGATCATCACGCCGTGGAACGCGCCGTTCATGCTTTCCACGTGGAAATGCGCCCCGGCCCTCGCGGCGGGCAACACGGTGATCCTCAAGCCAGCAGACTGGTCCCCGCTCTCGGCATCCGTGCTTGCAGACTTGATCGCCGAGGCGGGCTTCCCCGCAGGCGTGTTCAACATCGTGCAAGGCCTCGGCGCGGAGCTCGGCAACGCGCTCACCTCAGACCCCCGCATCAAGCGCATCAGCTTCACCGGCTCGGTCCCCACCGCGCGGATCATCGGCAAGGCGGCGGCGGAAAACATCGTTCCCTTCACGGCGGAACTCGGCGGCAAGTCCCCCCTTCTCGTCTTCGCCGATGCCGATCTGGATGCCGCCGCCAAGAAGGCCGCCGGACAGTTCGACGATAGCGGTCAGGTCTGCATGGCCGGCACGCGCATCATCGTCGAGGACAGCATCAAGGACGCGTTCCTCGCCAAGTTCCACGCCTATACCGACGCGCATGTCATGGGCGACAGCCGCGATCCGGCGACGACAATGTCCGCCCTCATCCATCCCGTCCATGCAGACCGCGTCCTTGGCTTCATCGACCGCGCCCGCGCGGCAGGTGATACCATCGTGCGCGGCGGCAAGCGGTTCAAGGAAGGCGCGAACTGGATCGAGCCCACCCTGATCATACCCAGGGACAACCAGAGCGAAGTCGTCCAGCACGAAGTGTTCGGCCCCGTCCTCACCTTCCAGACCTTCAAGGACGAAGCCGAAGGCGTGGCCCTCGCCAATTCCACCGCCTACGGCCTCTCCGGCATCGTCTACACCGGCAGCGAGGAGCGCGCCAATCGCGTCGGCCGCGCGGTGCGCGGCGGCACGGTCTGGGTGAACACCTTCCTCGTCCGCGATCTCACCGCACCCTTCGGCGGCATCGGCATTTCCGGCATCGGGCGTGAAGGCGGTGATTATGCGCTCGATTTCCACTCGGACCTCAAGACGCTCCAGATCCTCGAAGGCAGCGTTGCCTAGGCCGGTTGGAAGCTGCGCACGATGTCGATGAACGAGCGGATCGCGATGTGCTCGACTGCCGGCATCCGCTGCGCAAACGGCATCTCGTACCCGGCGAACACGGTGAGGCCTTCCATCGAGGCCGAGATGAACAACCCAAGGTCGAGCCGGTCCCGCTCCGGCAGATCGGGCCGCATTTCGGCGATGATCTCGATCAGCGGCGCGCGGGCGCGGTCGTAGAGATCGTGGACGCGCTCGTAGACAAAGCCATCATGGTTGGCGAGCGCCCACAGCTCCGGGAACAGCCGCGTGGTTTTCTTGCTGCCGATGTCCTCGATGATCAGGCTGCACAGCCGCGCAAGGCGTTCTTCCGGCGCCAGTCCCGGCGCATGGACAATGGCGCCGAACTCCACCTCGTAGCTGCTGATCACCGCATTGAGCAGCTCGCGCACCAGATCCTCGCGCGTCGGATAATGGTACGTAAGATTGCCGAGGCGCATGCCGCAGGCCGCAGCGATCCGCCGCATCGACATAGCGCGGTATCCCTCATCGATCAGGATATGCAGCGCGGTGCGCAGAATCAGCTCGCGCGTCTCATACCCCTTGGCATAGCCGCCCTCGCGCCCCGGCATGAGCAGATCGGTGACCAGTTTCGGGACCGGGTTCATCAATTCCTCCCGCATTTCCTTGCGCAGCAATCGTCGCCTACCGCAGATCGAAATTATGTCCAACGTCCAAAATAGGACAGTTGACAATTTTATTAGGTTTGGGCCACCACTGCGAACGGGAAAGCGGGGTCGGTCCGCTTTGAAAGGGAAAGATAATGCGATCCATCGCACCCGTTTTGGCCGCGGCGCTCTATGCAGTTTCCGCAATGACTTCACCGGCCATCGCAGCTGACAAGTTCCCGCAGCCGCTTGGCGAAGAGAGCCTGCCGAGCGTCGCGAAGCTTCCCGCCACCTGGCCGCAGAGCTGGGTCACGATCCACGATTTCCACTTCGGCGCGATCCTCGATGGCCGCGTCGCGGTGGTGGACACCGCCGATCCGGTGCAGCCGCTCAAGGGCCTCGTCCGCGCGGCGCAGTTCGCCAACCTGCTTATCGCCAAGGACAAGGGCGAGCTCTACACGGCAGAGACATTCTACACCCGCCTCACCCGCGGTGAGCGGACCGATGCGATTACCATCTGGGATACCGCCACCCTCCAGCCCAAGGGCGAGATCGTGCTGCCCGGCGGCAAGCGCCAGCAGTCGGTTACCTATCCGCACTTGTTCCAGTTCACCAACGGCGGCAAATGGGCGCTTGTCGCCAACTTCACGCCGGCGCAATCGGTAACCGTGGTCGACCTCGAAGCGCGCAAGGTGCTGAACGAGATCGACCTCCCCGGCTGCTCGCAGATCTACCCCACGGGCACGCGCGGCTTCACCAGCCTCTGCGCCGATGGCTCGCTGTTCAGCGTGGCGCTTGATGCGAGCGGCGCGGCGGCCTCGTCGAAGTCGGTGCCCAAGGTGCAGGATATCGACAACCAGCCCCTGTTCAGCACCCCCGCGATGGTCGGCACGACGGCATGGTTCGTCAGCTTCCACGGCATGGTGCAGGGCTTCGATCTTTCGGGCACCGTCGCGAAACCGATCTCCGGCGCCTTCAGCGTGGGCACGGCAGAAGGCGGCGCGCCCGAATGGCGTCCCGGCGGCTGGCAGGTCATCAACAGCGATGCGTCCGGCAAGCTCTATGTGCTGATGAGCCCCTACGGCAAGGAAGGCACGCACAAGGACGGCGGCACCGAAGTCTGGGTCGTCGATCCCGCGAAAAAGGCCCGCACCTTGCGCATTCCGCTCAAGGGCCAAACTCTCGCCATCGCCGTTACCAGGGAAAGCACGCCGCATCTGGTGGCCGCGCAGGCCAGCGGCGAGATCGACATCTTTGACGCGGCCACCGGCGCTTTCGTCCGCTCGCTGGGCGCAACGGTCGCGGCCAATCCGATCCTGATCCAGGTGCCCTGATGGCCGCGCTGGCCCTCTTCTGCGCGGCGCTGCTGGCAGCCTCGGCGCTGCACAAGGTGCTCGCCCGCGAACGGCTTGCAGCCGCCACCGCGCGCCTGACCGGCACCAGACCAGTTCCGGCGCAGCTGCTGCTGATCCATGCAGGAACGCTGGAACTCGTCGCTGCGGGATGCCTCCTCGTCCCGCAGTTGCGCGCCGCCGGAGCGGTGATCGCTGCGCTGGTGTGGGGCGCCTATGCCCTCGCACTCCTGCGCCGCCGGGGTGAAACGCTCGACTGCGGATGCGATCTTGCTGCGCGCAGCAAACCGGTCACCACTGCACTCGTGCTGCGCGCCGCAGGCCTTGCCATGCTCGCCGCGATCGTCGCGGTCCTGCCCGATGCCCCCTTCACGCTCGATGCGCCCTTTGCGGCGGCCGGGCTCCTCGCACTCTACCTCGGCGCCAGCGAACTTCTCGCCATTCCGGCGCCGCATTGGAAACCCTCATTGGGGAAGGCAGCATGATGCTGACAAGTCAGATCCTCCTGTGGACGGCCGTGATCGTCCAGGCCTTGCTGATCGCCGCACTCGCGCGGCAGGTTGGCGTACTGCACGAGCGGATCGCTCCTGCCGGTGCGCTCACCCTGCACCAGAAAGTTGCGCTCGGCGAAAAGGCCACGCCGATGACGCTGGCCGACATGAACGGCGTCGGCGTCGCCATCGGCGGCCAGCGGCAGGGCCGCAGCCAGCTCCTGTTCTTCGCCTCGCCCGATTGCCCGATGTGCAAGTCGCTGCTCCCCGTGGTGCGCAGCGCCGCGCGCGCCGAAGCGGGCTGGCTCGATATCGTGGTCGCGGGTGACGGCGGCAAGCCGGGCTACCTCGCGATGGTGCGCGATCACGGTCTGGATGCCATGCCGGTCGTACTCTCCGAAGCGCTTGGCCGCGCATTCGGTGTCTCCAAGCTGCCCTATGCCGTGCTGCTCGACGAGGAAGGCCGCGTCGCCTCGCTCGGCCTCGTCAACAGCCGCGAACATCTTGAAAGCCTCTTCGAGGCAAAGGAACGGGGCGTCGCCTCGATCCAGGACTATCTGGCCCGCCGCCAACATAACCATCAGGAGGCCTGACCCATGGCGCGCTTCGACAAGATCACCGAAAACCTCGCGCGCGGGATCGCCCGGGGCACCTCACGCCGCTCGCTGCTGGCGTGGCTGGGCGCAGGCATGACCGGCGCGGCTTCGATCCCGCTCCTGCCGGTTGCCCGCGCCGCAACGCCCGCGCCTGAGGCTCCGCACGGTCCGCACGGTGCAAACGCCGCCCGCCCCGCCATCGTCTCGGGCCTCGAACAGGATCCGGGCGACCGCGCCTCCTGCGACTATTGGCGCTACTGCGCGATCGACGGTTTCCTCTGCTCGTGCTGCGGCGGCTCGGTCAACACCTGCCCGCCGGGCACCGAAATGAGCCCGATCACCTGGATCGGCACTTGCACCAACCCGGCAGATGGCCGCGCCTATGTGATCAGCTACAATGATTGCTGCGGCACGTCCTCTTGCGGGCAGTGCCTGTGCAACCGCAACGAAGGCGATCGCCCGCAGGTCCGCCCGCAGTCGAACAACGACTACAACTGGTGCCTCGGCTCGGAGAGCTCGGTCTACAACTGCTCGGTGGCTGCGGTCATCGGCGTCGCGCTTCCGGCGGCCAAGTGATGCGCGCGGCTGCTTTCGCGCTGGTCGGCGCTGCGGCTGCGGCGCTCACCGCGCTCACCCTGCCGGTCCATGCAGCGCCCGACGGCGCGGCGATCTATGGCCGCTGCGCCGCATGCCACACCAAGACCGGCGCCGGGGTCCCCGGCGTGTTCCCGCCGCTCGGCGAAGACTTCCGCGTCATGGCATCGAGCGAAGCCGGCCGCCGCTATCTCGCGCTCGTCGTCACGCGCGGCGTGAGCGGCCCGATCAAGGTCGGCGGCAAGCCCTATGCCGGCGTCATGCCGGCGCAGGCAACGCTGGACGATGCTTCGGTCGCGGCGGTGCTCAACCATGTCGGCAGCGAGATCGCCAAGACCGGCCCCGCCTTCAAGCCTTTCGCCGAAGCCGAAGTTGCAGGCATCCGTGCGGGCGGCGCCGCGCTGTCCGCGCAGGATGTCGGCAAGCTCCACGCCGCGGCAGGCGGCCAATGAAGTTCGCCCGCCTCGCCCTGCTGATCGCGCTCCCGCTGGTAGCGGGCGCGGCTGTAAAGGCGGACGAGGCGGCAATCCCCGGCGTGCGCGATGCCCGGCAGGCGCGCACCGATTACCAGCTCAAGTGCCAGGGCTGCCACCGCCCCGATGGCAGCGGCGACGACCGGTCCAATCCACCGATGCGCGGCATTGTCGCCCGCTTCCTCGGCGTTCCCGGCGGGCGCGAGTTCATCGGCCGCGTGCCGGGCGTGGCAACAGTCGATCTGCCCGACGACCGGCTCGCCAATCTCGTCAACTGGACCATCTACCGTTTCGATCCGGCGCATGTGCCGGAGAATTTCCAGCCTTACACCGCAGAAGAAATCGGGCGTCTTCGTCAGCATCCCCTCCGCCTTGAACGTGCCGCAACAAGAGCGCGTCTGGTGGCCGGTTTTGCCAAGACGGATGGCGATCCATCACCATAATCAAAGAAATTTTATAAGAAGCGAGGGAATAACCATGAGGACCGTCTTTCTTTCCAGCGCCGCGCTGGCTGCCCTGATGGTGGCGCAGCCGGCGCTTGCCCAGCAGGCTCCGCAGGCCGAAGCCGCGACCAGCGCGGTCGACAGCGGCGAAATCGTCGTCACGGCCGCCAAGCGTTCGGAAAACCTGCAGTCGGTGCCAATTTCGGTTTCGGCGATCACCGGCGATGCCCTGTCCAAGTCGCGCATCACCAGCGTCGACAGCCTCGTCAACAAGGTCGCCAACCTGCAGCTGACCTCGACCGTGGGTGACAACACCCCGATCTTCGCGCTGCGCGGCGTCTCGATGTCGGACTTCAGCCTCAACCAGTCGAGCCCGGTCGCGACCTATTACGACGAAGTCTACAAGGGCAACTTCGCGTTCCTCGGCATCGCGCTCTACGATATCGAGCGCGTCGAAGTGCTGCGCGGGCCGCAGGGCACGCTTTATGGCGAGAACACCACCGGCGGCGCGGTCAACCTCATCAGCCGCGATGCCAAGCTTGGCGAGACGAGCGGCTACGTCAACTTCGGCTATGGCAACTACAACCGCTTCGATGCCAACGCGGCGGTCAACGTGCCGCTGGGCGAGAAGGCCGCGCTGCGCATCGCGGGGACGTATGCCAAGGCCGATGGCTGGTTCAAGAACGTCAACCCCGGCTTCCCGGATCTGGCCAGCACCGATGAATGGGGCATCCGCGGCACCTTGAAGCTGGAGCCGAGCGACCGCCTGAAGATCACGCTGCGCGCCTCGCACAGCTTCCAGAACCCGCAGAACTACGGCATCTACGCGCAGCCTGAAGCGGTCAACCGCCCGGGCCTGAGCCAGTTCCAGATCGATTCCAACGTGCCGACCAAGCGCCGCGCCGTGACCACCTCGGTCGCGCTCACGGTGAACTACGATGTGTCCGACACGCTCGCCGTCACCAGCATCACCAGCTATGACAAGGGCTCGCTGTTCTTCAAGGAAGACACCGACGGCATCCGCGCGCAGAACCTCGAAGTGCCCTACTTCGACAAGGCCAGCCAGTTCGCACAGGACTTGCGCCTGACGAGCAACACCGGCGGGCCGTTCGATTTCATCATCGGCGCCTATTTCAACCGCGAGAAGGTGTTCAACGAGACGACGCTGGAAGTGTTCAACGGTCTCGACGTGAACGGCGACGGCGTGGTGAACGCGGCGGACTGCGCCGCTGGCTTGCCGGCCGCCTGCAAGGTGCGCAACCAGTTCGATCAGGTGAAGAAGAGCGTCGCGCTCTACACCGACCTCAAGTACAAGCTGACCGATGCGCTGACCCTGCGCGGCGGCCTGCGCTACACGCATGACGATGGCAAGCAGACCGGCTTTTCCTCCAACGCCCTTGGCGTGGACGACAGTTTCGTCGCCAATCTGATCCCGCTGTCGAGCCTGCGCTTCAAGCAGAACAACGTCTCGGGCAAGATCGGCGTCGACTACAAGCTCGCGAGCGGCGATCTGCTCTACGCCAGCGTCAGCCGCGGCTACCGCGCGCCGAGCTTCAACGCGCAGGCCTTCTTCTCGCCGGTCGAACTGGGCGTCGCCAAGGCCGAACAGGTCACCGCCTTCGAAGCCGGGGCCAAGACGCAGTTCTGGGATCGCCGAATCACGCTCAACATGGCGGCGTTCTACTACAACTACAAAAACCAGCAGTTCATCAACGTGAACCCGGCTGATGCTTCGCAGCAGCTGCTCAACATTCCCAAGTCGCGCCTCTTCGGTGCCGAGGCGGAACTGACGGTTCGCGCCAGCGATGACTTCACCTTCCACGGCGGGCTTGGTCTGCTTTCCACGAAGATCCAGAACGGCATCGTCAGCGGCGTCAACGTCGCAGGCAACCGCCTCTCGAACGCGCCGTCGCTCACCTTCAACGCCAGCTTCGACTGGACGATGGTGAAGGGTAACTTCGGCTCGATCTCGCTGCATCCGGAAGTGGCCTATCAGTCGAGCCAGTTCTTCGAGAACATCAACATCCCGCGCCTGCGCCAGAATTCCTACGCCTTGTTCGGCGGGCACCTCGACTGGAACAGCAGCGACGGGCGCTACAGCCTCTCGGCCTGGGCGCGAAACCTTGGCAACAAGTTCTACTTCACCTCGCGCATCGACCTGACCGGCTTCGGGCTCGATTACAACCACATCGGCAATCCGCGGATGTACGGCGTAACCGCAGGCGTGAAGTTCTGATTGGCTGACCAGTAGCGGGAGAGGCCGGACCACACGGCTTCCCCGCAACAGCCACGCACTGGGAGAGGACCATGAGCACCCCGGCCTATGCCAAGGGGCCAACCGATGTGCCCCTGCTCGACCTGACCATCGGCGAGGCCCTGCGCAGCGCCGCCGCGCGCTGGCCTGCCGGTCTGGCGCTGGTATCGCGCCATCAGGGCCTGCGCTATACGTGGGCAGAGCTCGATGCAGCAGTTGATCGCATCGCGACCGGGCTGCTGAAGTTCGGCGTCACGGCGGGCGACCGCGTCGGCATCTGGGCGCCCAATTGCGCGGAATGGACGCTGATCCAGTTCGCGACCGCGCGGATCGGGGCGATCCTGGTCACGATCAATCCGGCCTACCGGGTGAGCGAAGTCGAGTATGCGCTGAACAAGGTCGGCTGCAGCCTTCTCGTCACCGCCGCCCGCTTCAAGACCAGCGACTACCTCGCTATGCTGCGCGAGATCGGGCCTGAGCGCCTGCCGCAACTCAAGGCCACCGTGTCCATCGGTGCGGAAGAGCACGCGGGCTTCCTGCCGTGGTCGGCACTCGACCTGCCTGCCGAGGCGGAGGCCCTTGCTGCTGCCGGCGCCGCCTTGTCACCCGACGATGCCATCAACATCCAGTTCACCAGCGGCACGACCGGCTTCCCCAAGGGCGCCACGCTGACCCACCGCAATATCCTGAACAACGGCTACTTCACCGGGCGGACCATCGCGCTGACGGAGGCCGACCGCATCTGCATTCCGGTGCCGCTCTACCATTGCTTCGGCATGGTGCTCGGCAATCTGGCGGCGCTGACCAGCGGCGCGGCGATGGTCTATCCGGGCGAGGCTTTCGATCCCGCCGCCGTGCTGCAGGCGGTCGCAGCCGAAGGCTGCACCGCGCTCTACGGCGTGCCGACGATGTTCATTGCCGTGCTCGGACGGCCGGAACTGAAGACCACCGATGTCTCCACCTTGCGCACCGGGATCATGGCCGGTTCGCCCTGCCCGGTCACCGTGATGCGCGAAGTCATCGGCCGCCTCGGCATGCGCGAGGTGACCATCGGCTACGGCATGACCGAGACGAGCCCGCTGACCACCCAGACCGCCGTCGATGAACCGCTGGAAGAGCGCGTGGGCACCGTGGGCCGCGTCCATCCCCATGCCGAAGCCAGGATCGTCGGGCCGGACGGGCAGACCCTGCCCATCGGCGAGCAGGGTGAATATTGCTCGCGCGGTTACGCCGTCATGCTCGGCTACTGGGACGATCCGGCCAAGACCGCCGAAGCCATCGATAGCGAAGGCTGGATGCATTCCGGCGATCTCGCGACAATGGATCCCGCCGGCTACGTGCGCATCACCGGCCGCATCAAGGACATGATCATCCGCGGCGGCGAGAATATCTACCCGCGCGAGATCGAGGAATTCCTGCTCACCCACCCGCATATCGCCGATGCGCAAGTCTTCGGCGTCAGCGACGAACGCTTCGGCGAGGAAGTCTGCGCCTGGGTGATCGCCCGCGCCGGGGCCGCGCTGGAGGCGGACCATGTGCTCGACCACTGCCGCGGCCGCATCGCGCACTACAAGGTGCCGCGCCATGTCCGCGTGGTCGAAAGCTTCGCGATGACGGTCACCGGCAAGGCGCAGAAATTCGAGATGCGGCGGATGATGGAAGCCGAACTGGGCCTCGCCCCGCGCTGAACCGCGCGCAAATGTGCGTCTATGCTGCAACAGACGGCGTAATTCGTTCGGTTCGTCGCACCTGCCCCAAGGGGCATGGCCTGCCGCCGTTTGCTAACCGCACAGAGCGATTTCGGCGCGTGGGCAGCACTGCGCGGACCGGCCCCAAGCCTTCAAGCAAAGTTACATTCTGGAAAAAATTGCGCCACTTATCCTGTGGATAACCTTAGGTGAGGGCCTTGCCAGCCCATCCGCTCATAAAACCCATTTGGTTATCTTTTGCCCGCTTGCGCGAACCAGACTACCCCGGGCACGCCTATTGGTCATAGTGCGGGAAACAAACGATATTTCCTGTTTCGCTCGGTTTTTCGCAGTTTCTTGCGGGTTTCAGCCTCTTTGGGTGATGATATTGCCAAGCTTCTCACAATGAGGCTCCCTATCGTTCGTAACACCAATAAGGGAGAGGCGATTCGGCTATGACCGAGGCCCAGATCATCGAGAGGGCCCCGCAGGCCGAAATCAATCCGGTGCGCACCCGCGCGGATTGGGAAGCCATGCGCGCTGCCGCGCTCGCCGATCCCGGCGCCTTCCACGGCGATATCGCCGCGCGGCGCATCCACTGGTTCGTTGCCAACTGCGGCCCCGATGGCGCGTGGCTCAGCCGCAATGATGCCGGCGCATGGACCGGTTGGGACGCTGCGACCGGCGCACCCGTCACGCCCAAACTCCCCGCCAGCTTCGTTCCCTGGAGCAAGGCCTTCGACGACAGCAACCCGCCCCACTGGCGCTGGTTCACTGGCGCCCGCACCAACGCCGCGTTCAACGAGATCGACCGCCATGTGCTTTCGGGACACGGCGCCGAGGCCGCACTGATCTTCGAAGGCGACCGCTGGGACATGGCGGCGGACGGCGGGCGCGGCGCGCCGGTCGATACCTTCACCGTCAGCCGCAAGCGCCTTCTGCTCGAAGTCGCCAAGTGCGCCGTTGCGCTCGAAGGCCTCGGCCTCAAGGCGGGTGACCGCATCGCGCTCAACATGCCGAGCATCGTGCCCCAGATCTTCTGGACCGAAGCGGCCAAGCGTCTCGGCGTGGTCTACACCGCCGTGTTCGGCGGCTTCAGCGACAAGACGCTGTCCGACCGCATTGCCGACGCCGGCGCGCGCGTCATCGTCACCTCGGACGGCAGCTATCGCAATGCGCAGGTTGCTGCCTTCAAGACCGCCTATACCGATCCGGCACTCGACAACTATGTCCCGGTCGCCACCGCGCTGTCCGTCCTCGCCGCCACCGACTTTGGCCTGCCCGCCGAAGACGCCGCCGTGATCAACGATACCGTCGCCGAAACGCTGGCGGGCGAAGTAACCGTCGAACGCTCCGATGTCATGCGCGGTGTCGGCCGCGCGCTCATCAAGCTCGGCGAAACCGGCCGCATTGGCGCGAGCGATGCCGCGCGCGTGCGCCTTGCCATTGCCTCCAGCCTCGTCACCCTGCCGCCGCGCGTCGATACCGTGATCGTGGTGCGCCACACCGCGCAGCCCGACATCGTCTGGCGCGAGGAACGTGATCGCTGGAGCCATGAGCTCACCGATGCGGCGCTGGAGACCATTCTCCGTAAAGGCGGCGTCGCCAGCGAGGAAGCGCTGCTGGCGCTCTCCGACGCTGATTTCGTCCGCGCCATCTGGGCCAGCTCAAAGCCGCTGCCGGTCGATTCCGAATATCCGCTGTTCTTCATCTACACCTCGGGCTCCACCGGAAAGCCCAAGGGCATCGTCCATGTCCACGGCGGCTATACCGCGGGCATCGCGCAGTCGATGCAGGTCGCGTTCGATGCGCGCCCGGGTGATACGATCTTCGTCGTTGCCGATCCGGGCTGGATCACCGGGCAGAGCTACCAGATCTCCGCCTCGCTGCTTTCGCGGGTCACTACCGTTGTGTCCGAAGGTTCGCCGGTATTTCCCCACGCGGGCCGCTTCGCCTCGATGATCGAGCGCCACAAGGTCACGATCTTCAAGGCCGGCGTGACGTTCCTCAAGTCGATCATGTCGGACCCGTCGAACCTCGCCGACGTGCAGCGCTACGACATGAGCCACCTGCGCGTCGCCACCTTCTGCGCCGAGCCGACCAGCCCCAGCGTGCAGGCCTTCGGCATGGAGCACGTGACCCGCCAGTACATCAACAGCTACTGGGCAACCGAGCACGGCGGCATCGCGTGGACGCATTTCTACGGCAACGCGGACTTCCCGCTGAAGGCCGATGCCCACGCCTTTCCGCTGCCGTGGATCGTCGGCGACGTCTGGGTTGAGGACGAGAACGCTGCCCCCGGCACGTCTCCGTTCACCCGCACCGGCAGCGAAGGCGTCACATGGCGCCGCGCGGAACCGGGCGAAAAGGGCGAGATCGTCATCGCCGCCCCCTACCCCTACCTCGCCCGTACGATCTGGGGCGATGTGGAGAACTTCCACGTCAAGGACGGCAGCGTTCAGGGCGACTGGAAGGGCGATGCCGGCCGCTGGGTCGGCGGCTACTGGAACCGCTGGCAGGGCAGCTGGGCCTATACCCAGGGCGATTTCGCCATCGCGCATCAGGACGGCTCGTTCTCGTTCCACGGCCGTTCGGACGACGTCATCAACGTCTCCGGCCACCGTATGGGCACCGAGGAAATCGAGGGCGCGGTCCTGCGCGACAAGGCGCTCGACCCGAACTCGCCGGTCGGCAATGTCCTCGTCGTCGGCGCGCCGCACCGCGAGAAGGGCCTGACTCCGCTCGCCTTCGTCGTCCCCGTCGCGGGCCGCAAGCTGACCGAGGAAGATCGCCAGCGGCTGTTCAATCTCGTCCGCACCGAGAAGGGCGCGGTCGCGGTTCCGGCGGACTTCATCGAGGTCAGCCAGTTCCCCGAAACCCGCTCGGGCAAATACATGCGCCGCATGGTCCGTGCGCTGGTCGAAGGCGGCGATCTGGGTGACGTCACCACCTTGCGCAATCCGGACAGCCTGACCGAACTCAAGACTGCGATCGACGCCTGGCAGCGGCAGCAGCGCCTTTCGGAAGAGCAGTCGCTGTTCGAGCGTTATCGCTACTTCCTCATTCAATACAACGCGGTCGCCCCCGGCAAGCGCGTCGCCACCGTCACCGTCACCAATGCGCCGGTCAATGCGCTCAACGAGCGCGCGATCGACGAACTCGTGATCGTGGTCGACCACCTCAGCCGCAAGGACGATGTCGTCGCGGTCGTGTTCACTGGCGAGGGCACAAGCTCGTTCGTCGCGGGCGCGGACATCCGGCAGATGCTGGAGGAAATCCACAGCCACGATGAAGCGATGGTGCTGCCCAACAATGCGCAGCTTGCCTTCCGCAAGATCGAACTGATGGGCAAGCCTTGCATTGCGGCGGTTCAGGGCGTCGCACTCGGCGGCGGCATGGAATTCGCGCTGGCGTGCCATGTGCGCGTCGCGGAAGCCACCGCGCGCTTCGGCCAGCCCGAAATCCGCCTGCGCCTGCTCCCCGGCTATGGCGGCACGCAGCGTCTGCCGCGCCTGCTGGCCGACCGCCACGGCGCGACCGGCGTGCGCGATGCGCTCGATCTGATCCTTGGCGGCCGCAGCATCGATGCCGCGCAGGCCGAAGCCATCGGCCTTGTCGACGCGCTCGCTGATGGACCGCGCGACGCCCTCGCGCAGGCCCACGCCATGGTGCGCGATTGGGTGAAGCGCGGTGCGGATAGCCCGCTGGGCAAGGCCTTCGCCGCGCGCGAGGAAGCAACGATGGCGTGGGAGAAGCCCTCAAACGTTGATCTCGACGCCGTCCTCACCGACGATTTCCTCCAGCGCATCCTGCGCCAGCTCGATTGGGCCGGACGCGGCACCGCGGGCGCCCGCGCGCTTGATGCCGTTCGCACCGGCCTCACCACCGGCATGTCCGCCGGCCTTGCCCGCGAGGCCGCGCTGTTTGCCGAGGCGATCATCGATCCCGAAGGCGGCAAGACCGGCATCCGCCAGTTCATGGACAAGGTCGCGCCCCCGCTCCCCGTCCGCCGCGACGGCGTGTGGATCGACAGCGAGCATGAGACCCGCGCGGCCGAGCTGGAAGCCAATGGCGATCTTCTCCCCGTCGGCGCGCCGTTCTACCCCGGCGTCACCGCGATCCCGCCCTACCAGTATGCCTTCGGCATCGCCCGCGATCCCGATACTGGCGCCCCGCGCTTCGGCCCGCCCGCAACGCACGAGCGCGAGCTGATCGTCAAGGTGCCAGAGCCCGCGCCCAACGAAGCGCTGCTCTACATGCTGACCAGCGAGGTCAACTTCAACGATATCTGGGCGCTGACCGGCATTCCCGTCTCGCCCTTCGATAGCCACGAAGAAGACGTCCAGATCACCGGCTCGGGCGGCATCGCGCTCGTCGCCGCCTTGGGCAGTGAGACGCGCTCTGAAGGCCGGATCAAGGTTGGCGATCTCGTTACGGTCTATTCGGGCACCAATGATCTGCTTTCGCCTGCAGTCGGCAACGATCCGATGTTCGCGGACTTCTCGATCCAGGGCTACGAGACCGAGACGGGCAGCCATACGCAGTTCCTGACCGTGCAGGCGCCGCAGATGCACAAGGTGCCGCCGAACCTGACGCTGGAACAGGCGGGCAGCTATGTGCTGAACCTCGGTACGATCTCGCGCTGCCTGTTCACCACGCTCCAGATCGCCCCGGCCCGCACGCTGTTCGTCGAAGGCGCCGCCACCGGCACCGGGCTCGATGCGCTGCGCTCCTCGGTCCGCACCGGACTGCAAGTCACCGGCCTCGTCTCCAGCGCAGACCGTGCCGCGTTCATCACCGGCCAGCAGGGCGCAGTCGGCGCGATCAACCGCAAGGACCCGCGTTTCGCCGATCTCTACACCACGGTGCCGGAAGACGCCGAAGCCGCCCGCGCATGGGAAGCCGCAGGCCAGCCCCTTGTCGAGGAATACAAGGCGCTCAACGGCGGCAAGCTGGCGGACTACGTCGTCAGCCACGCGGGCGAAACCGCCTTCCCGCGCAGCTTCCAGCTCCTTGCCGAGAACGGCACGCTGGCGTTCTACGGCGCGTCCTCGGGCTATCACTTCAGCTTCATGGGCAAGCCCGGCGCGGCCAGCCCCGAAGAGATGCTGCGCCGCGCGGCCCTGCGCGGCGGCGAGGCGGTGCTGATCTACTACGGCCCCGGCTCCGATGCGCTGCTCGATGACATGGGCCTCGAAATCATCGAAGCCGCGCGCCGCTTCAATGCCCGCAGCGTTGTTGCGACAACGACTGACGGACAGCGCGAATTCCTCGGCTCGCTTGGACTTGAGGATGCCATCGAAGGCATCGTCAGCCTCGAATCCATCCGCCGGCGTGAGGGGGACAACTTCCTCTGGCCGGACACGATGCCGCGCCTGCCGGATGCCAAGGTCGATATCGAAGTCTTCAAGGCCGCGGTGCGCGATTATCAGGACCGGGTGATGAAGCCGTTCGGCAGCGCCATCGGCAAGATCCTGCGCTCGGCAGACAATCCGCGCGGCGCACCCGATCTCGTGTTCGAGCGCACCGGGCAGGACACGCTCGGCGTCTCGACCTCGCTGGTTAAGCCCTTCACCGGCCGCGTGGTTTTCGCCGAGGATTGCGCGGGCAGCCGCTTCACCTTCTACGCCCCGCAGGTCTGGACCCGCCAGCGCAAGATCCTCATGCCCACCGCCTCGATCCTCGGCACGCACCTCTGCAATGCCTTCGAAGTCGCGCGCATGAACGACATGATCGCGGCCGGCCTGCTCGAAGTGACCGAACCCGAAGTCGTCAGCTGGGACGGCCTGCCCGAAGCGCACCAGTCGATGTGGGACAACCGCCATTCCGGCGCGACCTATGTGGTCAACCATGCTCTCCCCGCGATGGGCCTGCGCAGCCGCGACGCGCTGCTCGAGGCCTGGGCCGTTACCGAAGCGGAGGGCCCTGATGAATAGACCAACCGCACCGCATTAGCGCGGCCCCCTCTCCCAGCTGCCCTCCCCAGGCCAGATTCCACCTCAATCCAGCGCTGCACTTTGCGCGCATTTTTCAGGAGAGTGACATGGCCAAGGCAAAGACCATCGATCCCGCACCGCAGCCGACCACTGCCGCGAATGGCCGCCTCGCCGGCAAGATCGCCCTCGTCACGGGCGCGGCCGGCAATCTCGGCGGCTATATCGTGCGGCACTATCTCGCCGAGGGCGCCACGGTCGTCATGACCGGCCGCACCGAGGCCCGCCTCGAAGCCGCCGCCGAAGCCATGCGCGCCGCCAGCGGCGTCGATGCCACGCGCCTTGCGACGGTCATCCTCGATGGCGGCAATCCGCAATCGGTGCGCGATGCCGTGGCCGATGTGGTGAAGCGGTTCGGCAAGATCGACATCCTCGTCAACAACGCCGGTTCCGCAGGCCCCAAGCAACCGATCGAACAGCTGCCGTTCGACGAGGAAGAACTCGCCGCCCTGCAGAAGCGCGGTTCGACTGACACCGAAACCGTCCCCGCCGCGATGCGCAACATCTTCGGCGTCGCATGGAACCTTGCCCGCACTGTCGCCGCGGCGATGCCCGAAGGCGGCTCGATCATCAACGTCTCGACGATCTTCTCGCGCACGCCCTACTATGCCCGCGCCGCCTATGTCGTCCCCAAGGCGGCGATGAACGCGTGGTCGCGCGAATTGTCGCTCGAACTCGGGCCGCGCGGCATCCGCGTCAATCTCGTCTTCCCCGGCCCCATCGAAAGCGAGCGCATCCGCACCGTGTTCGCCGCGATGGATACGATGCGCGGCGATGAACAGGGCACCACCGCGCAGACCTTCTTCGACATGATGTCGCTGGAGCGCAGCACCGGCGGCGCGCCCAAGGCCAAGACCTTCCCGGTCCCGGACGACATCGCGACGACCTGCGTGTTCCTCGGCAGCGACGAATCCGCCGCCTTCAACGGCCACGATTTCGAAGTCACGCATGGCATGACCGTCCGCAAGGAAGAGCGCGCGACCTACCTCGCGCGGCCGACCATGCGCTCGATGGACGGCGCAGGCCTTGCGATCCTGATCGTCGCTGGCGAAAACTGGGAAGAAGCGCTCGAAATCGCGAAGATCCAGATCGCCTGCGGCACTAGCGTGCTGCTCGGCGTGCCGCGCCAGGCCGACGTCGCGATCGCGCAAGCCCGCGCCAAGGCGGAAGGCATTGGCGAGGCGCTCACCATCGTGCGCTTCAACCGCACCGAGCCTGCCACCATCGAAGCCGCGCTCACCGCCTATACCGAAAGCAAGACACCGATCACCGGCGCGATCTTCCTTCCGGTGTTCGGCCCGGGCGAATTCGGCGGACGCCTCGTCGATGCCGAAGACGACATGATCGACAGCTTCATGGATGTCGAACTCGTCGGCGCGATGGCTCTGGCGCGTACGCTCAGCCGCTACTGGAAGCGCCACGGCTCGCTGCTTCAGGCCCCGCGCTTCATCTTCATGTCCAACGCCAGCGACGGCAAGGACAACGTCTACGGCAACGTGCTGCGCGCCGCGATCGAGCAGCTGATCCGCATCTGGCGTGATGAGAGCGAGATCGACGTTGCCCATGGCCGCCGCCGTCAGGGCGAATGGGGCAATCAGATCGTGCGCTTCACCAATGCGGAAAGCGAATGCACCCGCTTCGCCGCCGGGCACGCCGCGCGCGTGCTGATCAAGGAAAGCAAGATCGCCGAAGTCACGCTCTACGTGCCGCGCAGCATTGGCGAGGCGACGGGCGCGCGCAAGGCCATGGCGGGCTTCAGCGAGAACATCACCGGCCTGCACCTCGGCAAGGTGGCGCTGATCACCGGCGGTTCGGCTGGCATCGGCGGGCAGGTTGCGCGTCTGCTCGCGCTGGCGGGCGGCAAGGTCATGATGGTTGCGCGCCGCGAAAGCGAACTCGCCGTCGCCCGCGCGCGCATCGTCAGCGAGCTTGAGGACATCGGCTTTGCCGGCGTCGAGCGCCGTGTGCAGACGATGGCCGGGATGGATGTCAGCAACCTCGACAGCCTCAAGGCCGCGGTCGACGCCACGATCAAGGCGTTCGGGCGGATCGACTACCTGATCAACAACGCCGGTGTCGCCGGTGCGGAAGAGATGGTCGTCGACATGAGCGTCGGTGCCTGGAACTACACGCTCGACGCCAATCTCATCTCGAACTTCGTCCTGATGCACCACGTCGTGCCGCACATGAAGGCGCAAGGCTCGGGCTATGTGCTCAACGTCTCGTCCTACTTCGGCGGCGAGAAGTACCTCGCGGTCGCCTATCCCAACCGCGCCGACTATGCCGTCTCCAAGTCCGGCCAGCGCGCGATGGTGGAATCGATGGCGCGCTACCTCGGGCCCGAAGTGCAGTTCAACGCGATTGCGCCCGGCCCCGTCGATGGCGACCGCCTCGCCGGCACGGGCGGCAAGCCGGGCCTGTTCGAGCGGCGCGGCAAGCTGATCCTTGCCAACAAGCGGCTCAACGCCATCCACGCAGCAGCGGTGAAGTCGCTGCGCCGGGGCGTTCGCGTCGAAGCGCTGCTCAGCCGCCTCGCCCGCAACGACACGGTCCGCATGTCGCACGATACCAACAATCCGCGCGAAATCCGCGAGCTGGCGCTGGCCTGCGCGCGCGAGGGCGACGGCGTGTGCACCTGGGATCGCTACCTGATGACCCCGGACATCGCGGCCAAGCTCGTCAGCCGCCTGCGCGGCGCGGGTTACTTCCTCGACAGCCCGGAATGGGCGGATCGCCCGGATACGCCGGAGGCCAATCGCGACTGGCTGCTCAAGACCCCGCCGGAAGACGAACCTTTCCTCCCCGGCGACAAGATCGCGGTGGAAGCCAAGAAAGTCGGCACCGGCGTGCTTTCGCAGCTCTTCCTCGGCAAGATGCCGACCGAGACCGACGTGGCGCAGGCGACGGTGTTCTTCCTCGCCGACCGTGCCGTCTCGGGCGAAACCTTCATGCCCTCGGGCGGCCTCAGCGTCGAACGCTCGACCACTGAGCGCGAGCTGTTCGGCAGCCCCAAGCAGGAACGGCTCGACCAGATGCGCGGCCGCACGGTGTGGATGATCGGCGAGCACCTGACCGATTATCTCGCCGAAACCGCGCGCCAGTTCATCGCCGATTGCCATGTCGCGCGCGTGGTGATGATGACCGGGAGCGAGGCCGGTTACACGGCGGTCAAGGAACAGCTTGACGATATCGAGAACCCGGCGCTGGAATACGTCGCGCTGACAATCGGCGTGGAAGCCGCGATGGACGAAGCGATCCGCCGCTGGGGTCACCCGACCACGATCGTCTCGACGCCGATGCAGGCGCTGCCGAACCGCCTGTTTGCGACGGATGCGCTGCTGACACCGGAAGAGTTCCGAGGGCTGGTGAAGGACAACCTGACCAATCACTTCCGCGTCGCTCGCAAGGCTTCGCTTTACGATGATTGCCAGCTGGTCCTGGTTTCGCCCGACGTGCCGATGGGCGACAAGAGCCCGGCCTTTGCGCTCGCCAACTTCATCAAGACGACGCTGCACTCGTTCACTGCCACGCTCGCGGTGGAGAACGAGCGCCTCGTCCACGGCGCGCCGGTCAACCAGATCAACCTCACACGCCGCGTCCGCTCGGAAGAACCGCGCGATCTCGACGAGCATCTGGAAGAAGTGAAGCGCTTCGCCCGCGCCGTGCTCCTTGTCGGCACCCCCCTCCCGGACGCCGAGGATTCGCGCTATCGTGCGCGCATCTATCGCGGGATGTCGATGACGGTTTGATTGGGGCCTGATGGAATACCTGCCGTTCGAAAAGCCGATCGAAGCTCTCGCGAAGCGCGCCGCTGCGCTGCGCGAGAGCGGAAGCGGCGAAGCCGAAGCCCTGATGCTCGACGAGCGGGCGCACCGCCAGCTGGGCGACCTCTACGCGCGTCTGACACCCTGGCAGCGCACGCAAGTGGCACGGCATCCCTCGCGTCCGCATTTCGTGCATTATGTGCAGGGCCTGTTCGAGGAATTCCTGCCGCTGGGCGGTGATCGTCTCTACGGCAACGATCAGGCCATCATCGGCGGGTTTGCGCGGCTGGGCGGGCGTCCGGTCATGGTCATCGGCCATGCCAAGGGCGAGGACACCGCTTCGCGCCTGAGGCACAACTTTGGCATGGCGCGCCCGGAAGGCTATCGCAAGGCGATCCGCCTGATGGATATTGCCGACCGGTTTGGCCTTCCGGTGATCACGCTGGTGGACACGCCGGGCGCTTTCCCCGGCGTCGATGCCGAAGCGCGCGGACAGGCCGAGGCCATCGCGCGCAGCACCGAAAAGTGCCTGGAAATCGGCGTGCCGCTGGTCGCGGTGATCGTTGGCGAAGGCGGATCGGGCGGCGCGGTTGCGCTCGCGAGTGCCAACCGCGTGCTGATGCTGGAGCATTCGGTCTATTCGGTGATTTCGCCGGAAGGCTGCGCCTCGATCCTGTGGCGCGGCAACGACCGGGCGCCCGATGCCGCCGAAGCGATGAAGATGACCGCGCCCGATCTGATGCAGCTCGGCGTGATCCACCGCGTGATCTACGAACCCGTCGGCGGCGCGCATCGCAATCATGCCGAGACGATCAAGCGGCTGGGCACGGCGCTGCGGGCGGAACTGGCGGACCTTGCGCCGCTCACCGCAGATGAACTGCGCGCCGAGCGCTGGTCGTTCTTCATGAAGCTGGGTTCCATCTAAACTGATGGCGCCGGGGCCGATCGAAAGCGACCGCGAGGGCCGCGAAGTGCTGGAGAACATGCGCGGAGGCCCCGGCAGCGTCTCCGTCCGCCACTTCCGCTTTGATGGCAAAGGCGCGCCGACGCGGTTCCTGATCCTCGAAATCCCGCCAGGTGCGGCCGAGGGCAGCCACGTCCACTACGCCGATGATCGCAACGGGACCGGGGCTTACGAGGAATTCTACTATATCATTTCAGGACGCGGCATCGCGGCGCTGGGGGATGAGACGTACGAAGTCGCGGCAGGTGACTACTGGCATGCCCCGCTCGATGTGGCGCGCGGACTAGCCAACGCGGACCCGGTGGAACCCCTGAAGGTCCACCTGACTGTGGTGCTGCGAGACCCGGTCTAGAGCAACAAGCAGCCAGCGTCCGCGATGGCCATGGCGCGATCCGCGCTGGCGCCAAGGCCGGTGAGTCCTAGCAGCAGCATGGCCCGAAGCCGCTCGCGCGCCGCATCGGGCGACGGACGCTCCTCGATCAGATTGGCGAGCAGGACCTGAACCAAGCCGAGCCAATAGAGCACGCCGCTGTCACGCGCTTCCCCCCGCACCAGTCCCGCAGCCAGAGCGGCATCCATATCGTCCAGCAGCCCGCGGTTGAGCGGATGGGACCGCAGCGTCGAGCTGGCATTGCTGCGCAGGAGGACAATCATGCGCTTGGGTTCGGCCAACGCGAAGGCCGCGCCCTCACACATGCCGCCGGCAATCCGCGAGAGGGGATCAGCAACCGCGGCGTTTGCAGCCGTGATGCGGTCTTCCAGGTCGCGACGAACTTCCTCGGCAATCGCAGACGCGAATGCAGCTTTGTCCGCGAAGTGATTGAAAAAACTACCCTTAGCCACACCTGCACGTGCAACCACCTCGTCGATGGGGATCGCATCGATCGGCTTTTCGGCCAGCAGATCAAAGCCGGCGGCGATGAGCGCGTTGCGGGTGCGGGCGGCGCGCGGGGATAGTGCGGTGAGCGATGCCATGCACCTCCTTTACTTGACTATATGGTCATAAGCAAGCTATTTGACCATATAGTCAACTGCGACTCGCCATCCTCGAAGCGAGCCAGTCGGGAGAGAGCCGCATGCCGCTGATCAAAGTCGAAGACATTGCGCATGTCCGCTTTGCCGCGCCCGATCTCGCCATGATGCGGGGCTTCCTTCTCGATTTCGGGCTTGAGACCTTCGAGGAGGGCGGGCGTCTCTATGGCCGTGGCCGTGACGGGCGACCGTTTGTCCACGTGACCGAGCCCGGCGCGGCGCGCTTCGTGGCAGTGGGCCTGCGCGCTGCTTCGCTGGACGATCTGGAAACATTGGCCGCAGCCGAAGGCATGGCGGTCGAGCCGCTGGGAGAGCCAGGCGGCGGCCGCGTGGTGCGGCTTGTCGATCCCGATGGCTATCTGGTGGAAGTCGTGGCGGGCCAGAGCGCACAGAGCGCCGCCCCGCCCCTCGCCGATCCGCCGCGCAACACCGCCACCGACAAACCGCGCCGGCGCACGCCGATCCGCCTCCAAAGCGCCCCGGCGCATGTCCAGCGCATTGGCCATGCCGTGCTGCGCGTGAAGGACTTCCGCACTTCGGAGGCCTGGTACAAGGCGCGGTTCGGCTTCCTCACCTCGGACGAGATCGAGGCGGCCAAGGACGTGCCGCTCGGCGCATTCCTGCGCTGCGACCGGGGTAATCTGCCCAGCGATCACCACACGCTGTTCCTCGCGCAGTTGCCCGGGCCGCCCGGCTTGCTCCACGCCGCATTCGAGGTGGCCAATCTCGACGACCTGATGCTCGGCCACCAGCACCTCAAGGCGGCGGGGCGCAAATCTGCCTGGGGTGTGGGGCGGCACATCATGGGCAGCCAGATCTTCGATTACTGGCTCGATCCCTTCGGCAACGAGCTGGAACACTGGACCGATGGCGACTTGTTCACGGCCGACGATCCGCCCAGCAAGCAGACGATGCAGGCCCTGCTTGCCGTCCAATGGGGAGCGCCCCATCCCATGTTCGCCAGTCGCATCGCGCCGCCGCCCGGCATTGTCGCCTTCCTCATGGCACTGCGCCTGCGGGTGCTGCGCCTCTTCCGCCGCAAACCCGAAGGAACCCCCGCATGAAGCTCGCCACCTATACCGCCGATGGCAAGACCCGCACCGGCATCGTCGTGGACGACCGGATCATCGACACGGGCCTCGATGGCACGATGATCGATCTGATCCGCCAGTGGGACGAGGTGAAGGACAGTCTGGCCGCCAAGGCTGCGGCAGGTGGCGGCGTTCCGCTTGCCGATGTGACGCTCGAAGCACCCGTTCAGCGCCCCGGCAAGATTTTCGCCATTGGCCTCAACTATGCCGATCATATTGCTGAATCGAATATGAAAACACCCGAGCGGCAAGTGTGGTTCACCAAGGCCCAGACCTCGGTCAACGCGCCCTATGCGCCGGTCGAGATCGCCACGGGCACGATGACCGCCGACTACGAAGTCGAACTCGTCGCGGTGATCGGCAAGGGCGGCAAGCATGTTTCCGCAGACGACGCCGCCGGTGCGATCTTCGGCTACTGTGTCGGCAACGACGTGACCGAGCGCATGTGGCAGCACGCCTCGCCGCAGTGGTCGCTGGGCAAGAGCTTTGACACCCATGCGCCGATGGGCCCGTGGATCGTCACGGCCGATGAAGTGGGCGATCCCCATGACCTTGGCCTGCGCTGCTTCGTGAATGGTGAAAAACGGCAGGATTCCAATACCTCACACCTCGTTTTCAACATCTGGAGCCAGGTCGAGCATCTCTCCGTCGGCATGACGCTGGAACCGGGTGACTGCCTTTTTACCGGCACCCCTGGCGGCGTCGGCGCGGCAATGGACCCGCGCCAGTTCCTGAAAGCCGGCGATGTCGTGCGCTGCGAGATCGACAAGCTGGGGGCCATCGAAGCCACCATGGTCGCCGAGGGCTGATCGCGCCATGGCCTTCGATTGCGATGTGCTGATCGCGGGCGGCGGGCCCACCGGCGTCACGCTGGCCGTGCTGCTGGCGAAGCGCGGGGTGAAGGTGATCATCGCGGAGAAGGATGGCGAGATCTACCCCCTCCCCCGCGCGGCGCACATCGATCACGAAGGCATGCGCATCCTGCAGGAAGCAGGCGCGGCCGATGCGGTGATGGCGACCTGCCGCCGTGCCTCGCGCTATGAATTCCGCAATGCCAAGGGTGACGTGCTGCTCTGCTTCGAAGGGTCGGACCGGATCGGCCCGGGCGGCTGGCCGGGCGCCAACATGATCCACCAACCCTCGGTCGAACGGGCCCTGCGCGAAAGCCTTGCCGCTTGCCCTGAAGCCGCGCTGCACAGCAATTGGGAGCTGGGCGCTTTCAGCGAAGATACGGACGGCGTGACGGCGCAGATCGCCACGCCCGAAGGCCCTCGCACGATCCGCACCCGCTGGCTGGTGGGCGCAGACGGCGCGCGTTCGCCGGTGCGCAAGGCCCTGGGGATCGTGTTCGACGATCTCGATTTCGAGGAACCCTGGCTGGTGGTCGACGTGCTGGTCGACGATCCCGCGCGGTTGCCAACCGCCAACCTCCAGATCTGCGACCCGAAGCGGCCGACGACCTGCGTGCTGATGGGCGAAGGGCGGCATCGCTGGGAATTCATGATCCTGCCCGGCGAGACAGCGGAGCAGGTCAGCGACGATGCCTTCATCGCGAAGCTGATGCAGCCGTGGAATGTCGAAGGCGCGGTGCGGATCGAGCGCAAGGCGGTCTACACCTTCCGCGCCCGCATTGCCCGCGCGTGGCGCAAGGGGCGCGTGTGCCTGGCCGGCGATGCGGCTCACCAGACGCCGCCGTTTGCCGGGCAAGGCCTATGTTCGGGCCTGCGCGATGCGGCGAACCTTGCGTGGAAGCTGGCGGCTGTGATCCACGAAGGCGCGCCGGAAAGCTTGCTAGGCACCTATCAGCCCGAGCGCGAGCCCAATCTGCGCGCGACGATCGCGATGGCGATCATGATGGGCCAGATGGTCTGCACCACGAGCCGCTGGGGCGCGTTCCTGCGCGATACCAAGATCCGCATCGGCCGCGCGCTGGGCAAATTGCCGTCCGCGCCGCCCGATTATCCGCCGATCTCCGCCGGGGCGATCCTGAGCGGCAGCGCGGGCGCTGGCAGCTATTTCCCGCAGGCGATCGCTAGTGACGGTGCGAAGCTGGACGACGCGCTGGGTGATACAGCCTGGCTGATCACCCGGGATGCCTTGACCGCAGACGGGATCACTCCGTTTGCCCGCAAGCTGGCGGGCTGGCTGGACAAGCATGCGGCGGAGGCCGTGCTCGTTCGGCCGGACCACTTTGTGTTCGGCACTGGCCAGGCGGAAACCCTTGGCAAGGCGTGGAAAGCCGTGACTGGCCTTGAGCCGCCCGCGCCCCTCGCCTAAGCCCGCGGCGGCCCGGTTCGGGCGGCCAGGGAGATAGCGGGAATGCAGGTAGGGCGGGATCAGGCATGGGTCCATTGGGCCATCGGGCGGATCGAAGCGGACTATGCCCGCTCGGCCGATACGCATCTGCTCCCAGTGCCGCTCCCCGCGCTGCCGGGGATCGCGATCTACCTCAAGGATGAGAGCAGCCACCCCACCGGCAGCCTCAAGCACCGCCTTGCCCGCTCGCTGTTCCTCCATGCGCTGTGCAGCGGCTGGATCGGGCCGGAGACGACGGTGGTCGAGGCATCGTCCGGCTCGACTGCCGTGTCGGAAGCCTATTTCGCGCGGATGCTCGGTCTGCCCTTCGTGGCAGTGATCCCGGAGCGCACCGCGCGCGAAAAGATCGCCGCAATCGAGGCGCTCGGCGGCACCTGCCATGGCGTTGCCGATCCCGGCACGGTCCACGCGGTCGCCTCGCGCATTGCAGCGGAATGCGGCGGGCACCACATGGACCAGTTCACCTTTGCCGAACGGGCGACCGACTGGCGCGGGAACAACAACATCGCCGAAAGCATCTTCACCCAGATGCGCCGAGAACCGCACCCGGTGCCGACATGGATCGTCTGCGGTGCGGGGACGGGTGGCACTTCGGCCACTATCGGCCGCTTCGTGCGCTATTATCGCCACCCCACGCGGATCTGCCTTGCCGATCCGGCCTCGTCCGCCTTCCACCGCAACTGGTACGACCGCTCGCAGAGCATCGGCAGCGGCGAGCCCTGCCACATCGAGGGCATTGGCCGCCCTCGCGTTGAGGCCTCGTTCGTTCCCAGCGTGATCGACCGGGCCGAAGTGGTCAGCGACCGTGCCTCCATCGGCGCGGCGCGCGCCTTGTCGCGCCATCTCGGGCGGCGCGTTGGCGGCTCGACAGGCACGAACCTTATCGCCTGCGCGCGCATCGCTGGGGAGATGGCCTCGCGCGGTGAGAACGGCGCCATCGTCTCGATCCTGTGTGATTCCGGTGAGCGCTATGCCTCCACGCTCTACAGCGACGATTGGCTGGCAGCGCAGGGCCTCGATGTCAGCGCGGACGAAGCGCGGATGGCGCGCTTTCTGGCCGAGGGTAGCTGGGAGGAGTAATCCCTACCAAGGGATGATCAGCTGCTTGCCGTCCCAGTTCTCGGCTTCATGCCGCGCCCGCGCATACATGCCACGGATGATCTCGCTTTCGGGGTAGAGCTCGATCATGTGCCCCATCGTGGCGCGCGCATCGATGTAGCAGATCTGCGCACCGAAGCTGACGATGAACTCGCTCGCGACCGGCATCCCGGCCGCGACATAGCGGTCGCGCGTGCCTTCGTAATCCTCGCAGAACATTGCCATATGGTGGATGCCCTGCTGGCCGTTGGGGTACATGTCGTGGAAGGCGCTGGGTCCGGTCGAGACCAGCTCAACCAGCTCGATATTGAGATCGCCGCTTTGCACGAAGACGCCCCGGATGCGGATCGGCTCGGCCGGCTGGCCGCGATAGACGTGGTTGTCCAGCACCCCGTTGCCGCCGCCGATGAACGGCCCCATCCCGAACAGCTGGTTGTAGCGCGCGCAGGCCGCCTCGAGATTGTCCACCACGTGGCAGACCTGGATGAACGCGCCGCTGGGTACCCGGTTCGTTTCTGACATGGCTATCTCCTCCCCTAGTCGACCACGGCCTCCACAAGGCTAGGGCCATTGGCCGCGAATGACCACTTGAGCGCTTCGTCGAGCTCTGCCGCCGTCTCCGCCCGGCGCGCGGCGACGCCTTGCGCCTCAGCCAGCGCGCAGAAATCGAGGTGCGGCAGCTGCGTGCCCGGCAGCGACTGCATGCCGAACTTGCGCCCGAAACTGTGCAGCGCTTCGTAGCGGCCGTTCTTGATGATCACGAAGCTGACCGGCGTGCCGAGCTGCGCGGCGGCATGGAGACCCTGAATCGCATACATGCTGGCCCCGTCGCCGATCACGGCGATGACCTTGTCGGAGGTGCGCGCCAGCGCCGTGCCGATGGCCGCCGGGAGGCCATAGCCGAGCCCGCCGCTCGCCGTGGTGTAGAAGGTATCGCGGTGGGTGATCGGCAGCCGGTCGTGCATCGCGCCCCGGCTCGAAGCGGCTTCCTCGACGATGATCGAGCCTGCGGGGCGCAGTACGGCGATCTGCTGGAGGAGATAGGCGTCGGTCATCACGCTGCCGTCGAGCCGTGGCGGGGGCGCGAACGGAGGCGGCGGATCGCGGCGTGCCGGCGCGGGACCGGCGAGCAGCGTCTCCAGCGCGAGGCGGCAGTTCGCGACCACGGCGTTGCCTTCGGGCAGCCATGCGGCATGGACCGGATTGTCACCAATGAACCAGAGGTCCGCACCCTCCGGCACATGCGGCCCGAAGCCCTCGACGTGATAAAGCGACATCGGTCCGCCGAGGACGAGGATCAGGTCGTGCCCCGCAAGGCTCTCGACAATCGCCTCGCGCCCGGCGGTGAGGAAGCCGCGGAACAGCGGGTGGTTTTCCGGGAAGCTGCACTGCGACGAAAGCGGCGCAACCCAGACGCCCGCCTGATGCCGCTCGGCCAGCGCGATGACCTGATCCCATGCACCATCGCGCCCGACACCGGCGCCGACCACGAAGACCGGGCTTCGTGCCTTGGCGAGAGCTGCCGCCGCTTCAGCCAGCGCCGCCGGATCGCCCGGATTGCGCGCGAACATGCGGCGCGCGGGGATGGGATCGCAGGGCTGGTCCCAATCGTCGATGGGCACCGAAACGAACGTCGGTCCCCACGGCGGCTCCATCGCCACGTGATAGGCGCGCGCGATGGCGGCGGGGACGTCTTCCGCCCGCGCGGGCTCACAGGCCCATTTCACGAAAGGTTGCGGAAATTCGGTCGCCTGCTGGGCGAAGAGGAACGGCTCGTAGGGCAGGATCGAGCGGGCCTGCTGGCCTGCGGTCACAACCAGCGGAGTCTGGTTCTTGAACGCGGTGAACAGGTTGCCGAGAGCGTGGCCCGTCCCCGCCGAGCTGTGCAGATTGACCAGCGCGGCATTGCGCGTGGCCTGCGCGTAACCATCGGCCATCGCCAGCACGACGGATTCCTGCAGACCCAGCACATAGCGGAAAGCTTGCGGGAAATCGCGGAACATCGGCAGTTCGGTCGAGCCCGGATTGCCGAAAACCGTCGTCATTCCATAGGCTTCGAGCAGGGCGAAAGTCGCCTCGCGGACGGTCGTCATGGTCTCTCCCGTGGTTTGTCATTGCGGTTTTGCGCCGAGGGCGCGCCAAACACAACCATCGCCGAGCACCGCGCCCGCTGTGCGAAATCTTGCCGCGAAAGGCCCTTGCCGAGTGCGGCACGGGCCGCAATGGTGGCAGCAAGAGCCAAACGCTCAGGAGGATGCCACCGATGACCACCCGCCATCTCGTCGATCCCGATTTCCTTCCGTTGATCGATCTCCTGCCCGCGATGAGCTTCACTCGCGAGGCGCTGCCCGCGATCCGCGCAGATTCCGAAGACCGCTTCGCCTTCGTCGGCGCGCCGCCGATCACGCCCGAAATCAAGGTGATCGAGGGCGAAGGCGGGCCGCTCGAAGTCTACTGGTACGATCCCGCCCCTGGCTCAACTGGCCGTGCCGCGCTTCTCCATATCCATGGCGGCGGCATGGTCATCGGCTCGGCCCGCTCGATGCAGCAGGCGCCCTCCGGCATGGCGGCGGCGCTGGGCATTCCGGTCGCCTCGGTCGAGTACCGTCTCGCGCCCGACTACCCCTTCCCCGCGCCGCAGAACGATTGCTACGCCGCGCTACAGTGGCTGGCGGACAATGCCGAAGCGCTTGGCGTCGACGCATCGCGCATCGGCATCACCGGTGAAAGCGCGGGCGGCGGGCTGGCGGCGGCAACCGCGCTGATGGCGCGTGATCGCGGCGGCCCGGCGCTCGCCGCGCAGTTCCTGACTTATCCGATGCTCGATCACCGCACTGGCAGCGCGGACTGCCCCTATGGCAATCCGATCACCGGCGAATTCGTGTGGACGCGGCTTCACAACCAGTTCGGCTGGGAGTGTCTGCGGGGCGACTATGCGGCGGATGATGAGCGCAAGGGCTGGTTTTCGCCCACCCTTGCCGAAGACCTCGCAGGCCTCCCGCCAACATGGATCGGCACCGGGAGCCTCGACTTGTTCCTCGACGAGGACCTCGACTATGCCTTGCGCCTCGTGAAGGCTGGCGTGCCGGTGGAACTGCATTCCTATCCGGGCGCGATCCACGCCTTCAACGCGATGGCCGAAGCCACCACCGCCAAGGCCTTCATCCGCGATCTGCTTGGCGCGATGGCCCGCATGCTGCGCATCTGACACAGGAAGATTGATGAAACAGTTTGCCCCCATTCTTCTCGCCGCCATGACGCTGGGCGCGGCGCCCGCTGCGGCGGCGGAAATCTCCACCCATATCCTCGATCTGGCGCGCGGCACGGGCGGCGCCAATGTCCCCGTCCGCCTCGAACGCCGTGACGGCGCGGGCACCTGGGCCAAGGTCGCCGATGCCAGCACCGATGCCAACGGGCGAGTCCGCAGCTTCGGCCCCAGCGAGAGCTTTGCGCCCGGCACATATCGCCTTGCGTTCGACATGACGCGCTATGCCGCCGGACCCGCCACGCCGTTCTTCCCCGAGATCGTGATCACCTTCAGCGTCACCGATGCGGGCGCGCATTACCATGTGCCGGTGGCGGTCAGCCCCTTCGGCTACTCCACCTATCGCGGCAACTGACGCGTATGGAGACCATTAGCCTAGCTGATGGCCCCCATGCGCATTTCGCACATTCCATTCTGCCGCGCCCCGGTTAAGCTCTCCGGCAAAGGCTGAATGAGGGGGCCAAACGTGAATTTCGAAACGTTCATCACCTGCGCCGTTACCGGTTCGGGCAATACGGCGGACAAGCACCCCGGCCTCCCCATCACGCCAGCGCAGATCGCCGATGCCGCAATCGAAGCGGCGAAGGCTGGCGCGGCCATCGCCCATATCCATGTGCGCGATCCGGAAACGGGCCCAGGATACGGCAGGGGCAGCCGCGACGTGGCACTCTACCGCGAAGTGGTCGAGCGCATCCGCGCGAGTGACACCGATGTCGTGATCAACCTCACCGCCGGAATGGGCGGCGATATCGTGTTCGGCCCCGGCGAGAACCCCTTCCCGCTCGATGCCGCCGGAACCGACATGGTCGGCCCGATGGAGCGGCTGCTTCATGTGCAGGAGCTTCTGCCCGAAATCTGCACGCTCGATTGCGGCACGATGAACTTCGCCGAAGCCGATTACGTGATGACCAACACGCCCGGCATGCTCCGCACTATGGCCGCCGAAGTGCAGCGCCTCGGCGTGCGGCCCGAACTCGAAGTGTTCGACACCGGGCACCTCGTTTTCGTGAAGGAACTGATCCGCGACGGGCTGCTCGATGATCCGGTGATGATCCAGCTGTGCATGGGCATCCCCTATGGCGCGCCGGATGATCCGCTGACCACGATGGCCATGGTCCACCAGTTGCCGCCCGGCGCGGTGTTCAGCGGCTTTTCCATTGGGCGCAATCAGCTGCCGTTCGTGGCCATGGCGGCGCTCGCGGGCGGCAACGTGCGCGTGGGACTGGAGGACAACCTCTATCTCGGGCGCGGCCAGCTTGCCACCAATGGCCAGCTTACGGAGCGCGCCGTGCAGATCCTCACCGGCATGGGCGCGCGCATCCTGACGCCTGCCGAAGTGCGCGCCAAGCTCAAGCTGCAGAAGCGCTGAAACGCATGAGCCCGGCATCCCTCCCAGCTCCGCTCACCCTGAGCTTGTCGAAGGGTCCTGGTGCGGCGGTTGGGTGAGATGCTTCGACAAGCTCAGCATGAGCGGACTTTGGGGAATTTGACTGGGACTTCTCGCGAAGCCTCAGTGGAGAATTGCAAAATGACAACCGAGGCTGGTTCAAACATCCGGAAAGTCGGCATCGTCGGCGGCGGCGTCATTGGCGCCGGCTGGGCCGCACGCTTCGTGCTCAACGGCATCGACGTGGCGATCTACGATCCCGATCCCGAGATCGAGCGCAAGACGGCAGCGGTCATCGCCAATGCCCGCCGCGCGCTGACGCGGCTGTTCGGCAATGCCCTGCCAGCGGAAGGCAGCGTGACCTTCGCAACCAGCTTGGCAGAAGCGGTGCGCGAGGCCGATTTCATTCAGGAAAGCCTGCCCGAGCGCGAGGACCTCAAGATCCGCCTGCTGGCCGAAATGGATGCGGCAATGCCCGCCCATGCGGTGATCGGCTCGTCGACCTCCGGCCTCCTGCCCACCAAGCTCCAGTCCGGCATGGCGCGGCCTGACCGGCTGGTGGTCGGCCACCCGTTCAATCCGGTCTACCTGCTTCCGCTCGTCGAGATCTGCGGCGGGGACCATACCAGCCAGCAGACCAAGGACATCGCCGCCGCCGTCTACACGCGGATCGGCATGAAAGTGCTTCCCGTCCGCAAGGAGATCGACGGCTTCATCGCCGATCGCCTGCTCGAGGCCGTCTGGCGCGAAGCGCTGTGGCTGATCAACGACGGCGTGGCGACTGCCTCCGAAATCGACGACGCAGTGCGCTTCGGCGCGGGCATGCGCTGGTCGTTCATGGGGACGTTCCTCGTCTACCGGCTGGCAGGCGGCGAGGAAGGCATGCGCCATTTCCTCCACCAGTTCGGCCCTTCGATGGAGTGGCCGTGGACCAAGCTGATCGGCCCCAAGCTGACCGACGAGCTGATCGAGACCATCGCCCGCCAGTCCGACGAGCAGGCGGGCGGGATCGACCTGCGCACTTACGAGAAGCTGCGCGACGATTGCCTCGTCGATCTGACCCACGCGCTGGAACGCAACGATTTCGCCTCAGGCCAGGTCGCCCGCGCGCACCGGGCGCGGCTGGCTGAGGCGGGCAAGGGGGATGCACCGGCGATCGGTTCGATCCTCGCCGATGGCCGCATGCTCACCATCGCCACCCCGGTCCAGCCCGAGTGGATCGACTACAACGAGCACCTCACGGAATATTGCTACCTCAACCTGTTCGGCGATGCGACCGACGTGGTGCTGGCCGCCATCGGCGCGGGCGCGGACTACGTCGCAGCGGGCCATTCATGGTACACGGTCGAGACGCATATCCGCCACCTCGGCCAGGCACGTCTGGGCGATAGCGTCAGTGTGCGCACCCGCGTGCTTGGCTGCGACGGCAAGCGGCTCAACTTGTTCCACGAAATGGTGCGCGGGGCGGAAGAAGCGGTGATCGCGACGGCGGAGCACATGCTCGTTCATGTCGATGCGGCGGCCGAAAAGTCGGCTCCGGCGCCCGATGCCATGAAGGCAGCCGCGGAGGCACTCGCGGCCGGGCAGGCTCATCTGCCCCCACCCGAGGGCATGGGGCGCCAGATCAGGATGCCGGGCTGAACGTCGCCACAAGGGGGGATCGCATACCGCATGGCCTTGGTTGAGACGCGCTCGATCGACTACATCCCCCTCGCCGAACGGCGCGGCAAGGTGCACCATCTCTGGCCGGTGTGGTTCATGGGCGATGCCCACCTGGCCACGCTGGCAACGGGGGCGATCAGCGTTGTCGGCGGGCTGGACCTGTTCTGGTCGAGCCTTGCGGTGATCGGCGGCTGCGCCTTCGGTACGGTGCTGATGGCGCTTCACTGCACGCAGGGGCCGCATCTCGGCCTGCCGCAAATGATCCAGTCGCGCCCACAATTCGGCTATATCGGCGCGCTGCTGGTGTGGATCGTCGCGCTGTTCACCTACATCGGTTTCAATGCGCTCAACCAGTCGCTGGCGGCAAGCACCCTGCACGAATTGGTCGGCCTGCCCGAAGCGCCCGCCATCGTACTGTTCGGCCTTGTCGCTGCGCTGGTCGCGGGCATCGGCTATGATGTCATCCATGCTACCCAGCGGGTGCTCGCCTATATCATGCTGGCCGCGCTGGCGGTCTACACCCTGGGCTTCTTCACCGCATTCGATCTTGGCGCATTGCTGAGGCCGGGCGAATTCAAGCCGACGTTGTTCCTCGTCCAGTTTTTCGCCGCCGCCGGATATCAGCTCAGCTGGTCTATCTACGTCTCGGACTATTCGCGCTACCTGCCGCGTGAAGTCGGCATCAAGTCCGCCTTCCTGTGGACCTTCTGCGGCGCCTTCATTGGCGGCACGTGGATGATGCTGGTCGGCGCTTTTGCCGGGGCCACGTTCACCGATCCCGATATCGTCGTCGCACTCCGCCGCAGTGCGGACGCGATGTTCGGCGGATTCGGCTGGCTCATGCTGGTCAGCAGCTTCTTCGGGCTGATCACGATCACCTCGCTCAATCTCTACGGCTCCTCGCTGACTCTGCTGAGCGTGATCGACAGCGTCCGCCCGGTTGAGCTTGGCGCACGCTCCCGCCTTGCTGCGCTGATCGTCTGCCTGATCGCCTCGCTGTCGCTATCGCTCGGCATGGGAGGCAACGTGCTGCACCAGTTCGAGGCGTTTCTCGGCGTCCTCGTCTATCTCTTCACACCGTGGACCGCGATCAACCTCGCGGACTTCTTCTTCGTGCGGAAGGGCCGCTATTCGATCCGCGCGATGTTCATGGCAGATGGCATCTATGGCCGGTGGAACTGGCGCGGGCTGACCGCTTATGCGGCGGGCTTCACCGCGATGATCCCGTTCTTCAAGACCGAGCTCTATGTCGGCCCGGTCGCTCAGAGCCTTGGCGGGGCGGACATCTCGATGCTGGTAGGGCTGCCCGTCTCGGCAGCGGTCTACGTCCTCTTGTGTCGCAATCTCGATCTGGCGGGGGAGCTGGCCCAGATCCCAACGCTCGACCACAACCTCGAAACGGAGCCGGTGCGGTGATCAAACGCATTCTCGCGCTGATGCTGGCGGCATGCGCGGTGCCAGCCTTGGCCGAACCCATCGCGTTCCCGGAGAGGTTCGATCCCATCGGAACCCCCGTGCGCAGTCTCGTCACCACCGAAGGCCGCACTGTCCACTACACCGATAGCGGTGAGCCCGGCTGGCACCCCATGCTCTTCATCGGCGGTGTCGGCACCAGCGCCCGCGCGCCTGAGCTGGTCGCTTTCCTCGATACCCTGCGCCGCCGCTTGCATGTCCGCATCATCTCGGTGGAGCGCAATGGCCTTGGCGATACGGCCTATGATCCGGCGTGGACCTTTGCCGACTACACCAGCGAAGTGCGGCAGGTGCTCGGCCATCTCGGCATCGGCCAATTCGCGCTGGTGGCGATCTCCGGCGGCGGCGCCTATGCGGGCCATATCGCGGCGGCCATGCCCGAACACATCGCTTCCTGGCACATGCTCGCGGCCATTGCGCAGGCCCCGGCAGACAGCCCAGTCTGCAAGGCCGATCCCGCCGCGCTGGAGGCCATGCTGGCAAAACAGGTCGGCGCCCCGCGCGCGTTCTGGGCCATGCCGGCGGACGGCGTCGCCGCGCATGTCCCCGGCTTTGCCGACCGCGCGGCGGACGAAGGCGCCCATGCCTATTTCATCGCCGGACAGCAGGGCGATGCCCGCGCCGTCGCCCGCGAATACCGCCGCTTCTGCGATCCGCCCGCGGCGGTCGCCAAGTTTCCCGCGCCTGCCTATTTCACCTATGGCGAAGCGGACCAGCTTGTCCCACCCGCGCAGGGCGAGCTCTGGGCCGCCAAGGTGGCAGGCACCGTCACCTTCCGCCGCTATCCGGGCGAAGGGCACGATGTGCAGTACCGCCACTGGGATCAGGTCCTGCTCGACGTGGCCGGGCACGGCGGCGAGACGCTCGTCTGCCGCAGCGGCAAGGCACGGCTCGTCCCCGGCGTGCTCGATCCCGCCCGCGTGCCCAAAGGCACCACGCTCGGCCTTTGCGCCTGGGCAGCCAAGGAGCCCAGCCATGCCGCCCAATGAAACCCACGGTCTTACCACCCCGCTCGAAGGCGTGGTGGCAGACCCGTTTCAGCCCGGCGAGGTGATCCCCGCCCCGCTGCGCCTGATCCGCCCGACCGTCCCGCGCGAATGGGTCGATTACAACGGCCACATGAGCGAATCCTGCTATCTCCTCGTCTTCGGTGATCAATCCGACGCGTTCTTCCGCAAGATCGGCATCGACGAGGCCTACCGAGTGGGCGGCCATTCGCTGTTCACCGTGCAGACGATGATCTTCAACCTCGCCGAAGCGCACCTCGGCGATCCGCTCGATCTCGCGCTCCAGCTCATCGATGCGGACGACAAGCGCCTCCACATCTTCCACACCATGTACCACGGCGAGACGGGCGAACTCCTCGCCACCGGCGAGCAGATGCTGGTGCATGTGGACATGAACGCGGGCAAATCCGCCCCCATGCCGCCCGAGCTGCACGCCCGGGTCCACGCCGTTCGCGCCGCGCACGCCGGGCTCGAACGCCCCGCGCAGGTCGGCCGCTCCATCGGAATCAGACGGGACAAGAAGTGATGCATTTCGAACTTTCCTCCGAACAGCAGATGCTGGTCGAAACGGTCCGCCGCTTTGTCGAGACCGAGCTTTATCCGCGCGAGAAGCTGGTGGAGGAGACCGATAGCGTGCCGGATGAGCTGGCTGCTGACATCCGCCGCAAATCAAAGGACCTCGGCCTCTATGCGGTCAACATGCCGGCGGAACTTGGCGGCGGCGGCCTCGGCACATTTGACACCACGCTGATGGAGCGCGAACTGGGCCGCGCCAGCTACGGCCTGCAGATGATGATCGCGCGCCCCAGCAATATCCTGCGCGGCTGCACAGGAAGCCAGATCGAGGACTACCTGCTCCCCACCATCCGGGGCGAGCGCCACGATTGCCTCGCGATGACCGAACCAGACGCGGGATCGGACGTCCGCTCGATGCGCACTTTCGCGCGGCGGGATGGCGATGACTTCGTGATCAACGGCAGCAAGCACTTCATCAGCCATGCCGATGTTGCCGATTTCGTGATCCTCTGCGCTGCCACCGGAGAAGCGGCCGGCAAGAAGACGATCAGCTGCTTCCTTGTCGATTTTGGCACCCCCGGCCTCACCCGCCGCCGCGGCCCGAAATGCGTCTCGCACCGGGGCTATCACCAGTGCGAGCTGATTTTCGAGGACTGCCGCGTGCCCGCCTCCGCGCTGCTGGGCGAACTCGACAAGGGCTTTGAACTGATGGGCCAGTGGCTCGGCTCGACCCGCCTGCAAGTCGCCACCACGTCGGTCGGGCGCGGCCAGCGCGTGCTGGAAATGGCGACGCAATGGGCCGCCACGCGCAAGCAGTTCGGTCAGTCCATTGGCAAGTTCCAGGGCACCGGCTTCAAGCTTGCCGACATGAAGACCGAACTCGAAGCCGCCGAACTCCTCACCTTCCGTGCGGCGTGGAAGGACGATCAAGGCACGATGACCGACACGGATGCGGCGATGGCCAAGCTGTTCGCCTCCGAAGCCCTGGCCCGCGTGACGGACAATGCCCTCCAGATCTTCGGCGGCATGGGCCTGATGGACGAACTCCCCATCGAGCGCTTCTGGCGCGATGCCCGCGTCGAACGCATCTGGGACGGCACCAGCGAAATCCAGCGCCACATCATCAGCCGCGCGCTGCTGCGTCCGCTGGAGGCATGAGCGCGGATCGCCTCACCCGCCTGCTGCGCCCGCGCAGTCTGGCGATCGTCGGCGGCAAGGCGGCCGAGGAGGCCGTGCACCAATGCCGCGCACTCGGCTTTGCCGGACCGATCTGGCCGGTGAACCCGAAGCGCGCGGAGATGGCAGGCCTGCCCTGCTTCCCTGACATGGCCTCCCTGCCGAGCGCGCCGGATGCCGTGTTCATTGCCGCCCCCGCCCCTGCGACCATCGCGCTGGCCGGGGATTTGCAAGGCACCGGCGGCGCGATCTGCTATGCGGCGGACTTCGCCGAAAGCGGCGAAGAAGGCCGCGAACGGCAAGCCGCCCTGCTCGAAGCCGCGCAGGGCATCCCGCTGATTGGTCCCAATTGCTACGGCATGCTCAATCTGTTCGACCGGGTGGCGCTTTGGCCAGACCAGCACGGCTGCCTGCCGATCAACGATGGCAAAGGCGTCGCCATCATCAGCCAGAGCGGCAATCTCGCGCTCAACCTCACCATGCAGGCGCGCGCGCTCCCCATCGGGTATGTCATTTCGGTCGGCAATTGCGCGGATGTGACGCCAGCTGACTTGATCGAAGCGCTGATCGCCGACGAACGGGTCAGCGCCATTGGCCTGCATCTTGAAGGCTTGGGCTCGGTAGCGCGCTTTTCCCAGGCGTGTCTCGCGGCGCGCGCGGCAGGCGTGCCGCTCGTTGCGTTGAAGACTGGCGCATCCGCCAAGGGCGCCGCGCTTACGATGTCGCACACCAGCTCGCTGGCAGGCGCCGATGCACTCACCAATGCGCTGTTTAGCCGCTATGGCGTCGCCCGCGCGCATGATCCGGCGACGTTCCTTGAAACGCTGAAGCTGCTCCATGTGGCCGGACCCTTGCGCGGCCGCCGCATTACCAGCGCGAGTTGTTCGGGCGGCGAGGCGTCGCTGACCGCCGATCTCGCCGAAGCAGCCGGGCTGGAGACGCCGGACTTTCCGCCGGCCACCCAGGCCGCGTTGGAGAAGGTGCTCGGACCGCGCGTCCATGTCGCCAATCCGCTGGACTACCACACTTATATCTGGGGCGACCTCGCCGCGCAGACGGCATGCTTTGGCGCGATGATGGGCGCGGATTTCGAAGCCTCACTGCTCATCCTCGATTTCCCGCGCGCTGATCGCTGCTCGGCGGCGGATTGGGACGTGACGCTGGCCGCCTTCCGCGCTGCCATGGCAGCGAACCCGGCGCCGCCGGGCACGGTGCGGATCGTGGCCAGCAGCCTTGCCGAAACAATGCCGGAGCAGGTTGCAGCCGCGCTGCTCGCGGATGGGATCCTGCCAGCGGCGGGGCTTGCCGAAGTGCTGCGCGCGATTGCCGCCGCCGCCGATATCGGCGAGGTGTGGGCACGCCCGGCCCCGCCAGCGCTGCCCGAACAGCCGGAAGCCGGAACGGGTGAAGCGCAAGTCTGGGACGAAGTGCGCAGCAAGGCCGCACTTGCCGCTGCGGGCGTACCCGTGCCGCGCGGCCTTGTGATAGACTGCAAGGGACTGGCTGAGGCTGACTTGCCTGCCCCCTTCCCCCTTGTGCTCAAGGCCGTGGGCGCCGATCTTGCGCACAAGACCGAAGTGGGCGGCGTTGCGCTCAATCTGGGCAGCCGCGATGACCTGCGCGCCGCCGCCGACCGGATGGGCGCGCTTTCGGACCAGTTCCTGATCGAGGAAATGGCCCTCGGCGCGGTGGCGGAGTTGATCGTCGGCGTGAGCCGCGATCCGCAGTTCGGGCTGTTCCTCACCCTCGGCGCAGGGGGCATCTTCGTCGAATTGCTTCGCCAGACTGAGCAGGTCCTGCTGCCCGCAAGCGAGGCCGATATCGAGGCTGCGCTCGTCCGTCTGCCGCTGCACAAGGTGCTCGCCGGCTATCGCGGCAAGCCGGGTTGCGACATGCCCGCGCTCGTCGCCGCGATTGCCCGGATCGCCGATTGGGCGATGGCGCAGGCCGACCGGCTCGAGGAAATGGACGTGAATCCACTGCTCGCGCTGCCCACTGGCACGGTCGCCGTGGATGCGCTGATCCGCATGAGGGAGCCCCAGCCATGAGCGCCGTGAAGCTTGAAAACCGCGAAGGCATCCTGCTGATCACGCTGGACCGCCCCAAGGCCAATGCCATCGACGTGGCGACCAGCCTCGAACTCTACGCCGCGTTCAAGACGCTGAACGATGATCCCGCCCTGCGCGTGGGGATCATCACCGGCACCGGGCGCTTCTTCTCCGCTGGATGGGACCTCGGCGCTGCGAACGATGGCGAGGCCGTCGATGCCGATCACGGGCCCGGCGGGTTTGCCGGGCTGACCGAATACTTCAGCCTCACCAAGCCGGTGATTGCGGCGGTGAACGGCCTTGCAGTTGGCGGCGGGTTCGAGCTTGCGCTGGCGGCGGACCTGATTGTCGCGAGTGATACCGCGAAGTTCTGGCTGCCCGAGGCGCAGCTTGGCATGCTCCCCGATTCAGGCGGCTTGCTGCGCTTGCCCAAGGCGATCCCCGCCCGTCTGGCGCGCGAGATGATCCTGACCGGGCGGCGCATGGATGCAGGCGAAGCGCTGGCCTTGAACCTCGTCAACCGCGTGGTTCCGGGCGAAGACTTGCTGGCCACCGCGCTGGAGCTTGCCGCCAGCATTGCCAAGTCCGCCCCGCTCGCAATCACCGCCGCGCGGGATATCCTACGCGAGACCGAAGCCATGGGCATCGAGGCCGGTTACCGGCATATGCGCAGCGGGGCGATCCCATCGTATCAGGCCATGCTGCAATCGGAGGATGCGCTGGAAGGCCCGCGCGCCTTTTCCGAAGGCCGTGCGCCGGAGTGGAAGGGGCGCTAGCTTGCGTCCCAATCCACCGGCGCCACCTTGGGCAGGATCGCCAGCCAGCCAAGGAGCCCCAGCAGGTTGACCAGCCCCGCCAGCAAAAACGCGGTGCCATAGGAGCCGCCGCCGGCGTCGATCAGAACGCCTGCAAAGAACACACCGATGATGCCCGGCATGTTGCCCAGCATGTTCTGCACCCCCACCCAGCGCGCGGCAGCGGCAGGGCCGCCCATGATCTGCGGGATCATGAAATAGGGCGGTGACGAGAACCCGAGGAATATCTCGTAGACGAACAGCAGTGCGATGCAGGCGCCGATCGGCATGAACGGCATCGCCAGCATGCAGCCCAGCCCCGCCAGATGGGCCAGCGCCAAAGGAGCCTTGAGCGTGACCGAGGGCGACCATCCGCGCTGGATCAGCTTGTCGAATGCCCAGCCCGCTGCCAGCGCCGCCAGCGCATTGACGAGGTAGGCGCTGGAAACCACCGTCGCCATGTGCTCCTTCGAAAAGCCGCGCTGCATTTCGAGGTACATCGGCAGGTAGCCGAGGATGAAGTACCAGTTCCAGTTGCCCGCAAAGTGCCCGAGCGAAGCCCCCCACAGGGCGCGGCGCGATAGGATCTGGCGCATTGTCACGACCGGCCCCGCGCTGCCTGCCGCCGGTTTGTTTTCCGCAATTCGCACCCGGCTCCACGGCAGCAGCCACAGCAGCGAAAGCGCGCCGAACAGCACGAAGGTAGAACGCCAGCCCCAGTGCGCCATCAGCATGCCGCCGATCAGCGTGCCTGCCGCCGGGCCGACAAGGTAACCGAAACCGATCACGCCGTTGGCAAGGCCCATCTGCGCGCGCGGCACATTGCTGGCGATGATCTTTGATGTCGTGGTGAAGGCCACGCTTTCGCCCATGCCCAGCATCAGCCGCAGGACGAAGAGCCCGGCAAAGCCCTGCACAAACCCCGTCATCAGCGTGGACACGGACCACAGCGCGGCCCCGATCCCGAGCACCAGCTTGCCGCCGATGCGGTCTGACAAGGCGCCTCCAGGCAGCTGGCAGAACGCATAGGCAAAGTAGAACCCGGCGGCGAGCGCGCCGTAGGCCGTGGCGCTGAGGTTCAGGTCCGCGCGGATCTGGGTGGCGCCGGTGGCGAGATTGCCGCGGTCGATGTAGTTGATGAACAGGCTGGTTGCCATGAGGCCGACAAGGACCAGCGGCGCGGTGGTGCGAGGCGATCCGGTCTCACTGGGCCCGGCCTCACTGGGCATAGTCGGAGCCTTGCCGGTCCAACATGCGCTTGAGGGCCGCGAAATGGAGTTCGATCCGGTCTAGCCCTTCGACCTCGGCGGAGGTGGTATATTGCTCGACGGTACGCCCCAGCGCGGGTTCACCGACCAGCCGGAGCCGCTGCCCACTCGATTGCGCGAGGATCTGCGTCATCGCCGCGCGCTCGAAGAAGTAGAGCGTGTTGAACGTTTCGGCGACGCTCTTGCCTGTTGTCACCACCCCATGATTGCGCAGCAGCAGGACAGCTTTGTCCCCCAGCGCCGCCGCCATCCGCCGCCCCTCGCCGCTGTCCAGCGCGAACCCTTCATACTCGCACAGCGCGATGAGTCCGGAAAAGCCGATGGCGTTCTGGCTTGCCATCAGCAGTTCAGGCTCCTCCAGCATGCTGAGCGCGGTCGCATAGGGCATATGCGTGTGCATTACGCATCGCGCATCGGGCCGGGCGGCATGGAGCGGGGCGTGGATGTGAAACGCAGTGTCCTCCACTGGCCCCGCGCCTGCCAGTTTGTTTCCGGCAATGTCGACGACAAGGAAATCAGAGGCGCGGATTTCCGACCAGTGCAGCCCGAACGGCGCGAGCAGGAAGCGGTCGGCATGGCCCGGCACCAGCAGGGTGAAGTGATTGTCGATGCCCTCGTGATAGCCGAAATGGACCGCCAGACGGTGCGCGGCGGCAAGGTCGACCCGCGCCTGCCATTCGGCCGGTTCCATCAGGCCTTGGCCTCGGGCACTCCGTCCAGTTCGCGGATCAGCGGCTTTCGCAGCAGGAGGATCACCAAGGCTCCAACGACCCCGATAGCGGCATCCAGGGTCCAGAACGCGGAAGGGCTCATCGCATCGAAATAGCTGCCGACCCAGCCCGCCGTGACGTGTGCGGCAAACGGCGAAAGGAAGGCAACGCCCATCAGCGTGGAGGCGACACGTGGGGGTGCCGCCTTGCTGACGATCGCCATGGTGGTCGGCCAATAGTACATCCAGCCCAGCCCCATGATCAGCCAGCCCGCGATGGCCCAGAAGGCGCCGACGCTGTGCTGCTCGGTTACGCCGTAGTTGCTGAAAGCGAACAGCAGCGCCGCAAAGACGACGATGGCAGTGCCGATACCCTGCTTGGTGACGTTGGCCGGCTCCTGAGCGCGATTGGCCTGCCAGCTCCACAGCGCGACGAGGATCGGCGCCGCCAGGATCGAGCCGAACGAGTCCATGCCGGCGAACCAGCTGGAGGGGACGGTGCCGAGCGGGGTCGCGAGATTGACCCATGTATCGACCCACAGGATGCCGATGCTCCAGACCATCGGATAGGTGATTTCGGCCGGGAACGTGAGCGCGATGACGAAGATCAGCACCGCGACGCGGCGGCGCTCGGCCGGGGTGAGCGGAGGTGCCTTCTCGCGTTCGGACGACGCCCGCTTGAAATCGGGCAAATGGCGCTGGCCCATGATGTAGCCGACCATGGCGATCAGCATCAGCACCGCCGCCACTGCAAACCCGGCGTGAAAACCCCAGATCGCGGCGACCAACCCGGTCGTCACCGGACCGAAGGCCGAGCCGATGTTGATGCCGGTTGCGAAGATCGTGTAGCCGCGCGACCGGCGCGATTCATCAAGGGCCGGATAGAGCGTGCCGACCTGGGCCGAGATGTTCCCCTTGAGGAAGCCCGAGCCCATGATCAGCAGCAGCAGCGCCAGCACGAAGCTTTCGTAGAACGACATCGCCGCATGGCCCGCCGCCATCAGCAGCACGCCGATCAGCACGGTCTTCTTTGGGCCAAGCAGGCGGTCCGCCACCCAGCCGCCAATGATCGGGGTGAAATAGACGAGGCCAGCGTACCAGCCATAGATGATCGAGGCGAAGGCAACGTCGCTCATCGCGCCATTGAAACTCAGCCCATGGCGGAGCGCGGTGAGGCCGATAACCTTGTCCGCGTGGAGCGGCAGCAGCTCCTTCACCATGTAGAGCGTGAGCAGCGCCGACATCCCGTAGAACGAGAAGCGCTCCCACATTTCGGTGAAGGCGAGGTAGTAGACCCCCTTGGGATGGCCGGCGAATTGTTCGAACTGCTGCGCTTCGGCCGCCATTATCGTGTCTCACCCCTGTTCGCGCTGGTCGGTCCTTGCGCCGCGCGACTCTGCGTGGGATGGGCGATAGGCGGCCCATCCGTCAATCGGCAAAGTCAGGCGATGCGGATTACAGCATTGCCTATGAGCTTGCCGGATTCGACAGCCTCGTGCGCCTTGGCGGTGTCAGCCAGATCAAAGGTGGCGGCAATTGCGTGGCTGAGCGCGCCTTGGTCGAGCGCAGCGGTCAGCCGCGCGATGGTGTCCGCGCGTTGCGCCTCAGAGAGCAGGTAGACCACCAGCATCCGCAGCGTCACGTGCCGGAACATCAGCGAATAGAACGGCAGCTTCGGTTCGGCATCCGCCATCGAACCATAAGCCGCGATCACCCCGCCCTCGCCGATCACGGCGGACGTGACCGGCAGGTTGCCGCCAAACTCGACCTCGACGACGCGGTCCACCGGCTTGCCGTGGTTGGCCGCAAGGATCGCCGCTGCGACATCGCCCTCGCGGTAGTTCACCACCGCATGAGCGCCTGCGGCTTCGGCGGCGGCGGCCTTTTCCGCGCCGCTCACGGTCGTGATCACCCGCGCGCCGCCCCAGCGGGCGAGCTGGATCGCATAGTGGCCGACTGAACCGGCACCGCCCGTGACCAATACCGTCTGGCCGGCCACATCGCCATCGGCGAACACGGCATGGCAGGCGGTCGAGGCGGGGATGCCAAGGCAGGCGCCAGCTTCGAAGCTCGTCCCTTGCGGCAGCGGGACCGCCTGCGCGTCCGGCAAGCAGACATATTCGGCCGAGGTGCCAAAAGGCCGCCGCCATGCCGCGTTCCACACCCAGACGCGCGTGCCGATCCGCGCAGGCGAGACGCCTTCACCCACCGCATCGATCTCACCCGCACCATCCGAATGCGGGATGACCAGCGGAAACGGGATGGGGCTGCGCAGCCCGGCGCGCGATTTCACGTCAGAGGGGTTCACGCCGGAGGCCTGCAGCCGCACCCGCACTTCGCCCGGTCCGGGCTGCGGCGTCTCCAGTTCGCCGAGCTGCAGCACCTTGGCAGCAGGACCCGTCTCTTCGTACCAAACCGCGCGCATCAGGCCTCCATATCCAGCGACAGGCTTTCGGTATGGCCGTCGATCGCAATCGCCTGCCCGGAAATCCGGGCTCCGGCGGGTGACATCAGGTATTGCACCATGGCCGCCACATCTTCCTTCGTGGCGAAGGTGCGCAGCGAGGTCTGGCGCTTGTATTCGCGCTCGACGTCTGCGGTGGTGAGGCTCCGCTCCGCTGCATCTGCCGCGATCACCCGGTCGATGCGCGGGCCTTCCACGCTGCCCGGGCAGATCGCATTGACGCGGATGCCTTCGGGGCCAAGCTCCATCGCCAGCGTCTTGGTCAGCCCGATCAGCGCCCACTTGCTGGCAACGTATGGCCCCCTGAGCGGGCAGCCGAACAGGCCCGCGGTCGAACTCATGCAGATGATCGCAGATCCCGGCGCACGGCGGCGCAGCAGGGGGATCGCGCTGCGGGTCATCAGGAAGGTGCCGTTGAGGTTGACGTCAATCGTGGCGTTCCACGCGTCGATGGGCTGGTCCTCCAGCCGCGCGGTGGGGCCGGAAATCCCGGCGTTGTTGACGAGGAGGTCGATGCCCGCAGCGCCCCGCGCCGCAAGATCGCTTTCCACCCACGCATAGAACCGCTCAACCGAAGCAGGATCGCTCACATCGCAGACCATCGCGGCAAGGCCATCACGCACGCCGAGCGCATCGACCGCCGCCGCATCCTGATCGCCGGCATAGACCCGCCAGCCTTCGCTGCAGAGCGCTTCGGCAATGGCGAGGCCAATACCGCTAGCCGCAGCCGAGATGACCGCAATGCGCCCCGTCATGCCCCCCTCCAGCAACCTGCTTCAGTCCTGCACGGTCTTGTCACCAGCCGGGTCCGAATGAAACTCGTGCCAGATGCCGTTGAGGATGGCGACGCTCACCGCAAGGCCAAGGCCGAGGATCCACGAAAAGTACCACATGGCGCTTGCCTTCTTTCAGTACATGTCAGGGTTGAGGCGGACTTCTTCGGCACCGACGCGGCCGAACATCACCCGGTAGGCCCAGGTGGTGTAGGCGAGCACGATCGGCAGAAAGATCAGCACCACCACCAGCATGATGAACAGCGTGAGGTGGCTGGAAGACGCGTTCCACACCGTGAGGCTGGAAGCGGGATCGACCGCGCTCGGCAGGATGAACGGGAACATCGAAAGGCCGACCGTCGCAATGATCCCGGCGGCGGCCATCGACGATCCCGCAAAGGCCAGGGCATCGCGCCGCATGCGCAAGCCTGCGAAGGCCACCAGCGGTCCCAGCAGGCCGAGCAGCGGTGCCGCCATCATCCACGCATGCGCGGCGTAGTTATCAAGCCATGCACCCGGCGCCGCCACCGCGCGGGCCAGGTGCGGGTTCGATGGCCCGCCGGTATCGACCGCATCGGCCACGCGAAAGCCCAGACCGCCCCATGCGACATAGGCCCCGCCCGCCGCGAACAGCAGCAGCGTCGCCACTGCAGCGCCTGCGCCGAATTGCCGTGCGCGGTGCTGGACCGGACCCGGCTCCAGCTTCATCGCCAGCCAGCCAGCGCCGTGGAGCACCAGCATCGCTACCGAGAGCAGTCCCGTGAGCAGGCTGAACGGCGTGAACAGGCCCAGCAGCGAGCCTTCGTAACTCGTGCGCAAATCGCTATCGAGGCGGAACGGCGCGCCCAGCAGCACATTGCCGACCGCTACGCCGAACACCAGTGCCGGGATCAGTCCGCCCGCAAACAGCGCCAAGTCCCAGCGCGCGCGCCACGCCGGGTCCGGCTTCTTGGAGCGGTACTTGAAGCCCACAGGCCTCAAGATCAGCGCCGCGAGCACGAGGAACATCGCAAGGTAGAAGCCCGAAAAGCTGACTGCGTAGACATAGGGCCACGCTGCAAAGATCGCCCCGCCGCCGAGGATGAACCACACCTGGTTGCCTTCCCAGGTCGCGCTCACGGTGTTGATCACCATGCGCCGCTCAAGGTCGTTCCTCGCGACGAGCGGCAGCAGCGCCATCGCGCCAAGGTCGAACCCGTCGGTCAGCGCGAAGCCGATCAGCAGGACGCCGATCAGCACCCACCAGATCAGCCGCAGCGTCTCGTAATCAAGCGGCAGCGCCATCGCGCCTCTCCTCTGTTCGGCGGGCCATCATTCCGCAGGAACACTGTGGAACGGGTTGGGCGTGCCTGGTGGCGGCACCGGATCGCGGCGCGGCTGCCATGGGGTGTAGCCCTCCGGCCCGTGCTTGATGGTCGCCAGCATCAGCCGCACCTCGATGACGGCCAGCGTGCTGTAGAGCAGAGTGAAGCCCGCAATCGTGGTCCAGATCTGTGCCACGGTCAGGCTCGATGCGCCGAGGAACGTCGGCAGGACGCCATCGACCGCCCACGGCTGGCGCCCGATTTCAGCCACCATCCAGCCAAGCTCGATGGCAATCCACGGCAGCGGGATGATCAACACCGCCGCGCGCAGGAACCATTTCGAATTGAACCGCCGGGTATTGGCCATGAGCAGCGCGGTGGCGAAGAAGCCGATGAACAGGAAGCCGAGCCCGGCCATGCCGCGGAACATCCAGAACAGCACCGGCACATTGGGCACAGTCGACCACGCCGCCTTGTCGAGCGCGGCGCTGTCAGCCAGCCTCGGGTCGGCTACGAAGCGCTTTAGCAGCAGGGCATAGCCGAGGTCGTCCTTGGCGGTCTCGAACTGCGCGCGGGCAGCGACGTCCTTCGGGTTCTGCTTGAGCTTCTCGACCGCGTCATAAGCGATCAGCCCATGCTCGATGCGCATGCGGGCATGGGCGACGAGCGGGTAGATTCCCTCAACCTGCCCGGTCAGGCTGCGCGTGCCGATGATGCCGAGGACATAGGGAATCTTGACCTCGAAGAGCGTCTCACGCCCGGTGCTGGAGGGCAGGCCGAACACGGCGATCCCCGCCGGTGCAGGCTCGGTGTGCCATTCGGCTTCCACCGCCGCGAGCTTCATCTTCTGGTTGTCGGTGAGCGTGTACCCGCTCTCGTCGCCCAGCACGACGACCGACAGCGACGAGGCGAGGCCGAACGCCGCCGCCACGGCAAAGCTGCGCTTGGCAAGCTCCAGATGCCGCCCCCTGAGCAAATACCACGAAGAAACGCCGAGGACGAACACGCTTGCGGCAACATAGCCCGCGCTCACCGTATGGACGAACTTGGCCTGCGCGACGGGGTTGAACACCACATCGTAGAAGTTCGTCACTTCCATGCGCATCGTGATCGGGTTGAACGCGGCGCCGGTCGGGTGCTGCATCCAGCCATTGGCGATCAGGATCCAAAGCGCCGATAGGTTCGAACCCAGCGCGACCATGAAGGTGGTGAAGAGGTGCTGGCGTGCGGAGAGCTTGTCCCAGCCGAAGAACATCAGTCCCACGAACGTCGCCTCGAGGAAGAACGCCATCAGGCCCTCGATCGCCAGCGGAGCACCGAAAATGTCACCGACGTAGTGCGAGTAGTACGACCAGTTGGTACCGAACTCAAATTCCATGGTGAGGCCGGTCGCGACCCCCAGCACGAAGTTGATTCCGAAGAGCTTGCCCCAGAATCGGGTGATATCCCGCCAAATCGGGCGGTCGGTCATCACATAGACGCTTTCCATGATGACCAGAATGAACGACAAGCCGAGCGTGAGCGGCACGAACAGGAAATGGTACAGCGCGGTCAATGCGAACTGCAGCCGGGAGAGTTCCACCACTGCCATATCCATCGCTTGTGCCCTTTCCTGGCCGGGGCGCACCCGCGATTCCGACTCCAGCTTCGGCGCCAGCGCCCCAATAAACGAATCCAAATCATGAGGATAGCCAAAGCGGCAGGCCTGGCCTGGACATCCGATATCGTCGGCGCTGCGGTATTCGCTTGGGGCGGCGCCACCGCGCTTGAGGCACGGCTCCAAGGCACAAGCGGTCTGGCCACCGGCGCTGCTCTCATGCTGCTGGGCGGCCTGCTGCGCCTTGCCAGCCAGTATGGCGCGCAAGTGCTTGGCTTTGACGAAGGCAGGGCGCTCGCCCGGCTGAAGCGGGCAACGCTGTTTCCCCAGCTGCTTTCCCTCGCCGGACCCGCAGCGCCAGCCCTCGGCGCGACCGCGACCCTGGGCATCGATCATGTGGCCGCAGAGCAGGCCCGCGCTGCGCGGTTCGATCCGGTGCGCAAGTCGGCCACGCTCGCACCAATTCTCGTCGTCCTTGTCGTCGCGCTGCAAAGCCGGGTCGCGGCGCTGATCCTGTTCCTGACGCTCATCCCCTTCGTCATCGGCATGATCCTCGCCGGCGGCGCAGCACGGCAGGCGGCGGACCGGCAGATGGCAGCGATCACCGCGCTGTCCGCCCTGTACGTCGACCGTATTCGCCACTTGCCGATCATCCGCCACTTCAGCGCCGAAGACCGCATCGCGCGGGCTGCGAGCGGCGCGGCGCAGGACGTGGCGGAACGCACCATCGCGGTCCTGCGTGCGGCGTTTCTTTCCAGCGCAGTGCTGGAATTCTTCGCGGCGCTCAGCGTGGCGCTGGTCGCGGTCTACTGCGGGTTCAGCCTGCTGGGCCTGCTGCCGTTCACCCCGCCCGAGCAGCTTGACTACCGCGCGGCCTTCTTCGTGCTGGTGATGGCGCCGGAATTCTACCTGCCGATGCGCCGCCTCGCCGCCGCCTATCACGAGAAGCAGTTGGGCGAGGCAGCCGAAAAGGCGCTCGCCGAGGTGCCAGAACCCGCCGCGCGCCCTGCCGCTGCGGACCGGGTCTCGCTCCGCGATGTCGTCGTGGCATGGCCGGGGCACTGCGTCGGCCCGATAAGCTTCGAACTCGGCAAGACCGGCCTTGTTTGCGTGACCGGGCCGACCGGCAGCGGCAAGACCAGCCTGCTCGCCGCCATCGCCGGGCAAGTCGTGCCGAGCGTGGGCGCGCTTGAAACACGGCCTGCCGAAGCGATTGCATGGGCCGGCCAAGTGCCCTTGCTGCTCCCCACCACCCTGGACGACAACTTGCGGCTGGGCCGCCCTGATGCTGCGGCGGATGTCGTGGCCGAAGCCGTCCAGAAGGTCGGGCTAGACGCGCTGGTCGCGCGGCGCGACGAGGGCTTGGCGACGGCCATCGATCACCACGGCGCCTGGCTCTCGGGCGGCGAGCGGCGGCGGCTGGGCCTTGCCCGCGCGCTGATTGCAGACCGTCCGCTCCTGCTGGCGGACGAGCCGACAGCGGACCTCGATGACGCCAGCGCCGAGCAGATCATCGCGCTGCTGGTTGCCGAAGCCAGGCAGCGCGCGGTGATCGTCGCGACCCATGACGAACGCCTCACCAGCCTTGCCGATCAAGTGATAGCACTGTGATCTCGGCGCGCTTCCCCCTGCCCCTGCCACCGCGCGTGAGGGGCCGGATAGCGCTGGGCTTTGCTGCGGCACTGGCCGCGGGCGTCGGCGGGCTGGTGCTGCTCGCGCTCTCCGGCTGGTTCCTGACCGCTGCGGCGCTGGCCGGTGCAAGCGGCGCTGCTGCCATCGCAGCCTTCAACTACCTGATCCCGGCGGCCGCGATCCGGGGCCTTGCGGTGGTACGCACGGCGGCGCGCTATGGCGAACGGCTGTGGAGCCACGAAGCCGCGCTGCATGCGCTGGCAGGCCTGCGCAGCACCTTGTTCGCGCGGCTTGCCCATGCCGATGGCCGCAGCGCGCCCGATCTTTCCGGCGGCGATGCCAGCGCACGGCTGATCGGCGATATCGCCGCGCTCGAAGATCTTGTCGTGCGGCGCCCCGGTATCCCGGCAGCCTTCGGGACGATGCTGGTCGGGCTAATCGCAGTCGCGCTCGCAGGATGGCTGGCTGCGGTGCTGCTAGTGGGCGTGCTCGCCCTCCTGCTCGCCGCGCTGGCCACGCTTCCAATGCGCCTCAGCGCAGCGCCCGCCGCCGAGGCCGCTGCCGCAACAGCTGCGCTTCGCCGCATGATGGTCGACTATGCCGCGGCGCGCAGCGAGATCATTACCTACGGCCTCGCGGACCGCGTCACCGGGCTGCTGGTGGCGCAGGCGGACCGGCTCGACGCAGCCCAACGCCAGTTGGCGCGGATCGAGGCAGCAAGCAGCGGCGTCTTGATCCTTGGCAGCGCGGTGGCCGCCGCCACCACGCTGCTGGCAAGCACCGCCGCCGCCCCGCTCACCGCGCTGGCGATGCTTGCTGCCACGGCCAGCATCGAGGCGGTCGCCGCCATCGCCCGCTCCAGCGCGCGTGAGGCCGCCGTGGCCGAAGGCACCGAACGGCTGCGCGTGTTGCTGGCACTGCCAGCGCCGCTGGAACCTACTCCGTCCAACGGTGCCGTCCCGCTAGCGCTTGGCCTTGGCGGAACCCAATGCGCGCCGGGTAGCCGCACTGCGCTGACCGGCCCCTCCGGATCGGGCAAGACCCGCGTGATCGAGGCTCTGGCCGGTCTGCGCGCACCGGCGCATGCGCTCTCGCTTGGCGGCAAGGCGCTGGCACACCTGCGTGAAGCGGACATCCGCAGCCAGATCGCTCTCGCACCGCAGGAGCCCATGCTGATCGCCGGAACGGTAGCAGATAACCTGCGCCTCGCGCGTCCCGGGATAGGCGCTGCCGCCATGGAGCAGGCGCTGCGCACAGCGCAGCTGTGGGAGCGGATCACGCGCATGCCGCAGGGCCTCGATACGGTGCTCGGCGAGGACGGCGGCATCCTGTCCGGCGGCGAACGCAAGCGGCTGTCGCTGGCGCGCGCGCTGCTGGCCGGGCGGCCATGGCTCTTGCTCGATGAACCGACCGAAGGCCTTGATGCCGCGACCGAGGCGGCGCTGGTGGCCGCGCTCGGCGCATGGCTCGATGCCAGCGGCACCGGGCTCCTGATCGCCTCGCACCGTCCGGCACCCCTCGCGTTGGCTGCGCTTCAGGTGCCGGTAAGCGCTATCACCTGATCAGGCGGCGGCGCCTGCAATCCTTTCCAGCGCGGCATCGATCGCTTGCGCTTGCGCCGCGGGCGGCCAGCTTGCGGGATCGAAGATCGCTTGCGTCACGATCCCGACAAGCGCGGCAAACAAGGCGCTTGCTGCATCAGGCAAGGCTTCGGATGACCGCCGCGCAAAGCTGGGATCGCGCCCAAGGCCATCGGCAATCCGGCCGACGAACTCGCGCATGCGCCCGCGCTGTTCTGCGGCGAACTCGGCGTCTGCGATGGCAAGGCCCCAGAACGAGAACCACACCCGCCAATCGCGCTCGACCTTGGGATCGGTCGGGAGCAGTGCATGCAGCAGCGCGGCGAGATCGGCGCGGCCTTCCGGCTGCGAGGCATCGGTGCGCGCCTGCGAACTCAGCGCGGCATGGCGATAGGTCAGCAGCATCAGCGCGCGCTTGTCGGCGAAGTAATGCGTCACCGCCTTGGTGCTGAAACCGGCCGCTGCCGCTACCGCGCGCACGGTGGCCGCTTCCGCCCCGCCCGCCGCGACCAGATCGGCCGCGACTTCCGCGAGCGCAATGCGCCGCGCTGCGTGGTCTATCGCTGCGGGCATGGCGCGCCGAGCAGTGCGGGAAGCTCGGCGTCATCCGCCTTCAGCAGCCGGTCGAGCCAGCCGTGGAAGTGCTGCAGCCCGCCTTCGTTGCGTCCGAAGCGCACGTCCTCCACCAGCCCGGTGCTGAACATTCGCTGCTGGAAGGCTGATGTCGGCAAATCCTCATCGCCCACAACATGCGCGAGGAAGCCGGTAAGATCCTCCATCGCCTTGCGGGTTTCGGCGTCGGGCGGGTTCTCGGCAAGGAAGGTCTGCGTCGTCGTGGATGTGCCAACCTCGGCACCGGGAACGACGATGGACAGCAGCACGCCGCGCTGGCCGCCGGGATAGAACGTGTTGATCGAAACGCCGGGGAACAGGATCCATTCGCCCATCAGCAACGGATCGACCGGATCGCCCGGTGCCGGAACCCGGCCCAGTGCATAAAGGTCATCGCGTGCGGTCGCGCCCGGGCGGCCTTGCGGCGCGATCACCCGCTGGTGCGGGCCCTGGCTGAAATAGAACGCGCGGTTGCTGCGATCCGGACCGAAGGTATCCCGGTGCAGCACCGGCACGTGGTAGAATTCGAGATGGGCATCGAAGGCAAGCTTCCAGTTCGGCCCATGCAGTGTCTGGCTGGTGACGTGGGTCCAGCCCGCCAGCCCGAACCCGGAAATCAGCGCGTCGATCCCGCCCAGCATGTCTGCCGGATCGTTCGGGCTGGCGGGATCGAGGATCGCCCAGACCAGCCCCGCCCGCTCGGCCACAGGAAAGCGCTTCATGGCGAGAGCGGCCTTGTCCACTGCGCCGAAATCGGCCGCACTCGCCACGCCGAGCAGCGCGCCGTCGCGCGCGAAGGTCCAGCCATGATAGGGGCACGTGAAGCGCGCCGCCGATCCGCAGCCGTTGACAACCGCTGCGCCGCGATGGGTGCAGCTGTTGAGCAGGGCATGGGCCTGCCCCCGGGAATCGCGCACCAGCAGGATCGGGATGCCCGCCACTTCCAGCGTCTTGTAGTCACCCGGCTGCGCGATCTCGCATGAAGCCGCGAGCACCAGCGGAACGCGCCGGAATATCCGCCGCTGCTCCTGCGCGAACCGCTCAGGACAGGTGTAGTGCGCTGCATCGAGCGCCATGACCGCATCCGCGAGCGGAAAAGTGCCGTCCGCCGTGTGCTGCAACAGCGCCTCGGCATGCCCGACAAGCGTGGCGCGGGCGTCTGCCGCCAGTGTTGCCGTGCTCTCCATCGCCTTGCTCTCCCGGTGCCTGATGGACCTGCCCGGAACATATGCAACAGACGTTGCACACTGTGCACCTAGTTTATTCGTGAGCCGCAGCACGCCGGCCAATGGGGTAGACAAGCACCCTTCAGCCGGTGCGCCGAAAGGGGGAAGCCCGCATGTCAGTGACCGTCCTCACGCTGCTCAAGCGTCGTCCGGATATGAGCAAGGCCGACTTCATTGCCTACTACGAGACCCATCACCGCCTGATCGGTGAGAAAGTGCTCGGCCCCTGGGCGATCCGCTACGAGCGCAAGCACCTCCATCCGATGGACGGCACCGATGTCGAGAACGAATTCGATGTCGCCATGGAGATCGAATTTGCCGACGAGGCGGCGATGGCCGCGTGCTTTACCGCGCTGGCCGAACCCGAAACGCGGCGCGAGATCACCGAGGACGAGGAGCGCTTGTTCGACCGTCCGCGCATGCGCGTCTATCGGGTCGAGCGCCACGTTTCAGACATGCCGAACGGGACAGCAGGCTAAGCTCAGGACCTAGGACACCAGCGTCCCGGCATAGACCTGCCGCAGCACTTCGTTGGAAAGCCGCTGGGTTCGCCGCGTGCGCGCATCGCCGAACACGGGCTTTTGCAGCAGCAGTCCCATGTGCAGCACGTTCACGAAGTCGCTCGCAAGCTTCATCTGCTCCCACTGGTCGCGCCAGTGCGGAAACGCCTCGATCATCTCGGCTATCCACACCTCGTCATAACGGCGCGCAACGGGACCGAAGAACTGGTCGAGCTCCCGGTCCGTCCGCGCGGCGACGGCGAGTTCGAGATAGGCGGCATATTCGCGGGTCTGCACGCTCCGCCAATGCGCGGCGGTAGCGATCTCGAGACGCTGCGCGTCCGACGCGTCTTTCATCTTCTCGAGGTAATCCTCGAGAAACAGGCGCATGCGTTCATAGAACACGTGTTCGACGACCGCGCCGACAAGGTCCATGCGGGTGGGGAAATGGTGGTGCATTGCCCCGCGTGAAACGCCGGTCCGCTCGACCACAGCCTGCGTGGTGAGGCCCGAATAGCCGCCTTCGACCAGGCAATCGATCGCCGCCTCGATGATGCGAAGCCGTGTGCGCGCGCTTTTCTGCTGCTGCCAACGCACCGGCCGCGCGCCCTGCCCTGCCGGTTGCAGGGCGTGAAGCACACGCGTCTTGGTCGTCGATCCGGTCACTCGCCCGCCTTTGCCCCGCTTTCCGGCACCATCTTACCGCTTCGAACGTCCGCCAGCCAGCGGCATCTTGCTGCAACGACGGAGGGGAACGGCTGCTCAGCGCTCCCGGCTTGCCCGTGCCTCACGCTTGATGATGTCCATCCCGTCCGGATCGACCAGCTGGTCATAGAGCGCAAAGTTGTTGGCATGGCCGAACTGGTGGAGATTGAAGGCAGACTGGATCGCATTCCACATGCCCATCGCGTCCATCGACTGGTTCACGCTCATCTTCGCGGTCTTGAGCCCGATGGCCGGGCGCGTGGCGATCTTCTCGGCGATCGCGAGGGTGCGGCTTTCCAATTCCTCGCGCGGCACCACTTCGCTCACCATGCCCAGCGTCTTGGCCTCCGCCGCGCCGATCGGTTCGCCGGTGAACAGCATCTGCTTGGCGCGGCGGTGGCCGATCTCGAAGGCGTGGACGAAGAATTCATGCCCGTTCATGCCGAAGGCGACGACCGGATCGGAAAACTCGGCATCGTCGGCCGCGATGATCAGGTCGAACGGCCAGATCAGCATCAGCCCGCCGGCAATCGCCTTGCCCTGCACCGCCACGATGATCGGCTTGGGCAGATTGCGCCAGCGCCAGCAGAACCCGAGGTAGACTTCCTGCTCGCGCGACATGTGGCCCTGTGGGCCCTTGTGACGATAGCCACCAAAGCCGAGCAGCGGCGGGCGCAGGTCGCCGATGCGCACCCGGTCACTGAGATCATGGCCGGAGGAGAAATTCTTGCCCTCTGATGCCATGATCACGACGTTCACGTCGTCGTCGTCCATCGCGATGTCGAGCGCGTCGTTGATTTCATAGAGCATGCGCATGCCTTGCGCGTTGTGCTTCTCCGGCCGGGCCAGCGTGATCCGGGCGACACGCGCAGCGGGCCTGTCATAGCGGATATCCTCAAAGGCCGGCACGTCGCTCATCGTTCAATCCTTTCCGCTTCCCACAGGCACACGGTAATGCACGGACGGCGCAGGCCTGTCCGCCAGCAGAATCGTCAGTGTACGCAGGCGCGGCAAGGCGGGATGTCTGACCGCGAACGAAAGGGACGCATGCGATGGATCTGGGAATTGCGGGGCGCAAGGCACTGGTCAACGGCGGCAGTGCCGGCATGGGGCGCGGCTCTGCGCTCGCTCTGGCGCGCGAGGGTGCCGAGGTGTTCATCTCCGCGCGCGGGGCCGAGCGGCTTGCGGCAACGTGCACTGCCATCGCTGCCGAGACCGGCGCCAAGGTGCATGCCATTGTGGCCGACCACGCGAGTGATGAGGGCCGCGCGGCCATCCTCGCCGCCTGCCCCGATCCCGACATTTTCGTCGCGACGTGCGCGCCGCCGCCCTTCACCGGCGATTTCCGCGACGTCTCGCGCGAGGAATTCGAGAAGTCCGTGGCGACCGCACTGCTGAGCCCGATCGACTACATAAAGGCCGTCAGCGGCCCGATGATGGAACGATGCTGGGGCCGCATCGTCAACATCAGCACTGGCGCGGCGAAGTATCCTGCCGCCATGCGCGTCCTCTCTGGCCCGCCGCGCGCGGCGCTCGCCAACTATTGCCACGCGATCTCGAAAGAACTGGCGCGCTACAATGTGACGGTGAATTCGGTGCTACCGGGGATGCATCACACCCCCGGGATCGAGGACATGATGAACCCGCGCGCAGCAAAGAATGGCCGCACCTACGACGAGGAAGTCGCCGCCTTCGTGAAAGCCGTGCGCATTCCCGCCGGACGCTTCGGCGACGCCGAGGACCTCGGCGCCATGGTCGCCATGCTGTGCAGCGCGCAGGCGAGCTTTGTCACCGGCCAATCGCTGGTGATCGACGGCGGGATGGGGACTTCGATCTTTTAATTCAGACGGTACCCCGCCCCGCGAATAAGCTTGCCGGGCCGCGCGCCGGTGGATTGGTCGAAACGCCGGATGACCTCGCCAGCAACCACGGTCGCCTCATAGCCCGTCGCGCGCTGGTGGAGGCGGCGGCCGCCTGCGGGGAGATCGCGCACCACTTCGGGCAGGTGAAGCGAGAGGCCGTCCAAGTCGATCACGTTGAGGTCGGCGCGCTCGCCAACCTTGAGCAGCCCGCGATCATGCAGGCCAACGGCGCGCGCCGCCTTGCGGCTGAGCATGTGGACGGCTTCTGCCAGATCGAGCTTCAGCGGCCCCTCCCCCTTCACGAACTGGGTCAGCAGGTAGGTCGAATAGCTCGCATCGCAGATTGCGCCGTAATGCGCGCCGCCATCGCCAAGGCCCGGAACGCAATAGGGGTGCTTCAGCATCTCGTGTGCGCTGTCGAGCGTGCCGTTCTCGTAATTACCGAGCGCGGCGAGGAACAGGCCGCGGCCTTCGGTTTCGAGAATACGGTCGTAGGCGATCTCCTGCGGCGTGCAGCCGCGCGCCGCTGCCTGCCCCGCCATGCTGCGATGCGCGGGCGGCGCATAATCCGGCGGGTTGTCGAGCGGGAACAGCCAGCGCCAGTTGCGGGCCAGCGCGTTGAACGGGTGGCCGGGGGCGAAATCCTCGCTGAGCAGCGCTTCACGCAGCGCCGGGTCGCGCATCGCGGCGACTTGCTCGGGGATCGAGAGGTGCGCGATCTTGCTCCAGCTTGGGCAGAGCACGAAGGGATGCACCGTCAGCTCCAGCCCCGCGATCAGGCCGATGGGGCGCGGCATGACTTGCGCATGCGCGACGCCGCCCGCCGCGTTGGTCGCTTCCAGCTTTTCAAGCACGCGGCGCCAGCGTGGCGGGGCATCGTTGCCCGAGGCAAGCGTGAACGTGGCCGGGCGGCCGCTGGCTTCGATCACCCGCTCGATCACGCGGTATTCCTTGTCCCAGCCGACGAAGGCATCGAGCACGACCTGGAAGGTCCCCGCACCCACATCGCCCATGCCGCGTGTGATCGCTTCAAGTTCGGCAATGTCGGCATCGAAGGTGGGGATCGCGCCGCCATCGGCGGTCTTGTGGATCGAAAGCCGCGAAGTGGCAAAGCCGATGGCCCCGGCGCGCATCGCGTCCGCCGTCAGTTGGCGCATAAGCGCAAGGTCCGCCTCGGTCGCTGGTTCTCGCGCGGCACCGCGTGTCCCCATCGCGTAGACGCGCAAGGGGGAGTGCGGGAGGTAGGCGGCAACGTCGATATCGCGCTTCTGCGCGGCGACCTTGTCGAGATATTCGGGGAAGGTTTCCCAGTCCCACGAAAGGCCTTCGGTCATCACCACGCCGGGGATGTCCTCCACGCCTTCCATCACATTGATCAGCATATCGTGATCGGCCTTGCGGCAGGGTGCGAAGCCGACGCCGCAATTGCCCATGACCGCTGCCGTCACTCCGTGCGCGGACGAAGGCGAGAGTTCCTCGGCCCAGATGCACTGGCCGTCATAATGCGTGTGGACGTCGATGAAGCCGGGGGTGACAATTCGGCCCTTGGCGTCGATTTCCTCCGCGCCGCGCCCGCTGAACGCGCCAATGGCAGCAATGCGGTCGCCCTTGATGGCAAGATCACCCTCGATCAAATCGCCACCGCTGCCATCGGCAATCGTGCCGCCCCGGATTACCAGATCATAGTCAGCCATGCCTCAGGCTCCCTGCGCCACGCGAACGATCCCGCCGATCAGCGAGCCGAGCACGAATGTGTAGATCGGCGGCATCGAGATATAGAGCGGGATCAGCCGCTTCTCTGCCGCCTTGTGATAGCCGCGCGCGTAGAGCACGCGCATGAACGGCCAGATCGCGCCGATCCCGGCGGCCCAATACGGGCTCACCACATAGGCAAACAGCCACATGCCGGGGAGGAACAGCACCAGATGCTCCAGCGTGTTGTGGTGTGCGCGGACATAGCGCTCGTATTCCTCGGGGCCGCTGTGCGAGGGCACCGGGATCTTGAAGCGCCCGCGCGCGAGCCCCGCCATCAGCAGCGTGAAGTAATAGGCCAGCAGCGCCAGCGCGCTGACGATCACGACATAGACGTAAGGATCGACCATGGCCTTTTGCGCTTCCTCCCCCTCTGTTTGGGCCCCATTTGTTTGGGCCCCATTTGTTTGGGCCGACGCTGACGCCGGACAGGCATCACCGCAACTCGCATTTTTGGGGCAAGGCTGCCGTCAAGGGTGGCCGGCGCTCTCCCGGGTCCGCAGTTCCTCCTTGAGCGCGGCCTTGGAAATCTTGTTCGCACCGCTCAGCGGCATGGGCTGGTCGCGGATTTCCAGCGTTCGCGGGCATTTGTAGTGTGCAAGAATCCCCCGGCAATGATCGATGAGCTCGCGCTCGGTCGCTTCGGCGCCGGGCTTGAGCGTGGCGACAGCATGGACCGCTTCGCCCCAATGTTCGTGCGGCCGGCCGAACACGGCGCACTGAGAAACTGCCGGGTGCGATGCGAGCGCATTCTCCACTTCAAGCGAGTAGACGTTCTCGCCGCCCGAAATGATCATGTCTTTCAGCCGGTCGATGACGAAGAGATAACCCTCCTCGTCGAAGTAGCCGATGTCGCCGGTGTGCATCCAGCCGCCGCGCTTGACCTCGGCGGTGAGTTCGGGGCGGTTCCAGTAGCCCAGCATGACGTTGGGACCGCGCGCCACGATTTCACCGGCCTCGCCGGGCGGCAGCAGCCGGTCCTGCGCATCGACCACGCCGACTTCGGCAAACAGCACCGGCCTTCCCGCCGAGCGCAGGCGGCCACTCGCCCAGTTCTCGGGCAAGTGATCCTCGCAACCCAGAATGGTCACGACCGGTGAAAGTTCGGTCATGCCGTAGGATTGAAGGAAGCCAACATTGGGCAGCGCTGCCATGAGTTCGCGCAGCAGCGGTTCGGGCATCGGGGCCGACCCGTAGGAAAGGACGCGCAGCGAGGAGAGGTCCGCTTCGATCAGCGCCGGATCATCGAGCATCGCGCGCAGCATCGTCGGCACGAAGGTGGCATGGGTGACGCCTGTCCATTGAATCGCTGCAATGACGTCGCCCGCCACGAAGCGCGGCAGCAGCACGTGGGTGCCGGCCGCATGCGTTACCGAGAACACCCGGGCGGCGGCGGCGACGTGGAACAGCGGGCCGTGATGGAGATGGACGATGTCGGGCCCGAAGCCGAGATCGCCATAGGTATTGGCCGTGTTGGCAACAAAGTTGGCATGGCTGAGCATGACACCCTTGGCCGCGCTCGTGGTGCCGCTGGTGTACATCAAGACGGCCAGATCATCCCCGCACCGCCCCTGATCGGGCAGAGGATCGGTCTTCTCGATCAGGTCCTCAAGGCTGTGCATGCCGGGGGGCAGCGCGCCCTCCCCCGAATGGAGCAAGGCCGCGCTGCCACCCGCCGCCGCCAGCAGGTCTGCCCGCAGATCGCTGAAATCCTCGCCCAGCACGATCACGTCCGGCTTGCAGTCCGCCACCTGGTCGCACAGCTCGCCCAAAGCCAGCCGGTGATTGAGCGGCGTGATCACCCCGCCCGCATGGATCGCGGCGAAGAAGCATTCGAGCGAGTGGTGGCTGTTGAGTGAGAGCAGCACGACCCGGCCGCCTTCGCTCAGCCCGACTGCCTTGAAGACACCGGCCAGACGCGCCACCCGATCGGCAAAACCGTTCCATGTGAAGGACTTGGCCCCGTCGATGACGGCCACGCCCTCGCCCCGCACATGGACGGCATGGCGCAGTGCCTGCCCCAGACTGACCGACTTCATCACGCCGCGATTCTCCCTCTTGCCGCCCGCTCTACGAGCTTCGCCGTCGATGCAGGAGCTGTTCAATGTGGCAGCGCCCGTTTTTCACCGCATAAGCCTGCTACCGGGTCTTGCCCAAGCCGGCGCAACCGGGCCATGCGGCGCGGGATGACACTCAAGGTTGACATGGGATTCGATGGTGCCGGGGGTGCGGCGCTGGTCGATCTGGAGGAGCTCCTCGCGACACGATTGCTCGTCCAGGGCAATTCCGGCTCGGGCAAATCGCATCTGCTGCGGCGGCTGCTGGAAAAGAGCGCCGGTCAGGTCCAGCAGGTGATCATCGATCCCGAAGGCGATTTCGTGACGTTATCGGGGCCTTATGGCCACGTTTCGATCGAAGCGGTCGACTATTCGGTCAGCGAGATCACGCATTTTGCCCGGCGCTGCCGGGAACATCGCACATCGGTGGTGCTGAGCCTCGAAGGGCTTGAGATGGAAGGCCAGATGCGCTGCGCCGCCGCGTTCCTGATGGGCCTGTTCGATGCCCCGCGCGAGCATTGGTTCCCCGCGCTGGTGGTGGTCGATGAAGCGCAGATCTTCGCGCCCGCTGCCGGTGCGGAAGTCGGCGAGGAAGTCCGCCGCGCATCGCTTGGGGCGATGACCAACCTGATGTCGCGCGGGCGCAAGCGCGGGCTGGCCGGGATCATCGCCACCCAGCGCCTTGCCAAGCTTTCCAAGAACGTCGCCGCCGAGGCGAGCAACTTCCTGATGGGCCGCACCTTCCTCGATATCGACATGGCGCGCGCCGCCGATCTGCTCGGCATGGAGCGGCGGCAGGCGGAATCCATCCGCGATCTGGCGCGCGGCACGTTCCTCGGGTTGGGGCCCGCCATCGCGCGGCGGCCGGTGATGTTGAAGATCGGCCCGGTCGAAACCTCGGCCCGCAGCAGCAGCCCGGTGCTGGTGCCGCTGCCCGACGCCCCCGCAGGAGACATGCGCGAGTTCCTGCTGGCAGGGCTCGACGATGCCGCACCCCTTCCGCCCCCGGCGCCCACCCCGCGCCCGCAGCCGGCTACGCTGGTGCTGGAGGAACTCGCCCGCCTGCCCGTCGACATCGTCGCCGAAGAACCGCCCGAACCGGTCGATCCCGAACCCGTCATGGTTGCCGCGCTGCGCGCCATCGTAAGCGACGAGGAAGCGACCGGCAAGACGACAGCGGTGCTGTTCCAGGACTTTCAGGTGCGCTGCCGGATGCACGGCCTGCGCCAGGCACCGCTCGATCTGGGCGGCTTCACTCGCCGCCTTGCCGCCGCACGCGCAGGCATCTTCGAGGGGCTGGAGGACGAATGGGCCCCCGCGCTCGATGCCGGGCGCCGGGTGCCGGATGACATGCTCGGCGCTTTCCTCCTCATTGCCCGCGCCGCGAGCGAGAACCAGCCCTGCCCCAGCGATCAGGAACTGGCGGTGGTCTATGGCACAAGCTCGCTCGGCCGGGCGCGGCGCGTGCTGAGCTACATGGAAGAGCGCGACATTATCGTGGCGCGAACCGATTTGTCCGGCCGCCGGTCGATCACGATCCCCGCGCTCGGGTGGACCACCCAGCCCACCGAGCCCTGACGCCTCAGGTCTGGTCCCGGTCCCAATAGGGCGGCACGCCGAAGCTCTGCCTGAGGCAATCGCTGAAGGCGCGTATCTTGGCTGCAGCGCCATGATCGCGCGGATAGGCGATGAAAAGCTCGGCGCCTTCCGCCTCCCGCCCGACATCGACTTCGACGAGTGCGCCTGTACGCACCTGCTCATGCACGAAGAATGTCGGCAACAGCGCGAGGCCCAGCCCGGCGAGCGCGGCATCGCGCATGAACAGGCCGTTGTTGACTCGGACCGCCGCTTTTGGTCGCACCACGTCCCAGCCCTCGGCACCCGCGAAACGCCAGTCGCTCAGCCGGTTCGCGTAGAGCACGCCCCGGTGGCGTTCGAGTTCGGCAAGGGATGCAGGGGCCCCATGCGTGGCGAGATAGTCCGGAGAGCCGACAAGCAGGCGCCGGCTGCTCGCCAAACGCCGCGCAATGAGGCGATTGTCGAGCACCGGACCGTGGCGCAGCACAGCGTCGAACCCGCCCGTTGCGGCATCGACGAAGCTATCGTCGAGCTCCAGCGAGAGTTCGATATCCGGATGGTCCTTCAGGAAGCGCGCAATCGCCGGGCCGAGATGCAGCACGCCGAAACCCACCGGCGCGGATATCCGCAAGGGGCCAGCGAGCTTGCCGCTGCTCGCCGCGAGCTGCGCCGCCGCATCCTCCACCTCGCGCAGGATGCGCTGCGCACGCGGCAGCAGCGATTGCCCGGCACTGGTCAGCGTGAGCCGCCGGGTCGAGCGCTGCAGCAAGGTAACGCCGAGCGTCCGCTCGAGTTCGGCCAGCCGCTCACTGACCACCGATTTGGCGAGGCCGAGCCGCCGCGAGGCGGCGCTGATCGAGGCTTCCTCGACTGCGGCGACAAAGGCGGCAATGCCATCGAGCTTCATCATCGTTCGGAATTTCCGTCAGTCAGTTCCGGAATTGGACGCCTAGTGCGAACGATGCCGCAAGCGCATCTTCCAGTCCAGACAGCGCGATGGATCAGCCACCCGGAGGACCCGCCCAGCTGCCCTTTATCCGAAGGAGAATGATCATGACCGACCTTGCCCAGAAGAATGTCCTTGTCCTCGGCGGCAGCCGTGGCATCGGCGCCGCCCTCGTCCGCCGCTTCAGCGCCGGGGGTGCTACCGTCACCTTTACTTATGCCGGATCGAAGGAAGCCGCCGAGGCGCTCGCCGCCGAGACCGGCGCTACCGCCGTGCAGGCGAACAGCGCGGACCGCGACGCCCTGACCGCTCTCGTCGCCAGCCGCGGCGCGCTCGATGTTCTCATCGTCAACGCGGGCACGCTCGTTCTTGGCAATCCGCTCGAACTCGATGCCGATGCCATCGACAACATGATCGACGTCAATGTCCGCGCGCCCTACCACGCCTCGGTCGAAGCTGCGCGCCATATGAACGAAAACGGCCGCATCCTGATCATCGGCTCGGTCAACGGCGACCGTATGCCGTTTGCGGGCGGCGCGGCCTATGCGCTGACCAAATCCGCCGTGCAGGGCATGGTTCGCGGCCTTGCGCGCGATTTCGGCGACCGCGGCATCACCGTGAACTCGATCCAGCCGGGGCCGACCGACAGCGACATGAATCCGGCCGATGGCCCGATGGCTGCCACGATGCACAGCTTCATGGCGATCAAGCGCCACGTGAAGCCGACCGAGGTCGCGGAACTGGCCGCCTACCTCGCCGGCCCCCAGGGCGCGATGATCACAGGTTCGATGCAGACCATCGACGGCGGTTTCGGCGCCTGATTGAAAGCGGACCGGCGCAGCGCAAGCGTGCGCCGGTCCGTCAGCCTCCCGTCAGGCTCGCTTGCTATTGCCCGCCCGCTGATGAAAGCAGGGTGCCATGGCGCGGGTTCTAATCATCGAGGACAACGAACGGCTGGCCGGGTTGATCGCCGAAGGCCTCGCCGCGCAGGGCCATGTCTGCGACGCGGTGCATACGCTCGCTGCGGCGGAGGATGCTCTCGCCGCCACCCCCTTCGACGGGATCGTGCTCGATCTGGGCCTGCCCGATGGCGACGGCGTCGACTGGATGCGCACGCAGCATGGGCCCCGCCCGCCGATCCTTGTGCTCACAGCGCGTGATGCCCTGGAAGACCGGATTCGCGGCCTTGATGCGGGCGCCGACGACTATCTCCCCAAGCCTTTCGCGATGAGCGAACTGGCCGCCCGCTTGCGCGCCTTGCTGCGCCGCCCGGGCGGACGACAGGATGCCGTGCTCGGCCTCGGAAACGTCGCGTTCGATCCGGCGAGCCAGCACGTCACGGTCGAGGGGCAGCCACTGGACCTCACCCGGCGCGAGGCCGCGCTTATCGAACTCCTGCTGCGCCGCGCCGGACAAGTCGTGCGCCGCACCGTGATCGAGAGCAGCCTCTACACCTTCGACGAGGCCGTGACGCCCAATGCGGTCGAGGCCAACATGTCGCGCCTGCGCCGCAAGCTGGAGGATGCCGGGGCGGCGCTCGAACTCCACACGATCCGCGGTGTCGGCTACATGGCGCGGGCGCGCGGCGCATGAAGCGGCCCCCCTCGATCATCCGGCGGCTGACCGCCAGCCTCGCCTGGGTCGGCGGGCTGGGCGCATTGCTGCTGCTGACCGTGATCGGCATCGAATACCGCATCTCGTTCAGCAATCTGGGCGATCACGACGCGTTCGACCGGGCGATCCACGAGCTCAGCGAACACGTGCTGCTGCCGATGGCGGTGCTGATCCTGCCGATGGCGCTGGCGGGACGCTGGGCGATCAAGAGCGGGGTGCGCCCGCTGATCGAAGCCGCTGCGCAGATCGATGCGCGCGCCGGGGAAACGCGCGGCGTCCGCGTCGATACGACCGGGTTTCCCATCGAAGCGCGTCCGTTTGCCGATGCGATCAACCGTGTGCTGGGCCGCATCGACGGCGCGGCGGCGCTGCACGAGGCGTTTGCCGCCGATATTGCGCACGAACTGCGCACGCCGCTGACCCTGCTCTCGCTCGAGCTGGACCGGCTCGACCACCCCGATGCCGAACAGATGCGCGGCGACGTCGCGCGGATGCGGCGGCTGATCGACCAGCTCATGCTGCTCGCGCAGATCGATGCCGATCATACCGCGCAGATCGCGCCGGCACCGGTCGATCTCAGCGATGTCGCGGGCGACGTACTCGCCCAGCTCGCCCCCATCGCACTCGACCGGGGGCTGCGGCTGGCGCTGGAGGCCGACACGCCGGTGATCGTAACCGGTCGGCGCGAAGCCATTGGCGCGGCTTTGCGCAACCTGATCGAGAACGCGCTGCGGGTGAGCCCGGCGGGTGGCTGCGTGACCGTGCGCACCGCGCCTGGTGGTTTGTTGGCCGTTCGCGATGAAGGGCCCGGTCTCTCGGCAGACCAATTGGTCACATTGACGCAGCGCCACCGCCGCGCCGATTACGCGAGCCGCGACGGCGCAGGGCTTGGTCTTGCCATCGTCGAACGGATCATGCGGGCGCATGGCGGCACATTGGAAACGAGCGCCGAGGTGCGCGAACTGCGGCTCCAGTTTCCGGCCACCGCCGCGTCAGACTGACGTCAGCTTCACGAACTAGGGCGGGCACCATGAAGCAGAATTCCTTGATCCTGGGCGGCGCGGCCGCAGTGCTGCTGGCTGGCGCGGGCTGGTGGTGGATGACCTCGCACGGCGCGGCGACGAGCGCGCCTGCCGCTACTGCAGCGCCGGGCGCCGCCAAGGACGGCATGATCACCCTCTCCGCCGAGCAAATGCATGCGCTGGGCCTGACGCTGGCCGTCGCCACGGCAGCGCAAACGGTGCCCGTGGCCGAACTGCCCGCGCAGATCATGCCCCAGCCCAATGCGCGCGTTGCCGTTGCCGCGCAGTTTCCCGGCGTGATCACCCGCATCTTCGTCGTGAACGGGGAAGACGTCACCGCAGGCCAACCGCTCGCCACCGTCGCCAGCCGCGACATGGTGAGCCTGACCGCCGAACTCGCCCGCGCCCGCGCCCGGCAGAGCGTCGCCCGCGCGCAGGCGGCTCGGCTCGGCCAACTGGCGCGCGAGGGCATCATCGCCCCCGCCCGCGCCGATGAAGCGGCCTCGATGGCACGCCAGACCGATATCGATGTGGGCGAGCAGGCGCGGCTGATCGGCCTTGTCCCGGGCGGACGCGCAGGCGGCGCGGGGTACACGCTCAGCGCCCCGATCAGCGGTCGCATCAGCGCAATGAGCGCGGAGACCGGCAAGGCAGTCGACCCGGCGATGGCACCGTTCGTGATCGATGGCGGCGGCCCGCTGCAAGTGACCGCACAGCTGCCCGAACGGCTGCTGGCGTCGGTGAAGCCCGGCATGTCGGTCCGCATCGGCACGGTCTCGGGCACCGTCACCGCTGTCGGCCAGTCGCTCGATCCGGCGACCCGTTCGGCCACGGTCACCGCAACGATCCCCGCTGGCAGCGCGGCGGCGGGCAGCGCAACAGCCATCGGCATCGAAGGCCCGGCCCCGGCGGGCGCAGTGCGCATTCCGGTTGCTGCGCTGGGTGAAGTGAACGGCGGCAAGGTCGTCTTCGTCGCGGTGCGCGGCGGCGTGCGCGCGAGGCCGGTGACTGTCGCAGGCGTCTCCGGCGACAGCGCGGTCATCACCAGGGGCCTCGCTGCCGGCGAACGCGTCGCGGCGAGCGGGGTGAGCGAGCTTTCGACTCTCGCCGGCGCCAACTGATCGCGCCCGCCTCATGCTCCGCGAACTTCTCGCCAAGGCGCTGTCCTTCCGCCTCTTTGTGCTCGCCGCCGCGCTTGTCGTGGCCGGGATCGGCGCGTGGACTTTCGCCAACCTTCCCATCGATGCCTATCCGGATATCGCCCCGACACAGGTGAAGATCATCCTCAAGGCGCCGGGGATGACGCCTGACGAAGTTGAGACGCGCATCCTCGCGCCGATCGAGCAGGAAATGCTCGGCCTTCCCAAGCAGGCCGTGCTGCGGGCCACCGCCAAGTACGCCATCGCCGATATCACGATCGACTTCATCGACGGCACCGACATCTACTGGGCGCGCCAGCAGGTGAGCGAGCGGCTGGCCGGGGTGATGGGCGATCTCCCCGCCGGCGTAAACGGCGGCCTCGCCCCGATTTCGACGCCGCTTTCCGAACTTTTCATGTTCACCATCGATGGTCCGCAGAGCCTGCAAGCCCGGCGCACCGCGCTCGACTGGACGATCCGTCCGGCCTTGCGCACGGTGCCCGGCGTTGCCGATGTCAACGCGCTCGGCGGTTATGTCCGGACGTTCGAAGTGCGACCCGATCCGCTGGCGCTGGGCGCCGCAGGACTCACCATGGCCGACGTGAAGGCTGCGGTCGAAAGCGGCAACCGGAACGATGGCGCAGGCCGCCTTGCCAATGGCGAAAACGCGCTGATCGTGCGCGCAGTCGGCGCGATCAAGATGCTCGATGATCTGCGCGCGCTGGTGCTCCACGCCCCGGGCGGGCGCGTGCTGCGCCTCGGCGATGTCGCCACGGTCAGCGATGGTAGCCTCACCCGTTATGGCGCTGTGAGTGCGGACGGGCATGGCGAGACCGTCGAAGGTCTGGTCATCGCGCTGCGCGGAGCGGATGCGCGCAAGGTTGTCACCGGCGTCAAGGCGCGCCTTGCCGAACTGCAGCACAGCCTGCCGCCGGGAATGAAGATCAACGTCTTCTATGACCGGTCGGACCTCATCTCCCGCGCGGTCGGCACGGTTGAGGAAGCGCTGCTCGAAGCGACGATCCTGGTGGTCGTGCTGCTGGTGGTGTTCCTTGGGGACTGGCGCGCGGCGGCCATCGTTGCGACGACCTTGCCGATGGCGGCGCTGATCTGCTTCATCCTGATGCGCGGCTGGGGCCTGACCGCCAACCTGATGAGCCTCGGCGGCCTCGCCATTGCCATCGGCATGCTGGTCGACGGCGCGGTCGTGGTGGTCGAGAATGTGGTCGAGCGACTGGCGCAGGCCCGCGCGGACGATCAATCGCCGCGCCTGCACCACGTTTTCCGCGCCAGCAGCGACGTGGTCGTGCCGGTCTCTGCGGGCCTTCTGATTATTGCGCTGGTGTTCCTGCCGCTGGTCTCGCTCGAGGGCCTCGAAGGCAAGCTCTTTGCCCCTGTTGCGCTCACCATCATCTTCGCGCTGGTGGCGGCGCTGCTGCTGGCGCTGACGCTGGTGCCGGTGCTCGCTTCGCTCGGCCTCAAGTCTGGCGCGCATGGCGAGCCGTGGCTGATGCGCCAGCTTGCCCCGCGCTACAGCGCGCTACTGGGCGCCGCCTTCGCGCGGCAGAAGCTGGTCTATGGTGTTGCGGGTCTTGGCCTTGCCGCTGCCGTCGTCGCCTACGGCGCAGTGGGCAAGACCTTCATGCCGCAGATGGATGAGGGCAGCGTGATCGTCCAGCTGGTCAAGAGCCCGTCCATCGGACTGCCGCACTCGGTTGCCGGAGACCTTGCCGCCCAGCGCATCCTGAAGGCCAAGGTGCCGGAAGTGGACCGCGTGATCTCGCGCGTCGGCGCGGACGAGCTTGGCCTCGATCCGATGGGCCTCAACGAGACCGACACGTTCGTCACGCTGAAGCCGCAGCGCGAATGGCGCGGCAGCAAGGAAACGATCATTTCCGACATGCGCCATGCAATGGCGCTGCTGCCAGGCATCAACGCCAGCTTCACCCAGCCCATCGAGATGCGGGTGTCAGAAATGCTCACCGGATCGCGCGGGGACCTTGCGGTCAAGATCTTCGGGCCTGACGGCGCGACGCTGGGCAAGCTCGCCGGCCAGGTCGAAGCGATCCTCAAGGCAACGCGCGGTGCGACCGAAGTGATGACGGTAGCCAACGACCGCGTCGACTATCTCCAGATCGATATCGACCGTCTCGCCGCCGGGCGCGCGGGATTGTCGATCGACATGATCGAGGACACCTTGCGCGGCCAGCTTGAAGGCGTGCGCGCAGGCGTGGTGGCGGAAGGCAACCGGCGCATTCCCATCGTCATGCGCGGGCGCGGGGGCGTGGAGGCCAATCCGGCTGCCTTTGCCGATACCCTATTGCGCGGTGCCGACGGCCAGACGGTGCGGCTGAGCGATGTCGCGCATGTTCGCCCGGTGGCGGGGCCGGTCAAGATCGACCACGAGAACGGCTCGCGCTATGCGCTGGTGCAGGCCTTTGTCTCGGGCCGCGATCTGGTCGGCTACGTCGAGGAAGCCAAGGCCGCCGTGAGCGCCAAGGTGCCGATGCCGGCTGGTTACCGCGTTGTCTGGGGCGGCCAGTTCGAGAACCAGCAGCGCGCCGCCGCGCGGCTCTCTCTGGTGGTTCCGGCGGCGCTGCTGCTGATCTTCTTCGTGCTGCTCGCAACGCTGCGCTCGCTGCGCGCGGCGCTGCTGATCCTCGTCAACATTCCCTTTGCGATGGTCGGCGGCATTGTCGCGCTGTGGGCGGCGGGCCAGTACCTGTCCGTCCCCGCTTCGGTCGGCTTCATCGCGCTGCTCGGCATCGCGGTGCTCAACGGGCTCGTGCTCGTCTCCTACTTCCGCCAGCTGCGCGCCGAAGGTCTGCCGATGGCAGAGGCCGTGCGGCTGGGGGCAGAGCGCCGCCTGCGCCCGGTGCTGATGACTGCCAGCATCACGGCTTTCGGCCTCGTGCCGCTGCTCTTCGCGACCGGCCCCGGCTCCGAAATCCAGCAGCCGCTGGCCATCGTGGTGATCGGCGGGCTGGTCAGCTCCACTTTGCTGACGCTGGTGCTGCTGCCGATCCTGTTCGAACGCTTTGGCGAAAGCCCCGAGGAACGTGCCAATGGCTGACGTGCTACTCACTCTTCACTGTGCCGCTGCAGACGCCGAGATGATCGGCGAAGCGCTGCGCACCGCACTGCAGACGCCGGTCCACGTACGGTCCGAGGCGGTGGTGGGGCTCGATTTTTCCGACGCAAGCACCGCCGAGCGCGTGACCGCGCGGCTGGACCGCCGCGCCATCGAACTCACGCTGCCCGAGGCGGATGTGCCCGAAGCGCTTGCCGTGCTCGGCCGCATCCGGCGCAGCAGCGCGGTGCGCTGGTACACCAGCCCGGTCCTCGAGAAAGGACGCGTCGCATGATCAGACGCACGCTGCTTTTCGCCGCATTCCTGCCCGGCCTTGCCCTTGCACAGGAAACGCCGCCGCTCGACCAGCGCGCGGACCTGCCGCCCGCGCCGCTCGTCAGCGAAGCGCTCGACAGCTACCCCGGTGTGCTTTCCGCTGCCGCCCGCATCGATGCAGCGCGGGCGCAGGCGGGCGCACTGGCGCGGGGACCACAGGAAGTCTCGGTCCAGGCCACTGCGTTGCAGCGCTCGGTCGACCGCGAGGGCAGGTTTGCCGAGTTCGATGCTACCGTGACCCGGCCCTTCCGCCTCCCCGGCAAGGCCACGCTGGATCGCAAGACCGGCGCGGCGGGAATCAAGTTCGCGCAGAACGAGATGGCCGACGCCCGCCATCAGGCAGCCCTCGCGCTGTCGCAGCAGTGGTTCGACTGGGTCGAGGCTGGCGCATTGGCCGCGAGCGATGCCGCCAATATCGCCAACCTCGAACGTGCGCTCGGTGCGGTCGAGCGGCGGGCGGCGCTGCGCGATGCGGCGGCGCTTGATGTCGATCAGGCCCGCGCCGCCTTGTCACGCGCCCGCGGCCAGCGCGCCGATGCGCTGGCCCGCGCAGCCGAGGCGCGCGCGCGGCTTTCGGCCACTTTTCCGAACATTCCCCTGCCGCCAGAGCCCCCCGCCCCCACCGCTCCGGCCGAGCCCGCAATGGGCTTCGACACGCTCGCCAAGCTGGTGATCGAGCGCAGCCACGAGATCGGCGCGGCTCAGGCCATGGCCGATCGCGAAGGCTTTGCCGCCGACCGCGCGCGCGCCGAGCGTCATGCCGATCCCTCCTTCGGCGTGCGCGCGTTCAGCGAGCGCGGCGGCATGGAAAAGGGACTGGGCGTCGTTGCGACAATGCCGTTGGGCGGCGGATACCGGCGCTATCAAGCCGAGGAAGCCGCCGCCAATGCCCGCGCCGCCGCACAGGACCTGGCCGGTGTGCAGCGCTCCGTCGCAGCGATGGCTGCAGCAGACCGCGCGCTCGCCGAAACGCGCCTCGCCGGCTGGCAAGCGCTGGCGCAGTCCGCCGAAGCAGCGGGCGCTGTGGCCGACCGCACCATTGCAGGCGGCAAGCTCGGCGCCATCGATCTGGCCGATGTGCTCCTCGCGCAGCGGCAAGCCAATGATGCTCGCCGCGAAGAAATCGCAGCGCGGCTGGCGGCCCTTCGCGCCATCCTCAAGCTCGAGATCGATTCCCACGTGGTTTGGATCGATGCCGACGATCACGGCGAGCCCTGACCCTCAGGATGCGCCCAGCTTGCGCCACGCAAGGTCGGCGAACTCACACAGCAGCGGGCGGGTCTCGCGCGGATCGATGATGTCCTCCACCGCATAGCGCTCGGCGGTGCGGAAGGGCGAACGGACACGGTTGAGCCGCTCGCGGATCATTTCGAGATGCGCCACCGGGTCTTCGGCCTGTTCAAGTTCGGACTTGTAGGCGACTTCGATCCCGCCCTCGATGGGCAGGCTGCCCCAGTCGCCCGAAGGCCAGGCGAAGCGGTACTGGAAGTCGTCCGCATTGCTCATCGCGCTGCCGGCAATGCCATACGCGCGCCGAACGATGACCGAGGCGAGCGGGACAGTGGCGCGGTAGATCGCGTTCATCGCCTGCACGCCGTAGCGGATCGTGCCAGTCGTTTCGGCGGCAAGCCCGATCATGAAGCCCGGGTTGTCGACGAGGTGGATGATCGGCAGGCGGAACTGGTCGGCGAGCTTGACGAAGCGCTCCACTTTCTCGGACGTGCGCGCTTCCCATGATCCGCCGAGGAACGAGGGGTCGCTGGCAAGGAGCGCCACCGGCCAGCCATCGAAGCGGGCAAACGCGGTGATCGCGGCGCGGCCCCACTGGCGCCCCATCTCGAACACGCTGCCCTTGTCGGCCACGGCTTCGGCCACACGGCGCATCGAATAGACCTGCTTGGGATCGCGCGGGACAGCGGCGAGCAGGAACTCCTCGCGCCTGTCCACCGGATCGTGCGGCTTGGTGCGGGGTGCTTGCTCGCCAACCCGGCCGGGCAGATAGGAAAGAAAGCGCCGCGCACGCTGGAAGGCCTCGGCCTCGCTCGCGACTTCATCGTCGACCACGCCGTTTCGCGTATGGATCGCGCTCCCGCCCAGGCTTTCCTTGTCGCTCGCCTCACCGAGTGCCTCGACCACGGCGGGCCCCGCCGCAAACAACTGCGAAAGCCCCTTCACCATCAGCGAATAGTGGCTCGCCACGACCCGCGCCGCGCCCAGCCCCGCGGTTGGCCCCAGCGCCAGCGCCACCACCGGCACCGTATCGAGATTGCGGATCACGTCTGACCAGCCCGGAACCGCGGGCACATATGTCGCGCCGATTTCCTCAAGGGTGCGCACCGAACCGCCGCCACCGGTGCCATCGATCATGCGGATGATCGGAATGCCGAGCGTATGCGCCATTTTCTCGCACTGGGTGAACTTGCGGTGGATCGCCGCATCCGCCGCGCCGCCTCGCACGGTAAAGTCGTCGGCGGAGGCGACAACCGGGCGCCCCTCGATATTGGCGCGGCCGAAGATCAGGTTCGATGCGCTGAGGTCGGTAAGGTCGCCCGCCGCATCATAGTGCCCCTTCCCCGCGATCTTGCCGATCTCGCGGAACGATCCCGCATCGACGAGCCCGGCGATCCGCGCACGCGCATCGAGCTTGCCCCGACTGTGCTGACGCGCAATCTTGTCGGCCCCGCCCATCTTCTCGGCCATGGCTTCACGGCGGCGCAGTTCATCAATCTCGGCTTGCCACGTCATTGTTTTAGCTCTCCTGCCGAGCGATGTGCCATGTCCCGCCCTGCGGTTAAAGGGGGCGATGAAAGAGCGCAGTCCGGCGGAGATTGCTGCAGCGACCCGCTGCGGGTACGAGTGCGGCACAATGTTCGCGAACCGTCTCCTTGCGCTGCTCGGGATCCGCCTGCCCGTCATTCAGGCGCCGATGGCCGGGGTTTCCTCGCCCGCGATGGCCGCTGCGGTTTCGGACGCAGGCGCGCTCGGCTCGATCGCGGTGGGCGCCGGCGATGTGGAAGCGGCGCGCGGGATGATCCGGGCCGTTCGCGAACGCACCGGGCAGCCGTTCAACGTCAACCTGTTCTGCCACGCGCCCGCCGCGGCCGATCCGGCAAGCGAAGCGGCTTGGATCGCCCGCTTTACGCCGCTGTTTGGGGCATTTGGCGCACAGCCACCGCAGCACTTGCGCGAAATCTACCGCAGCTTTGTCGTCGATGAAGCAATGCTCGCCATGCTGCTGGAGGAGCGTCCGGCGGTCGTAAGCTTCCACTTCGGTCTGCCCTCCGCCGCCGCCATCGCGGCGCTGAAGCATGCGGAAATCCTCCTTTTGGCAACAGCAACCAGCCTGGCCGAAGCCCGCACCATCGCCGCCGCCGGGATCGATGCCGTGGTGGCGCAAGGCTGGGAAGCGGGCGGCCATCGCGGCCTGTTCGATCCGGATGCGCCGGACGAGGAGCTGGGCACCATGGCGCTCGTCCGCCTGATCAGTGCCGCGCTCGATACACCGGTGATTGCCGCCGGCGGGATCATGGATGGCCGTGGCATTGCCGCCACATTGGCGCTCGGGGCATCCGCCGCTCAGCTTGGAACGGCCTTCCTTGCCACCGATGAAAGCCTTGCCGACGCAGGCTACCGCGCCGTGCTGGCCCAAAGCGGCGGCCACGGCACGATGATGACGCGGATGGTTTCCGGCCGCCCGGCACGCATCCTGCCCAATCGCTTCGCGGCGCTGGATGGCACTTGTTCGAACGCTGCGATCCCCGCCTACCCGATTGCCTACGATCTCGGCAAAGCGCTCCACGCCGCCGCGAAAGCGCACGGCGAACAGGGCTACGGCGCACATTGGGCCGGGCAAGGCGCGCCGCTGGTGCGCACCCTCCCCGCCGCAGAGCTGGTCCGCACACTTGAGACTGAATTGGCGGAGGCTACCGGCCAAAGGACGGGCGAATGATCGACTTCGCAAACGCGCTGGATCAACTCGGACCGGTGCAGACCCGGCCGCTCTTCGTGATGGAAGTCAGCGTCGAGGGCATCCACAGCGTCGGCGCAGTCGGCGGCGCAGACCAGCGCGTGGGCCATATCGCGGGAGGTCGCTTCGCCGGAGAGCGCCTTTCCGGCACACTGCTCCCCGGCGGTTCGGACTGGCAGACGCTCCGGGCTGACGGCACGGTCTTCCTTGACGCCCGCGTTGTTCTTGCCGCCGACGATGGCGCGATGATCGGCATGACCTACGAGGGTATCCGTTGCGGCCCGCCAGACGTGCTCGCAGCGCTCGCGCTGGGTGAACCGGTCAGCCCCGAGGCGTATTACTTCCGCACCATTGCCCGTTTCACAACGTCTGCCGCGCAATACGACTGGCTCAACCGCATCATCGCCATCGGCATCGGCCACCGCCTGCCGACGGGACCGATCTACAGCCTTCACGAACTGGCCTGACGGGCTGTCTCAGGAGCCTGCTGGCTGAGCTGCTTCGATGTGGCGATCGAGGAAGGCCACAAACAGGGCAGGCCACTGCCCCGCAGGTGCGTTCGCGGGACCAATGCCGAAGCCGTGGCCGCCCTCCTCGAACAAGTGCACCTCGGCCGGGCGCCGCTCGGCGCGCAAGGCATCGAGGAACAGCATCGTGTTCTGGTAAGGCACCGCCTCGTCATCGATTGAATGGACAAGAAATGTCGGCGGCGTGACCGCATCGACATGGAGCGCGGGCGAGCGGCGCGCGATGGCAGCCGGTGTCGGAGCAGGCCCCAGCAGGCGCTGCGCCGAAAGGTGGTGCGTATAGGGCGCATCGGCCGCGATGACCGGATAAATGAGCCCCGCACAGCACGGGCGCGCGTCAAGCGCATCGGCAGCGTCGCGCGGAGTGTACACCGGCTCGCTTGCGGCCGTGATCAGCGATGCGGCGAGGTGCCCGCCCGCCGAAAAGCCGAGAACGGCGACAGTGGCCGGATCAATGCCGAAGCGCGCTGCACCATCGCGGATCACCCGCATGGCCCGCTGCGCGTCCTGCAGCGGCACGTCGGAACGGTTCGCCCAGCCTTCATCCGGGAGGCGGTAGACCAGCACGAACACCGTGTAGCCGCGTGCGCACATGACGCAGGCTACATCGGTCCCCTCGTTGCGGATCGAAATGAAGGTATAGGCGCCGCCCGGAATCACCAGCAGCGCGCGCCCGTTGCTGCGGGCCGGGCGGAAGACCTTGAGCTCGGGCCGGACAACGCCGGTGATGAACGCGGGATCGAGCGTGGTGGAATGCTGCTGCGGCACCGTGGGTGCCCCCGGCGGCAGGTCCGACCACAACGGCATGCTCTCGGCAGCCGTCCACTCGGGCGGGAGCGGACCGCCGCCGACTGGGGTCTGCAGCGGAGCGCGGGCGGCAAGCGCGGGCGCCGACATCAGCATCGCACCGCTTCCAAGCAGGACCTGCCTGCGGTTGACCGGTACATCCATGGCACTCTCCCGTTCCCGTGCGCACGCATGCCGCCCGGTTCGCCTGCGCATCGCGCGCCGTGCATGATCATGGCGCGAAGCTGCCCGCTGCGCCACCGGCCACATGCGCCGCGCGCGGGAGGAAGAGAACCGTGGGACACGTCAAACTGATGATTGCGTAAACGATTGCTCTTTCCTACACTCCGGGCTAGCGCATGGCCAGCAATTTTCTGGTCGGCAATCCGGGGAAGCGTCTGTTTGCAAGGGTTTGCAAGCCGGGCCTGATCCCATTCGACGGCATGAAGGACATGGGATGACGGCTACCAGACGCAAGGGTCCGAACGCGGAGCCAGACGCGGACAAGCGCGTCCACAGCCGCGTCTGGACAGCAGCGGACCTTGCCTTGCTGACGCCCGGCGAGGGCAGCACAATCCCCCCGTTCACTCGCAATGCCGCCGCGCGGATCGCAGGCCACGACCTCTGGGATATGTGGCCGGTCGAATATCCTGACGGCCAATTGCCGCGCTTCGAGGGCGCGGCGCTGTGGATGGTGTTGACCGCTCCGGCCGGTGCGGATCCGGATGACCGCCACGCAATTGCGCGGATCCACCTGGTCTCCGAGCGGGAAGGCATCTGGACGCTGCACGGCCCGGTCTTTCCAGAGGGCTTCACACCGGGCAGCCGCGAATGGTCGGGCTCGGCGGTGCTCGACGCGGCGAGCGGCGTAGTCACGGTCTACTTCACCGCAGCTGGGCGGCGCGGGCTCACCGGGCCAAGCTTCGAGCAGCGCCTGTTCGAGGCGCGCTGCCAGTTCACATGCAACGACGGGTCCTTCACGCTCTCCAACTGGCACGACCTTGCGGAATCGATTGTGGCAGATGGCGAGCACTACCTCCCCGCCAACCAGACCGAAGGCCGCGCGGGCGAGATTCTGGGCTTTCGCGACCCTGCCTGGTTCCGCGATCCGGCGAGCGGCAAGGCCTATCTGCTCTTCACCGGATCCTCGGCTCGTTCCACGGCGCGCTGGACAGGCGTGATCGGTGTCGCTGAGGCCGACGAAGCGGGCACATGGCAGCTTCTGCCACCCGTCATCGACGCGTCCGGCCTCAACAACGAGCTGGAACGGCCGCATATGCGGTGCGCGGAAGGCCGCTACTACCTGTTCTGGTCGACGCAGGGCAAAGTCTTCGCGCCGACCGTGCCGCCCGCGCCCAGCGGGCTCTACGGGGCTGTGGCCCCCTCACCGCTCGGACCGTTCACCCTGCTCAACGGTTCCGGTCTGGTTGCGGCGACACCGGCCTCGGCGCCAGCGCAGGAATACAGCTGGTGGGTCCTCGATGATCTGTCCGTAATCGGTTTTGCCGATTATCCCGGCCTGGCCGATCCCGCCGTGCTGACCGATCCGGCGCAGCGGCGCGCACAGTTTGCAGGATACCCGGCGCCGTTCTTCCACATCGCACTGGACGGCGCTTCCGCCAAAGTGATCCGCTAGGTCGAGCCGCGCACGATCAGTTGCGGCTCGATCTGCTGCGAGGCCGTCTCCTCCCCCGCGATCCGGCGCAGCAGGGTCTGGGTCAGCAGGTCTGCACCATGGCGCAGCTGCTGGTCGATGGTCGACAGCGGCGGGGCCATATGTTCGCCGATGGGCAGGCCGTCATAGCCGATCACCCGCACATCGTCGGGCACGCTGCGCCCCAGATCGCGGAGCGCGCGGATCACGCTGATCGCGGTCACGTCGGAACCCGCCACGATCCCGTCGGGCATCTCAGGCAAAGCGCCGAGCTTCTGACGCAAGTCCGCATAGGCGGCGTCAGGTTCGAAATGTGTGGGGATTGCGGTCAGGCCCTCGATTCCCGCTTCCTGCACCGCCCCGCGCGCCCCATCGACGCGGTCGCCGAATTCGCTGCCCTCGACCGGCCCGGCATAGGCGATCCGCCGGCAGCCCCGCTCGATCAGATGCAGCGCGGCCATCCGCCCGCCGAGCCGGTTGTTCGAACCGATGGAGCAATGGTGCTGGCCCGCCGCATGGCCGCCCCACACCACCATCGGTGCATAGCGGCGCGAGACGGTCTCGATCACATGGAACTGGTCCGATTGGCCGACCACGACGATGCCGTCGACCCGGCCACTGCCGATGAACCGGTCGATCCAGCGGTCGTTGCGCGGCAGCACACGCGACAGCAGCAAGTCATAGCCGCGCTCTGCGAAGGCATCCGCCAGAAAGCCGGTCATCGTATTGAAGAACGGGTCGGAGAGGTGCTGCAACGCCTCGTGCCCCAAGGGCACCAGCACGCCGATGGTCATCGTGCGCTGCGTGCGCAGATTGCGCGCGGCGACATTGGGCTGGTAGCCAAGCTTTTCGGCGAGCGCCGCGATCCGCTTGCGCGTGTCCTCGCTCACCCGCCCCGATCCCGTCAGCGCGCGCGAAGCGGTGGCGGTGGAGACCCCGGCGAGTTCGGCAAACTCCTTGATGTTCTTGACGCTGACCATGTGATCCTTTGTACCCGCCCGGTATTAACGAGCAACTCGCCGCACTCGTCAATGGGGGCGCATGAGGCCCTTAGCGCAGGCTCGTCCGTTCGGCGGCATCGATTTCGCTGATCACGTGCGGCTCGCGGTCGATCCGCAGTGAAGGGAAACTGCCTTGGCTGATAGGCGGCCACGCCGGCAGCCCGCCTCCCTCCGGCCTGCCCGTCGTAGCAAACGCGATGAGCGTGCGTGACATCCGCGCGGCAAGATCGAGCGCGTCTGCGCCGCCGCCGGTCATCGAGGCGCAGAGTGCCGCATTGTCGAACCAGAACGGAATGTCGAGGCAATGGAACGCGCGCGGACGGCCTCCCAGCACCGGCGTCTGCCACGTGAACCAGAACAAGTGCGTGCGCGCGGCCCCGGCAGCGAGGCGGCGGGCAGCCTGATCGATGACCGCCTGCCGGAGCGGCGCAGTGGCGATGCGCGACCACAAGTCGAACGGCTTGGCGCCGGGCATGCCCGCACGGAAGGCCCGGATCACCGCGTCCGACCGTCCGGACAGGAACGTCTCAACGCGGGCGCGCAGGGCGGCTTCGTCCGTGTCGTCACAGTCCGGCTGGTTGATCCCTGTCACGAACTCGTTGAGCGTGGAGCCGATGATCAGCGGCACGGCGGGATCGCTGGCGGGAAGCGCGAGGCCGGCGGGATCAGCAAGGATCGTGCGGCCATCGATCACTGGCGCATAGTCCAGGATCTGCGGGATGCGGCGCACGTCGACGAAGCCGGCAAACGGCGGATTCATCCGCGCCGCCACGCGGTCTGCCGCCGCGCGCAAGTCGGCATAGGATAGCGCCTGCAACTTGGCGATTTCACCGGCCTTGATGCCCAATTCGGCAAGCAGCAACGCGCTGAGCCGCCCGCTGCGCTCCGGCGTGTTGAACCCGGCGAACGATCCGCTGAGGATCATTGCCCGGTGATAGAGCCCGCGCGCCGAAGGCATCGCCATCAGCGCGGAGACCTTGGCCCCGCCGCCTGATTGACCGAAGATCGTCACGCGGTCCGGATCGCCGCCGAACGCCGCGATGTTGTCCAGTACCCAGCGCAACGCCGCGACGATGTCGAGCATGCCGAGATTGCCGCTCTCGGCAAATTCAGGGCCCCACGCGGAGAGATCGAGAAAGCCGAGCAGATTGAGCCGGTGGTTCAGCGTGACGACCACGGCGTCGCCGCTGCGAGCAAGGTTCTCGCCGTCAAAGGCCGGGATATCGTGGCCAGATCCAGCCGCGAACCCACCGCCGTGGAGCCAGACCAGAACGGGGCGCCGCGCTGGATCGAGCGCGGGTGTCCAGACGTTGAGCCGCAGGCAGTCCTCGTCCGCCACCGCATCGTTCCAGCGGAAGATGAAGGCTTCCTCGTCGTGGAAGCGGCCCGTTCCCTTGTCCTGCGGTGCAATCGGGCCGTAGTGCAAGGTCGAGCGAACGCCCTGCCACGGCACCGGCGGCTGGGGCGGACGGAACCGGTTCGCGCCGCCGGTGGGCGCACCATAGGGCACGCCCTTGAACATGGTGACGCCGCCCTGACGATAGCCCCGGATCAGGCCAGCAGCTGTGCGGACGGTGGGATCAGTCGACAAGGCCATCTCATGCGGGGGCGCAGGGGCCGCACCCGAAGCGCCGGGCGCAAAGCCAAGGCCCGCCGCCACAGCCGCGCCCTTGATCAGATCGCGGCGGCCTAGCCCCCCTGCCCCGGCACGTGTCTGGGCCATGGTTTCAGCGCCCTTGGATGGATCGGCGAAGCTGCGCCCGGCCCTGCGAAGGAAACCGGGCGCAACCCCAACCAGATCAGTTGGTGTTCAGGCGGAACGTAAGGCCGATCGTACGCGGACGCGGCCCGGCCAGCAGCGTGGGGCCGTTTGCCGACGTCGGCCCACGCTCGTCGGAGAGGTTGTCCGCAAACAGGCGCAGTTCATAGCGGTCACGGCGCAGGCCCATGCTTGCCTGGAACAGCTGGTAGGGATTGATCTCGTTCACCGTGGCATCGCCAAGCCGGAACCGGCCGACCGTGGTCGCCGAGCCGGTGACGAACAGCTCGTACTTGCCGACCGTGGTCTCGTAGGAAGCATCGAGCCGGAAGTTATGGGTCGGCGTATTGAGCAGGCGCTTGCCGTTGGCAATGCGCGGGGTGGCAGTCGCGAAGGCGGGGTTGACCTTGGTGAACGTCGAATCGTTCACGTTGCCGATCGCCGTCAGCGTGAGGCCCTTGAGCGGGGTCTTCCAGGTCGCTTCGAGATCGATGCCCTGCGCCTTGCCGTCGCCAAGGTTGGCGAAGGCAGCAAGGCCGATCGACGTGTTGAAGGCGCTTTGGATGTTCGTGTACTTGATGTCGTAGAGGCTCACCGCAAGGCGCAGCGCACCATCGAACAGCGTGCCCTTGGTGCCGATCTCGAGGTTGCGCAGCTTGTCCGGCGTCAGCGAAAGGCCGCTTGGCACGCCGTCCGCGATCACCGCATCGGCCTGCGCCTGCGATTGCAGGATGCCGCTGCGGAAACCGGTGCCGGCGTTGAAGAACACCGTCCAGTTCGATGCCGGATACCAGGCGAGGTTCGCGCGCCAGGTCACCGCATCAGGCGTCGCCTTGGTGGATACGGGGACTCCGTTCGAGATCGAATCCGCCGTGCGCTTGTCCTTGAAATAGCGCAAGCCGACGAGCGGGACGAGCTTCCCGCCGAACATCTCGTAGCTGACTTCCGAGAACACTGCCGCGTTCTCGGTCTTGGTGATGGTCTGCCCGCTGAGCGCGAAGGCCGGGAAGTTCAGGTTGAACGTGTAGAGGCTCTTGGCGTTCTGGTAGAATACGCCCGCCACGCCCTTGAACGGCCCGCCTTTGTTGGTCGCGAGGCGCAGTTCGTTGACGAAGTTGCGGGCGTCACCGCCGTTGATCAGCGTGCCGATGCCGAGCGGCGCGCCGAGGTTGAGACCCACCTGGAAGCCGCCGGGCAGCGACTTCTGATACGACGTCGCGTTGGTCAGCGTGAGATCGCCGATATCGCGGGTGATCGTGTTCGACAGGTACCACGCGCGGCGACGGTCATAGCCGACCACATCGCCCTGGAACGAGGCATAGGGCGGCTTCACCGAGTTGATGACGTTGAGGTAGTTCTGATCGGTGCTGAAATACCAGCCGCGCAGGCGCACGGTGGTCAGCGCGTCGGGCTTCCACAGCAGGACGGCCTGAAGGTCCTTCGCGGTAACGTCGTTGGCGTCCTTCGCGCGCGGCGTACCGGTCGGCGCGCCCGAATAGATATCGGCATAGCCCGCACGCTTGTCATACCCGCCGCTCACACGCAGCGCGAGCTTGCCTTCGACGAGCGGGACCGAGATCGCAGCAGCGCCGCGGTAGTTGGGATCACCCGCTTCGCGCGTGGTCGAGATTTCCGCCTCGCCCGCCACGGTGATCTTTTCCAGATCGGGGTTCTTGGTGTGGTAGATGATCGTCCCCGCCGACGAGCCGAGGCCATAGAGCGTGCCCTGCGGCCCGCGCAGCACTTCGATGCGGTCGATGTCGAAATACTGGACCGGCGGCGCGGCCTGGTTGTTGGGCACGCCGAACGGAGTGTCATCGAGATAGTAGCCGATGAGGCCGTCACCGATGGGGCCGCCCGCGCCGGAACCGCGGAACGAGAAAATCCGGTAGCCTGCGCCGATTTCCTGCGCTTGCGAAGCACCAGGGATCAACTGAATGAGGTCGTTGCCGTCACGCACATTGCGCTGCTTGAGCGTATCGCCGCTGAAGGCCTGGATCGCGATGGGCACCTGATCGAGCTTGAGCGAGCCGGACTTGAGCGCGGTGACGACGATCTCTTCCGCGTTGCCGGTTTCGGAGGCCTGGGCGTTCGTTTCCTGCGCCTGCGCGGGTAGCGCTGCGATCAGCGCGGCGGCGGCAGTGCCGGTGAGGCACACACGCAGATGATTGCGGTGGTGATTGGGCTTCATGGTATCCTCCCTCATTCTTGGATGTTTGCGTAATCGATTGTGCAACCAGTGTCAAATCGTTGCCTGCTCGCCCCTTGGTGCGATGCGTTCGTCAGGCTGCGGCGGGTGCGGGACGGAAAGCGGCGCCCAGCGCGGCCTTCCACGATGCGGTAAACGTACCCGCGGCGCGCGAGGCCGGAGCGATGAAGTCGAAGCCGTGATAGGCGCCGGGGATGACCAGCAGCTGCGTCGGCACGCCGGCCGCAATTAGCGCCTGCGCGTAGGCCACGTCTTCCTCGGCAAAGAGGTCGATTGCGCCCACGCCGATGAAGGTTGGCGGCAGTCCGGCAAAGCTGCCGATCCGGGCGGGAACCGAGCCCGCAGGAACGGTCTTGCTCCCCGCAGGCTGGCCAAGCAGACTGGCCCAGCCGACGCGGTTGCCTGCTTCGTTCCAGCCGATCGTGCCGATGAACGGCGGCACCCGGCGCTTGCTGCCGGTGCGGTCATCAAGCATGGGATAGATCAGCACCTGATAGCACAGCGGCACGCTCTTCCGGTCTCGCACGGCAATTGCGAGCATGGCAGCAAGCCCGCCCCCCGCGCTTTCACCCATGACCGCGATCCGCGCCGGATCGACGCCGAGCGCCGCTGCATTGGCATGGAGCCAAACCAGCGCAGCGTGGCAATCCTCCAGCGGTCCGGGAAATGCCGTTTCGGGAGAGAGGCGGTAGTCGACTTCCACCACAACGCAGTTCAGCTCTTGCGACAAGCGCTGCGAGGCCGGGAACGTATCCTGCATCCGCCCGACAATGAACCCGCCGCCGTGGATATGCAGCACCGCCGGGCGCGGCGGCCCGCCGGGACGGGCACCGATGACGGCAATGGGAACATCGGGCTGCCCCGATGCGCCGGGAATTCGCCGCAAATCGATCGCGGGTGCCGGCAGCGCCGCTGGCGGTGGTGGCGCCTTGTGCCGCATCGCACGGATCGCCGCTGGATCGAGCGGATCGGGCAATGGCCGAGCCAGGATCATCTTCGCGCCGTCGCGCAATTCGGGATCGACCATCGCCAGCGGATCGGTCGCTGCTGCCGCCAAGCTCAGGCGCGGCATGGCCGCCAGCGCTGCGGTGCCAGCGGCGGCAAGACCGAACGATCTGCGTGTGAACGTCACGTGCAATCCCCCTCGCTCTCTCACGGTCTTCGCCGCTCGTGCTGCGCGCAATCGATTACCTACTTACACCTTGCGACGGCAATTGCAATCGATTACGCAGACCGCAGACACGGACGCACGGCGGCAAGCCGATGGCGCTGATCAAGAGGAGAGCCCCCCATGACGAAGCCGACATCCCCCTTGCTCGCCCACGCGCTGCGGCTCTTCGCTGCGCTCGCCCTGATTGCTGGCCTCGTGCTGCGGGCCGACGCCGCACAGGCAGCCGATGCGCCGCCACCCGTGATCGTGGAAAAGGACGGCACCGTCCACGTGCCCGCGATGGCCGTGCCCGTCTCCTCGATGCTCAGCCCCGAGGCGAAGCAGTACATGACCGACCATCTCCACGACATGCAGAACGCGGAGAAAGTGAAGCAGAACAATGGCGTGCCGGTGTTCATGGAGCCCTACATCGCCGAAGCCAATGCCGCCTACGCCACCACCATGCGCGAGCACCGCATCGGCGGCGTGCGCGTGTTCGACTATGCGCCCAAGGGTGGCATTGCCCCGCGCAACGCCCGGCGCGTGCTGATCAATCTCCACGGCGGCGGCTTCATGGGCTGCTTCCCCGGCTGCGCCGAGCTGGAGGCTATGCCGCTGGCCGCTCTCGGCAAAGTGCGGGTGGTCTCGGTCGATTACCGGCAAGGACCCGACTACAAGTTTCCTGCCGCGAGCGAGGACGTCGCGCTGGTCTACCGCGAGCTGCTCAAATCGCACCGGCCCGAACAGATCGGCATCTACGGCTGCTCTGCCGGCGGCATGCTGACGGGGATGGCACTCGCGTGGTTCCAGAAGCACGGCCTGCCCCGCCCCGGCGCGGCCGGCATCTTCTGCGCTGGCCTGGCGAGTTCCGCCAATGGCTTCGGCGGCGATGCAGATTACATGACCGCCGCGGTCGGCGAGGCGCGCCCTGCACCAGCATGGCCCTCCGCCAGCCCCCCGACCTGGACTGCGCTCCCCTATTTCAAGGGAACCGACCCCAAGGACCCGCTGGTCTCGCCCGGCTCATCCGATGATGTGCTGCGCCGCTTTCCGCCGACGCTGATCATCACTGCCACGCGCGGCTTCGAGCTGAGTTCCGCGGTCAAGACCCACACCCGCCTTGTCGCGCTGGGCGTGCCCGCTGAACTGCATGTGTGGGAAGGCCTCTTCCATGGCTTCTTCTACAAGCCGGACCTGCCCGAATCGCGCGAGGCCTATGCCGTCATGCTGAAGTTTTTCGACCGCAATCTGGCGCGCTAGGCGGCGAAGGCAGCCCGCAGTTCCGCTTTCCATGCGGCGGTGAACTCGCGCGCGACGCGCGCTTCGGGGACCACGAAATCGAAGGCATGCCACGCACCGGGCGTCACCTGCATCCGCGTCTTGACCCCGGCCGCGATCAGGCGGCGGCCGAATTCGAGATCCTCCTCGACGAAGAGATCGAGTGCGCCGACGCCGATGAACGTGGGGGCCAGCCCCGCAAGGTTGGCCTCCCGCGCGGGCACGCTGCCGGCGGGCACGACATCCGATCCTGCAGGAACCCCGAGAAACGCCGACCAGCCGAACCGGTTTGCCTCAGCCGACCAGCCGACCGTGCCGATATGCGCTGGCACCATGCGGGCCGACCCGGTGCGGTCGTCGAGCATCGGATAGATCAGCACGACCTGACACAGCGGAATTTTGCCCCGGTCGCGCGCCATCAGCGCGACCATCGCCGCCAGCCCGCCGCCCGCGCTTTCGCCCATCACCGCAATCCGCGTCGGATCGATGCCGAGGCTCTGCGCGTTCGCCGCCATCCACTCAAGCGCCGCATAATTGTCGAGGACCGGCCCCGGAAACGGCGTTTCGGGTGAGAGCCGGTAGTCGACATTGACCACAACCGCGCCGAATTCCGCCGCCAGCGACTGGCAGAACGCCGTGAGATTGCGGGCTCGGCCCGAGATCATGCCGCCGCCATGGATGTGCAGGATTGCCGGGCGCGGCGTGGCCGACGGCCCGGGCGAGATCAGTTCGATCGCCACCGGCGGCGCACCCACAGGCCCGGGAATGGTCCGCAAAACAACTGCAGGCGACGGCAGCAATGGCGGAGGCGCCCACCCCGCCCGAATGGCAGGCAGCGCCTCGCGCGTCATCGGCGGGAATTTCTGCGCCAGCATTGCGCGCGCCGCCGGGCGCAGTTCCGGATCGACAAGCGCGAGCGGATCGGCAGCAACGGGCGCGGCACCCCGCGCCAGAGCAGGCGCCAGCGCAAAGGCTCCGGCGCCAAGGGTCAGACGATGCAAGTCTCGGCGGCTGAAATTCACATCCGTCTCCATGAAATGCCGGCAGTGCACCCCGCGTGGGTCTAGCTTTGCCGACCCGGCGATTGCAAGCGCCGCTCCAGCGCCAGAACGTGCGACCTACGTATCCCGGCCTGATGTGCGATAATCACCGAAGGCCCCGTCGCGCGCATCGAGCGCCCCGCGCACATCGCCGGCGCGGAAGCCAGCAAAAGTCTGCCGCGAGGCTTCCGTGGTCATCGCGAGTGCCTGCATTTCAGTCCCTGCGCGGATGGCCGAGCGCAGTCCCATTGCTTCCATGGCGCGGTGCACCGATCGTTTGTTGATCTGCTGCACCTCCGGCGGAACCTTGGCGACACGCTCGGCAATCGCCAGAACTTCAGCTTCGAGCGTCTCGGCGGGAAAGGCCCGGTTGGCAAAGCCCACGCGTACGGCTTCATCGGCGGTGAGCGCATCGCCCGTCAGCATCTGCTCCATCGCTGAACGGAAGCCGCACAGCCATGGGTGGAACTGGGTATCGGGCGGGCTCATCCCGCGCACCGGCGGATAGCCGATCCGGGCATCGTCGCTCAGGTACACGAGGTCGCAAGCGGTCGCGAGTTCGGTGGCCCCCGCAAGGCACCAGCCGTGGACCTGCGCAATAACGGGTTTCGCAAGATCCCAGATCCGGAACACCCCTTCGACGACATGGCGCGGCCAGAATCCCGGGCCACCTGCGGTGTAGTAGGGCGGCGTCTGCGAACCCGCCTCGGGCGAGAGGTCATAGCCAGCGGAAAAGCACGGCCCCGCCCCGCGCAGCACGATGACGCGCACGTCCCCTTCTCTGTCCGCCGCTTCGAGCGCCGCGAACAGCTCGCTCCTGAGATCGTTGGAGAGCGCATTGCGCTTCTCCGGGCGGTTCAACGTCAAGCGGCGGATGCCCGCGCTTGGCGTGTCGCTCAGTACGAGGGACGAAGACGCTTTCTCCATGGCGGCACCTCCTGACCGGTCAGTAGATCGTGTAGCCGCCGTCGAGCACGATGCTGTCGCCGGTATGGAACCGCGCGGCATCGGAGGCGAGGTAGACCGCGATCCCGCCGAAGTCCTTGGGCTCCATCCATTGCCGGAACGGCACACGGGAAATCACCTGCCGGTTGAACTTCTCGTTCGCCTGCGCACTCTCGGTCATTTCGCTTACCGTCCAGCCCGGCAGCACCGCATTGCAGCGCACGCCGTAGCGGGCGAACTCAACGGCCGTCGCCCGCACCAGCGAACACAGCGCGCCCTTGGCCGCGCCGTAGGCCTGGTTGCGCGCAGCACCGTGGATTGCCGAGGTCGAGGAGATCGCGACCAGCGACCCGCCCGGATCGCCCGCTTCGGCGCGCGCCTTCATGTGCTTGCATGCTTCGCGCAGCGTGAAGAACACGCCGTCGAGATTGACCGCCATGACCTTGCGCCATTGCTCGGTCGGAAACGCGTCAAACGGCGCGCCGCCGCCAACCCCGGCATTGGCCACGACAGTATCGATGCGGCCAAATTCGGCGACGGCCTTCTCCATCGCCGCGATCACCGCGTGCTCATCCGAAACGTCGACAATCTCGCTCGCGATGCGCTGCCCGGTGGCTTCCAGCTTGCTTTTCGCCGCAGCATTCTTCGCCGGGTTCATGCCCCAGATCACGACCGACGCGCCCGCCTCAGCCAGCGCTTCGGCCATGCCGAGGCCGATGCCGCCGTTCCCGCCAGTGACAAGCGCGACTTTTCCGCCAAGATCGAAGGGCTGGTAAGGCATTGCAATAGCTCCTCAAGTGGCGCTCGGTCGGCGCCTTGGCAGGCAAGGTTCCCCAGATGCCCGAACCAGTCCACTTGTGCAAAGTGCTAGGGGAAGTGGCGCTGCTACACCTGCTGTCGCGGCTGACGCTGAATTTCCTCCAGTGCGCCGCACAGCCGATCGAGCTTCGCTTCGGCGGCATCACGCTCAGCACGCGCGGTCTGCGCCTCTGCGGCATAGCTGGCGGCAAGCATCCAGTGCGCGTCCGCTGCGTGGCGCGCGGCACGAGCATCGGCCATTGCCCGGTCGCGCTCCTCACGGGTGGCAGCGAGTTCCCGGGCAAGCATGGCTGCCGCGACCCAGCGCTCGTCGGCGGCACGCACGCTATCCCGCATATCCTGCAGCTGGCTCCGCAAGGTCACGATTTCCCGCGCCATGGCCGTCAACAACACCCAGCGCTCGTCGGCCAGCTGGGTCCAGTGGCGTACGGCACCGCCATCATCGCTGGATATAACGGTCAATTCCCGCGGCACGGCCGGCGCACTGACCATGGCAGCGGCGATGGTGGCCGAAACCGGGTCGGTCTGTTCGCGCAGATACTTGTTGCGCAACACCGCGAGATACTCGGCGTGCTTGTCCCGCGCCCCGATCACCGAATTGGCAAAGACGCTGGTCACGCCCTTGTCGCGATGATGATAGCGGGCCAGCACGCGCGGCAGCACCGCGATATCTGCGTGCGCCAGAAAGCGCAGGTTGAAGTCCCAATCGCCGAGCACCTCGAAGCGCTCGTCGAAGCCGCCGAGCTGATCGTAGATGGCGCGGCGGAACAGGAACGCGATCGGCGCGAAGCGGTTTTCGCGCGCCAAGTCCACCAGCGGCAGACTCACAAGATCGGGATTGTAGGGCCTGCGCCCATGTTCGACGATGCCTTCGTGCGTCACTTCCTCGCTGACGTATTCCGTGCCGGTCACCACGCCGCCGTAACGCTGACCGGCCTTCGAATCGAGGAAGGTGACCGCCTCGCGGAGGAAGTCCGGGTGCCAGCTGTCGTCGTCGTCATGGATGACGATGAACTCGCTTTCGCAGTGCCGGATGGCGATATTGGAGGCCGCCTCCATGCCCCGGTTGACCACATTGTCGATCACCATGAGCCGGGGCGCGACCGCTGGCGTCGCAGCGATGGTCGCGCGCAAACGGTCAATCGGACCGCCATCGCAGACCACGACGTGGACGAAGTCCTCGTAGCTCTGCGATGCCACCGAGCGCAGCGCGCGCTCAAGCATCTGGGGCCGGTCCATCGTGCGCGTAATGACGGCAACTCGGGGATGCGCGCGGGGCGCTGGCGAGGTCGGAACCGGTACTGGCGCTGCGGCCCGGGGCAGCGCGCCGCCGCGTTGAGCAAGCCATTGCCGCAAGCGCTCGGGCGCGGTGGCCGGCGTATAATCGAGGGCAATCTGGCCCGGCTGCCAGAGCGCTTCGGCAATGCGTTCTTCCGCCGTCTGATCGCGCGGCGCCGTTTCCGGTGCGATCACGACCGGGATCTTGCCTTCCCGGCCAAGATCCATCGAACGCGGCGGCGGGCAGAGGACCAGCGCCTCGTCGCGGGTGGGTTCGCTCAGCATCCGGGCCAGCTCGCGATGGGCGGACCGAGCCTCGGCATGAAGACGGACGCGGTAATCGCCAGCGCCAGTTGCCGGCCGGGCCACGGCGGCGAGGACCCCGCAGAATAGCGGATCGGTATCCTCGGAGGGACAATCGGCCAAAAGCGCGGACGCCTGGGGCACGAGGAGCTGTCCGTCGCCCCCGCGGGCCAGTGCGTTGATGCTCGGCACCGGCGGTTCGAGCATGCTCTCGAACAAGTGACGATGGAGGATTAGCGCGGTTTCCGGCCGCGCGGGATCCCAGTTCTCGCCGTCATAGATAAGGCCCACCATCTGCTGGCGATGCGGGCCGCCAACGGCTGAGGGAATGACGCCCAGATAGAGCCCCCACCAATCCTTGTCGGAAAAGGCGCGGGTCAGTGTTGCCTGCACTGTGCCTTGCCACCCGCTGTCGACCAGGACGACGCGCTTGCGGTCGCCGCACGCCGCATCGACCATCGCCTCGAACAAGGCGCCCTGTTCCTCGAGATGGCCGCGCAGGCTGCAGGCAAGCGGATCGTCGGACCAGATGAAGTGGGCGAACTCGGTGCTGCTCGCAGCGTAGCTCGGATCATCGGGCAACGGCATATCGGCAATTGTGCTGCCGTTGCTGACGGCCACGATGACCTCGCCGAGGCTCGCACCGGGCATCTCGCGCTCGATCAGCCGAACAAGTTCAGTCCAGTCGCGGCCCCACGCGGCCTTGGCGCAGGCAAGGCGCGAGGTCCAAAGGAAGTCGAGCCCTTCGGGCTCGCTGCGCCCGCGGGCCGCCAGCCAGGTGCGATAGAGCGTCCTGATCCGGATTCCCGCCCGCGCCACGAACAGCACGCTTGCGTCATGATCGAGGGTGAAATGGCGGATGTGCTGGTCCAGCCGGTCGAGATAGGCAGCAAAAACCGGACCGAGGATATCGTGCCCGATGCGGAATGCAGCCTCCTGCGCGGTCGCCGGGGCCGCCTTGCTATCCGTGCCAGTAACGTCGGGCACAGATTCAGCGGGAAAGGGGTATGCGGCGTTCACAGCTGGGCCCACCGCGCAACATCGCAGTCGGCATCGCGCATCTGCGCCAGAAATGCTGCAAGCGCCGACGTGCGCGCTGCCTTTTCCGCGCGGGCGATCGGAAAGTGGAGCGCACGCCATCCCGCGTTGCGGGCCTGACGAACGTCGCCCGGGAGCGAATCCCCGATATGCAGTATGCGTTCGGGGGCAATGCCCATTTGCTTTGCAACCTTGCCGTAGAGTCCGCCGGACCGCTTCGACGCACCTGCCTCCGCGCTCGAAAACACCCGGTCGAACAGTTTTCCCCGGCGCGTGACCGTGGCGACGAGCCCGGCAATCGCCGCACTATCGAGGTACATGTCGCTGATCAGGATAACTGGCTTGCCGGCGGCCTTGAACTGTTCGGCAAGGTCGAGGAACAGGCCGTTGGGAGCCAGATTCTCCGCCTCGTAGGCTAGCTCGACCGTCTTCAGGAGGGGCGCCAGCGCCTCGGGCAGATCGGCCATCCGGCACTGGATTTTCATGATGTCGTCGATGTGGCCCTCGCGGTGACCATCGACCGCAGGCCGGGCGCGGTAGGCGAGATGTGCGGCTTCCAACCGGGCCAGCAGCAGCGTTCGCGCGCCGACCGGGTGCCCCGCCGCGCTCGCCGCCGCAGCCTGCTGCTCGGCGATTTCGGCGAAACGCAGCGTCTCGGGCTTGGCGTTGCGCAAGAGCACGGTGTCGAACACGTCCATCGACAGCATATCGAGTTCGGCCAGTGGGCACGCCTCGAGCAACAAGGCCGTCAGTGCCGGGTCCGTCTGGCCGGGAGTGCAGAGCGGCGTCCGATCGTGGACGCCCTCCACGGCATGGGCGAAGGGGAACACCTGTTCCGCCACCGGGACAGGCATTGCGTCGGCAAGATCAGTTACTGGCGCAGGGCCGTATCTCGCGGGAGCAATCTGGTTCGTTCCCAGGCCCAGCGCCATACGCACCACTCGTCAGAGCCTGCCGGCAAGCCGCGTGGGGCGGACCCGGCCCTCGCGATGGCCCAATTGGAAATAATGGGCAAAACCGCTGGGGAACACGCCGGCAACGACGGCTTCGGCCACATCAGGGTTTTGTTGAAGATAGGCTTCTTCGTCGAAGTCAGGGGGCGCAGGAACGTGTCCGTTGCGCACTGCCTCGTCCATCCCCGCCTTCAGTTCGGCGATGATCTCCATGGTCGGGTCCATCATGTCACCTTCAGAAATTTGGCGTCAGAAGGAGGCGGTGATGCCCACGCTGGGTCCGTGCGTGACCTTGGGATCCCCGAAATCGCCAAGGCCGGCGACCGGGAAGAAGAACTGCGTGCGGTAGCGCAAATCAAACGACAGCTTCTTGCTCAGGCGATGGCTGTAGCCGACGGTGATGTCGGGGCCGATGAAGGTGGCATTGCCATATTGCGGCGCGGCCTTGGGATCGATGTTGTTGCGCTGGCCGACGAACGCCATCGCGTTGCCATAGACCAGATCTTTCCGGCTGTCGTTGAGCGGGGCGACAAAGGCGATGCCAGCGCGTGCGGAGAACAGGTCATAGCCGCCATCGAACTGGGACGACGTCGTGGTGCGCGATTCCACCTTCCCAGTGAAGGGATTGCTGGCCGTGTTGGTCACGATCGCGATAAAATCGGTGCGTGCGCGTTCGTAGCGCAGACCAACCGTCCACGAGAGCAAGTCGTTGATGCGCGTCTGCGCGGTGAGTTCGAGATCGACCCGCTTGAGGTGCTGCGGCGTGTTCTGTTCCGAAAAGATCAGCTGCTGCCGCCCGGAAGGCAGCGTGATGACGTTTGAGCCGCGCGTCACCAGCACCTTGCGATCCGAGCCGTAGAGGCCGGTCAGCGTGAAGCTGGTGTTCTTGAGAAAATCGTCGGAGTGGTACGTGATGCTGGCACCCGCCATCGGAACGGTGAACGGCGGCGAATTGAAGCTGAAGGTGGCATTTGCGCCGTTGGTGCCCTTGAGCGTGCCGCTGGCGAGGTTGTCCATCAGATACCAGAGCCGGGGCGTGATGGAAAAGTCATCGGCCCGCGCGACGTCCGCACAACCGAACGATGCGGCTGCCGCCGCCATAAAAATCCACCGCATGATTCGCCCCCCTTGACGTCAAACCCGTTTAGAAAATCGATGAAAAAACGAAGCAATGCAACGAGAAATGCACGAGTTGACCGCTTGATAGGTAGCTGCTGCATATCAGACATCGTTGTCGGACCCAGCCGAAAACAGCTCATGTCTCCCGCAATTTCTCCAGTATCTCATGCATCCGATGCTCATCGACCTGGCCAGTCATGTCGATGCCGCCCGTAGTCCACCCGGGCCGGGCAAATTCGGCGAACTCGTCCGGAACGCGGGCGGCGAGGGCCGCGTTGCTCGGTCCGAAGGCCGCTTCGATGATATCGATTTCGCTTTGCGGGAAACCGAACGCCGGGCCGCCGCTCGCTGCATCGAGCGCCAGCAACTTGTCGCCATCAAAGGCTATGCCGCGCAGATTCAACATGCGGGCAATCTCGGTAAACTCGGCCGACATCGTCGCATTCACGCGCTTCGTCTCGCTCGGCGCGGCGTCTGGCCCGAGGCCAAGGCATCCGCAAAACGATGCCAGCACACCTTCCCGGCTCGCCTTGTCGTAGCTGCGCAGTTCCATTGCGGCAGCCGGAAAACTCCGGGCCCACCGCTGCACATGCAGGTTCCAGTCCTGCGCCTCGTGATAGCCGACCGCGACCGGCAGCCCCGTCTCGCCGATCATCCGCACGTTCTGCGCATAACTCGATACCTGCAGGGCATCCTGACGCCGCACGAAGCAGATGATCTTCTCGACCTGCAGGCCGCGCTCTGCAAACTCCTGTGCCACCTCGGCCGGATCGGCGGACGTGAAATACTCGCTCGAGACGAGTGCGACGCCGTCCGCTCGCGCGGCGCGACCGTAGGCTTCCTCAAGGTCGAATGCCTGGCGGATCCGGACCACATCTATGCGCTCGCGGTACGCCTCGGCGATGAAGGCGACGGCAATCCGGTGCGCGGCCATGCTGCCGATCGGCGTGATCCGCGCCTCACGCAAGGCGGGGCTGCCGGCATCCAGCCATTGCTGCACAAGCGTGGTGCCGGTGCGCGGCAAACCAATGTGCAAAATCACCGAAGGCATGCCGATCGTCCCCCGAATCAAGCTTGTCATACAAGCGTCTAGCATGGCGACAGTCTGGCCTTGCCCAGGATCACGCAATCCTTTTTTGCAACTGCGCGCACGAGTTGCTGCACGACGGGCTCTTGTCATGCGGGCGCCGCCGGGTGAAGATTGCCGGGAAATGGCGGTGGGACACAATGAGCAGCGTACACATCGGACAGCAGCGAGCCGAAGTCGAACAGGCCAGCGCAGCGCATGAACTGATCGACGAAGTCTCACGCAGGTATCTTGACTGGCCGGACAAGGAACTTCCGCCGCTGGAACTGGCCAATGTCATCGGCAGCCACGATCTCGAGCATTTCCGCAAGAACGGGATCTACTACTTCGAGGAAATCGCCAAGCGGCTGCGCATCCGGCCCGATGCAGCGGTCCTCGATATCGGCTGCGGCTGCGGGCGCATGGCCGCCCCCTTCCTGCGCTATCTTGAACAGGGGCATTTCTACGGGTTCGACGCGTGGCGCGAAGGCGTCGCCTGGTGCGAGGCCAATCTCGCCTCGCCCCGCGCGGAATTCCATCACCTCGATCTTGCCAACAACTACTACTTCGATTCGCTGAACCAGGCAGTCCAGAACGATCTTTCACTGCCTTGGCTGGCCGACAAATCCATCGACCATGCCTATGCCATCAGCGTGTTCACCCACCTCACGCGCCGCGATGCGCAGCAGCTGCTGAACGAGACGGCGCGCGCGCTCCGGCCGGAAGGATTGGCCTACCTCACCTTCTTCCTGATCGATCGCCATGTCTGGCAGTTCATCGAGCGCACCGGCAACCATTCCGGCATAAAGCAGGTCGAACCTGGCTGTTTCTACGCCTATCGGGGCCAGGATTTCTTCGGTGGCTTCACGATGGGTGTGCTTCAGGCGATGTTCGCCGAAGCGGGGCTGCGGGTGATTTCATACGAACTCGGCACATGGGCGGACAAGCCAGGATCGCGCAATTATCAGGACACCTTCATCCTGCAGAAGTACTGATGGCAGCCGCGCGTCCGGCGACCATCGAGTGGCGCTGCCATCTGACGCGCGCCTCTCGCATGAAGTCTTTTCGCCTCGCGCAGGCGATGTATGGTGTAGTCGCGCAAGTCACTGGCGGATAAAGTCCGGTTGGGGACAGCCGATTTGAGGGCAAGGTACATGAACAGATCGACCGACAGGCGCCGCGTGCTGGCGTATGGACTGCTGGGGGCCGCGCTGTCGCAAGTGCCCGGCGTCGCCGGCGCGGCGCGCAAGGACAAGGACACCGTCCCCCTCAATGCGCTGGTAATCGGGGCATCCTATGCCGCCGCACCGGAAAGCTTCTTTCTTGCCAATGCCGTCGCCGATGCCCGGGCCATGGCCGGCTTCCTGAGCAGCAAGCCGGGCTTCCGGATCGCGAGCCTCTACGAACCGGACAGCAACACGCTGGCCACTGCGCTGGAAACCTACCTTGGCGGACTGGCCCGCAACGACATTTCATTCATCTACTTCGCCGGGCACGGGGTTCAGGTCGGCGGCAACAACTACATCGTCTCCGCCGATGGCCGCAGCCTCATCCCCATCGGCGATCTGGTGCTACGAGCGCGAGAGAAGTCGCGCATGGTGCTGTTGTTCCTCGACGCCTGCCGCAACAATCCGTTTGCGATGCACACCAGCGGCCCGGCCGTCCCCGGCGTGCGCGCGATCGACGTCCAACGGCTGCAGTCGCGCGGTCTCAAGCGGATTGACGATCAGCCCACTGCGCAAACTGAGGAACTCCACGCGGTCGCGATCGATTCGCCCGAACTGCTGAGTTCCAAGGGCCTTGCCCAGTTCCACTTGCAAGGACGCGGGATCAAGGTCGTGTTCTCGACCGATCCCGGAAACGTCGCCTACGACGGTGTCAGCCACGAAGAGAACAGCCCCTTCACGCTGGCCTTGATCAAGGCGCTCGGACAGCCGGTCGCCCTCGACGATGCGCTGACCGAAGTCACGCGGCAGGTTGTCGCCGAAACCGGGGGCAAGCAGACACCTTGGGTGCAGGGTTCGCTGGAGGAAGCCGTCTACATTTCCGGCAAGCCATCGCGGTACAATTCCGGCGCCACGGTCATGCCGGTGCCCTGAACCGCGTCATCGTCTCGCGCGATGGTGAGCCGGCTGGCAGCGGCGACAAGTGCAATTGGAAACTGCAGGGTACCAGATACGTGGCAATGCGGCGGCCCAGAGCCCGAATTCTAGTCCTTCTGCTGGCAGGTTTGCTGCATGCACCCGCAGCACATGCCGAAGTCCGCGCCTTGCTGGTTGGCGTGTCCCACTACGTGTCGCCCGCCATCCCGGATCTCGAAGGGCCGACCAACGACCTCGCTGCCATGGAAGTGCTTGCCCGCAAGGAGGGCGCGAAGGATGTGACTGTCCTTCGCGATCAGGCCGTCACGCGATCTTCCGTTGAAAATGCCCTTCACGAAATCGGACAGCGGTCCAAGGCTGGCGACTGGATCCTGTTCTACTATTCGGGTCACGGATCGCAGGCCGAAGCCCGCGTCAAGGGAACCCGCGACGGCGATTTCGATCAGTTCCTGCCGCTTCCAGGCTTCGACCCCAAGAATCAGGACCCGGAACACTTCATCGTCGACAAGGACTTCTACGATTGGCTCTCGCGCTATGTCGCGCGCGATGTCCAGATCCTGATGCTGGCTGACACCTGCCATTCCGGCACCATGCACCGGTCGATCGATCAACGGTCCTATCGCTTCACCCCGAGACTGGCGCTGCGGGCCATGGCTTCGAAAGTCCAGCTCGTCCCGCGCCCGGCACCACGATTTCCCTCCGTGCTGAAATACCGCTCCAACGCGAAGCCCCTTACCGGCGGCACGGTCGACCGCGAGGATCTTCCCAACCTCATCTTTCTGGCCGCAGCGCAGGATGACGAACTGGCGCAGGAACTCGCGATGCCTGACGAGGACGGCCCCTCGCGCGGATTGCTGACTTACGCGTTCGAGCAAGGCCTGCTGCAGGTCGGGCCGGACAAGAAGACCCTGCTCGCCGATCTCGATGGTGACGGAGTGGTCAGCATTGCCGAGATCGCGGTCTACGTCGAAGGCCAGGTGCGCAGCATTACCGCCGAGCGGCAGCAGCCCCGCGCCGCTTATGTAACCGGGAAGGAAGCCGTGAAGCTGTTCGCGCGCAGCGATGTCGCCAGCAAGGCTCCCACCAAGGTCTCACTGCCCAGCGTGTTCATCCAGAGCGGACACCGGGGAATCCAGCCAGAGCCGCAGGAGGCCTTCTGGCAGGTGGTGCAATCGTCAGACAAGGCTGACTTCGTCTGGGACCTCAAGACCGGCGATGTCGTCCGCCGCTCCGGCGATATCGTGGCGCAGGGCGTCGATACGGTGCCTAAACTCACCGGCGTTCTGGAGAAATGGCAGGCTTTCGAAGCCCTGCAGCCTCTACTGAACGAGGCCCGCGCCAAGCTTGCCGTCGAACCCTTGCGCCCCGGCTCCCGCTACCCGTCAGGCTCGCAGGTCAAGGTCAGCCTTGCCGCGGGCAACCTCGTCCCGGACGCCGCTTTCGCGACCGTCTTCAACGTGGCAGCCGATGGAACGATCCAGCTGATCTTTCCGACAACCGCGTCGGACGGAAAGGGCCAGCTGGCCGCCGGAAAGGTCTTGCCGCTGATCAAGGCCGAGGTCGTCGCGCCCTACGGGGTCGACCACGTGGTGGCCGTCGTATCGCGCAAGGATCAGTCCGAATTCCGCGCCTTTCTCCAGTCCATCAACGGCCAGCGCGGCTTCGGCAAGCTGGTCGAGCCGATCCACAAGCTCATCGCGCTAGACCCGCAAGGCAGCAGCATTTCCCTCGCGCAGATATACACGGCCAGGACGGCGGAATGACCTTCGCGCACAGGCCTCACGGCGCCTTGATCTCGCCGCCATCGACGCGAAGGGCAATGCCGGTGATCCAGCGCGCAGGCGGTGAAACGAGAAAGGCGATGGCCCCGGCACCGCGCGAACATCGCGCGCCGCCTGCGGCTTACCGGCTTATTGGACCGGGACGTAATCGAACTTGCCCGGCTGAACGATGAAGAACACGCAGGGTTCCTTGGAAAGGCACTGCGTGACGTGGGCTTCCTCGCCCTTCTGGAACCAGTAGGATCCTGCCGGCAGCGGGATGATCTTGCCGCCGGGCAACTGGTTCGCGCCCACGCCCTTGATGACCACGGCGAAGTAGTCTTCGGTATGGGTGTGCACCGGGCTGATGAAGCCTGCCGGCATGTTGATAAAGGTGCCGTGGCGGCCGTGCTGAAGATCGCCATAGGCAGGCCCGGCCTGAAGTTCGCCCTTTTCGGTCTTCACGCCCGAATTGAAGAACGAGATGTGATCAGCCGGAATGCTGACCGAAGGGCCTTCATGAGCGGGATGCGCAGCATCCTGCGCGGCGGCGATCCCTGCTGCGCCAAGGGCAAGAGCGATGGCGGCGGCGGCAAGCAGTGAGGTCTTGAGCATTGTCTTTCTCCGAATGTGGAAAGCAGCGGGGTGGTTCAGCCCGCAAAGGCGCGGATGATTTCGGCGGCGACTTGGGGTGCATTCTCGTCGAGCACGAAGTGGCCACTCTCGAGCCAGACGAGCTCGGCCTGCGGCAGGTCCTGGCGGAAGGCTTCGGCGCCGGCCGGCGTGAAGAAGGGATCGTTCCGCCCCCACACGATCAATGTCTGCGGTGCGTGTGCGCGAAACGCGGCGTGCCAGCTTGCATAAGCGGCCACGTTGGATTGATAGTCGACCAGCAGATCGAGCATGTAGGCATCGGTGCCGGGCCGATCGAGCAACGCCTGATCGTGCGTCCAGTTGTCCGGGCTGATCGCCGCCACATTGCGGGCCCCGACGAGGTACTGGAACTGCGTCGTCCCTGCATCGAGGAACATGCGCGCGCCTGCCTCGGTTTCGGCATTGCGCTCTTCCCACAGCGGCAGGAACACCTTGGCCGCCGGTTCGCCGACGCCTTCGAGATAGGCATTGGCGTTCTGGATGACGAAGCCGCGCACGGCCTGCGGACGCTCGGCAAACAGTCGGAAGCCAACCGGCCCGCCAAAGTCCTGCATGTAGAGGATGTAGGAGGTGAGGCCGAGCGCATCGATCAACGCCGCGACGTGGGCGGTGAGGTTGTCGAAGGTGTAGTCGAAGTCCGCCGCCGAAGGCGCGTCCGACTGGCCGAAACCGATGTAATCCGGCGCGATCACGTGAAAGCGGTCGGCCAGCAGCGGGATCAGATCCCGGAACATGAAGCTCGAAGTGGGGAAACCATGGAGGAGAACAATCGTCGGCAGCGCGGCGTCACCCGCCTCGCGGTAGAACATCCGGCGGCCCTTCACGGCTGCGTAGTTGTAGGTGATCTGGGGCATTGGTGCATTCCTTGTCCAGGCGGACCGGAGCCGGTGCCGCCGCTGGGAGCGCTCTAATTCCTTCCATTTCTGCCGACTATCTGCCAGTTTCGGGAACTCACCTCCCGCTGGATGGAAGGCTCTATGGACCGGTTCGAGGCTCTGCGCGCGTTGGTATCGGCTGTCGATGGCGGCAGTCTTTCGGCCGCTTCGCGCATGTTGCGGATGCCGCTGTCGACGGTCAGCCGGAAGATTTCCGAGCTGGAGGCCCATCTCACTACGCAGCTGCTCGTGCGCACGCCGCGCAAGCTCTTGCTGACCGACGCGGGCGAAGCCTTCGTCCACACCGCCCGTCGCCTGCTGGCCGAACTGGACGAAGCCGAGCGCACTGCTTCAGGGGAATACCGCGAACCGCTTGGCGAACTGCTCGTCACCGCGCCGATCGCCTTCGGCAAGCTGCATATCCTGCCGATCGTGCTCGATTTCCTCCGGGCGTTTCCCAAAGTCGATGTGCGGCTGGTGCTGTCGGACAGGATCATCGATCTCGCCGACAACCACGTCGATGTCGCCGCACGGCTCGGGCGGCTGCCGGATAGCGGGCTGGTCGCGATCCGGGTCGGCGAAGTCCGCTGGATCACCGTGGCCAGCCCAGACTACCTCGCGCGGCGCGGAACGCCTGAGAGTCCGGCCGCCCTCGCCGATCATGATTGCCTCGCCTTCGAAGGCTTGCACACGGCGCGCAGCTGGCGCTTTTCGGGCGAGACGGACGCGGCGGAACTGGCGATCCGCCCACGGCTCGGCGTGAATACCGCCGATGCCATGGTCGAAGCGGCGAGCAATGGCCTCGGCATTGCCCGGATGACGTCCTACCAGGCCGCTGCCGCGCTGCGCGGGGGGCAACTGACGGAAATCCTCAAGCCCTTCGTCGGCGATCCGATCCCGGTCCACCTCGTCCACACCGGTCCGCCGCTCGTCCCGCTGAAACTGCGCGCATTCCTTGATTTCGCCGCGCCGCGGCTCAGGGCCTCACTTAGCGCCTTGCCCTGCTGACGACCGGCGGCCTTGCGTTAGGCTGCGCGCAAAACAGCAATCGCTGAAAGATCGCGCGCTATCGCATCAGGGTGCGGTGTCAGCGTTTCCTCCGTAACCCCCAGACGGTTGATCCACGCCGTGCGATAGCCGAACCATTTGGCCCCCAGCGCATCCCAGCCACCGAACGCGACAAAGCCGATCTCATCGCGCGGCAAGCCGAAATGCCCCGGCGCCATCGCATAGGCGCGCGGCGAGGGCTTGAAAGCCCGCACCTGATCCGTGCTGAGCGGCGCATCCATCCATTGCCCAAGCGCATTGCGCTGCATGTTGCTCAGCAGCATATCGGCGCCGAGGTTGGACAGAAAGGCAAGGCGCACGCCTGCCTTGCGCAGCGCCTCGAGCGTAGCCGCCGTGTCCGGCCAGACCGGCAGCTGGCCATAGACCTCGACCAGCGAGCGCTTCTGCGGCGCCGATAGGTCGGCCCCCACCGCCTCCGCACTGAACGTCAGCGCAGCCTCGGCAATCGCTTCGAACCCGCTGTAGCGACCAGCTAAGGTTTCCAGCCACGATAGCGCGAACAGCTTGTTCGCCCAAGCAGCTGCCAGTTGTGCGCCCTTATCGGGTACCATCTGAGCCACGGCAGCGCCGACAGGGCGCGGATCGAGCAAGGTGAAACCGTCGAACGCCAGCGCCTTGATCGCAGGCCGACCGCCAGCGTGAAGGACCAGCCCCTGCGCCCCGGCACGACTTCCGAGTGCGGCCGCCGAAACAAGGGAAAGCAGCGCACCGCGCCGCGCGAGGGTAGGCAATTTCATCGGGGAGAACTCCGGAACGTGGTTGGGCCTCCTCTTTCGTTGCGGCTTCGATAGAAGTTTCAGCATCTTATCGATTTTCCGGACTTCTGATCAAAGGGGCGCGCATCAAGCCGGATGACATTCGGGCGCATGATGTGTATGCGGCCCGCATGGGGCGTCTGCGCGCATATCTTCGTGATCACTACCGGCTGGCCATGCTGCTGGTCGCGTTTGCGCTTGTGATCAAGGCGGTTGTCCCCACCGGCTACATGATCGGCGGCCAGGGCAAATCGCTGACGATCCTCGTCTGCGGTGATGTCTCGGGCGACCATCTGACCAAGCAGATCACCATCCCCGGCAAGGCTGATGGTCAGGCCAAGGCCGGCGAGAGCTGCCCTTACGCTTCGCTGTCGTTCGCCTCGCTTGATGCCGCCCTGCCCGCCTTCGTTGCGCTGGCCATCGCGTTCCTGCTGCTGCTCGGATTTGCGCCTGTCCGCGTGCCGATCCTTGCAGGGTTTACCCACGTCCGTCCGCCGCTGCGCGGACCACCGGCCCTGATCTGACAGACCAAGCGGCCCCGCCCTCTGGCGAGGCCACCTGACAGATCGCCCCGCGCGCGTTCCCGCGCATGGGGCCATGCCGGATACCCGTTCCATGAAGACTTCCCTGATTGCGCTCGGCCTCGCGCTGAGCTTCGCTGCGCCTGCCCGGGCGCAGGATACTGCCGCACCCGACGCTGAAGCGCCGGAAAACTCCATCCTCGTCGTCGGCCAGAAAGACGCCCCGATCGAGATCGCTCCGCGCGGCCTTGCCGTCAGCCTGGGCACCGAACAGCTCGAGGCCGTCAACGCCTTCAACACCGAAGATCTGATCAAGTACGCGCCCGATTTCTTCGTGCGCAAGCGCTATGCAGGCGACAGCAACGGCGTGCCCGGCTTTCGCGGCACGCATTCCACCCAGAGCGCGCGCACGCTGGTCATGGTCGACGGCTTCGTCGTCTCCAACTTCCTTGGCAACAGCTTCAACTTTGCGCCCAAGTGGGGCGTGGTCGGCCCCGGCGAAGTGAAGCAGTTCGACGTGGTCTACGGCCCCTACTCCTCGCGCTACAGCGGCAATTCGATGGGCGGCATCGTCAATATAACCACCCGCGATCCGGACCGGACCGAAGCTTTCGCCACCGTGCAAGGCTTCGTCCAGCCCTACCGCCAATTCGCGACGCGGGATGACTACTACGGCTATTCGGCAGAGGCGGGGGTCGGCCTGAAGCAGAAGGACGGGCCGTGGTCGCTGCGTCTGACCGGCCGCTATTTCCGCAACACCGGCCAGCCGATGACCTTCCTCGGCCTGAACCCGGTGGCGGGCACCGGCGGCACGGTGGTCACTGGTGCAGTGGTCGATCCCGAGCATGTGCGCGCCGCTGCGGCGGGCACCGGCATTCCCGGCGCGCCGGGCAATGCCTCCAACCCCTACTTCGCGGCGCAATCGCCTGCGCGGATCACGCAGGAACAGGCCAAGCTCAAGATCGGCTATGACAATGGCACGGTGACCGGCCAGTTCCTCTTCGCCTTCTGGCACAACGAGGACAGCCAGACCGCGCCCGACTGCTACCTTCGCGATGCTGCGGGCAATCCCGTGTGCGAGGGCCGTGTCTCCATCGGTGGGCAAAGCTACACCGCGTCGGGCGCCAACTGGTCGCGCACGCTGCGGGACGAATACCTCGCCGGGCTCAAGCTTGCCGCGCCCATCGCGGCCAACACCACCGCGCGGCTCGCCATCTCGACCTATCAGGTTCCGCGCACCGATACCTTCACGTCGAACGGCTATGGCGCGGGCAAGGCCAACGGTGCCGGCACGCTTGCCGCGCAAGGACCAACCGGCTGGTGGACCGGCGATCTCACGCTCGAGAACAAGACGGCGCGCCGCGCCTTCGCGCTCGGCCTCACCGCCAATGCCTACCAGACCGACCAGACGCGCTCCAACCTGCCCGACTGGATCAGCGCGGCAGGCCAGACCTTTGCCTCGCGCACGTTCGGCAAGACGCGCCAGCTTTCGGCCTGGGGCGAAGCGCAAGTGTTCCTCGATGCGCTGACCGTGACGGCGGGCCTGCGCTATGACAACTGGCGCGCCTATCAGGGCGGGCTGGCGCGGCTCGGCACAGGGGCGCTGGCGGGCCAGCCGGTGAGCAATGCCTATGCTCCGCGCAGCAGTGACGGCGTGAACGGCAGCCTGTCGTTCGAATACCGCCTTGGCGGGGGCACGTCTGTGCAGCTCAGCCTTGCCATGGCGACGCGCTATCCGACCGTGGGCGAGCTGTTTCAGGGCAGCCTCAACGGCGATGGCAGCTTCAATCCCGACAGCTTCGATCCCGCCTTGAAGCCGGAGCGCAGCAAGGATGCCAACCTCGTCGTCGCGCACGATTTCGGGTGGGTGAAGCTGACCGGCTCGGCCTTCTTCCAGCGCGTCGATAACACGATCTTCTCGTTCGTCGGCTTCAACCAGAACGGGGTGACGACATCCTCGTTCAAGAACATCGACCTCACCCGCCAGTTCGGCTTCGAAGGCATTGCCGAGACGCACAACTGGCCGCTCGATGGCATGAACATCGATCTCAACGCGGCCTATATCGACAGCAAGACCTTGCGCAACGCCGCCGCCCCCGCTGCCGAGGGCGTGCAGTTCCCACGCATCCCCAAGTGGCGGGTCAACGCCAACCTGCGCTACGACCTGACGGACAGGCTGCAGGGTTCGATCGGTTTGCGCTATGCCAGCCGCCCGAATACTGACCTGTTCGGCCTGCAGCGCGGCGACACGTTCGGCTTCACCTCCGAACTCTTCGCACTCGATCTGCGGCTCAACTGGCAGATGACGGAAAAGCTGCGGGTTTCGGCAGGCGTCGACAATCTCACCAACGACCGCGCCTGGGTGTTCCACCCCTATCCCCAGCGCACGTTCCTGATCGAAGCCGGATGGAGGCTGTAACCATGGACCGGACTCTTCTTTATCGCACGATCTGGCGCTGGCATTTCTATGCCGGGCTGTTCGTGGTGCCGATGGTGCTGGTGCTCGCGCTGACGGGCGCGGTCTATCTGTTCAAGCCGCAAGTCGATGCCTGGGAGGAGCGCGCGTGGCGCGATCTGCCGGCAGCGGCGACGGTCTCGGCCGATCAGCAGGTCGAGGCCGCGCTTGCCGCCTTCCCCGGCAGCCGCTTCCATTCCTACCGGCTGCCGGAAACGGAGAACGATGCCGCGCTCGTTCACGTCGCGCTGCCGGACCGTGCCATGCGCGATGTCTTCGTCTCGCCCGATGGCAAGGTGCTGGGCGCGCTCGATCCGGAATGGCGGATCATGCAGGTGGCGCACGATATCCACGGCCAGCTTCTGCTGGGCAAGCGCGGCAGTTGGCTGGTCGAACTCGCCGCCAGCTGGGCGATCGTGATGATCCTCACCGGGCTCTATCTGTGGTGGCCGTCCGGACGCGGCCTCGCCGGGGTCGTCTGGCCCCGGCTGGACGGCGGCCGCAAAGTGCTGTGGCGCGATCTCCATGCAGTGACCGGCTTCTGGGTTTCGGGGCTGGCGCTGGTCCTCCTCGTCACGGGCTTGCCCTGGGCCGACGTATGGGGCAGCGCGTTCAAGGCTGTGCGGACCGAGCTCGGCTGGGTCAAGGGCCAGCAGGACTGGACTATCGGCGGCGCGCCCGCTGGCGGCGACGAACACGCCGAGCACCAGCACGGTGCGATGGCCATGGGCACTTCGACGATGCCGATGGGCACGCACCGCATGCCGGATGGTACGCTGATGGCGATGTCAGGCGTCTCGCTCAGCGAGATTGTCGCCGAGGCGAAAGGCCGCCACCTCCCCTTCCCCGTCATCGTCTCACCGCCTGGCACCGCGCCGCGCTTTGGCGGCAAGGCGAAGAGCGCATGGTCCGTCCGCTCCGACACGCAGAACCGGCCCTTGCGCGTCTCCTACACCTTCGATCCGATGACGGGGCGCGAGACATCGCGTGAGGACTTTGCGGACAAGCACGTGATCGACCGCGTCGTAGCCTACGGCGTCGCCTGGCACGAAGGGCAGCTGTTCGGCCTCGCCAACCAGCTGATCGGCGTCGCGACCGCGCTGATGCTGGTGACGATGTCCGTCACCGGCTTCATCCTGTGGCGCCGCCGCAAACCGGCGGACCGCCTCGGCGCACCCGCACCGACCGCGACGCCCGCGCGCATCGGCGGCGTGGTGCTGATCGTGCTGGCGCTCGCCGCGCTGCTGCCGATGCTGGCGATCTCGCTGGCCGCGATGCTGGTGATCGAGTTCGCGGTGCTGCGCCGCCTGCCGGGAACCGCTCGCTGGCTGGGTCTGCGTCCGGCATGAGCGGATCCGCACTGCCGGTCAGAACTCGTTCCAGTCGCTTTCGATTGCAAGGTTCCCGTTCGTCGGCAGCGCGAGCGGCGGACGCGCTTGTACCGGCGGCGGGGCCTTGGCCGATGCTGGCAGACGGCTGACTGCCGCCGGCGCAGCGCTCTGCCGCGACCGGCCGATCGTGAAGCTCGCGAAGGCCTTGTTGAGCTGGTTGGCTTCCTGCGTCAGGTTCTTGGTGGCGGCGTTGGTTTCCTCGACCATCGCCGCGTTCTGCTGCGTCATCTGATCCATCGCGCCGATGGCGAGGTTGATCTTGCGCAGGTCCGCGCTCTGCTCGCTGGCGGTCTTCGCGATTGTCGAGATCGAGGCCGTGACCGCACTGACCCGGCCAATGATCGCCTCAAGCGCCGCGCCGGTCTCGTTGACCAGCGAGACGCCGGATTCGACATGGCTGGTGACGGCGGCGACGCGCTGCTTGATTGCGCCTGCCGCATCGGTTGCGCGCAGGGCGAGCGCGCGGACTTCGGAAGCAACCACGGCAAAGCCCTTGCCCGCCTCGCCAGCGCGCGCCGCCTCGACCCCGGCATTGAGCGCGAGGAGATTGGTCTGGAAGGCGATCCCGTCGATCAGCGCCGTGATGTCGGAGATTTCGGCGCTGGCGCGGGCCACATTGTCCATCGCTTCGATCGCGCGGCCAACGATGCGGCCGCCGCCCTCGGCCTCGCCGCGCGCTTCGACCATCGAGCCGCTCACATTGGCGGCGATGTTGGCATAGTCCTCGATCTGGGTGGTGAGATGATCCATCGCCGCCGACGAAGCCTGCAGGCTGGCGGCCTGCTGCTCGCTGCGGCTGGCAAGATCGGTGGTCGCCTGCTGGATTTCGCCCGAAGTCAGATTGATCGCGACGATGCTGTCCTGCACCAGCCCCATCGCCTCGCACAGCCGCGTCATCGCTTCGTTGAAATCGTCGGCAAGCGTCTGGAAGGCCGGTGGAACTGCACCGATGCGCACCGAAAGATCGGCATTGGCAACCGCGGCAAGCCGTTCGCCGATCAGCGTCATCGCCTGCTCGCGGTCGGCCACGGAGCGCGCGCGTTCAAGCGCGGCATCGCGGAAGACCATGACCGCGCGGGCCATGTCACCCAGTTCGTCGGCGCGGTCGGCCCCCGGGATCGGCACGTCATTGCGGCCGCCAGCCAGTGCGGACATGGTCTGGGTCAGCTCGCCAATCGGCTGCGCGATGGCGTTGGACAGCCGCCGCGCGAGAAGGAAGGCAAGGCCGATCAGCGCACTGCCGCCAACCACCAGCGCCAGCCACGCGAAGGTGATCGCCCATTCCTGCCGCGCGGTCTCGAGCGCGATTTCCTTGAGCTTGCTGTCCTTGATCGTGCGCAGCGGCAGCACTGCATCGGTGACGAGCACGGCCTTGCCGGCAGCGCGGATGGCGTCCTGCGCGGCATCGCGCTGACCATCCTTGACCAGTGCGATATACTTGTCGCCCCAGTTTTCCCGCCACTTCAGGGTTTCAGCACGCGACTTCAGCAGAAGGTCTTTCAGCGTGGGATCGGTAAGCTGCGCTTCAAGGGAGGCCGAGGCCTTGTCGTACTCGTCGCGCCCTTCGTAATAGGACTTGAGATAGCTCTGGTCCGCCGTGACGAGGAAGCCGCGCATCTGGCTGTTCTGGCGCAGCAGCGCGGTTTCCAGGGCCAGCGTATCGGCCAGCACACCCTGGCTGGCCGTGTTGCGCGCGGTGACGCTGGAGACCATGGCAAGGCTGACGCCGAACACGATCATCATCACTGCCGCCGTGGCGATCAGCGTGACGAAGGACAGGCCAAGGCGGCGGGGAATACTCATGCGGTCGAACACGGAACGCGGTTTCCTTGTGTAGTGAGTGCCGGGCCGTCCGCCCCCGGCCGAGGGCGGACGGCCACACGCATCAGAACGAGAAGCGGATCGAGCCGGTGACAGTGCGCCCGTTCATCACTTGCGCATTGGTGAGCCCGCCCGCCGGGATGATTGCCGAGGCGATCTGCACGATGGCCAGCTTGTCGAACACGTTGAAGGCATTGACCGAAAGCTGCAGCCGTTCGGTCGGCCGCACCTGCAGGAACGGACTGACCAGCACGTAGCCGGGCTGCTTGAGCAGATTGGTATCCTGCGCGTAGCTGAAGGTCGTACCGTTGAAGACCGCGCCCAAGGTCACGTGCTTCAGCTCGACCTGCGGACGGGCCTGGAACGAGAAGCTCGGAATATGGCGCGGACGGTTGCCCTCGAGCGCCGGGTCGGTGCGGTCCTTGCTGATCTTCGCGTCGGTCCAGGTCGCGCCGAGGTTGAGCACGAACGGGCCCTTGCGCACTTCGCCTTCGAACTCGATGCCCTTGGCGGTGTAGGTGCGGTTGATCGGGATGACGACCACCTGCCCCTTATTGTCGGCCCCGATCTGGTAGTTGCGCTCGCTGGTCGATGCCCAGAAACCGGTGACATAGGCGGTGATCCCACCCTCGCGGAACTTCACGCCGCCTTCGGCCTGCTTGACCGGGCTGAAGGCGGTCGAGGGATCGACGAGCTTGCCGGTCGCCGGGTTGAGCGAGCCGGCGCCAAGGATGCGCTCGGCATTGGCACGCCCGCCACGGCTGTAGCGCGCAAAGGCGGAGATGCTGGGCGCGAAGCGGTAGTTCACGCCGGCGGAGTAGGACAGATAATCGTAGTCGTAGTCGACCACGGCGGGCTTGCCGAGCGGCAGGATCGCAACCTTGGTCTCGGCCACGCTGATGGCGCCGTCGCCATCAATGTCAAATGTGGTCGTCCCCGGCCCCTGGAGCGAGGACGAGAAGATGTTGCCGGTCACTTTGCCCTTGTCCCACCGCAGACTGCCGCCGATGGCGAGCTTGCCCATCTGGTAGTTCACCGAGCCATAGGGCGCGGCGATCCGGTACTGCAGGTCATAGTGGTTGTGATAGGCTGCGGTCGGCACGCCAAAACCGAAGCCGTACGCAAGGACGCCATCGCTGCTGAGCTTCGTTCCGGTCGCGGTGGTAAGGTCAAGCGGCACGTTCGCACCGCCGCCAGCCAGATCGTTCAGCGTATTGGCGAAATTCCAGTACATGTCGACCGACTGCGAGGCGAGGTAGAGCCCCGCCGTGGTGGTCAGCTTGCCGCCGCCGACCTGCCAGACGCGGCTGGCGCGCAGGTCGTTGGTGGCATTGTCGATCGCATTGAGCCGCGCGTTGATCTTGATCGAAAGCGCAGCGAGCGTGGCGGGCGAGACCGTCTGCCCGGCATTGGAGCCAAGGCCATACGTAAAGCTGGCGCCCGGCCCGCCGAGGATCATACCCAACACGCCGGCCGGGGCGCTGATCATCGGGATCGCTTCATTGTATTCGCCGCTCACTGCCGAAAAGCGGAAGCGGTTGCTTACCGTCCAGTCGGCGAGATCGGCCTGCGCTTCGACGCCGACCGACTTGACGATCCCACGAAGCCCCATGCGGCCATCGAGGGTCGTGCGGTCGTTCTGCTGATCGAGCCCGGCATGGCGCGCGGTGTAGGGGGATTCGTAGACATCGTTCTGGATGCTGTTGCCCGGCAGGTCGTTCACCACCGGCTTGTCGTTGGTGCCCGTCAGCAGCACCGGGTAGAGCGAATAGTTCGGCTGACGGTCGTCAAGATACTTGCCGTAGAAGCGGACATAGCCGCCCTCGAACTGCTTCGTCACGTTGAGCTTGACCTGCCCGCCGCGGAAGCCGTTGTAGCCGATCCGGCGCGGGCCTTCGCCGTCGCGGTAGAAACCGCCGACATGGAAGCGCCAGCCGCCACCCAGCGGGCTGCCATAGGCGAAGTCGACGCGCTTCAGGTCATAGCCAAGGCCGCTCGAAACCTGCACGGTGCCGCCCTCGGTCTCGCCGGTCTTCGAGATGAAATTGACCACGCCGCCGGGCGAGTTCGACGCAAAGGTCGAGGCCGAACCACCGCGGATCGCCTGGACCTGCGACAGTGAAAGATCGGCGCGCAGGAACTGGTCGGCCGAAGCGAAGTGGAGATCGCCGAACTCGAGCACTGGCAGGCCGTCTTCCTGCAACTGCAGGAACTTGGAACCATCCGCCGAAAGCGGCAGGCCGCGTACAGTGATCGAGGAGAAGCCGTCGACATCGCTCGTTTCGGCCCGGATGCCGGGAATGTTCTGCATGATGCCGGCGATCGAGCTGGCCGAAAGCTTGGGCAGATCGGTCTCGTCGATCACGCTGGCGGAAATGGCAGTGTCCAGCAGGTCGCGGCCCTTGGCGACGCCCGTGCTGAACGCCTTGGCGGACGGCTTCGCACTCTCTTTGGACGGTGCAACAGGCGCTGCGGAGGGCTCAGGCGCTGTTTCAGCCAGCGCGGGCGCCGCAAAGGAAGTCGCAAGCAGAGTGGAAACCAGAAAGATCGAATGACGCATGAGTACCCTCGACAGGAAGTGACGGGGCAGGACTTAGCTAATGCCGATTAAAGGGGGTGCGCTGCAGATCTACGCAATTCCACGAGGCACAATGGCCGGAAACCGGGAACTTCTGCCCCCCTTCACGCACTTTTACTTATGCGTTGGTGCCAGCAAATTTGCGACGCGGCGATAGAGCCGGGAAACCATATTCCCTTCTGAAAGTAGCCTCCCTCCGTGCAGCATTCCGCCATCCTGGCCACACCATTCGCATCCGCTGCTCCGGCGCCGCGCACGCAGGCGCAGCTTGCCGTGGAGGCCCGCAAAGCGCGGACGTTTGGCAAGACCTTCATGGCATCCGTGTTCGAAAGCCTCGCGCGGACCCTCTGGTCGGCACCTGCCGTGCTGCAGACGATCGAGACCTGGCCTGGCGATCTTGCCAGCGCGGGGGTGATCTTCCGCGTCAATGCCGGGCTTCATGCACTGGCTCGTTCGGAGCGATTTGCTGCTCTGCAGGCGATCTATCGCGGCGCGGGCGCGGGGACCGTCACGGACCCTGTCCAGCTTGATCTGGCCATTACAGAGGCTCTGGCAGCTGGTGAGGACGTGCTCCTCGCGTGGCTGCGCGGCCCGACCCAGACCAATGAAGTCGCCCGGCTGGCCGGGCTGGCGGCTGTCCTTTCCGAGCTTTCAGCCGCCAGCCCCCTGCCCTCCCGGATTCTCGAACTGGGTGCAAGCGCGGGGCTCAACCTCAATCTCGCCCACTACGCCATCCGGCTCGGCGAACTGGAGCTGGGCACGCCCACGAGCGCGGTGCAGATCGCTCCCCGCTGGTCGGGCCCCTCGCCGATTGCAGGACCAGTCGTCATCGCCGACGCAAGTGGTGTCGATCTTTGCCCGCTTGATGTTACCCGCCCCACCCATGCCGAGCGCCTCCACGCCTACATCTGGCCCGGCGAAAATGCCCGGGAGGAACGCCTGTGCAAAGCCATCGCACTCGCGCACCGGCATCCGCCCAAAATCGAGCAAGGCAGCGCAGCCGATTGGCTTGAGCGGGAACTCAAGGCTCCCCAACCCCTGGGCGAACGGCGCGTGGTCTTCCACGCGATGGTGCTGCAATATATGCCCGAAGCCGAACGCGTGCGGATCCGCCAGCTGCTTGCGGAAGCCGGTGCCTGCGCCACTGTAGAACGCCCCCTCGCGCATGTGGCCATCGAATGGAACGCGGCGCGCAGCGATGTCGAGGTCAAGGTAGCCAGCTGGGACGGCAGCGACCCCAAAGTCACCGCAAACATTGCAGCCCGGTGCCATCCTTATGCCGAATGGTTCGAATGGTACGGCGTGGACGGATAGCTGCGCATACCGAGGTGCTGTGGTTGGGGCTGTGCTCGTTGAGCGCACCCCCTCATTTCCAGCCGACCGCCAACTTGGCTATCGATCCGGCGCTTCCGACTTATGCGCGCTTCGGAAATGCGATGATCCGGTCGGCATGCCACCTTCGCATGGCGAGATTCCAGGCAGCGTGAGCCGCACAATTAGACCGGGCGCCGCATCGGCCAGTTCGATTTCGCCGCGATGCGCGTGGACCACCGCCGCCACAAGGCTCAGTCCCAGGCCGCTACCGGGTGTGGAGCGGCTGTTGTCGCCGCGCACAAAGCGCTGCAGCATGCGGCCGCGATCAGCCGGGGCAATCCCAGTGCCTTCGTCGGAAACAGCGATCACCGCCTCTTCGCCCGAAACCGCAAGGCCAAGCGAGACTGCGCTGCCCGGCGGCGTGTGAATGCGGCTGTTGTCCAGCAGGTTGGCAACGGCCTGTGCCAGCAATTCGCGGTGCCCTCTGACCGTGATGCCCGGCAAGACATCGACGTGCAAATCGCGGTCCTCGTCGGCAAAGGCGATGGCGTAGCTCTCGCCCAGTTCAGCGATCAGGCGCGAGAGATCGATCGGCGCGAAACTCTCGGAGAGGGCCCCGCCCTCGACTTCGTTGATCCGCAGGATCGCATCGAACAGCGATAGCAGGGCATCGCATTCCGCAGCCGCCTGCTCGGCTGCGGCCGGGTCGGCTTCGAGCCGGTCCAGCGCGCCGCGCAGCCGCATCAGCGGTGTGCGCAGATCGTGCGCGATATCGCCGGAAACCTGCCTAACGTTCTTCATCAGGCGGACGATGCGGTCGAGCATGGCATTGATCGCGCGGGCGGTTTCCTCGAACTCGTCGCGGCGTCCGTGCAGCGGCACACGGTGGTTGAGATCACCCGCCATGATCGCCCGCGCTGTTGCCGCCACCGGATCGAGCCGCGCATCGAGATAGCGCCCCAGCACCAGCCCGCCCGCCCCGCTGATGATGATCAGGACCACGAAGGCGCCGCCGAACAGCGCCAGGATCGTCTGGTTCACGTCCTCGATCTGCTGCGAATCCAGCCCGATGACGAGGCGATCGCCATAGCTCATGTCGACCGCCTTGATTCGATATCGCGCCGCAGCGCCCGAGCGCCCGGCGGGCTCTGCCCAGCCCGGTCCGGCTGGCGGCATGGGGATGGCGAGCGCACCGGCGATGCGTCGGCCCGACGCCCGCTCGAACAAGGCATAGCCAAAGCGCTGCCCGAGCTTCTCGGCCTCGCGCTCGTCGATTTCATCGATCATCTTGGCGCGCGTCGTCTCATCGAGCAGTTCACCGACTTCGCGGGCGATGTCGCGGTCGCGCATGGCGTGAAACTGCAAGTTCGCCGCGCCATAGACCACCGCGCCAAGCGCGCTGAACGCCAGCGCAAACGCCGAGGCGAAGATCAGCGCAATGCGATAGGCCGCGCGCACCGTGGGCTACCCGTCGATCCGCAGGCAATATCCCTCGCCGCGCACCGTCTCGATCGGATCGATATCGAACCCCTCGCGCAGTTTGGAGCGCAGCCGGCTGAGGTGGCTCTGAACGATATTTGTCTGCGGATCGAAGCGGAAACCCCACACGGATTCCAGAAACATCTTCCGCGTGACCACGCGCCCCGCATTGCGCACCAGCAGCTCGAGCAGCTCGAACTCGCGGGGTTGCAGCAAGACAGCCCGGCCGGCGCGGGTGCACTGGCGCCGCATGAGGTTCAGCACGATGTCGCCTGCCTGAAGCCGTGTCTCGACCGCACCAAGCAAGGGCCGCCGCCCCAGCGCATGGACCCTCGCGACCAGTTCATCGGTCGCAAACGGCTTCACCAGATAATCGTCCGCCCCGGCTTCCAGCCCCTCGACCCGGTCGGCAATGCCGCCCAGCGCAGTGAGCATCAGCACCGGCGTATCGCAATCCTGCTCGCGCAGCATGGTCATGACCGCAAGACCGTCCATGCCGGGCAGCAATCGATCAAGGATCATCACGTCGAAAGTGCCGGGCGCCGCGAGTTCAAGGGCTGCAATGCCTGTGGCGGCAACGGCGACGTCGTGCCCCTGTCCCTCAAGGCACGCAGCGATCCGTGCCGCCGTATCGCTGTCGTCCTCTGCCACAAGTATCCGCATTGGCATGTCACATTCCCGGCTCGCTCTGGGCTTTCTAGCCGATCTGGCCGCGCCGGGGCAGCTGCGGCGAGGGGCAGCTTCTACAATTCTTCCCAACCTTCGCAGCGCCCTTCGCAATTCGCTCGCACCGGGTGCGGCGGGTGCCGCATAAGCCGCTCGAAACCCGATTGAGGAGCTCGATCCGATCATGCGCACCGTCATCAACCGCGCCCTTGTGCTCGCTGCCGCGTCGGCCCTTGCCTTCACGCTCACCGCAGCCGCGCCGCCCAGCTACAGCGTGACCGGCGCCATCAAGGCCGCGGACGGCGGCTGGGACTACGCCGCGGTCGAGCCAGACAGCCAGCTCCTTTACATCGCGCGCGGCAGCGAAGTGACCGAGATCGACCTTGCGCACGGCAATGCGGTGCGCGCGTTCGGCGAAGTCGCCAAGGGCCACGCAGTGGTGCCTCTGCCCGGTCACAAGCTTCTCGTCAGCAGCGCGCATGATGACACGGTGCGGCTGTTCGATACGCCGAGCGGCATGGAGGAAGCCCGGATCAAGACCGGCGCAGATCCCGACGCCGCGCTCTACGACGCCGCTTCCGGCCTTGCTGCCGTGATGAACGCCAAGGCCGGCACGGTCTCCGTCATCGATGTCGCGAAGCGCGCCATCGTCCGCACGATCACATTGAAGCCCGGCCTCGAATTCGCACAGCTTGCACCGGATGGCACGCTATTCATCAACAACGAGGATGAGAGCGAGATCGAGACCGCCGATTTGCGCACCGGCAAGGCAGGCGCTGCGATTCCCCTTTCCGGCTGCACCGGCCCCACCGGCCTTGCACTCGATCCGGCCACCCATGTCCTGATCAGCGCATGCGCCAATGGCAAGGCGGCGGTGGTCGATGCCGTCACGCACAAGCAGACCGGCAGCCTCGCCATCGGCGCAGGACCCGATGCGGTGATCCTCGATGCGGCGCGGCGGCTGGCGTTCATTCCTTGCGGCCGCGACGGTACGCTTAGCGTGGTCACGCTGGACGGCGCGTCCGGCCCCGCCGTGACCGCCACGATCAAGACCGCCATCGGCGCGCGCACCGGCGCGCTCGATCCCCGCACCGGGCGGCTTTACCTGCCGACCGCCGGCTTCGTGCCTGCGCCGGCTGGCGGCGGGCGCCCCGCCATGCTCCCCGGCAGCTTCCATGTGCTGGAAGTAAGCCCGAAATGAGCCCGACCGGGCAAGGACAAGATTACAATTTCCCAACCTCGCCCATCACCGACAGCTTGTAGAGAAACCGTAACACAGCGCCCCCAAGGCTTGCTGCGCCGCACCAAGGCAGACCAGCAAAGCATTGATCGACAGGGGTGATTTTCGCATGAAAAGTCGCATGATGGCGCTCGTCTCGAGCGCGCCGCTCGCGCTGGCGGCAGCCTCCGCCTATGCCCAGACCACCAGCGGCGCCCCTGCCCCGGAAGCGGACCCCACCCAGGCAGAGCGCGCCTCGGGCGATATTGTCGTCACCGCGCCCCGCCAGCAGGAAGTGGCGCGCGAGGCCCAGAAGATCGCGCCGAACCTGATCAACGTCCAGTCGGCTGAAACCATTGCAAAGTACCCGGACTTCAACTCTGCCGAGGCGCTCAGCCGCATTCCCGGCGTTTCGCTCTCGTCCGATACCGGCGAAGGCCGCTTCGTGAATATCCGCGGCATCGACGGCAACCTCAACGGCGCGACCTATGGCGGCGTCGTCCTGCTCAATACCAACCCGGGCGGCACCATCTTCGGCAGCGGCCGCGAGGTGGAGTTCGATACGATCCCGACCGGCGCCATCGACGGCATCATCGTCACCAAGACCGGCGTGCCCAACCACGATGCCGAAGGGCTTGGCGGCACGATCGAACTCACGCCGCGCCAGGCCGCCAATGTCACCAAGACCTTCATCGATGGCGCGATCGGCTATGGCTACGAGCCGGAGCACAAGCACGGCGGTCCGCTCAACCTCGATGCCGCAGTCGGCAGCCGGTTCGGGGGCGACGACAAGCCGTTCTCGTTCGTGATCACCGGCTCCTACCGTGAAGACAAGCGCGGCTTCGACGACATCGAGGAAGACTACATCGATGATCCGGCGCTGGCACCCGCGGCTGGCCCGGCGTTCACGCCCCTGCAGGTCAACAAGGCACTCGCCGACCTCCAACTGCGCCGTTACGATTATCACCGCCGCCGCTACGGCTATGGCGGCGAGCTTGCCTACACGCCCGATGCGGACTCGCAGTACTATGTTCGCGCCTCGATCGCCGGCTATGTCGAGTCCGTTCTGAAAAACCGGCTGACCTACGACAGCCTCGATTCCGCGCCGCAGGTCGATCCCGCCCATCCCGCCGGTTATGCCACCCGGACCGACATCACGATCAAGGGCACCGACGAGGAGGAAAGCCACCGCAACGAAGTCTACGTGATTGGCGGGCGCAACCGCTTCGGCAATCTCGCGATCGACTACCACGGCGCCTATTCGCGCGCGACATTCAACGTGAACCGCAATTTCGGCACGACCTACAAGGGGCCGAAAGACGTCCCCTTCACCTATGACAATATCACCAATGCCGAATACCCTGCGCTCGCGATCACCGATCCCGCGGTCAACGTGAACGATCCATCGATCTACAAGCTCACCAAGCTCAGCAATGCGACCGAACGCGCGCGCGACCACGAATGGTCCGGCGCCGTCAATGCTGCGCTTTCAACGCACTGGATCGGTTCGGACGACAAGCTGCAATTTGGCGCACAAGTGCGGCTGCGGGACAAGTTCGATGCGCCGCAGGCGCAGTCGTTTACGCTTCCGTCCAGCGGCCTCCCCGGCCTCGCGCCTGCGATCACGACGTTCTACGGCAACCGCTACAGCAATGGCCCGCAAGTCGACGCCGCCGCCATCCGCACGCTGGCTGGAAGCGCCGCCAGTGACGGTCTCAGCGACGACCTAACCGGCTACTTCCACGCCAAGGAAGATATCTATGCCGGCTATGCGATGTACACTGCCTCGCTTGGCAAGTTCGGCGTGCTGGCAGGCGCGCGCATCGAGGTGACCAAGGCCAGCTATCAGTCCTACGCCTTCGATCAGGATGACAACAACCTCGGCCTTGTCACCCGCCGCCGCAACTACACCAATGTCTTCCCGACCTTGCAGCTGCGCTATGATGTGACGCCGAAGTTCCTCATCCGCGCGACCTATTCCACCGGCATCGGCCGCCCCGGCTATGCCCAGATCGCCAAGCCGATCACCATCGACCGCGACAACGAGATCATCACGACCGGCAATCCGGACCTCAAGCCCACCACCGGCCACAACTTCGACCTTTCGCTCGAATACTACCTTCCGGCGGGCGGAATCATCTCCTTCGGCGCGTTCGACAAGGAACTGCGCAACTATGTCGTCAGTCGCACGCGCAACGGCACAGACCCGGTCAATTTCCCGGGCGTTTCGGTGGTCCAGTTCATCACGTACGACAACGTGCCCAATGCCTATGCGCGCGGCATCGAGGCCGCCTACGACCAGCACTTCACCTTCCTGCCCGGCTTCCTCAGCGGGTTCGGCGCCGGCGGCAACGTGACCTACGTCGACAGCCAGGTCGAACTGCGCACTGGCGAGAAGCGCAGCCTCCCGGCGACCTCGGACGTGACATGGAACGCCTATGGCTTCTACGAGGCGCACGGGGTCCAGCTGCGGCTCTCGGCGGCCCATGTCGGCTCGAGCCTGTTCGGCATCGGCGACAGCGCGGATTTCGACATCTTCCAGAGCGCACGCACGACGCTCGATCTGACTTCGACCTACGAGATCCGCCCCGGCATCCGCCTCTACTTCAACGTCAAGAACATCACCAACGAGCCGCTGCGCTACTACGAGGCATCCGCGAACCGGCCGGTGCAGCGCGAGTTCTACAACGAGACCTACGAAGGCGGCGTCAAGTTCAAGTTCTGATCGGCAGGGAGCATCACGGCATGAGCATCACCATCGACAGGCGGACCGCACTGGGCGGGCTGGTTGCAGCCGCCAGCCTGCCGCTCATGGCAGCAGCGCCCGCTGCACCCCCCATTGCCCCCAGCGTCCCCGGCTTTATCGCCATGGGCGACTGGGGGCGCGGCGGGTCCGATCACCAGCGCGACGTCGCGGTGCAGATGGGGCTTGCCATGCGCAGTCTCGAGGGCGGCTTCGTCCTCGCCGTGGGAGACAACTTCTACGAAAGCGGCGTTGCATCGGTCGATGATCCGCAGTGGCGCACCTCGTTCGAGGATGTCTACACCGATCCGGCCCTCCAGCGCCCGTGGTTCGTCGCGCTGGGCAATCACGACTACAAGACCAACCCGCAGGCCGAAGTCGACTATACCGCGCGCAGCACGCGCTGGCGGATGCCGCAGCGCTACTACCGCGTCGCGCCGGAAGAGCATGGCATGGCGGGAACCGACCTGTTCGTGATCGATACCTCGCCGCTGGTCCACAAGTACCGCGAGAAGGTCGAGGCGCGGATTGCGGACAACGTCGCAGGGCAAGACCCGGCTGCGCAGCTGGCATGGCTCGACAAGGCACTGGCGGCCTCGACCGCGCCGATCAAGCTGGTGGCGGGCCACCACACGCTGCGCTCGGGCGGCTCCACCCATGGCGACACGCCCGAACTCGTCGAGCAGTTGCTCCCCATCCTCCAGCGGCGCGGCGTGCTGGCCTATATCAACGGCCACGATCACGACATGCAGCATATCCGGCGCGACGGGCTCGATTATGTGTGCTGCGGATCGGGATCGCAGGTTCGCCCGGTGAGTGCGGTCGAAGGTACGCGCTTCTGCCTCAGCCGCTCGGGCTTTGCTTTGTTCACCCGGACTACGGCGGGCCTTGGCTTTGCCTTCCGCGACTACACCGGCACCGAAGTCTACCGCGCGGTGCTGGGAGACCGGGCCAGTGTTCCTGCGTAAGCCGCATTGGGAACTTTCAAGCTGCAATCGGGAGCGCAGCCGCTAAGACCCTTGGCAATGCGCAGTTCGTGGTTCCTGCTATCCCGGCAATTCGCGGCAGCTGGCGGGCTCGTGCTCGCCAGCGGCTGCACGGCTTATGTCCCGGCGCCGGTTGCCCCTGCGGCTGCGCTGGCGCAGCGCGATGCGGCCACCGTGGACCGGGAGGCGGTCCGCACCCGCGTCGCGGTGCTGGCTCCCGAAGCGGTCCGTCCGGCTCAAGGCTGGGACCAGCTCGACTACCTCGTCGCCGCAACGCTCACCAATCCCGCCATCGCCGCGCAGCGCGCCGCACTGGAAAGCGCCGCGGCCCGCGCGCGCGCCGCTCACGCGCCGCCGTCGGGGCCAACGCTGACCCTGACCGGCGAATATGCCCGCGATGCCGCAGCCAGTTCACCGTGGCTGATCGGCGGCGCGGTCGACATTCCGCTCGATCGCGGCGGCCGGCGCACCGCGCGGCTGGCGCAGGCGGACCTTGCCGTGCTCGGCGCGCGCTATGATCTCGCCGAAACCGTCTGGCAGACACGGCAGGCAGTGCGCGCCGCGCTCGTCCGCTTGCTGATCGCACAGCGCCAGCGTGTGCTTCTCGGCCAGCTCGCCGATCTGCGCGAACGACAAGTAGCGGCTATGGAGCGCCGCCTTGCCTCCGGTGAAATCGCCCGCGTCGAAGCCGAGCGGATCCGCAGCGAAGGCGCCAATGTCATGCGCCGGCGGCGTGATGCGGAAGCGGCAACCCAGCAGGCGAGCCAGTCTCTGGCCGCTGCCATCAGTGTGCCGGTCGAGGCCTTGGCCGGGATCACGCCGGTCTGGCCGGACTTCGACGCACCGCCCGATCCTGCGGCTGCAGCCGGCGCCGATGCCCGGCGGCAGGCGATTCTGTCGCGCGCAGACCTGCTCCATGCACTGGCGGACTATCAGTCCACCGAAGCGGCTCTGCGCGGCGAAGTGGCAAAACAGTACCCGCAGATCACGGTGTCACCCGGCTACACGTGGGAGCGCGGCCTCGTGAAGCTGCCGGTCGCACTCGGGCTCATCCTGCCCCCGCTGGATTTCAACCGCCGCGCCATCGCGGCGGCGGAGGCTGCGCGCACTGAAGCTGGGCGCAAGCTCGACGTCATCGTGTCGAACGCCGCTGCCGCTGTCGATGCCGCACTCGTCGAAGCGCGCGCAGCTCGCGCCGCACTCGCCGAGGTGCGCACGCGCGAACGCCCGCTTGCCGAGCGGCTCGCCGCCGCCGCCGCTTGCAGCCTTGCTGCCGGATCAACGGACCGCGCAGACTGGGCCGCCGCGCAGGCCGGCGCTGTCGAGGCAGCTCTCGCCGAACTGGACGCGCTGGCCCGCGTCCACGCCGCCGATGCCGCGCTGGAAGACGCGCTGCGTCGGCCTGTTGCCGGTCCGGAACTGGCGATCCGGCAGACCGCTGATGCATGGGTAACAGGGGAACGTCCGCAATGAGCGCGCGCGATGCGATAGGATGGGGGGCGCTGGGCGCGGGCCTCTGCGCCGCACTGGTCTTCGCCATCCATGGTGCCGGCGGACCGCAGACTGCGGAGCCCGATGCCAAGGCCGAGGCCGCTGCGCCTGCCGAAGCCAAGGAAGAGGGAGTTGCTATCCCGCGCGACCTCGCCGCGCGGCTTGGCCTCAAGCTCGCGGTGCTTGCAGCGAGCAGTGCCCCGGGCGACGTCCATGGCTTCGCCCGCGGACTTGATGCCGGACCACTCGCCGCCATCGAGGCCGAGATCGCGGCTGCGCGCGCCTCCGCTGCTGCCTCGTCCGCTGAAGCAGCGCGGCTCGCCGGGCTTGCGGCTGCCGATCAGAGCGCCTCGCGCCAGGCGGTCGAGGCCGCCCGCGCGCAAGCCGCGGCCGATGCCGCGCGTCTGCACCTCGCCGAGCAGCGCGTCGCGCTCGAATACGCTCCTGCACTTGCCGCGATGGGCGATACCGCGCGCACGGCGCTGCTCTCTGCGATCACGCGCGGTGAGGCTGCCCTCGTCCGCGTCGATCTGCCGGGCGCAAACGCCGGGAGCAGCGTGCGCCTTGCCGATGGCGGCTCGATCCGCCTGATCGGCCCCGCCGCACAGGCCGATGCCCGGCTCCAAAGCGCAGGCCTGCTCGGCATTGCGGACGGCGCCGCAGCACGCCTGCTCAACGCCGGGCGCATCCGCGATGTCATCGCCGCAAACGGGCCGAACCGTCAGGGCGTGTTCGTGCCCGGCGATGCCGTCGTCCGCTGGCGCGGCGCCCAGTGGGTCTACCGCGCCGATGGCACGCGCTTTGCACGCATCGAGCTTGCCGACGCACAGCCCGTTGCGGGTGGCTGGATGGCCAGCACCGGGCTCAAGGCAGGCGACCGCGTCGTGATCCACGGCGCCGGAGCCCTGATCGCGCTCGACCGCGCTGACGACCTCGCGCAGGAAGGCGACTAGCCGCGTGCTGAACCGGATCGTTCGGACCGCGCTGGCCCATCCGCGCCTCGTGCTGCTGGCTGCGCTGCTGCTGGCGATCTACGGCGTGCAAACGCTTGCCAGCGCGCGCTACGACGTGTTTCCCGATTTCGTGCCCGCGCAGGCCAGCGTCCAGACCGAGGCGCCCGGTCTCTCGCCCGAACAGGTCGAGGCCTTCGTCACCCGCCCGCTCGAGAATGTGATCAACGGCGCGAACGGCGTTGCCTCAGTCCGCTCGGAATCGATCCAGGGCCTCTCGGTGATAGACGTGACCTTCGTCGAAGGCAGCGATCCCTACAAGGCCCGCCAGATCGTGGGTGAGTCCATCGCGGAAGTCGTCACGCAATTGCCCTCCGGCGTCCAGCCACCGCAGTTGAGCCCGCTGACCTCCGCAACGATGGATCTGCTCAAGGTCGGCTTCACCGGGGGGAAAAACCCGATGGCGCTGCGTGACTTTGTCCAGTGGACGGTGCGGCCCCGCCTCCTCGCCACGCGCGGCGTGGCCCGTGCCAGCCTCTATGGCGGCGACGAGCGGCGGATCGAAGTGCGCGCCCGCCCGCGTGATCTCGTTGCGCGCGGCATTGCCTTCAGCGACCTTGCTGCCGCCATCCGCGCCGTCACCGAGCCGCGCGGCGGCGGCTTTGCCGAAACCGCCGACCAGCGCCTGATTGTCGAGCCCTCCGGCGGCGGTGTCTCACCCGGATCCATCGCCGCGGCGCCGCTCCCGCTGGGCAACGGAACGGCTGCGCGCATCGGCGATGTTGCCGATGTCGTCCTCGCCGCCGCGCCCAAGGCGGGCGACGCACTGATCATGGGCGAGCCCGGCGTGCTCATCAACATGTCGAGCCAGTACGGCGCCAACACGCTCGACACCACGCGCCGGGTCGAAGCCGTGCTGCGTGATCTGGAGCCGGCCGTGCGCGCGGCGGGCATCACCATGACCGCCAATCTCCACCGCCCGGCCACCTTCATCGAAACCGCGCTCGCCGGGATCATGAAGGACTTGCTCATCGGCACGGTGCTGATCGGCTTCGTGCTCTTCGCATTCCTGCGCAACTGGCGCGTGGCGCTGATCGTGTTCACTGCGATCCCGCTCTCGCTGCTCGCCGCGCTGATCGTGCTCGACAAGAGCGGGCAGGCGGTCAACACGATGACCCTTGGCGGGCTCGCCGTGGCGCTCGGCGTCGTGATCGATGATGCCATCGTCGATGTCGAGAATATCGTGCGGCGGCTGCGGTTGGTCGGCGCCGAGGCCGACCGGCAGGCGGTGATCGCCAGTGCTTCGGTCGAAGTGCGCGGCCCCGTCGTCTACGCGACCTTCGTGCTGGCCGCGACCGTACTGCCGATCCTGTTCCTCACCGGTCTGCAGGGCAGCTTCTTCCGCCCGCTCGCCGCCGCTTTCGTGATCGCGGTGCTCGCCTCGCTGGTGGTGGCGATGACTGTCGCTCCAGCGCTCTGCCTGCTGCTGCTCGGCGCGCAGGCGCAGGAAGACGAGCCCGGCTATGTGCATCGCCTGAAGGACCGCCATGCCGCGCTGCTCACAGCCACGCTCCCGCAGGCGCGCGGCGCGATCGTTGCCACCTTGCTCGCCGCACTCGCCGCTGCTGCCGCAATGGCGACTTTCGGCGGCGAACTCCTGCCTCAGTTCCGCGAGCGCCACTTCGTGATGCAGCTCAATGGCCCGGTCGGCGCGTCGCTGCCGTGGACGCGCGATATCGGCGCGCGCATGATCAGCGAAATCCGCCGCATGCCCGAAGTCGCCACCGCCGAGCAGCAGATCGGCCGCGCCGAAGCGGCCGAGGATACCTGGCCGCCCAGCCGCAGCGAAATCCACGTGCGGCTGCGGCCCGATGTTCCGATGGCCGAGGACGATGTCGAGGCCCGGCTGCGCGCGGTACTCGGGCGCTATCCGATGATGCACGGCGAAGTCGTCACGTTCCTGGGCGACCGCATTTCGGAATCGCTATCGGGCGAGACCGCGAAAGTGGCGATCAACGTATTCGGCCCCGATCTGGCCGCGCTCGACAGCACGGCTGCGCGCATCGCCGCTGTCCTCAAGACCCTGCCCGGCGCCGCCGACATCCAGCTCAAATCCGAACCCGGCACGCCGACGCTCGCCATCACGCTCGATCCGCAGCGCATGGCCGCGCACGGGGTCAACGGCAGTGAGGCCTACGACGCGATCGAGGCGGCCCATCAGGGCCTCGCGATCTCGCAAGTCACCGAGGCCGACCGCATTACGCCCGTCGCACTGACGCTTGCCGATGCCGAGCGGCGTGAGCCCGAGGCGGTCGGCGCGGTGCTGGTCCGCGCCGCCGACGGTTCCGCCGTCCCGCTGCGTGACATCGCTACCATCCGCATCGCTGAAGGGCGCGCGACGATTGCGCACGAAGGCGGCCTGCGCCGCCAGGTGGTGACGGCCAATCCCGAGGGCATCGACGTGGCGAACTTCGTCTCCCAGGCGCGTCTCGCCATCGCCGCAAAGGTCAAATTGCCGCCGGGTGTGACACTCGATTTTGTCGGCGCCGCCGAAGCGCAGCAGGCGGCATCGCGCGAGATCGCGATCAACGTGGCGGTCGCAGCGGTGCTGGTCGCCGCGCTGCTCGTGCTGGCGTTCGGCGGCGGGCGCCCCGCGCTGCTCATTCTCGCAACCGCCCCCTTTGCCATGATCGGCGGCGTGGTCGCTGTCGCGCTCACCGGCGGCGTGCTCTCGCTCGGCGCGCTGGTCGGCTTCGTCACCCTGTTCGGCATCAGCGCGCGCAACGCGATCCTGCTCATCGCGCATGTCGATCACCTCGTGGACGATGAGGGCGCCCCCCGCGACGGAGCCACCGTCCTGCGCGCCGCGCGCGAGCGTCTCACGCCAATCCTGATGACAGCGCTCGTCGCCGGCCTCGGCCTCGCTCCGCTGGCCTTCGAAGCGGGGCAGGCAGGCCGCGAGATCCAGGGCCCGATGGCGGCCGTCATTCTCGGCGGGCTCGTCTCCTCGACTCTCGCCAGCCTGGTCCTGCTGCCTGCGCTGATCCTCGCGTATCGCTGGCCGACGTCAGCCCGGTAACCCCGGCAGAGTCGCTGGGCTAACTGAAGCCAACGATCACCCGTTTCCAGACCCGATAGCCTTGATCAGCCGTTCGCCCATCCGGTGAGCCTTGGCCTGCACCGCCAAGGCACTCTGGGGCGACAGCAGTTCGCTGGTGGTCGCCTCCCACAGCGCAAGCCACCGCGCGAACATGGCGCGATCAATGCGCCCGGCATGGCGCCGCACCGCATCGCCCTTGTACCGGCCGCTGGTGAGCATGCGCCAAGGCCGCGATTATCCCCGCTGACGGCATAAGAGTGGTGGCGAAGCGGTTCTAATCCGCGCGGCGGTGGCGGTCTATCTGCCCCCGGTCAGGCCCAGACCGCCATCAGCGCCGACCGAGCCGACAAAGACATAAGGCAGCAACCCGATGAACTCGCGCTGCTGCACCGTACGATAGCGCCGTACAGCATGTCGGCCTACGCTCATCAGCAAACGAACTTCTGTTGGCTCCAGTGACTCGGCTCAGCTCTCGATTGTGACATCGAACTGCCATGCGCTCCTGAAGCGTCCGGCACCAAGGTTGGCATCAGATGTCCATCAGGCGCGCGCGCAATCGGCCCGTCGCGAAATCGATGAAATGCCGGACTTTCGGAATTGCAAGGCGCGTCGGGACGGCCACCAGATGCACTGGAACCGGTTCCGGCTCATCGTCCGGCAAAAGCACGACAAGGCGGCCATCCCGGACTTCGTTCTGGATCTTGTAGCTGAGGATGCGGACGATGCCTCCGCCCGCGATCGCAGCGTTCACCGCCGCCTCGTCGTCGTTGACCATCAACCGTGGCTTGACCCTGACCCTCCTTGCGATCTTGCCGCCCGCCCGTGGCGGAAAGCTCCAGATATCCTCCGGTGCACTTGGCTCCACAGCGATGCAATCGTGGCTGGAGAGATCCTGCAGCGACGTCACTGGCGGTTTCCCATCCAGATAATCGGGCGCCGCACAAAGCACGCGCCGCACTTCGCCTACGCGAACGCCGATGAGCGACGAGTCCGGGAGGGACGCGATACGCAGGGCAACGTCAATCCCCTCGTCGATCAGGTTCGTGATCCGGTTCAGCAGCAAGAGGCGCACCTGAATCTTGGGCTTTGCCCGAAGAAAGTCGTTCACGATCGGCGCAAGTATGCGTGTGCCGAACATGACCGGCGCGGTGATTGTGAGAACACCTTGTGGTTCCACACGCTGTCCGGCGACGGAAAGCTCTGCTTCCTCGAGCTGGAGCAGAACATGGCGGCAAACGGCGGCGTACCGCTCGCCAGCTTCCGTCAGTCGGAGATTGCGCGTCGTTCGCAGCAGCAGGGGCGCTCCGACATGCGCTTCCAGTGCGGCAATGGCTCTGGTGACTGCCGCAGGTGAACGGCCAAGGTGTCTGCCAGCGCGAGCCAGGCTACCCTGGTTCAACGCTGTGATGAACACGCGCATCGCGTCCAGCCGGTCGATCATCGTTTCGCACCAAGAAAGCTAGGCTTCCCTACGTCGCGCATTCTCCCCTCCCCGCACTGCGACTAACTTTTGTCATAGCATATATCCCTTTGGGACGAGAACTCCCGAGGCTCCGCTCGGCAGGAGAGGCGAAGTGACGAACAGACTATACCCCATCGCTCTGGTGCTGGCGTCGCTGCTGTGCTCGGCAGCAGCCAGAGCGGCCGATCCGGGCCCCGCGCCGGAGCAGGCGCTCTCTGCTGTGCCTCATTTTCGCACGGCCCGCGTCGAGGACGTCCAGATCGCCTATGTGGAAGCGGGGCCCGCCGACGGCCCTGTGGTGCTTCTGCTGCCCGGCTTTCCTACGTCGTCGCACCAGTATCGGCGGCTTATCCCGCTTCTCGCCGATCGCTATCACGTCATCGCGCCAGACTACCCCGGGTTTGGTGAAAGCGATGCGCCGGACCACACAAAATTCACCTACAGCTTTGCGCATCTTGCGGCTCTTATGGACGGCTTGCTGGGGCAACTCGGCACGACACGCTATGCCATGTACCTGTTCGACTATGGCGCGCCGGTGGGATACAGGCTCGCCCTCAAACACCCGGAACGGGTGAGCGCGATGATCATCCAGAACGGGAACGCCTACGCCGAAGGGCTGGGCCCGTTCTGGGACCCGATCAAGAAGGATTGGGCAGAGCACAGCGCGGCAAGCCGTGCCGCACTCGAGGTGCTGGTGGCACCGGAAACCACAAGGTTCCAATATCAGGACGGGATGGAAGACGTCTCGCGCATCGATCCGGCCAACTGGCGTCACGATCAGCCGCTGCTCGATCGGCCCGGCAACCAGGACATCCAGCTGGATCTGTTTCGCGATTATGGCACGAACGTCGCTCTTTACCCCCAGTTTCAGGCGTTCTTCCGCAAGTATCAGCCGCCTACGCTGATTGTCTGGGGCAAGAACGACAAGATCTTTCCTCCGACGGGAGCCGAGCCCTATCGGCGTGATCTGCCCAAGGCCGAATACCATCTGCTCAACAGCGGCCACTTCGCCCTTGAAGATCAGCTCCACGTGATGGCGCCGATGATCCACGATTTCCTGGATCGAAGCGTTGCAAGATGACGGTGCATCTTCTTGTGCTGAAGGGGCTGCTGCTTGCCGGTGCGCAGACCAGCGAGCTAAGTGCCCATGACATCGAAGGTGCAGCCGGCGTAGTGCCAGTGTTCAGCGAACCGCCGCACACGATTTTGATCCAGCTCGTCAACGCCAATCACCATCCCTTTCCCGGCAAGACGGTCGAATTCGTCATACCCCCGCAACCACTCGCGCCGCCGCCCACTTCACAAGGCGCGGCTGCCCACAGGAATCCGCAATGAGCAAGCTTGCCAACAAGATCGCACTCGTAACCGGCGGCACCTCCGGCATCGGCCTCGCTGCCGCAAGGCTCTTTGCCAGCGAAGGCGCGCGCCTGATCATTACCGGACGGCGCCAGGCCGAACTCGACATCGCTGTCGCATCGATCCCCGGTGCGATCGGTTATCGCGCCGATTCCGCCAGTCTCTCGGACCTCGATGCGCTGTTTGCGATGGTCAGCGCCCAATTCGGTCGGCTCGATGTGCTCTTTGTCAACGCCGGGGGCGGATCGCTGAAGCCCCTGACCGAGATCGATGAGAACCACTTCGACGATACCTTTGGCCGGAACGTGAAGGGCGTGGTCTTCACGGTTCAGAAGGCAATCCCGCTCCTGACGCAAGGCGCGTCCGTCATCCTGAACGGCTCCACTTCTGCGGCGAAGGCGACGCCGGGCTTCAGCATCTATTCTGCGTCGAAGGCCGCAGTCCACGCACTGACGCGCAACTGGATGGTCGAGCTCAAGGATCGCGGTATCAGGATCAACACACTCGTCCCCGGGCCGACCGGTACACCCGGCCTCAAGGGTTTGGCAGGAGACGATGAAGCGCAGCAGCAAGCACTGCTTGGCGAAATGGCGCTTGGCGTTCCGCTTGGCCGGGTTGGTGATCCAGCGGAAATCGCCCGGGCCGCGCTATTCCTTGCATCCGATGATGCGAGCTTCGTGACGGGATCGGAGCTCTTCGTGGATGGCGGCGAAGGTCACGCGTGAGTGGAGCCCAGGATCGAGCCATTGGCTGAAAATTGCGGCTCGTCGCCGAACGCTCGGTTTCGAACCAAAGACCTCTGACGGCATCGGCTTCAGGCGGCGCGGTGTCTGGTGGCGCGATTGCCTTGCTCAAGACCCGGGCCTTGGCAAGGCAATCGCAGACTTTGCCGGCGTTCCGACCGGTGGCAACGGGCGGGCCACGAGCGGAGCTGTGGGCTGCGCCGCCAGCTTGCCTTTGAGATAGTCGATCGCCGCCTGCAGTTGCGCGTCACTGCCCTCGAATGTTGCATGCGGAAGGTTGTCCACCGCGATGTCGGGTTCCACCCCCCAGCCTTCGATCAGCCATTCGCCGTCGAGCCGGTACTGGGGAAGTTCGGCAATGCGCGCGACGCCTTTATCGGTCAGGCGGTTGCGGTCGGTCAGCCAGATGCCGGCTCCGGCGGTCCGCTGTCCGATCAGCGGTGCCAGTCCCAGGGACTTGATCCCGGCTGCAAATGTTTCGCCATCGGAATAGGTCTGTTCGTCGATCAGCACGGCGATCGGCCCGCGATAGGCTCCTTGCATGTTGGTATAGGGTTTGCCGCCGGGGGCCGCCCAGAAGGCCCATGCCCGGCGCAGCAGTGCGCCGATGATGATGCTGTCGACATTGCCCCCGTCGTTGTTGCGCACGTCGATGATCATGCCCTCGCGATCAGCCTGACCGTAGAAATCCCGGGCAAATTCGGCGACATCATCCTCCACCATTGCCGCCAGCGATACATAGCCGATCTTTCCTCCCGACAAGCGGTCGACCGCTGCGCGGGTCTTGATGACACGATCGTGGTGTTCCGCGCCGATTTCTCCCGCAAACGCTACGGGCTTGACGATGGCAGAGCGTGCTGCCCCGCTACGCGTCAGATCGAGCCGCACTTCTTGCCCGACTTTGCCAGCCAGCGCACGTGCAACATCGGCCTGGCTCGTCATGTTCGCGCCATCGATGCGCAGGATCACATCACCTTCGCGAACATCGACGCCGGGGCGCCGCAAGGGAGACCGGAGGGCAATGATGTCGGGATCGGAATCGTTGATTTGCGTGATCCGCATGCCGCCGCCGGTGTTTGCGGCCAACCGGGCGCCGAGATAGCCCATCTGCGGATTTTCGCTGTCCACCGGAAGCTCCCCGGCTCCGATCTGGCTATGGAGGATGCCGAGCGACCACGACATTTCAGAGAGGACCGCATTCAGTTCGGCGCGGTGACCAATGCGCGCGACGAGGGGCTCCAGCCTTGCGCGCACCGCATTCCAGTCTACGCCGCGCAGCTTGGGGTCATAGGCAAAGTCCCGGTGGAGACGCCACGCATCAAGAAACATCTGATGCCACTCCTCGCGCGGGTCGATCTGCAACCGCCAATCGGCGAGACGCACGCGGTTCGGATCGAGCTTCTCAGGCAGTTTCTCGCCTTCAGGGACGAGCAGCATCGCCAGATCGTCGGGCGGCCCGGTGACAACGAAAACAGTCTTGCGGTCCGCCGAAAGGGAAGCGGCCAGAACGGTCTTGGCGAAGGTTTCGATCTTCGGATCGTCCTTGCTGATGGCGATGGAGATCAGCTCATTTTCGCCGCGCAGGGCGAACAGGTGCTTATCGCCGACCAGCAGGGTTCCCGCGATTCCAGTGGCGCCCGGCACCTTGTAAAGGCGCCCGGCGAGCCCATCGAAAACCACGTTCACGGGGGCGCTCTTCTTGGCCTTCTTGTCCGCCTTGCCTTCATCAACCTTCGCCTTGTCCGGCCCAGCACCTTCACCAGTGGCAGAGGAGTCACCTGAAGCCGATTTGCTGGCGCTGGTCAGTTCGGTATCGACGCTGAAGGGAAACTCGGCCGCAGGATCAAGCTGGACCGCATAGATTTCGCCTCTGTCCGGGAAGGAGACGCCCATGTTGCGATCCCCCCAGGGGTGGCCGGGATGAGGATCAAAGTTGCGCTCGGAGACGAAATAGAGCCAGCGGCCATCGGCCGAGAAGGCTGGCGAGGTATCGTTATACTTGCGCGACGTGGCTTCGATGCGGCGTCCATCGGACAGCGATTGCAGCATGATGACGCCGCGCGAAGCTGCTCCGCCATCATGATCTTCCGAATAGGCGATAAAGCGGCCGTCGGGCGAAAAGCGCAAGTCGCTGAACGGCTGGTCGTTCCCTGTCGTGTTCTGGGCGAGGAGCGTGACAACCCCGCTCGCAACGTCGAGCTTCTGGAGGCGCGCCGCCTTGTCCATGAAGACGAGGGTCTTGCCATCCGGCGACACCTCGAAATTCCAGATGTGGCTGGCATAGTCCTTGGTGATGGCAACGGGGGGTCCGGAACCGTCCGCCGGCATGCGAAACACGCCGCCAGCAAGGTCCTTGTCGAGCAGGAGAAATACCGTCTTGCCGTCTGGCGAGACCTGCGCCTGGCGCGCGCGGGCATCGAGCGGAACCGGCAACTCGATACGGCGGCGGTCCTTGGGGAAGCCGAGCGCGACGCGGCCGCGCGCGGTTACAGCAACGCTCAGGCCGGACGGCGCGATCGTGGCGCCCGTGAAGAACCGCAGCGGCTTGTCGATCGCGCGCTGACGGGTCTGGGCCCGGTCGGTGATGATCGCCAGATCGAGTTTGCGCAGTGATTTGTCGGTCAGGCCGAAGGCGTAGATATCGGCCCCGTTCTGCAGGAAGATCCTGTCGCCATCGAGACTTGCCTGCCGAATGGGAAAAGGCATGGCCTCGGTTTCCTGGCGGACACCGCTGCCGTCTTCCGCAACCGACCAGATCGCATCGCTGCCGCTTTTGTCAGACACGAAGTAGACGCGGCCACCATGCGCCATCGGCATGCTGACCGGGCCACCGAAATCGGCGAGCAGGCGGACGGCCTCTCCGGAAGAGCCGCTCTGCCAGCGCCACAACTGGCCCATCGCTCCGCCGCGATACTGGACTGCGTTGTCATTGCTGCCGCCGATCCCCCGCCGCGTGAAGAACAGCGTCTGGCCGTCGCTCCCAAACGTGGCATCCTGCACACGGGCCAGCGGGATCGCCACCGGATCACCGCCGCGCGGATCGACGCTGTAAAGAACCTGAGAGAATCCGCCCTGCTCGATGCGCGAGACGAACAGTACCTTCCCATCAGGGGTCCAGCCCACGGTGCGGACCCCGCCGCCCGCATAGGTCAGTCGTTTTGGTGCGCCGCCCGCCAGCGGCATCACATAGACATCGCCCGCGCTGTCGTAGGCAGCGTTGAATGCAATCATGCTTCCGTCGGGCGAAATGTGTGGATTGCTCTCCTCCTCAACGTGATTGGTCAGTCGAATGGCAGCACCGCCAGCGACCGGCGCCCTCCAGAGGTCTCCCTCGCTGGCGAAGATCAGGGTATCACCATGCGCGACCGGATACTGATAAAAGCCGGTATCCGCCTGCGCCGAACACGGCAGGTTGGCCACACACAGTGCTGCCGCGATGACCGATGCCTTGCGCAATACTTTCACGAATGTTCTCCCACCCTGATCTGGTGCAGGCTGCCATTCTCATCAGCGGTGTGCAAGTTGCCGTCGGGGCCGCTCAGCGGCGCATCGAGCTGAGTGGCAAGGCTCGGACCTGGGCAGCTTTCGGGTCTGCCAGCGCCCTGCCCTTGAGCAGCTGGGCACAGACGAGGCAGGCAGCGGCAAGGCCGACAACAAACGCCAGCAAGGTTGCAGGCAGCGTCGCAAAGCACAGCAGGCCCGACCAGGGGCCGAGTGCCAGGGCCAGCGCAGCCGCCAAAGTTGCCAGTGCCGTGGTCAACAGGGCTTTGGCCGGCCTGACCTTCCACGGCAGACCGCGCGTGTGGCCGCTCCTTGCCCTCTCTCAAGCGCAGATGCCCCACCGCGCCCGGATGGATCTGGACAATCCGCAACCAGAAAATAGTGGGAACGTCATTCGCGCAGAACTTGGCAGACGCCGAGATGGCCCCAATCAAACACTATTTATATATTTGAGTTTAAAGGATAATGCTTGGCGGAGGGATCAGTCTGTTGCGAAACGCTCTCCATTTCTCGCACTGCATCATCGGCAGCGATGGCGTGCACCTGCAACACATTCTTCGCCAGATCCAATCCGACCGTGACAACCTCCACCTCCATGGAACGACGCCTAGACGTGAACCTGCAACGACCACCTCATTGCACAGCGACGCTAGTGCGGAGGTCATCCACCAAATGACGTCAGCGGCACTCTCGATACCATCCTCATGCAGCAGCGACAGGTAGCGCAGCAAGCTCACAAAAACGTGCGCGAAGCCGGACTTATCACTAAGTCCGGCGGCCAAGCCGATCCACAGCTGCTAGTCGGCGAGCAGCAGCGCCAGCGCCGTATTGATAAACGTAGCATCGTCGGGGTTACGCCCGCCGCCCGCCATATGCCCCCAGACCGACGGGATAACTTTGAGCTCGGCATCGGGCATGTGTGCGACCTCGATCTCGCTGTCTTCGGGCGGGAAGTAGAGATCGCTGCGGCAGGGCATCACCACGGCCCTCGCCGAAATCGCCGCCAGAGCCAGTGCGAAGTTTCCATCGAAGCGCGGATCCTGGCTGATGTCGGCGGCCTGCCAGGTGGCCAGCATAGCAAGCAGATCATTGGCATCGACCGCCTGGAACGAAGGCTCCCACGCCAGCGATAGAAACGCCTCCATCGAAGGCAGGCCGAGCAGGTCGCGATCGAGGTGCTGGCGGAAAAAAGTCTGCGACCAGGCCCACCCGGCGTAGACCCGTGCAAAAGCGGCGATACCGGTGACGGGCGGTGCGGTGTAGTCGCCGCCGGCAAAGGCCGCATCGGCCATCAACGCTGCCTTGCACCCTTCGAGGAACAGCCAATTGTGCCGAGATACCCGCGCCGAACCGCAGAATGGCGCGATCCGCTCGACCATGTCCGGGAACAGCGCGCCCCACTGGAATGCCTGCAGTGCGCCCATCGAAAAGCCGGTCACGAGCTTGAGGGAAGTGATCCCGAATATCTCTGTGATCAGCCGATGCTGGAGCAGGACATTGTCGCGCACTGTCACCAGCGGGAACCGCGGACCATCGTGCGGAGCCGGCGTGTTGCTGGGCGAGGATGAGAGGCCATTGCCCAACATGTTGGGCACGATGATAAAATACTTTTCCGGATCTAGCGCCATGCCTGGTCCGATTGCCCAGGCATTGCTGTTGTGCGTACCGGAGTAGTGGGTCGGATAGACAATCGCGTTGTCGCGCGCGGCATTAAGCGTTCCATGCGTGACGTACGCAACGCGCACCCCCGGCAGTACAATGCCCGATTGGAGCGTGACGTCACCGGCCTCGAAGATTTCATAGTCCGCCACTGGTCAGTTCCTTCCGGTTCAGGCGTGCCGAGCAGGTCCGAGCGCCAACACCCTGCCCTCCTGGGCTGATGGTGACGGCCTTTCATCCCAGTCGCAGCAGTATTACACCTCCGGTCCAAACCGGGAGATGGCTTTCGTGACACCTGACGAAATGATCGCGCTTTCAGCGGGCGAAGCAGTAAGCGCAATGCGCGAGGGCCGCATCACCGCGCTGGCCTATGCCGAGGCCTTGCTGGCGCGCTGCGCGGCAGAGGCGCTCCTGAACGCGTTCATCACGCTTGATCCCGAAGCGGTGCGCGCAGAGGCCCGTGCCGCTGATATACGCCGAGCGGCTGGCGAGGTGCTTGGCCCGCTCCACGGCCTGCCCGTGCCGATCAAGGACAGCATCAACACAGCAGACTTGCCAACCACCGCGGGAACGTCCGCGTTGCGCGACTTCTATCCGGATACCGATGCTCCGGTCGTCGCCCGTCTGCGCGCGGCTGGGGCTATCGTGCTCGGCAAGACAAATCTGCACGAGTTGTCGCTAGGTTGGACAAGCAACAACCTGGCCTTCGGTCCGGTGCGCAATCCGTGGGATCGCACGCGGATCCCGGGCGGCAGCAGCGGCGGCAGCGCAGCGGCGGTTGCGGCCGGGATGGCGCCGCTGGCCGTGGCCGAAGACACCGAAGGATCGATCCGTGTCCCGGCAGCGCTGTGCGGTATCGCCGGATTTCGGCCGACGACAGGCCGCTATCCCAACGACGGCTGCGCGCCGATCACGGGCGAATTCGATCAGGTTGGACCAGTCGCCCGGCACGTATCCGATCTCGTGCTGTTCGATGATGTGATGACCGGCGAGGCGTCGCCAGTGGTGGCCGTGCCGCTTGCCGGACTGCGGCTCGGCGTGGCCCCCGGTTACTATTACGCGGATCTCGATCCGGTGGTTGCCGAGGCGGTTGATGGCGTGATCATGCAACTGGAACGCGCAGGGGTGACGATTGTCAGGGCCGATCTGGCGGGTCTGGCAGAACTGATCGACGCGATCACCATGACGGTGCAGATACACGACTTGGTGCCCTCGCTCCGGCGCTGGCTGGCCGCTTCCGGGGCGAGCATCACGTATGAAGCACTGCACGCCGAAGTCAGCCCCGATGTGAAAGGCCTGCTCGAAGCTTTCGCGGTGCCGGGTGCGCCGGGAGCCATTCCCGAAGAGGCCTATGCGGCCGCGCTCACCGTCCACCTGCCCGCGCTCAAAGCCTCGTTCGCAGAGTGGTTCGCCGAGAACCGGGTCGATGCCATTCTCTTCCCGGCCACCAGAATACGGGCGACCCGGATCGGCGAAGACCGCACGGTGAGTCTTGGCGGCAGCGATGTGCCGTTCGAAGCCGCGATCTCGCGCAACATCGCACCGGGCAGCACTGCGGGCCTTCCCGGGCTAGTGCTGCCAGCGGCGCTGGCGGGCGGCCTGCCGGTTGCCATAGAGCTCGATGGTCCTGCAGGCAGCGACCGCAGGCTGCTCGGTATCGGGCTTGCAGTCGAGGCTCTGATCGGGCGCCTTTCGCTGCCTCCTGCGGTCAGTGCGGGGTGAACAGAGATTTCTTGAGCACGACGTGAACCCCCTTGTTGCGGTCGACCAGTTCGGTCACTTCGACATCGCCTGCGACGCTCATCAGCATATAGGCATCGTCGCGCGACAGGCCCTTCGCCGTCACCAGAAACTCGAGCATGTTGCGCAAGGCCTTGCGCGTTGCGTTGCTGAGATCGTCGTCAAAGCCCATCGCAATATACGCATCCGGGGTTTCGGCGCGCGGATAGGGTGATTTCATGCCCTTGTGGAGGATGAACTCGAACGTACCGGTCAGCGAGGTTTCAAGCGCAGTGATATCGACCTCGCCGTTGCCTTGCGCGGCATGTCCGTCGCCCACCTGAAACAGCGCGCCCGGCGCGTGGACGGGCAGGAACAGCGTGGTGCCTGCGACCAGAGCCTTGTCGTCCATGTTGCCGCCATTGATATTGGGCGGCGCTGAGTCATAGCGGCCAAAGCCTGGTGGCGGTGCCACGCCCATGCTCCCGAAGAACGGACGTAGCGGCACTTCGATGCCAGGCGCGAATTGCGCCGTCATACTCTGCCGGTCGAGCGGGATGATGCGCATGCGCGAATAGGGGAAATCGTCGGTCAGGAAGCCGGTGCCGACCCCGAAGGCATTGTAGGAATAGGGGATCGCCAGATCGATCTTGTGGATACGCACCTCGAGGGTGTCACCCGGCACTGCCCCTTCGATCGCGATCGGGCCGGTGAGGATGTGACCGCCGGGCCCGCGCGCGGCAGCCGGCACGCCGTCGAACACCGCACGCAGCGCCGGCTCGACATCCTGCGAAGCCACGCCAGCCTTTTCGAGACGTGTGGGGCTGCTGGTCAGCAAGGTGTGGATCACTACCGTGTCGCCTGATTGGATCGTCAGCACGGGCTTGTCCGCAGCATCATAATGCCCCCAAGCGACCGTCTCGGGTGTGGCCTGGAGTTCATAAGTCTTTGCAGCTGCCGGTGCGGCGAAAGCAAGCGCTGCGAGCACCATCAAACGCATCAGGCATTCCTCCATCACAGTTCCAGATTGCTTCGTCGGGGTGGAGCAATGTGAAATCAAGACAATGTCGCGTTCGAACGGGTCAAAACCGCTTCTCTGCGGAAGATGCGTCGTTCGCGAGGCGCACCATCAAAGAGCAGCAATGCAACCCCGCTCTATCTCCAGATCGCGAACAGCTCGGGCGCGAGTCTTCTGCGGTGAGCGGATGCTGGCTGGCCATCGCAAAAAGAAACGCCGGCCAGCGACAAGCTGACCGGCGATAGTGGGGAGAGAGGGAAAGGGCTGCGCGTCAGAACTTGACGGCAGCGCTGAACAGAGCGGACCGGCCCAGGATCGGGCGGGCCAGAATGGCCCCCGAACCTTGCGACCCGATGGTGCGCGGATTGCCCTCGGTCAGACCGATGGTGTTGGTGATGTTGTCCACCGAGACCTGGAATTCGAGCCGCTTGCCGAGTTCGACCTGCAGGCCCGCGTCCCACTTGTAGTACTTGGGCAGGAGCTGCTGGTTCTGCACGTCCGAGAAGCGGTCGCCGATGAAGGCAATCGTAGTGAACACGGTGGCCTTGTTGTCATTGCCGAACCGCGCTTCGTACGAAGGCGTGACCCGCCACTGCCAACGCGGCTGGCGCTGCACCTTGTTGCCATCAAGCGGCGCACCATTGCTGTCGCGGTAGTTCTTGTACTTGGCGTCGAGCCAGGTACCCGCAAAGCCGATCGAAAGGCCGCCAATCGGCCGTACCGTTCCTTCGAGTTCGGCGCCGGTGGTGCGGGCACCGCCAAGCGAGAACACAGGCTGCCCGTTGGTGATCACCGAGTTCTGCAGGCCGCTGAATTCGTTGTGGAAGACCGTGAGGTAGGCGCTGAGGATCGGAGTGGAGTACTTCAGGCCGCCTTCGTAGGTATCGACCTTGATCGTCGGTGACCCCGGCTGCGTGGCGGTCGGCGGGTTGTCGCGCAGATCGTCGAAACTCGGGAAGCTGTGGCCGCGGCTGTAGCGAGCAAACGCGCCGAGGGCAGACGTGAAGGCGTAGTTTGCACCCGCCGTCCAGGACACCTTGTCATTGCGGTAGCGCAGCTGCGTGTAGGTGCCGTTCAGCACCGCCGAACCATTGTTGTAGAGCGTGTTGGGGTTGCCATCGGTATCGACGCCAAACGTATTGTTCTCCAGCGTGCCGTTGATCTCGTGCTTCTGCCAGCGCACGCCGGCATCGACGCGCAGCTTGGGCGTGACCTGGTATTCGTCGACCGCATAGGCGGCATAGTCCTTGCCGTCGTAAACGGCGTTGACGTTGTAGAAGCTGCCCTGAACAAAACCGCTACGTGTGGCCTGCTGGGTCACACCGCCGGGGGTTAGGATCGTCAGGTCGAGCCGCCGCGCATTGGGGGTGGCGGTGACCAGCTGGCCATTGCCGAGGTTCCACTGGTCGTGCGACGAGTAGGAGGCGAAATAGCCGCCGACCGTAAGCGTGTTGTTGCCCACCTTGTAGGCAAGGTTCAGGTCGTTCGACCAGTTTTCGATCTGCTTGCGCACGATCCAGGTGCCAGTCTGGATCACCTGCGTCGTCGGCGCGACGCTGCCGCCCCCGTTGGCATAGGTGAGGCTGGCAATCGTGCCGCCAAGGCCTGCGGCATAGGCGGTGGCGCTCTGCGGCGCTGCCCCGGCTGGGACGTCGCCGGTCGTGTCGGCATCGCCCTTCAGCCAGCTGGTGCGGTAGCGCAGGGTCAGAGCATCGCTGAGGTCGTATTCGAAGTTGGCGCCGAGGTTCGTGGTGCGGGCGCCGCGGCCGTCGGCAAGATCGACCTTGGTGCCATCGTTGAGCGTACCGAGGCGCAGATCATTGCTGAGCAGCGTTCCGGTGCCCGGATCAAAACCCGGGTAGGCCGAGATCTTGTTGCCATTCTGCGTGACGGGGATCGGCAGCAGCCACTGGCCACGATCATTCAGGTAGCGGCCGAAGACCAGCAGCGAGCCGTGGTCGAAATTGTGGCGGATGTTGGCCGTGATCTGGCCGCCCTTTTCCGACGTGAACTGCGGATCGCGAATGCCGCGCCCGCTGTGATAGAAGCCGCCGACCATGAAAGTCGTTTCCGGACCGAGCGGACCCGAGACGAAACCGTCACCGCGCACTTCGCCGAAGCTGGTCACGCTCAGCTTGGCAAGGCCCTCGAAGTCCCGTCCGCCCTCACGCTGAACGAAGTTGACGGTGAGACCCGGCTGGCCCGAGGCGAACAGCGCGCCGGTACCGCCACGAACGGCTTCGACCCGCGCGATGGTCGGATCGATACGGATAAGCTGCGTGTTCTCGAGGAACGACAAGGTCGCTGGCGAGAAGAACGGCACGCCTTCACTCTGAAGCGTTACGAACTGTGCGTCGCCGCCCGAGGGATAGCCGCGCACGAAGATGTTGGCGCCATTCTGGCCGCCCGACGTCTCGGTGCTGACGCCCGGCACGATCTTGAGCAGGTCTGCGGTCGACAGGGGGGCGAGCTTGGTGATCTGCGAGGAATCGACCGCGGTAAGCGCGATAGCTGCATCCTGGCGCTTCTTGCCGGCTCCGGTGGTACCGACCACGATGATTTCCTGGCCGGCCTGGGCGACATCGTCGGCGGCGGCGGGCGCGGCCTGATCGGCTGGCGCAGCCGCAGTCTGGGCGAACGCAGGCGCTGCCGTAAGCGCGATAGCAAGGGCGGTTGCCGAAACGGCCCGCTGCAGATTGGAGATAGGATGAGACATGGAAGTTCCTCCCGTTAGATATAGCGATCGTTGATCGATCCGCCGTGGGAGGCTTGCTACAATTTTCTGAAATGCATTTCACGAGTTGGATCAAAGCTACATTCTGGGGGTAGTCGGCGGCTGCTGAATTTGCCAAACCACGATCGGGAGGACCGGATTTTGACAGAGACAGCGGACGATGAGCACAGCGAGGCTGGTCGACGGAGCCGTAGCATGCCGTTCAATATGGCCGATATTGCCCGAATTGCCGGGGTATCCAAACCGACCGTGTCGCGAGTGCTCAACAACAGTCCGCTAGTCACCGCCAAGACGCGCGAACACGTGCTGCAGGTGGCGCGCCAGCATGGCTATGCTGTCAATCGCAATGCGCAAAAGTTGCGCCAATCGCGCACGGACACCATCGCGGTGGTTCTCGATTTCGGGTCACACCGCGACGGGCGAATCGCCGATCCGTTCGTCTTCGAATTGCTCGCCGGCGTGTCGGAAGCGCTTTCGGTACGCAATCAGGACCTCTTGCTGTCTCCGCCAGGGCTGACCGACGCCCAGAGCTATGCGGATCTGCTCAGAGCAAAAGCGGCCGACGGTTTTATCTTCCTCGGTCAGGGCGACCGCCAGTCGCTGCTGGTCGACATGGCGCGTGCCGATCTGCCGTTAGTGGTCTGGGGGGCGGTCGACAGGCACGATCCCTATTGCGGTGTCGGCAGCGATAACCGGCTTGGCGGACGCCTTGCCGGTGAGCTGTTTCTGCAACGCAAGGCACGGCGCTGGCTGTTCGTCGGCAATACGGCCCACCGCGAGATTGCGCTTCGCTACGAGGGGCTGCGCGAGATCATGGACCAGCACGACGGAATCACGGTTGATTGCCTGCCGGTCGACAGCATGTCGTACAATGCGACCTATGCCTCCGCTGCTGCGTGGATTGCGCGCGGGATAGCGCCGGACGCTGTCTTTACCTTCTCAGACACCGCTGCGATGGCGGTAATCGCGGCGTTCCGCGAGGCAGGGCTGAACGCCCCCGCGGACTATAGCCTCTGCGGCTACAACAATATCCCGCCCGCAGCACACTTCACTCCTGCGATCACGACAATCGAGCAGGAAACGCAGATCGCTGGCGCGATTCTGGTCGAGAAGCTGATGCAACGGATCGAAGGCATGCGGCCCAAGCCTACCATGCTGCCGACGAGGCTGATCGTGCGCGAGACCTGAGGAGGCGGCCACCCGCCCTCCCCTTTGCCGTTTCAGCTTGCCAGTACGAGAGCGATATCGACCCCTTTGGTCGTTTCAAACACCAGATCTGCCGCCGGCAGGCTTGTCGCCTCACCGATACCGACCGCCAGCATTCCCGCTGCCTTGATTGCTGCAATGCCAGCTGCGGCATCTTCAAAGCCGACACAATCGGCAGGCGCAACGCCGAGTGCCGCGGCTCCCATGGCGAACAGATCGGGCGCAGGCTTGGGCCTGGCAGCGACCGGGTCGGCAATAAAATCGAACGCGTCGGTCAAGCCGGTCCGATCAAGCACCAGCGGTGCGTTGCGGCTGGCCGATGCGAGGGCGCAGCGCAGGCCCGCCGCCTGCATGGCCGCCACAAGGCTGGCCGCGCCGGGGAGCTGGTCCGCCGGTGTCATCCCGGCGACGGCATCGAGGTAGTATCCGTTCTTGCGCGCCGCGACCGCCTCGCGCTCGGCATTAGGCAGGTTGATACCGCCAAGCCGCAGGATCAGATCGAGCGAGCCCATACGATCGACACCTTTCAGCGCCTCGTTGGCCTTCTCGTCAAATGGGATGCCGAGTTCGTCCGCCACGCGCTTCCATGCCACAAAATGGAGCCGCGCGCTGTCCACCAGCACGCCATCGAGATCGAAGATCGCGGCCCGGAACCGAGTCATGCCGGGATATCCGCATTGTGATCTGCCTCAAGCAAGAAGGGCGCGCATGGCCCTTCGCGCACCAGCACCGGCGCCCCCTCCAGCAGGGTGAAACAGGCCTTTGCATCGCGGATCGCAATGCGGATCAACGAGCCCCGGAAGGAGATCGAGAAAGCGTAATCGTCGATACCCTGAACTGCGACGGGATCGACGCAGAGCACATCCCCATCGATGTGCAATCCAGCAAAGCCCCAGCTAATTGCGCTCCAGCTGCCTGCGAGGGCCGCCATATGCAGACCGTGATCGGTGTTGCCGAACAGGTTACCGAGATCGGTCAGCGCGGCAACTTGCCAGTACTGGCGTGCTCGTTTTCCATCCCCGGCGCGTGCCGCAGCGATAGCGAATGCACTTGCTGACAGGGTGGAATCATGCACTGTCACAGCTTCATAGGCATCCAGCATGCGCCGACGCACCTCGGCGCCGAAGCGATCCGGCATCAGCGCCAGCGCGAGCACCGCGTCAGCCTGCTTGGCGACCTGGTGGCGATAAATGGTCAGCGGATGATAATGGAGCAGGAGCGGATAGTGCTCGGGCGGCGTGGTGGCGAAAGGCCAAGGCTGCTTGCCGAAAAAACCGTCATCCTGCAGATAGATACCGCGTTCTTCGTCAAACGGCAGGAGCATGGCGTCCGCCGCCGCGCGCATTGCGATGGCCTCCTCGGCATCGATCAGCCCCATCTCCAAGCCTTCTGAGGCCGCAAAGCGCAAATGCCGCTGCGCCATCAGGTTGGTGTAAAGGTTGTTGTCGACGATCGCGGAATACTCGTCCGGCCCCGTCACGCGGTTGATGACGAATGCGCCCCGGGCCGGATCGTGAAAACCGATCTCGAGCCAGATCCGGGCGGTTTCGACAAGCATCTCGGCGCCGCCTTCGACCAGGATGCTGCGGTCACCGCTTGCCTGGACGTAGGTATCCAGTGCGAAGGCAATGTCGGCATTGATATGATATTGAGCCGAACCAGCCGGGAAGAACGAGGAGCATTCGTCCCCGCCGATCGTTCGCCACGGATAGAGCGCGCCGCGCGACTGCCCCAGCAGCCGGGCATTCGCGCGGGCCGCGTCGAGGCCGGCGATGCGCCAGACCAGCATGGCCCGCGCAATTTCAGGCCGGGTCAGAGCAAACACGGGAAGTGCGTAGAGGTCTGCATCCCAGAAGACATGGCCCTCATAGCCCTCGCCGCTCTGGCCCTTTGCTGCAATCGAAGTACGTCCGTCGCGCCCGACAGCCTGGACGAGTTGAAACAAGGCATGGCGAACCGCGAGTTCAGCGCGCGGGTGCGCCGGCATGGCGAAGTCACATCGCTTCCAATGATCGGCAAACCACGCGGCCTGTGCGGCCGCGAGAGCTTCAAAGCCGCTATCGCGGGCCGCGCCCAAGGCGCGATGGGCGCAGGCCAGAGCATCCCCTTCCCGGCTTGCTGCATAAACCGCAAAGCATTCGACCACGCGGTCGCCCGCGCTGTCTGCAGCAGCCGTGCACGCTGCCAGTGCGGCAACTTCGAAGCCGCTGACCGGCAATCGGTCGATACGGCCGATCACGCCTTCGTCCTCGATCACCGCCACTTCGTGCCACAGGCCGCCACCAAGGTCCGGTGCGATGCGAGGATCATAGACGGCATCTTCGCCATCGGACGATCCGGCGACGGGCGGCGGCGTAACGAACGGCGTGATCGTCAACCGATCCGCCAATTCAGCGGCGAACCGGATGCGACTTGCAACGATGCCGGGCCGGTCCATCGCCGCGAGGGTCTCGATCGTGATTGCGCTGCCATCGGCAGCGATCTCCTGCACCAGCGAGCCGCGCACCAGATCAAGCGTGACACGGTGCGGCAGCGGTAGCGGAGCGCCGTCGAGCATCACGGATGGCCGGGTGGCGTCGGCAACCGCCAGCCGGGTGTCGCTCTGCCGCGCATAGCCATGGGCAGCTTCGTGATATTGGATCGGCACCTTCTCATAGACGCCGTTCAGATAGACGCGGGGTGCGCCAATCGGATCACCGGGTCCGCGCACGCCAACGAAGCCATTGCCAATGGTGAAGTTCGAGGCGGCCTGAGGCAACGCAAGCGCAGAGCCTTGAGCAACCAGTCGCCACGGATCGGTGTCGAATGGCAAATTCTCAAACTGCCCCTCGGTAATCTGGCGCGTCACGAGACCCTCAAGAATTCTGCGCTGCGGATGGCGCTAGATTGTGGCTAGATTTGCAATGATATGCATTTCATAAAGGTGGATGATAGCGATCTGCAAGACCAAACTTTGCGGGAGGGGGATAGAACGAATGGCAGCGATCCGGCTCAAGGTTGCAGTGATGCTGAGTTACGCCGTCTTTGCGGTCCTGCTGAACAGCGTGGGCACGGTCATCCTCCAATCAATCGCGACGTTTGGTGTCGACAAGGTTTCGGCCAGCACGCTCGAGGGATTCAAGGATCTGCCAATTGCGATAACCAGCTTCCTCGTCGCTTCTCAGCTCTACAGGGTGGGCCTCCGCCGGGGCATGATGGCCGGACTGACCCTCGCAGGGCTCACCTGCCTCGCCATGCCGCTGCTGCCGGGCTTCTGGACAACCCGGCTGCTGTTCCTTGCGATTGGTGTCAGCTTTGCGGTCACCAAAGTTGCGGTCTATTCGCTCGTTGGCCTCCTGACCGACAGCGAGGACGGCCATTCCGGACTGCTCAACATGATCGAGGGCGTTTTCATGCTGGGCGTCCTCAGCGGCTACTGGCTCTTCGGCGCGTTCATCGACGCGGCACACCCCGGCAATCCGCAGTGGCTGCACGTCTATTTCATTCTGGCAGGCGCCTGTCTGATCGCGATCATCCTGCTGGCGACCGCTTCCTTCGACGAATCGCAAGTCCGGCAGGGTGGGCATCGACCCATCGGGCAGGACTTCCGCGATATGCTGGCCCTCGCCCTGCGGCGCGACATCATCGTGTTTGTCGCCGCGATCTTTCTCTATGTGCTGATCGAGCAGGGGGTCGGCTCCTGGCTGCCGACCTTCAACCGCGAAATCCTCAAGCTCTCGGCACCGATGAGCGTGCAGGCCGCATCAATCTTCGCTGTGAGCCTTGCTGCAGGCCGGCTCGGAGCCGGAGTGATCGTCCGGAGGACCGGGACGCAGCCGCTGCTGATCGGGTGCCTGATCGCCATGGCCGCCCTGATCCTGTTCGCGCTCCCCTTGGCGGGTGGGGACCGCGAGGCTGTCACAACCTGGGCACATGCGCCGCTGGCGGCCTTTGTTTTTCCGCTGATCGGCCTGCTGATGGCGCCGATCTATCCCGCGCTCAACTCGTCGATCCTGAGCGTTCTCGACAAGGCCAAACAGCCGCCAATGGTGGGACTGATTGTCGTTTTCTCGGCGCTGGGCGGAACCAGCGGCTCAATGATCGTCGGCCGCACGTTTGCCGCAACGGGCGGCACGACCGCGTTTTATCTGCTCCTCGTACCAATCGCCCTGTTGCTGGTCGCCGTGCCGGCCATGCGCCGCACAGCGGCGCGCAAGGCGGCATAACATGCTGGCACGGGTCGCGGCTCACCGCAGATCGAATGGCAGGGCGGCAAGGACGCCATGGCGCCTGGCATTCGTCCTGACGGCCCTGCCCTTGCTGGCAAGCGCTGCACCGGCGCAGCACAAGCCAGAGATTTCCTACCAGCTCGATGAAGGGCGCAACATCAACGCGTTCTTCCGTGATGGTCCGGTTGCCGCCCATCTGCTGCTGCGGTCAGGCAAGGCACCGCGAATCCTCGTTGCGTTTCCTGCCGGGAACAGCGGTGTCGGGCTATGGTTCAAGATGCTGGAGACCGAGGCGCACTGGACTCTCGAGTCATCGCCGCTAGGCGTCGCGGAGGAAGCGGAAACGCTTCATGGCCTTGTTGCTATTGCCCGGATTGACGCACCCCGGCTCGAACTTGGCGATGCGGTGCTTTCCAATGTCCGCATCCTCCAACAGCTGACCCTCGGCGCCGCGAGCTTAGGCTCAGGACCCATTGATTGGCTGAGGGCGATGTGATTCAGGCTCCGCGAGGAAACTGAGCATGAGCGACCTGTATTGCCTGACGAACGATCAGATAGCGCGCCTTTCGCCATATTGTCCCAAGAGCCACGGCAAGCCCCGGGTTGACGACTGGCGGGTCCTGAGCGGAATCATCATCGTCAACCGGAACGGCTTGCGCTGGCGGGTTGCGCCCAGAGAATACAGGCCGGACAAGACATTGTATAACCGCTGGAAACGCAGGGGCTAGCTTCGGGCGCGGACCTGATGATCGTGACACATTGAACGCCGCAACTTTTGGCGGCGCATTCACGGCCGGACCGAAGGCGCGTGGGCAACTGATCATGCTGAAGCCCTACTGGTAGAGCTTTTGAGGCCCTGTCTTCGTGCATGCTGTGACCGCGACACGATTTTTACGCAGGTTTCGATCGCGAGATGCAGCCGATCAATGCTTTGGTCATCTAAAGCAAGTGTTGACCGACGACGCAACGTAGTGCCTCGTCGATTTGATCGGTCGATAAACTAATTCTGCAACGGCGCCCCGCATTCGCGCTCTGGGATCATCGCTGAACTTTACGTGGTATTGTCAAGAATCTCGGTGAGAACAGGCCGCAGCCGCCGGATTTCTTCACGATGGACTGCAGAAAGCTCCTCCAGCAAAGCATGGGCGCGGTCGGTCAGTCGTAGCAGCGCCCGGCGGCGGTCTGTCGTACCTGTTTCGCGGGCCACCAGTTCAAGCAGTTCCAGCCGGTCGATCAATCCGGTCGCGCTGTGAGGCTTCAGGATTAGCCGCTCCGCAACGTAGCCGACGGTCGTCTCCGCCGGATCGGCTGCCCGGATTGCAAGCAGCGCCTGATGCTGCTGCGGGGTCAAGCCGGCCGCATGGGCGCGGGCCTCACTGAAGGCGAGAAAATTGCGGATGGCGTAGCGGAAGCTCGCCAGGGCGATGTAGTCGGCATCATCCAGTGGCGCAGGCTTGCCGGACATATCTCTCTCCAACATTGAATTATATCGTAATGCGATATATCGGCACCAAGCAACCGCAAGAGTGTTACCCGCCGATGTCTCTCATGCCAGTCCGTACCACCGTCAGCCACCCGCTTGGCGATCACAGTGCCGATTTGCGCATGGTGCTCCTTGCGGCAATGGCCATCGTCGTCGGAGTAGGCGGGGCACTCGGCGCTTGGGTGCTGATCAAGCTCATCGCCATTGCCACAAACCTGTTCTGGTTCCACCGCCTCTCCGCGAGCGCTGCGGTCATTACCGATGCCTCGGTTGGCATCTGGATCATCGTGATCCCGGTGATCGGCAGCCTCATCGTCGGCCTGATGGCGCGGTACGGGTCAGACAAAATCAGGGGACACGGTATTCCCGAAGCGATCGAGACGATCCTCTATGGAGAAAGCCGCCTGTCATTGAAGGTCGCGCTGCTAAAGCAGCTCTCGTCGGCGATTTCGATCGGCAGCGGGGGTCCGTTCGGCGCGGAAGGCCCGATCATCATGACGGGCGGCGCCATCGGCTCGCTCTTCGCGCAGTGCTTCCACCTCAGCGCGGCCGAGCGCAAGACGCTGCTTGTCGCAGGTGCGGCCGCAGGCATGACCGCCATCTTCGGCACCCCATTGGCGGCCATCCTCCTCGCCATCGAAGTCCTGCTTTTCGAATGGAAGCCGCGCAGCTTCGTGCCGGTAGTGGTTGCTGTACTGGTCTCGTTTACTTGTCGCCCACTCCTGATTTCCTCAGGTCCGATGTTCCCGATGTCGGCAACGCTGACGGGTGGCCCCATCAGCCTGGCCGCCTCCCTCGGCATCGGGCTACTGACCGGTGTGGAAGCTGCGCTGCTATCAACCACTCTTTATCGTATTGAGGACCTTTTTCATAAGCTGCCGGTCCACTGGATGTGGTGGCCGGCGATTGGAGCAGTCGCAGTCGGGCTTGGCGGCTTGGTCGATGGACGGGTGCTCGGCGCGGGCTATGCCAGCATCGAGGCTCTGCTCGGCGGCGGTTTGACGGTGCGTGCCGTCGCCACCCTGCTCATTGCCAAGGCGTTCGTCTGGCTGATTGCGCTCGGATCGGGAACTTCTGGCGGTGTGCTTGCCCCGCTCCTCATTCTGGGCGGGGCCGCAGGTTTTCTAGTGGGTCAGTTCCTCCCCGGCGAACCCGGGGTCTGGGCGATGATCGGCATGGCCGGTGTCATGAGCGGTGCGATGCGCGCACCGATGACCGGCGCGCTCTTTGCTGCTGAACTGACCGGCCGCTTCGAGGCCATACCCTATACCATCGCTGCGGCCGCTGCGGCCTATGGTATCAGCGTTCTCATCATGCGCCGCTCAATCCTCACCGAGAAGATCGCGCGCCGCGGGCGGCATATCCTGCAGGAATACACCGTCGATCCGCTTGATCTGCTCCAGGCCGGCCAGATCATGACCGCGAACCCGGATACTCTGCCCGGGAAGATGACGACAAGGGAGGCGCTGGCCTTCTTTACGGCGGGCGCGCGGCATCGCAGCTATCCGGTGGTAGATGCGGAAAATCGCCTGATCGGCCTGGTCTCGCGCACTGATGCACTGCGTTGGCAGGTGGATCACAGCGCAGCCGATGTCTCGCTTGCCGAGGCGATTTCGGACGCCGCCCAGCCGGTGGCATTTCCCGATACGCCGTCAGGCGTGGTGGCTGATCTCATTATCGAAAGTGGGATCGGGCGGATCCCGATCGTAGAGCATGTCAGCTACCGCGTTGTCGGTCTGCTCTCGCGGCAGGACCTACTCAAGGCAAGGGCCTCGCACAGGCAGGCCGAAACCGGCCGTAGCCGCTTCGTCCCGTAGCCGCGTAAGCATGCTCTGCCTGCTCAACCAGCCGGTCATGATCTGTAAAGGCGGCGATCTCCCTACGCATCGCATTGTCCAGCATCGCCCTAGCCAGCAGTTGCTTGAGCTTCGTGCACTCGTCTTCAAGCTGTCGCAGGCGGTTCGCATCCGACACCTCAGGACTGCCGAACTTGCCCTTCCACTTGTAGAGGAGATGTCAGTCTGGTGCGAACCGCTCTCCACTTTACGCAGTCAGCCTACCCTTGGCCTGACTTGGGCGGCAATCACTGCCCCTTGATCATCACCTTGAAGCTATCCGCTGCTCGCAACTGGGTGTCGAATGCCTCGGCGGCACGATCAAGCTCGAACTGATGGCTGACCAGATGGGACGTGATCATCTCGCCGCGATCGAGCGCCTCCACCGCCGCGGCAAAGTCCCCGCCGAGCGAACCGATGATGACCGGAGACTTGTGAACGATCTTGGTCGTATCGATCGGCGCCTCCTCTTCGGGCAGGCCGACAATGCAGATCGTTCCGCCCGGGCGTACCATCTCAAGCGACTGGCGGATCGTGATCGGGCTCCCGGCGGCCTCAAACACGACATCCGCCGATCCGCCGCGCCCGAAATGATAGCGGGTCGGGCCAAAACGCTCCATCACCCATTCGAGCGCATCACCGCTGCGCGCATCAAAGACGTCGTCAGCACCGCTTTCGCGGGCAAGTTCGAGCCGCAATTGCGAAACCTCGATCAGGATCGCCTCGGCCCCCATTCGGCGCGCGGCCTGCAAGCAGGCGTTGCCGATCATGCCGCCGCCCAGCACAACAACCTTGTCACCCCGTTTCACCTTCGCCTTGAGCGCGGCGGTGATGCCGATGGAAACCGGCTCAACCGTCGCGGCGACCGCATCGGAGAGATGGTCCGGTATGCGATGCACGTTCTGGCCGAGCACCGCATCCTCGATCCGGACGTAGTTGGCAAAGCCGCCCGGCCGGCCATATCCGGTCGAATTCTCGAACAGATCGGCACACAGGATTGCCTCGCCCTCACGGCACACCCGGCAGCGCCCGCATACCCCGGCAGCGAACCCGGTGACACGGTCGCCGAGCGCGAGGCCCGCCACGTCCTCGCCGACGCCGACCACCCTGCCAACGAATTCGTGCCCCATGATCTGGTTGGGCTGAATATAGAGGCCGGTCTTGTAACTGTGGACGTCGGAACCGCAGATCCCGCAAACGGCGACTTCAATCAGGATGTCGCCGCGGCGCACCTCCGGGGTGGGAACTTCTTCAAGCTGAATGTCGCGCGGCCCTTTGTAGACCGCTGCGGCCATATACTTCGGCAAGCTGATCTGCGCCATCACCCACTCCTCTGTCGCGGCGGCCCTCAAGGACACGTCCGCCTGATTTCAACACGGAAGCCTGAAGCACCAGCCGGGACCTGCCGGCGTCCTCGCCCCGACCTGCCTGCATGCGGCGGTCAAGGCTCAATCGGCCGCATAGGCTTCAATTCGATTTTTCAGGTCGACCGTATATGCCGCCGCGACCGCGCCCTCGATCAGGCGGTGATCGAAGCAGATCGACAATTTCATGATCGGCGCGATGACAATGTCGTCACCGCGGACCACCGGCGTGCGAATGATCGCCCCGGCAAACACCAATGTGCTCTGCGGCGCGTTGATGACCGGCGTTCCCATCTCGATGCCATGGGCACCGAGGTTGGAAAAGGTGATCGATCCACCCGACAGTTTCATGCCGCCCATCTCGCCATTCCTGGCCCGTGCTGCGATCGCAGACATTTCCGCAGACACTTGCGCCAACGACTTGGCCTGCACCGCTTCGATCACCGGAACGATCAGGCCCTTGGGCGTGGTGACGGCCACGCACACGTTCGCGTCAGCAGCGGTCAGCAGGCGTCCCCGCTCAAACCGGCCGTTGATGAAGGGATGATCCGCGGCAGTATCACCGATCAGTTTGATCAGCAGATCGTTGAGGCCAACTCCGATGGAGGCCTTGGCTGCCAGAAGCCGCGTCATGTCCACGCTGACGATCTGGGTGAAGTGCGGAATGGTTGTCCAGCTCTGCACCAGATTATCGGCCATCGCCTTCTGCGTCGCGCTGAGGTCAACCGCCCGCTCCGCCGCGCGCGGCCCCGCGGCCGCATGCCGCTTCACTTCGTCCTCGGTGATATGGCTGCCCGCAGAAACCACTTCGTCGAGGTTGACGCCCAGTTCCTGCGCCAGCCGCCGCACGCGCGGCGATACGGATGGCCTCGCGGACGATGCCGCCGGGGCAACTGGCGCAGCAGGTGCGGGCGTATCCGCCGCGCTCGCGCCGCCATCGTCTTCCACCGCAGAGCCGGCAATCGCATCGAGGTCGATCACTTCGTCAGCTGCAGCGATGACGGCGATGACGGTATTCACCGCCACTTCTTCGTCTTCCGGCACAAAGATCTTGCGCAGCACGCCATCCGCCTGCGCTTCGATCTCGACCGCCGATTTTTCGGATTCCATCTCGAACAGATTCTGGCCGGTTTCGACCCGGTCTCCTTCCGCCGCCAGCCAGCGTGCGACCTTGCCGGCGGTCATGGTAATGCCCAATCGGGGCATCTTGACGAGATACATCGTCCGCTCCTTACGAATAGCTCATGAGTTCGATGGCGGTATCGACAATCATCTGCTCGGTTGGCCGGTAGAACTGCTCAAGGAAGATGCTCTGTGCGATGGGCACATCGGGCGAACCCAGCCGCCGGATCGGTGCCCTGAGGTCGAAAAGCGAACGTTCGGCGATGATCGCCGCAATCTCTGCGCCGGTTCCGCCGGTCTTGCTCTCCTCATGCACGATCATCACCCGCCCGGTCTTTGCCACCGACCCAAGGATCGTCTCCTCGTCCAGCGGCGCCAGCCAGCGCGGATCGACCACTTCGGCGCTGATCCCCTGCGTCTCCAGCCGCGCGGCGGCGGCAAGGGCAGTATGGACCGAATAGGCCGTGGCGATGATCGTCACATCGCTACCGGCCCGCTTGATATCGGCCTTGCCCACCGGCACGAGATGGTCACCATCGGGCACCTCGCCGCGCATCTCGTAAAGCACCTTGTGCTCGAAGAAGAGGACGGGATTATCGTCGCGAATGGCAGTTTTCAGCATGCCCTTGGCGTCGGCGGCCGAGGATGGCACCGCGATGTACAGGCCCGGCGCGCCAATGAAGAGCGCTTGGGGACTTTGCGAATGTTCCGGGCCGCTGCCACCGGCAATGCCGATCGGCATGCGCACCGTCACGGGCACCCGCATCGCGCCGCCATGCATGTATTTCCACTTGCCCAGCTTGTTGTAGAGTTCGTCGAAGGCCACCCCGACGAAATCGGCAAACTGCAATTCCGGCACCGGGCGGAAGCCGGTGATCGCGAGGCCGAGTGACGCGCCGATGATGGTCTTTTCCGTAATCGGCGTATCCATCACGCGGGTTGGCCCGAACTTGTCGAACAATCCCTGGGTGGCGCCAAAAACGCCGCCAAAAGGACCAATGTCCTCACCACACAGGATCACGGTCTCGTCGCGGTCCATTTCTTCGGACAAGGCGTCAATGATCGCCTGACGCATGGTAATATTAGCCATGATATGCTCGCCCTTACGAATAGAGGCCCTGGAAGATCCGGTCCTTGTCCGGCAACGGCGCGGTCTCTGCCTTGACGATGGCGGCGGCCACTTCGTCGTCCACTTCCTGCGCAATGCGCTTCAGCGTCGCTTCCGACGCCCGGCCGGATTGCAGCAGGACGCTCTCGAAATTCTTGATCGGATCGCGATTGTCGATCCAGTCGCGCAGCACGTCCTTGTCGATGTAGTTCACCGGATCGCCTTCATAATGGCCCCGGTGGCGGAAGGTCCGCGCTTCGATAAAGGTCGGCCCGCCGCCGGCGCGCGCACGGGCGATGGCCTCGTTGGCCACCTCCATCATCAGCAGCGGATCATTGCCGTCGACCACGCAATTCGGGATGCCATAGCCATCGGCCCAATCGGCGATATGCTCGCGCACGGCATGCGTTTCGGTCCAGTGCGACGAGATCGCATATTCGTTGTTTTCGCAGAAATAGACGATCGGCAGTTTATGGAGTGCTGCCCAGTTCAGCGAACCGTGCAGCGCCTCTTCCGACGCCGCCCCCTCGCCGAAGAAGATCGCCGTCACCTGATCGGTCTTGCGCCATTTGGCTGACAGGCCGGTGCCGACGCCGATGCTGAACTGCGACCCGATGGTGCCCGCCTGGCCAACCACGCCAAGGTTCATGTCGGAACTGTGCACGATGCCGGCACCAAGGCCGCCGGTGGTGCCCTCGAGCGTGCCGAGAAAATCGCCGTACAGCCGCGAGAGCGGGATGCCCTTGGCGATCATCTGGTTGCAGCCGCGATGGTTGTAGAACAGATAATCATCGGCCCGCAGCCCGGCTATGGCCCCGGCCGACAGGCCCTCGGACCCGATGCCGGAGTGATAGAAGCCCGACACCTTCCCTTCCTGCATCAGCCGAATGAGATTCTGATCGAACTTCCTGATGCGCAACATCGTGCGATGCAGACCCAGCAACAGATCCTCATCATAGGCATCTATATCGATATTTTTCTGAAATATCTGAGCCATAAGCACCTCACCTTACCTGGCAGCGCACGTCATACCGTGAACTTCAATCGCCATCCCGCGCCAATATTCATGTCTTGAGCCGCACATCAGCGACACCGCGCCTAGCGTGCCGTGACCCCGCCATCGACGGGCAGGATCACGCCGGTGACGTAGGACGAATCCGGCGCGCTCAACGTCAAGGTCATGCGGGCGATCTCATCCGGCTGGCCAAGCCGCCGCAGGGGAATGGTGTTGAGCAGCGCTTCGTCGGCAGCGCCGCCCGATGCGATGCCCGCAATCATCGGCGTATCGACCGCGCCCGGGCAGATGCAGTTTACCCGAATGCCCTTGGCCGCCCAGTCGATTGCCAGCACTCGCGTCAGCGCAACAATGCCGCCCTTTGCTGCGGTGTAGGCATCGGCCCCGGGCATGGCCACCAGCGCGTTGATCGAGGCGATATTGACGATCGCGCCGCCGCCATTTCGAACCATCAGCGGGATGACATGCTTGCACCCCATGGCGACGCCCTTGAGGTTGATCGCGATGATCGCATCCCAGGCATCTTCGGGTGTATCGACGACGCTTGCCATGGGATATTTGCCGCGCGCGGAATAGCCGATGCCTGCGTTGTTGACCAGGACATCGACCCGGCCGCTGCGCTGTGCCGCAAACTCGACCATCGCGATGATTTCAGCTTCGCGGGAAACATCGGTTGCGATGGCCCGGGCGCCGATTTCATCGGCCAAGGCATGCGCCGCGTCGGCGTTCCAATCGGCGATGACCACATCGGCGCCCTCCGCCGCGAAGAGCCGGCATGTTGCAGCCCCCTGCCCGGACGCGCCGCCCGTCACGATCACGGTCTTGTTTTCGAAGCGCATATGATCCGCCTCCTCGAGGCTGACATGGCTCTGCCGCATCACGCGAGACCCCTGCCAACCGCATCCTCTTTTTTCTATATGTAACGTGTTAAAGTTTTTGGCGCGAGCATGTCAAGGTCCGATCTACCTGGCCGCGGCGGACATTCCGGTTTGCGGCTCATAGACAAGTAACGACGCCGCAAGCTATGCGGTGGAGCGCGCTGGCCTCACGGGCAAGCGCTGTAGACGAGAGCGCCAGTGAACAAGCGAGAGCAGAACAAGGAAGATCGGCGCAGGCGTATTCTTGCAGCAGCCAAGACCATGATTTACGAAGACAATTTCTCGATGAGGAAATTGGCCGAAAGCGCCGGCGTCAGCGTGGTCACCGCCTATTCCCTGTTCGGATCGCGCCAGAACATCGTTGCCGGTGTCTTCGAAAAAGACCTCGATGAATTCAGCGAGGAACTGTCCAACCGGGGCGGCGATGCGATCGAACGCATGTTTGCGGTGCTCCTGATCGCCGCCGAACGCTTCCAGTCAGACCCCGATTATTTCCGCTCCATGCTGAAGACCATTTCCGGAGGCGACTCAGCATTGACAGACCTCTTCATGTTGCCGCGCATGGGCACATGGCGAAGCTTGCTGGAAGACGCACGGGCTGAAGGCACCCTGTCAGCCTCAGCCAATATCGAGGCGCTGGCCAAGGCGATCATCCATTTCACGGTAGGCCTGTTCCAGGAATGGCGCCATGGCCGCGCCAGCGTGGAACGCATGTGCATGGAGGGCAATTATGTGCTGGCCCTGCTGCTTGTTCCGATCACCGTGCCAGCGCGATCCAGGGAGCTCGACGCGACAGCGCAGCGGCTGGCGGAAAGCCTGTCCAGATCGCATAGCTGATCTTGGGCTGCGTTGACAAAGAATGATGCGCAAGGCGGCAATGTTCTGATTCAAGGCTGCTCTTTGCAGAGCAGTCAAAGGACTTGTCGGATGCGGAATGGGAGCAGATCGGTGTTGTAACCGAACTCCACTAGGGACGCTTGACCACCAAGATTGACTGGCCTGCACAGAGCGGACCAATCGCCTCCAAATGCTCGCCTTGGCCAAAGCCTCGCCGACGGCTTTCACGCCGCAAACCCGCGCAAATGCAGACGTACCGGCGATGGGTCGGTCCATGAGCGACAGGTTTGCAGGGTGGCTGGCGGAGCGGGAGGGATTCGAACCCTCGATACGCTTTTGGCGTATACTCACTTTCCAGGCGAGCGCCTTCGACCACTCGGCCACCGCTCCGCATGCACTGGAAAGCGCGGCCCTAAACGCATGGAAGCGCTTTCGCAAGGCCGGGAAGGCTGGCATGCTCGCTTTGTGATGAAACATCCTTTTCTGCTCTCCGCCGCCCTGCTCGCCGGCTGCTCCGCCGCGCCCGCACCTGCTCCCGCGCCTTCGGACGCTTCCGCTCCGGCCCTCGCCCCGACTGAAATCGTCGCGGCGGCCCCGGTGGCGGACTGGGCTGCCATCGCGCCGTCCGATCTCCTCGTGATGGACTTGTCCCCCGGTGCCAAGGGCGCCGCGCGGCGGGTGGTGATCCAGTTGCTGCCGGCGCCGTTCTCGCAAGGGTGGATCGGCAATATCCGCAAGCTGGCGGGCGCGAAGTGGTGGGATGGCACTGCGGTAACCCGCGTGCAGGATGGCTATGTCGTCCAGTGGGGCGATCCGGATGGTGAGGACAAGGCCAAAGCCAAGCCGCTGCCGGCGGGAATGAAGGTGGTGCCAGCCGAGGAATACCAGCTCTACGATGCCGCGTTCACCGCAAAGGCTGCAGCCGGGCAGGCCGCGAAGGACACGCTGCGCGGCATGACGGATCCATACGCCCCGGGCTACATGTTCCGTGATGGCTTTCCCTTTGCTCTTTCTGGCGATGACAAGGCGTCATGGCCCATCCACTGCTACGGCACCGTCGGCGTGGGCCGCGACTATCCGCCTGACACCGGCTCGGGCGCCGAACTCTACGCCGTCATCGGGCAGGCCCCGCGCCAGCTGGACCGCAACATCGCCGTCGTCGGCCGGGTGATCGAGGGGATGGAAAACCTCTCCAGCCTGCCACGCGGCACCGGCGATATTGGGTTCTACAAGACGGCGGAGGAACGCACGCCGATCCTCTCGATCCGCATCGGCAGCGATGTGCCCGGCCTGCCGCGCTACGAATACCTCTCGACCGACAGCAAGAGCTTCGCGGCCTATGCCGATGCCCGCGCAAACCGGCGCGATGCGTTCTACATCAAGCCTGCGGGCGGCGTGGATATCTGCAATGTGCCGGTGCCGGTGCGGCGGGCTCGTTAGTCTCCTCGTCACCCCGGGCTAGACCCGGCGTCCCGCTGGCGCCACCCGCAACGCTTCCGGTCTAGCGGGACCCCGGATCAAGTCCGGGGTGACGAAATAGCGTGGTGGATGAAACCTACCCCAGCCCCAGAGGCTTGTAGGCCCCGAAGATCAGCTGCTCGAACACACCCGTCCCCACCTCGCCCGCGCTGGTGGTGACGCGCGAGACGATCTGCACATGGAAGTTGTCCATCCGCTTCGGATCGATCTCCGCCAGCACGATATCCTCGCGCTCCACCTCGAGCACGCCGTGATAGAGGCCGTGCCCCCACTTGGGCGACGTATAGCCGAGCCCGCGCATCTGGAAGCGCACCAGCGGCTCGAAGGTCAGCGTCAGCGCCTCGTCCCCAGCGCCGATCACCAGCTCGCCGCCAGCCGGCCACAGCGTGCCCGGTTGCAAGGGCGCGTCCAGCTTGGCCGAGGGCGTCTCAACAAACCCGTCATGCCCTGCACCATCCGGCGCGATGACCGCCCGCGTGTTCCACGGCGCGCCGTTCGCATCGGCGTTGATGTGGAAGAACACGCTGCGGGTGGGCAGATTGATCGGCGTCCACTGCCAGAAGAATTGCGGCACCACGCCGTGCCCATGCGGCTGCGCATCGCTGGTGCCGACGGGCCGCACGCCCCAGCTGCGATCCCGCGTCCCCGCCGTGCCCGCATTCAGCACCGTTCGCACGCCGTCCACTTCGACCCAGCCGGTGTAATGCCCGTTCTGCGTCAGCCGCGTGTAGTCCATGAAGGTGCGCGGGCCGATGCGGTGGATGAAGCGCGGCTCCTCGATGGGGAAGGCGCGCCCCGTAAAGGTGATCTCGGCCTTGATTCCCTCCCCCTCCACGCTGATCGTCAAGCGCTTGAGCGGCTCCTCCACGCGGATCGCAATCGGCCCGCAAGTCAGGTCCAGCCGCTCCATATTGAGCTCGCGCGAAGCGTGGAGCGAATGCTGCACCCCGTCCTTGATGAAGCAGAAATGCGCATCCGCCACATTGAGGTGGGGATAGACGCCGAACGCCGCCGCGAAGAAGTCACTGCCATCAGCCGCATAGCCATTGAAGAAATAGCGGTCGTAGAAATTGCGGTCGGTGCCGGAATAGGCAATCGGCTCGGGCGTCTGGTGCAGCGGGAAATCGTCGCCCCGCGTCAGCATGACTTTACTTTCAGCATTTTGCGTTCTCCATCATGGCGTCCAGCGCGCCGATGCTGTCGTGATCGAGCGCGAGTTCGGCTGCACCTCGCGCCATCGAAAGGAAGTTGGCGTCGCCCCGCTCGGTGCGCACCACGAAAGCCGCGCTGAATACCGCCGTGAACAGCCCGTGCAGCGCCCCGATCCGATAGCGCCGCATCATGACATCTTGCGCAATCGGTGCCCCGTGCCGTGCCACTTCCTCGGCATAAAGCCCGAGCAAAGCCGCCTCGTTGGGCCGCCGCAAGTCGCTGCCGATCCCGCAGCCCATGAAATACCCCACGTCGGTCATCGCGCAGCCGATGGCGCAAGTCTGCCAGTCGACAATGGCGATAGGTTCCGCCCCGTTCGCAACGCCAAACAGCATGTTGTCGAGCCGGAAATCGCCGTGGATCAGGCAAGGCTCCTCCGGCTGCCGCGCCAGCCAGCCTTCCACCCGTCGGTCGAGTTCATCGCACAGCACCATGGCGTCCGCCGCCAGTTGCCCGTCATACCGCTCGCGAAAGATCGCATGGGCCTGATGGTAGAGTCGCCCGATATCGGCCAGCAGCCCTTCGCGCCCATGGAGCCAATCGGCCCCCAGCACCCTGGGATGTCCCTTGGTCGCCGCATGGAGCGCTGCCGCCTGCCGGATCGCCGCTTCGGCATCGGCAAGCCCGCAGCCCTCAAGCTGGTTGCCGCCGCGCTCCGGCGCCAGATCCTCGAACAGCAGCACGAAGTCCGTGCCATCGGCGTTGATGTCCGCCGCATAGACACGCGGCGTGCGCACCGCGATTTCCGCCGCCAGCTCGCGGTAGAAACCCACTTCCTTGACATAGAGCTGCATTGCCGCCGCCGTGCCACGGCTGGTCGGATCGGCAGAGGCGAACTTGCCCGCCAGTGTCGCCGGGGCCGCCGTGGGCCGGTCATAGCTTAACGTGAAGCGCGCGGTATCGCCCACTTGCCCGGTGCCGATGGAGCGCCACTCCATCCCGGTGATCCGCGCATCTCCCAGCAGGCCTGCGCCCGCCAATTGCGCTTCGATCCAGCCCGGGGTTACCGCCGCAGCCGTCGTCGGAAATTCCACCATGCATCACTCTCCGCCAGCAAGGCTGGCAGAGAGCGACGTCGATGTGAAGCGTTTTTAAGCGGACGCTTAAATCTAGCCCGCCATCTCCTCCCCGTTCGTGTCGAGCGAAGTCGAGACACCAAGCGCTTGGTCTGGTGTCTCGACTTCGCTCGACACGAACGGTGGGTGGTTCAGTTACTCAGGACGAACGAGACCTGATTACGCCAGACGCCCGAACGCCGCCGCGCCGGCATAGCGCGCCGACTGGCCCAGCTCTTCCTCGATGCGGATGAGCTGGTTGTACTTCGCGAGCCGGTCCGACCGCGCGAGCGAGCCGGTCTTGATCTGGCCGCAGTTGGTGGCGACCGCGAGGTCCGCAATCGTCGCGTCCTCGGTCTCACCCGAACGATGCGACATGACCGCGGTGTAGCCGTTGCGCTGGGCGATGCTCACCGCTTCCAAGGTCTCGGTCAGCGTGCCGATCTGGTTGACCTTCACCAGCAGCGAGTTGGCGAGGCCCTTGGCGATGCCCATGGTCAAGCGCTTGGGGTTGGTGACGAACAGGTCGTCGCCCACCAGCTGCACCTTCTTGCCCACCTTGGCGGTCAGCGCGGCCCAGCCTTCGAAATCGTCCTCGCTCATGCCGTCTTCGATCGAGCGGATCGGATAGGCATCGGTCAGCGCGGCGAGGTAATCTGCCATCGCTTCGGGCGAAAGCGAGAGCCCCTCGCCGCTGATCTCGTACTTGCCGTTCTTGAAGAACTCGGTCGCCGCGCAATCGAGCGCCAGCACGATGTCCGTCCCCGGCTTGAACCCGGCCTGCTCGATCGAGGCCATCACGAAATCGAGCGCATCGCGCGTGCTGGCAATGTTCGGCGCAAAGCCGCCCTCGTCGCCCACGCCGGTGGCGAGGCCCTTCTGGTGCAGCGCCTTCTTCAGCGTGTGGAACACTTCCGCGCCCCAGCGGACGGCTTCGGCCAACGTTGGCGCGCCGACCGGCATGATCATGAATTCCTGGAAGTCGATCGGGTTGTCGGCATGCTCGCCGCCGTTGATGATGTTCATCATCGGCACCGGCAGCAAGTGCGCCGAAACGCCGCCGACATAGCTGTAGAGCGGCAGACCGCGCGCGTCCGCCGCAGCCTTGGCCACCGCTAGGCTGGTGCCGAGGATGGCGTTGGCGCCAAGGCGGCTCTTGTTCTCGGTCCCGTCGAGCGCGATCATCGCCATGTCGATGTCGCGCTGGTCCTCGGCGTCCATGTCGACGAGCGCACCGGCGATCTCGCCGTTCACCGCGCCGACGGCCTGCAGCACACCCTTGCCAAGGAACCGGCCCTTGTCGCCATCGCGCAGTTCCACCGCTTCGTGGGCGCCCGTCGAGGCACCCGAAGGCACTGCGGCGCGGCCGAACGAGCCGTCTTCCAGCAGCACATCGACTTCGACGGTCGGGTTGCCCCGGCTGTCGAGGATCTCGCGGGCGTGAATGTCGATGATCGCGGTCATGGTCGCTTCCTCGTGTGGTGACGTGTCGGGTGCGCCCTATCGGTGCTTTGCCGGCGTTACAAGTGTGCCCGGAGCCAGATGACGTCAGATTGCATCGCCGTGATTGCCATTTGAGGCTCTTCGGCAAGGAGCGCCGTGCAGGACGGACTGGTAGTCCGTTCAAGCGGCGCGACGCAGTCCGAAGGGCCTCAAATGGCAACCCCTCCGGGGCGGGCTGCTTTTGGCCCATGGGCCAAAATCAGCTCCGTCACGGCGATGCAATCTGACGTCATCTGGCTCCAACTATGCGTGGAACCGTTCGGTCGTCCCATGCGTAAGGCAAATGCGGCCGCAGCGCGCTTTCGCACTTGCGGCAATTGGGCTAGGACCGAAAGGTAAACCAGAATCGCCCCCGTGAAAGGACCCGCACCATGGCCGATACCCCCGAAAACGCGGCTCCCGAAGCCGCCCCCGAAACCACCGCCAAGCCGAAGACCCGCAAGAAGGCGGCGCTGAAGGTTGTCGAAACCGCAGTGGAAACCGTCGCTGAAGCCGTGCCTGCCGAGATCGCGCAGATCGAGGAAGCCGCGTCCGAGGCTGCCACGGCCGTCACCACCCGCTTCGGCAAGGCGATCGAAGACGCCAAGGCCAGCGCCGCGAACCTCACCGGCGAAGCGCGCGAACGCACGGCAGCGCTCACCGGCACGGTCACTGCAACCGCGAGCGACGTGACCGAAAAGGCCGGCGAATATGCCGAGCAGGCCAAGGTCGTCGCGCTCGATCTCGCGCGCCAGGGCAAGGGCAAGGCAACCGCTGCGCTGTCCACCCTTGGCGAGACGATCGAGAGCAACGCCGGCGTGATCGATGAAAAGCTCGGCGTGCAATATGGCGACTATGCCCGCGGCGCCGCGCACACCCTGCAGTCCACCGCCGCCAGCCTCGAGGCCAAGGACATTCCCGAAATCGGCGAGGATATCGTGACTTTCGTGAAGAAGAGCCCGGTCAAGGCGCTCGGCATCGCGGCGGTCACCGGCTTCGTCCTCTCGCGCTTCTTGCGCCGCAAGCCCGCGCCGGCTGCCGACAGCGCGGAAACCACGGAAGCCTGATCCCAGCGCGTGACCGAGGATAAGGTCCACACCGAAGGCGCCGCCGCCGGGGAAGACGATTCCCTGATCGGCGGCGCGCGGGCGCTGTTCGAAGACGGGCAGTCGCTGCTTGCGGCGGAAATTGCGTTCCAGAAGGCCCGCGCCGGCTTCCTGCTCGGCCGCGCGAAGGGCATCCTTGCCCTCGCCGCGCTGGCCCTGGCGCTGTTGTTCTTCGCGCTGATGGCGCTCGTCGTCGGCCTGCTGCTGGCCCTCGCGCCGCTGATCGGGCCGTGGGGCGCGCTCGCCGTCGTCTTCTTCGGCCTGCTCGCGTTCACTGGCCTCAGCGTGCTCGGCATTGTTCGCCGCGTGAAGTCCACCCTGCGCACGCTCACCGGACAGGACGGCGCAGCATGAGCGACGAGACCCTGCACGAAGCCCGCGCCCGCCGCGATGCGGCCTGGGCTCGTTTCAACCGCCAGAAAGACGCTCTGCGCAGCGGCCTTGCCGAAAAATCGATCCCCACGCGGATCAAGCATGCAGCGATGGACCGCGTGATCGACAAGGTGGATGAGGCCAAGGCCATTGCCATGGGCAATATCCCGGTGATCGGCGGCACCCTCGCGCTGCTCGCGGCATGGTTCTTCCGCCGCCCGCTGATCGCTCTGATCAAGAACCGCTTCGCCCCGTCCGAAGCGGACGAGGACGTGACATGACCGACGAAACGCCCGAAACCGAAACGCCCGAAACGGCAGCCGAAGCCGGCAAGCCCACCGATCCGCTCGGCAAGGTCAAAGGCTTCGTCGAGGAACATCCCGTCGCGATGGTTGCGGGCGGCTTGCTCGTCGGCGCGCTCGTTGCCGGTGCATTGTCCCGTGCCGGCAGCGGCATGACCGGTGACAAGGCGACGCGCAAGGGCACCCTCTCGCGCATGTCGCTGCCGCGCCGCGCCGCTGATCTCGCCACCGTCGGGCTCGAAATTGCCGCTGCCTATGTAGCCGGCGCTGCGGGTGAGAAAGCAGCCGCTGCCTTGAGCGGGGAAGCCGATGCCCCTGCCAAGCCGGAGAAGCCCCGCCTCCCCGCGCTGGCCGAAAAGGCACTGCGCACCCTCGCGCCGGTGATCACACGCCATCTCCCCGGCAAGAAGGCTGAATAACAGCCGTTTCCGTAGGGTCAGGGGCTTGCACGCACCTCTCTATTTTGCGAGGGGCTGGCTTCCTCCCCAAGGAATGGAAATCCCAGCCATGCAGAAACTGCACCTCGTCATGGGCGGGCGGGTCAAGGACCCGCAGCACCTCGAATTTACCGATCTTGAAAAGATCGACCTTGTCGGCGTCTATCCCGATTATGCCAGCGCCGAAGAAGCCTGGCGCAGCTGCGCCCAGCGCACCGTCGATGATGCCGAAATGCGCTACGTGGTGGTCCACCTCCACCGCCTGCTTGAGCCCGATCTGCACAAGCCGGAGTGAGCATACAAAAAAGGCCGGGGTTCGCACCGGCCTTTTTTGTTGGAGCTTGTATCAGGCAACCACCTCAGATGAACTCGATCTTCTCGACCACGTAGAACCGGTCGCCCGAAGGCACGGTGACTTCGATCTCGTCCTCCACGCGGCGGCCGATCAGCGCGCGGCCCAGCGGCGAATTGTAGCTGATCCGGCCGCGCTTGGCATCCGCTTCGGCCTGGCCGACGATCTGGTAGCGCACCGGCTTGTCGGCATCGTCCAGCAGCGTCACGGTCGCGCCAAACACGATGCGGTCGCCCGAAAGGGTCGTCGGATCGATGATCTGGGCGCGGCTGAGCTTGTCTTCCAGATCGCTGATCGTCGCTTCGACCTGGCCCTGGCGCTCTTTCGCGGCATGGTATTCGGCATTTTCGGAAAGATCGCCGTGCGCACGGGCTTCCTCGATCGCATCCACGATCAGGGGGCGTTCCTCGCGCAGCGCCTTCAGCTCGGCCATCAGCTTCTCATAGCCTTCGGCCAGCATCGGCAGCTTCTCAACACTTGCCATCCCTAGTCCTTCTTGTCTCTCAATACCTTGACTGAACATCGCCAAGGGAAAACCGTTCCATCCCGGCCGGCACAACGCCAAACCGGGCCCCAATCGCCGCGTTGATGGGGATCACGTGGAAGGTTGATAGTAATCCTGCAGTGACCTTACCGCAAGTTCGGCGCTGCGCAGTGCCTCGATTGCTTCCGCCGCCGCGACTGATGCCGCCGCCGTGGTGAAGTACGGCACCTTGCCATAAAGCGCCGAGCCGCGGATCGATTGCGAGTCCTTGTGGCTCTGCCAGCCTTCGGTGGTGTTGAAGATCAGCGCGATCTCGCCGTCGATGATCCGGTCCACGATATGCGGACGGCCCTCGGCCACCTTGTTGACCCGCTCGACCTTAACGCCCGCCGCGGTCAGAAACGTCGCCGTCCCGCCCGTCGCCACGATGCGGAAGCCCAGCGCATCAAGCTTCTGCACCGCCGGCAGGATCACCGGCTTGTCGCCGTCCTTCACCGAGACGAACACCGTGCCGCCCACCGGCAGCACCATGCCCGCGCCCAGCTGCGCCTTGGCAAAGGCAACCGGGAAGCCGCTGTCGATGCCCATGACTTCGCCGGTCGACTTCATCTCGGGCGAAAGCACCGGATCGACGCCGGGGAAGCGCGCAAACGGGAACACCGCTTCCTTCACCGCCATATAAGGCACATCGCGCTTGATCGGCGGCAGATCCCTGATCTTCTCACCCGCCATGATCCGCGCGGCATACTTGGCGATCGGCTGGCCGATGGCCTTGGCCACAAACGGCACCGTGCGGCTGGCGCGCGGGTTCACTTCGATCAGGTAGACAAGGCCGTCCTTCACCGCGAACTGGATGTTCATCAGGCCCTTGACGCTCAGCGCCTTGGCCAGCAGCACCGCCTGCCGTTCCATCTCCGCGATGATCTCGGCCGGCAGGCTGTAGGGCGGCAAGGTGCAGGCGCTGTCGCCCGAGTGGATGCCGGCTTCCTCGATATGCTGCATCACGCCCGCGACGACGACATCGTCGCCATCCGCCAGCGCATCGACATCGCACTCGATCGCATCGCGCAAGTACTGGTCGATCAGCACCGGGCTCTCGCCCGAAACCTTCACTGCCGTCGCGATGTAATCATCAAGCTGCGCCTGGCTATCGACGATCTCCATCGCGCGGCCGCCGAGCACGTAGCTCGGCCGGATCAGCACCGGATAGCCGATGCGCGCTGCCACGGCGACCGCCTCGTCACGGCTGCGCGCAGTGCCGCCCGCAGGCTGGAGCAGGCCCAGCTTCTCGACCAGCCGGTTGAACCGCTCGCGGTCTTCCGCAAGGTCGATGGCATCGGGCGAGGTGCCGAGGATCGGGATGCCCGCATCCTCCAGCGCCTGCGCGAGCTTCAGCGGCGTCTGCCCTCCAAACTGCACGATCACACCCACCAATGTGCCGTTGGCCTTCTCGGCCTCCAGCACTTCGAGCACGTCCTCGGCGGTCAGCGGCTCGAAATAGAGCCGGTCCGAGGTGTCGTAGTCGGTCGAAACCGTCTCGGGGTTGCAGTTGATCATGATCGTCTCGAACCCGGCCCCGGCCTCGCCGCTCGCCGGATCGGTCTCGCCCAGCGCAAAGCAGGCGTGGCAGCAGCAGTAGTCGAACTCGATGCCCTGCCCGATCCGGTTCGGCCCGCCGCCGAGGATCACGATCTTGTTCTTGTCCGAAGGCGCCGCCTCGCTTTCCGGCGCGCCAAACAGGCCGCCTTCATAGGTCGAGTACATATAGGGCGTCACCGCCTCGAACTCGGCCGCGCAGCTGTCGATCCGTTTGAACACCGGGCGCACGCCCAGCTTGTGGCGCAGCGCGCGGACTTCTTCCTCGCTCGTCGCGCCCGCCATCGCGCTCAGCACATCGTGCAGCAGCCCGGAGCGCCGCGCCTGCGTCTCGCCCAGCCCGCCAGCCACGCCGACCGAGCGCACCGCCAGCGTCGCCAGCCGCTTGTCCGAAAAGCCCATGGCCTTCAGCCGCCGCAGCCCCGCCGCGTCGATCGGCAGGCCTTCAGCCGCGACCTTGGCTTCCTCGGCAATGATTGCTTCGATCTGGCGCAGGAACCACGGCTCGTACTTGGTGACGGCGTGGACTTCCTCAACCGTCAGCCCCTCGCGGAAGGCCTGCCCGATCACCAGTAGCCGCTCCGGCGTCGCCCGGCTCAGCGCCGCAACCAGCTGGTCGCGCGAAGCACCTTCCAGCTCGACCACGCGGTTGAAGCCATCGAGCCCGGTCTCCAGCCCGCGCAGCGCCTTCTGCATCGATTCCTGGAAATTCCGGCCAATTGCCATGACTTCGCCGACGGACTTCATCGCGGTTCCGAGCAGCGGCTCGGCGCCCTTGAACTTCTCGAAGGCAAAGCGCGGGATCTTGGTGACAACGTAATCCAGCGTCGGCTCGAACGCCGCCGGGGTCGCGCCGGTGATGTCGTTCATGATCTCGTCGAGCGTATAGCCCACCGCCAGCTTCGCCGCGACCTTGGCAATCGGGAAGCCAGTGGCCTTCGAAGCCAGCGCCGAGGAGCGCGAAACGCGCGGGTTCATCTCGATCACGATCAGCCGCCCGTCCTTCGGGTTGACTGCGAACTGCACGTTCGAACCGCCTGTTTCAACGCCGATTTCCCGGAGCACCGCGATCGATGCATTGCGCATGATCTGGTATTCCTTGTCGGTCAGCGTCAGCGCCGGAGCGACGGTGATGGAATCGCCCGTATGGACGCCCATCGGATCGACGTTCTCGATCGAGCAGATGATGATGGCATTGTCGTTCCGGTCGCGGACGACTTCCATCTCGTACTCTTTCCACCCGAGCAGCGATTCCTCGATCAGCACTTCGGTGGTCGGCGAAGCTTCAAGCCCGCCGCGCACGATCTTGACGAACTCTTCCTTGTTATAGGCAATCCCGCCGCCGGTGCCGCCCATGGTGAAGCTCGGCCGGATGATCGAGGGGAGGCCAGTGCGCTCGAGCACCGCCAGCGCCTCGTCCACCGTATGCGCGATGCCGGAGCGGGCCGATTCCAGCCCGATCTTGTCCATCGCATCGCGGAACTTCATGCGGTCCTCGGCCTTGTCGATGGCCTCGGCATCCGCGCCGATCATCACGCAGCCATACTTCTCCAGCGTGCCATCGCGCGCCAGCGCCAGCGCCGTGTTCAGCGCGGTCTGCCCGCCCATCGTCGGTAGCACCGCATCGGGGCGCTCCTTGGCGATGATCTTGGCCACCACCTCAGGCGTGATCGGCTCGACATAAGTCGCATGCGCCATGTCCGGATCGGTCATGATCGTCGCGGGGTTCGAGTTGACCAGAATGATCCGGTAGCCCTCTTCCTTGAGCGCCTTCACCGCCTGCGTGCCCGAATAATCGAACTCGCAAGCCTGGCCGATGATGATCGGCCCGGCGCCGATGATCAGGATCGAGGAGATGTCAGTGCGTTTGGGCATTAACCTAACCCTAATTGTTTGCTCAGAATTGCAAGAAGTGCACCAGCGAGCGCACCGATAGTTTCTTTTTCGTATCGAGAAGCTAAAAATTTCAGGCCTTCAACTAGCGTCCATTGAAGTGCATAGACTTTGAAACTACCAGAACGGATCAACTCACGACCAGCTTTAAGCTGACCGATCAACACCTCTCGGAGCCCAGGTTCTCCTTCTATGCCATTCAGCTTCTCAATTGCTTCTATGATTTCAGAAGTCTGCTCTTCAAATTGAACCATCTCATTGTGGTTCAAAGTCACTCTACGATCAGAGGCCGGGACATCTTCGCTTGGATACTGCACATCGCGAGTGCTCTCTTCTCTACCATTCTCATCAGCACTGACCATAAGTCCGTCAGCACGAGCGATACTTTCAAGTGCCCTAGTTAGCGAGTTCCCGCCAAGTCTCGAAACTCGACGAGCCACTTCATTATGATCGTTAAACATCGAAAAAAAGTTATTGCGCAGACCTTCAGATAAACGGAAATACATTCCAGTAAATTCGTCACCCTCAAGCTCTATCGCTCCGTATTCAATTAATTCCAAACAAATTTTTTCTACTATATCAGCGTATCTATTGCCGATATCTATACCAGCTTCCGCAAATACTTCAAAAAGCGCAGCTTGAAATGTGGCATTCAATTGCGTCCGGGGCACCCAACTCCAAGTTTTCTTAACAAACCGAGTTTGCTGAATGGCGTTCAGAAGAGCTAGCTTGATGTAGTCCTCCTTCACCCTAGCATCCCCACAAACTTCTCGAACAGGTAGAAACTGTCCTGCGGCCCCGGGCTCGCCTCGGGGTGATACTGCACCCCGAACGCCTTCTTGCCGGCAATCTCGATCCCGCAGTTCGAACCATCGAACAGCGAGACATGCGTCTCCACCACGCCCTCCGGCAGCGACGAATTATCGACCGCAAAGCCATGGTTCATCGAAGTAATCTCGACGACGCTGTCGGCATGCCGCTTCACCGGATGGTTCGCGCCGCGATGGCCCTGGTGCATCTTCACCGTCTTCGCCCCCGCCGCGAGGCCGAGCATCTGGTGGCCAAGGCAGATGCCGAAGACCGGAATGTCGCGCTCCAGCAGGCCCTGGATCAGCGGCACGGCATAGACGCCCGTTGCCGCCGGATCGCCCGGCCCGTTCGAGAGGAAAACGCCGGCCGGGTTCAGCGCCAGCACCGTCTCCAGCGAAGTCTCGGCGGGAACCACCGTCACCTGCGCCCCGGCCTTCACCAGATTGCGGAAGATGTTGTCCTTGGCGCCATAATCGATCGCCACGACATGAGGGCGGGGATCGTGCGGCGAGCGGGCATAGCCCTGCCCCAGCCGCCACACGCCGCCTTCCCACGCGTCCTGCTCCTCGCGGCTCACCACGCGGGCAAGGTCCATGCCTTCAAGCCCCGGCCAGGCCCTGGCTTCGGCAATCAGCGCCGGGATGTCGAAATCGCCATCGGGATCATGCGCGAGCACCGCATTGGGCGCGCCAGCCAAGCGGATGCGCCGCGTCAGCGCGCGCGTGTCGATGCCCGAAAGCCCGATCTTGCCGCGCGCCGCCAGCCACGCCTGCAGCGGCTCGACGCTGCGGAAGTTGGCAGGCTCGGTCACGTCTTCGCGCACCACGAGGCCCACGGCCCCCGGCACGTCATGGCTTTCCATGTCTTCCGGATTGGTGCCGACATTGCCGATATGCGGGAACGTGAAAGTCACCACCTGCCCGGCATAGGACGGATCGGTCATCACTTCCTGATAGCCCGTCATCGCGGTGTTGAAGCACACTTCGCCGACGGCCTTGCCTTCTGCGCCGAAACCGCGTCCCCACGCCACCGATCCATCGGCAAGAACAAGTACGCCGGTTGCGCCGGCCGGTTTGGGCGCGTGCAAGAGGGCGGGGTCGGCCATGATAGGGGGCGCTCCGTTGGCAGGGGTCTGGCGATGTCGCTAAGGCTCGGTCGCTAGGCCCCTCGCCCCCTTCCGTCAACCTAGCGAAGGCAGAAAGTTTCGCCTAAGTGACACGGCTTCGCGCCCGAATGCGGCGCTCAATCCACAGGAATACGAATCCCATGATCCGCGATACGATCAAGGCCGCCCAGATCAGCGCCATGAAATCCGGCGACAAGGCCCGCCTCGCCGCCGTCCGCCTCATCCTTGCCAAGCTGAAGGACAAGGATATCGAACTGCGCACCGCTAGCTCCGTGCCCGATGACGACGTGCTCGTGGTCGATGTTCTCCAGAAGATGGCCAAGCAGCGCCGCGAATCGATCACGCTCTACGTCGAAGGCGGCCGTCAGGAACTCGCCGATATCGAACAGGCCGAACTTGCCGTGATCGAGGAATTCCTCCCCGCCCAGATGAGCGAGGACGACACCAAGGCCGCCATCGAGGCGATCAAGGCCGAACTCGGCGCGACGTCGATGAAGGACATGGGCAAGGTGGTCGCCACCCTTAAGGCCCGCCACGGCAGCCAGCTCGACATGGGCAAGGCGAGCGGGCTGGTGAAGGCGGCGCTGAGCTGAACTTGCGAGGCTGACTCGACAACGCTCGACACGAACGGAAATTGCCTGCACTCCAAGCAAAAAATTACCGTTCGTGTCGAGCGTAGTCGAGACACCGCAAGCCAAGGGATGGGAAATGGCGTTCTGGACCTACATCCTCAGATGCGCCGACGGTAAGTACTACACCGGCCATACGGACGATCTCGAACGCCGCTACGCCGAGCATGTTCACGGCGGATACTGCGCCTTCACAACAAGGCAGCGTCCGGTCGAACTGGTGTGGTGCGCCGAGTTTCCGACCCGCTATGAAGCGCTCGATTGCGAGATCAAGGTCGGCAAGTGGTCGCGGGCCAAGAAGGAAGCGCTGATGGCAGGCGATTGGCCAAAGCTCTCATGGTATGCCCGGCCGCCGCGCGAACGTGTCTCGACTTCGCTCGACACGAACGGATAAGTTAGGTGCCCGAAACCACCTTCTATCCCGCCTCCCGTTCGTGTCGAGCGTAGTCAAGACACCACCAGCAACGTCAGCCGCAAAGCCGTGATCATCCCGTGTCCCTGACCCCCCAATGGCTGGATGAACTGCGCGCGCGCACTTCGCTGTCCGCGCTGATCGGGCGCAGTGTGCGCGTCACCAAGGCGGGGCGTGAGTTCAAGGCCTGCTGCCCGTTCCACAACGAGAAGACGCCCAGCTTCACGATCAACGACGAGAAGGGCTTCTACCATTGCTTCGGCTGCGGCGCGCATGGCGATGCGATCCGCTGGATGACCGACCATCAGGGCCTGCCGTTCCTCGATGCGGTGAAGGAACTCGCGGCGGGCGCCGGCATGGAAGTCCCCGCGCCCGATCCCCGCGCCGCGCGCCGCGCCGAAGAGCAGAAGTCGCTGCACGACGTCATGGCAGCGGCACAGGCCTTCTTCGTCAAAAGCCTTGCCGAGGATCAGGGCGCGCAGGCCCGCGCCTATCTCGCCTCGCGCGGGTTTCCTGCCGCAATCGTCAAGGAATTCGGCTTCGGCTACGCGCCCGACAGCCGCACGGCGCTGAAGGAAGCGCTTTCCCAGTTCCCCGAAGCCATGCTGATCGAAGCGGGCCTCCGCATCGTCGTCGAAGGCCGCGATCCCTACGACCGGTTCCGCGGCCGCCTCATGCTCCCCATCTGCGATCCGCGCGGCCGGGTGATCGCGTTCGGCGGCCGCATCCTCGACAAGACCAAGACAGACGCCCCCAAGTACCTGAATTCACCCGATACCCCGCTCTTCGACAAGGGTCGCACGGTCTACAACCTCCACCGCGCTTCCCCCGCCAGCCGCCAGTCGGGCCGCGTCGTGGTGGTCGAAGGCTATATGGACGTTGTCGCCCTTGCCGCCGCCGGGATCGGCGAAGCAGTTGCCCCCCTCGGCACCGCACTCACCGAAGACCAGATCGAGCGGCTCTGGCGCCTTACGGAAACGCCCATCCTCTGCTTCGATGGCGACGCCGCCGGCCAGCGCGCCGCCGCCCGCGCCATTGTCCGCGCCCTCCCCCTGCTGCGCCCGGGCCATTCGCTGCAGATCGCCGTTCTCCCCGCCGGGCTCGATCCGGATGACCTCATCAAGCAGCGCGGCCCCGCTGCGATGGAGGACGTCCTCGCCGCCGCGCGCCCGATGGTCGAAGTGCTGTGGGATATCGAACGCGCCGCAGGGCCGCTGGCCACGCCCGAGGACAAGGCCGGCCTCAAGGCTCGCCTGATGGCCCATGTCGAGACCATCGGTGACGGCGATATCAAGGGCCTTTATCGCCGCGCCCTGCTCGACCGTTTCGGCGAACTTGCCTACCCCCAGCGCGAACGCCCTGCCTTCCAGCCAAACCAACGCCGCGCCGGACCCGGCGGCAAGTGGCAGCCCGGCCCGCCGCCGCTCCCCGCCGCCGTCACCGCGCGCATGCAGGCTGTCGGCGGCGAGCGCCGTCCGCTCCTCGCCGCCGTGCTCACCGGCCTCATCGCCCAGCCGCGCGAGATCGCCCGCCATGCCGAAGCGCTCGCCCGGATCGAGGTGGCCGACGAGACGCTCGCTACCCTGCTCGATGCCCTGATCGATCTGGTCCACAGCGGCGCCAACAACAGCGCTCAGGCGCTTGAAAGCGCGGACGTTCTTCCCATATTGGCGAAACGGGGTCTCAGGGCTCCGGCGGCGGACGATTACGCCGGAATGCGATTCGGTTTTCTGGACGGCAAGGCACCCGGTGCGGCGGACGAACTCGCCGAAGCGGTGGACCTGCTGGTCGGACTTCCGGCCGTCGAAGCCGCGCTGGCAGAGGCCACGCGCCGGCACGAGGCGGAGTTTTCCGACGAAACCTTCGCCGAACAGCAACGTTTGCTGCAACGAAGGCTGGCGCTGCTGGCCAGGTTGGGGCAAATGGGCCGCACCCGCGCCGGGATGTGACAGGGGAGTCACGCCTCGCGCGCCGCACAGATGGTACCGGGAATAGATGGCTTCCACCGACACGACTGACACCGGCGATGCTCCGCTGATCGATCTCAACGATGCTTCCATCCGGAAGCTGATCGCCCGCGCCAAGCGCCGGGGGATCATCACGTGGGACGAGCTCAACGAAGCTCTTCCCAACGACATGAGCTCGGACCAGATCGAGGACATCACGTCCGCGCTCAATGAAATGGGCGTCAACATCGTCGAGAGCGACGAGGACGCGGTCGATCCCGAGGACAAGAGCAGCGACGAGGAAGTCGAGGATCAGGATCCGGTCGACGAACGGCCTGACCTTGTCACCAAGCGCAAGGAAACCGTCGAACGCACGGACGATCCCGTGCGCATGTACCTGCGCGAAATGGGCGCGGTCGAGCTGCTCAGCCGCGAGGGCGAAATCGCCATTGCCAAGCGCATCGAGGCCGGCCGCGACACGATGATTCTGGGCCTGTGCGAAAGCCCGATCACCTTCCACGCGATCATCCAGTGGTCCGAAGCGCTCAACGCGGGCGAAATGCAGCTGCGCGAGATCCTCGATCTTGACGCCATGCTCTCCAAGGAACCGCAGCCCGAGAACCTCTCCGAAGACGGTGAGGAAGGCGACGGCGAAATCAGCGAAGCCACCGCCGGCCCCTCCTTCAAGGAAGAAGAGGACGTCGAGGAGGAGGAAGCCGCCGAGGACGAGGACGACGAACTCACCGAACGCCGCGCCAAGCGCCCAGCCGAGGAAGAGGAAGAGGACAACACCCTCAGCCTCGCCCAGATGGAAGCGCAGCTGAAGCCCGAAGCGCTCGAGAAGTTTGCCCAGATCACCGATCTGTTCCGCACCTTCGAAAAGGTGCAGGCGGAGCGCCTCAACGCGCTCGGTGCCGGCAATGATTTCCCGGCGGCCAAGGAACAGCAGTACCAGCAGCTGCGCGAAGACCTCACCGCGCAGGTCGAAAGCGTGCAGTTCCACGCGACCAAGATCGAGTATCTGGTCGACAACCTCTACGCCTTCAACCGCCGGCTCACCACGCTGGGCGGCCAGATGCTGCGCCTTGCCGAGCGCCACAAGGTGCCGCGCAAGGACTTCCTCGATCACTACGTCGGGCGCGAGCTCGATGAAGGCTGGCTGCAGACGCTGGCAAACCGCGACAAGAAATGGGCCGCCTTCGCCGCCAATGAGGCCGACCCGGTCGAGCGCATCCGCGCCGAGATCGCCGATATCGCGGCCGCCACCGGCATGTCGCTGGGCGAGTTCCGCCGCATCGTCAACATGGTCCAGAAGGGCGAGCGCGAGGCGCGCATTGCCAAGAAGGAAATGGTCGAGGCCAACCTGCGCCTCGTGATCTCGATCGCCAAGAAGTACACCAACCGCGGGTTGCAGTTCCTGGATCTCATTCAGGAAGGCAACATCGGCCTGATGAAAGCGGTCGACAAGTTCGAGTACCGCCGCGGCTACAAGTTCAGCACCTACGCCACGTGGTGGATCCGGCAGGCGATCACCCGCTCGATTGCCGATCAGGCGCGCACGATCCGCATCCCGGTCCACATGATCGAGACGATCAACAAGCTGGTGCGCACCAGCCGCCAGTTCCTCCACGAGCAGGGCCGCGAGCCCACGCCGGAGGAAATGGCCGAGCGCCTTTCGATGCCGCTCGAAAAGGTCCGCAAGGTGATGAAGATCGCCAAGGAGCCGATCTCCCTCGAAACGCCGATCGGCGACGAGGAAGACAGCCACCTCGGCGATTTCATCGAGGACAAGAACGCGGTGATCCCGGTGGACGCGGCCATCCAGGCCAACCTCAAGGAAACCGTCACCCGCGTCCTCGCCAGCCTCACCCCGCGCGAGGAACGCGTGCTGCGCATGCGCTTCGGCATCGGCATGAACACCGATCACACGCTCGAGGAAGTCGGCCAGCAGTTCTCGGTGACCCGCGAACGCATCCGCCAGATCGAAGCGAAGGCGCTGCGCAAGCTCAAGCACCCGAGCCGCAGCCGCAAGATGCGCTCGTTCCTTGATCAGTAAATAGGGACAGTCCCTCTTTTATCGAAAGGGCTCCGCTGCGGCGGGGCCCTTTTCGTTTCTGACTCAAGCCCCACGGCCAGCGCCCAAAAATAGGGACAGTCCCCATTTATATTGCCCTCATCCCCAAGGTCGAATAAATGGGGACTGTCCCTATTTTTGAGGTAGCGCCATGCCGCGTGCCGCAAGACTCATCGTACCTGACAGCCCACACCACGTGATCCAGCGCGGCAATCGCCAGCAGGATATCTTCTTTTCGGATCAGGATCGCCGACGCTATCTGGCCCTACTGGCCAAGAACTGCACGGATCATGCCGTCCGCTGTCTGGCCTGGTGCCTGATGAGCAACCACGTTCATCTCGTGCTCGTGCCACCGTCTGCAGACGCCATGCGCGCTGTCCTCTCCCGCACGCACACCAGTTACGCCCAGCGCATCAATCTGCGCGAAGGCGTCTCGGGCCATCTCTTTCAGGGACGCTATGCCAGCTACCCGATGGACGCCGCGCATTTTGCCATCGCAGTGCGTTACGTCGAAAACAATCCGGTCAAGGCGGGGCTGGTGGCCAGCGCGGAGCAATGGCCGTGGTCAAGTGCTAGGGCCCACATCAGCGGCGCGCCAGATGGCGTGACCGATCTGGAACACGCATTCACTGTCACCAATTGGCGCGCTTATCTGGCTGACGGTGTCGAAGCGAGCGAGCGCGATGACGGAATCGAGGCTGCCCTACGATCAGGACGGGCGCCCGGAACGCAAACTGCACCGCGAGGCCGCCCCCGCCTAAATAAATAGGGACAGTCCCTATTTATTGCTCACCCCACCCGGTAAACCGTCAGCCGCACCGTATTCCCCACCTTGCCGCCATCCGCGACGTAGATCGAGCGCGCCACCCACGCGTAGTCCGGATGCCCGCTATCGAGCCGGATCGCGGTGCGCATGTAGTATTCGGACGGCGGGACCACTTCCCCCGCCACGATCCGCGCCGCCACTTCGGCAGAGGCATGGCGGATGCCCTGGCTCACCACTTCGATCACCGCACCGTCATCGGTCTCAATCGCATAGCGCGCGTCCAATTGCGCCACGCCGCCCGCCTGCACCGTCTGCCAGTCCACGCCGATGTTCAGGATGCGGCCGTTGATCCGCGCGCCCTTCGCGGTCCCGCCAACAATCGGGATGATCCGCCGCGTTCCCGCCAGCGCCGCGCCCATTTCGTGCGGCGGCGAAAGCTCGACCACCAGATCGCACACGTGTTCCAGCGCAATCGTCATGCCCCAACAACTCCCGGTACCCTCGCTCCTGCCGGCAATGTCGGCGGCGCGGCGTTCAGCTGCTCTTTCGCAAAGCCAGCCGCCTTCTGGTAGGCCAGCATGAACGCCGCGCGTTCTTCCGCCGGGATCACCGCATCGATATCGTCGAACAGCCCGCCGCAGCGTTCGTCGACCATGTTGAGCAGGCCAAACGGCCCCGCACCCCGGTTGCGCATCGCCACAGCGCCGATGGGCCTGCACAGTTCGGCATCATAAGCCGCCAGCGCCCCCGCATTAACGCCCCGCTCGGTCATGATCCGCCCCAGCACGCGCCCGTCGATGATCGCCTGCGAAGCGCCGTTGGAGCCGGTCGGGTACATCGGATGCGCCGCATCACCGATCAGCGCCACCGGCCCGTCCACCCATGTCGGCAGCGGATCGCGGTCGATCATCGGGTTCTCGTAAGCCACGTCAGACTTCGCCAGCAGCGCCGGAAGATCGAGCCAGTCGTAGACGAACCCGTCGAATTCGTGCGCGAATTCCTCCAGCCCCACCGGGCGGAACCAGCCCGATTTCGTCCAGTCATGGCTGGCATCATAAGTCTGCTCGGCGATCCAGTTGATGTCCGCTTGGCCCTCTGCATCGGGGTGCGAGATCGGATAGAGCACCACCCGGTGGCGGCTCGTCCCCAGACCCACGAACGAGGAGCCGGTGCGGATCGGCACGCCGCGCGCCGTCCCACGCCACATGATCGTCCCGCCCCAATGGATCGGCGGCTGATCGGGGTGCATCTGCGCGCGGATCGCGGAATGGATGCCGTCCGCGCCAATCAGCAGCGACGCGGCCATTTCCGCAGACGAACCATCCGCCCGCTCGACCAGCGCGGTCACGCTGCCATCGGCTTCCTTGCGATAGCCGCTCGCCCGGTGCCCCAGCCGCACCGCATCCGGCCCCAGCCGCTCCAGCACCGTCCGGTAGAGCAGCATATGAAACTTGCCGCGATGCACCGCATACTGGTGCCAGCGATAGCCCGCCAGCCTCCCGCGCGGCTCGGCATAGATCTCCTTGCCGTTCAGCCCGACCAGCGCCCACTCGCGCGCCGGAATGCCCACCGCATCAAGCTGCGCCTCGCCGATGCCGAGGTCTTCCAGTTCGCGCACGGCGTTGGGCTGCAGGTTGATCCCCACCCCCAGCGGCTTCAGTTCCCGCACGCTTTCCAGCACCGTGCAGCGCACGCCGATCTGGTGCAGTGTCAGCGCCAGCACGAGCCCGCCAATTCCGCCACCTGCTATCAAAACGTCGTTCTGGGCCACGCGCTTTCCCGAATGTTATGCTCCATAGCGCCGCTACAAGCACCGCTTCGCCGTGGCAACGGCTCTCATCGGGGCTCTCATCGCGGTTCTCACTTGTCCGCGCTATAGGGCGGCACCGTATCCGCCAGCGGATCGAGCCGCACGGTCAGCGCCGTGCCTACGGCGGCAATCAGCAGCACCGCAGCCGCCAGCCGCGCCGTCCGCGCCGGGATGGCGTCCCACAGCGGCAGCAGCGCCATCGCGGTCACTGCCAGCGGCAACACGACCGCCACCGGCAGGTTCGGCCCGACGCCCTGCATCACCTGATGGCCCAGCGAAAGCATGTAGCCCGTCACCAGCGCCCCGCTCACCAGCGCGACAAGCCGCCCCGCCGCGCCTTCACCCGCCGCGAGGGCCAGTGCCGTCAACATGACCGGCAGCACCACGACATAGGCCGCCGTCGGCGCCAGCGCCTGCATCACCGCGCCGAGCAGGAACAGCGGCAGCGCCGCGCCCGCCAGCCCCGCCGGCTTCGCCTTCCACGCCCCCAGCGTCAGCAGCCACGCCGCGAGGCTGCCCGCCAGCGCCATCACTTCCAGCCGCGGGATCGCCGCCAGCCGGTCGTAGTAATTGGGCCTGCCTCCGCCGAGCGACAGCTGGTTCACGGCCCAGAGCACCAGCCCCGCCAGCACGATCAGCGCGAGCATCCGCCCCGCTCCGGCCAGCCCCGCCCTCCAGCCGCCCCCGCGCCGCACGGCAAGGCCCAGCCCCAGCGCCGCCACTGCCAGCATCACCCAGCCCGCCCAGGCCGGATAGACCAGCAGAAACAGCCCGAAGACATCGAAAAATACCACGTCCGGCGCTTTGCCCGGCAGCGGCCCTGCCACCAGCAGCGCGCGCGTCAGATCGAGAACTTGCGCGCCCATATCCTGCAGCGCGCCCTGATCGAGCGCGTCCGGCGTCGCCTTGGGCGAATGATAGAGCCACGGCCGTCCGATGAACGCGAAGTTGTAGCCCATCCACGGCCCGCCCCGGATCTCGGTCAGGTCGGTGTCGTTCGGCAGCACCTTGTAGATGAACACCGCGAGCGACGAGCCGCCCGGCCGCGTGATCGCCCCCGCCGCCCGCGCAATCGCTGCGCCATTATCTGCGGAGGTCTCGAACAGCGTCGTCCGCCCGCCACCCCCGCGCGCCTCGACGTTGATCACCGCGCCGACATGCGTGCGCATCGGATCGGCGGTGAAGAACTGGTGCGCCCCATCGAGCCCCAGTTCCTCGCCATCGGTGATCAGCACGATCAGATCGCGCGCGGGCTGAAGGTTGCCGGAATGGCCGCCGCTGCGCACAGCGCGCACCGTCTCCAGCAGCGCCGAAACGCCTGCCGTATCATCCGCCGCCCCCGGCGATCCGCCCACCGTATCGTGGTGCGCCATCAGCAGCACCGCCGGCAGCGACGGGTTCCTGCCCGGCAGCACGCCGATCACGTTGGTGAGCACCGGCGCGGGATCGTCCTTGCCGCTCCACCACGCGAGCCGCTTGGCGCTTTCGGGCGGCGCAGTGAACGGCGCCTCGCGCACCGTCATTCCCATCAAGCGCATCCGCTGCGCGATATGCGCGCGCACGGCGGCGTCCTCGGGCGAAGCTGCCAGATGCGGCCGCGCTGCAATCGCGCGCACATCGGCCATCGCGCGCCCGGCAGCAAAGACCTGGGGCGGCGCATCGGCCCCAACGGGCGCGGGCGGAGTCGTCGCGCGGATGCCCAGCACAAGGCCCAGCAGCAGCGCCGCCAGCAGGAACAGCCGTTTGCTCATCACATTCTCCCCGCAATGGCTGCAACATGCCTGATAGCGAGGCGTCCGCAATACCAATACCTGTAGGCCGCTACCTTCCCAAAGGTCCTCTCCATTTTCACGAAGTGCAAATGGGGAGGTGGCAGCCCGCAGGGCTGACGGAGGGGCTCTTCCTTGTTATAATTTCTTCTAATATTGCACTTAAGGCAATTGCGCGCACTGGCATTGCCGCCCCAACCCTCCTAAAGCGCTGCTTTCAACGAATCTCCCGGCTCAGGACCACCCTTACGCCTATGCGCATCGCCATCGCCTCGGATCACGCCGCGTTCGATCTCAAGGCCGAACTCGCCGCCCATCTGGCCAGCCTCGGCCACGACGTGCTCGATCTCGGGCCGGACAGCACCGCCAGCGTCGATTATCCCGATTACGGCTACAAGCTGGCCGAAGCCGTCGCCTCGGGCGCGGCGGAGCGCGGGGTCGCGCTGTGCGGGTCGGGCATCGGCATTTCGATCGCGGTGAACCGCCACCCGGCGCTGCGCTGTGCCCTTGTCAGCGAACCGCTGTCAGCCGCGCTCAGCCGCTCGCACAACAATGCCAACGCCATTGCCATGGGCGCCCGGATCATCGGCCCCGAAATGGCCAAGGCCTGCCTCGAGGCTTTCCTCGCCGGCGAATTTCTCGGCGGCCGCCACCAGGCCCGCGTCGCCAAGCTTTCCTCCCCCACCCTCGCATAAGGAGCCCCGCCGATGAACATTGCAGCCCCCGCAAATGAAATCCGCAAAGCCGGCTTCTTCACCGAACACCTCGCCGCAGCCGATCCTGAAGTCTACGCCGCCATCCAGGGCGAGCTTCACCGCCAGCAGACCAAGATCGAACTGATCGCGTCGGAAAACATCACCAGCCTTGCCTGCCTCGAAGCCGCAGGGTCAGTGTTCACCAACAAGTACGCCGAAGGCTACCCCGGCAAGCGCTACTATGGCGGCTGCGAATATGCCGACGTCGTGGAGACGCTGGCCATCGAGCGCGCCAAGAAGCTGTTCGGCTGCGAGTTCGCCAACGTGCAGCCCAATTCGGGCAGCCAGATGAATCAGGCCGTGTTCCTCGCCCTGCTCCAGCCGGGTGACACGTTCATGGGCCTCGATCTCAATTCGGGCGGCCACCTCACCCACGGTTCGCCGGTCAACATGAGCGGCAAGTGGTTCAAGCCGGTCGCCTACGGCGTGCGCCGCGAAGATCACCAGATCGACATGGACGCGGTCCGCGCCACCGCCCACGAGCACAAGCCCAAGCTCATCATCGCAGGCGGCACCGCCTATTCGCGCGTGTGGGATTGGGAAGCGTTCCGCAAGATCGCCGACGAAATCGGCGCCTACCTGCTGGTCGACATGTCGCACATCTCCGGCCTCGTTGCGGGTGGTGCGCACCCCTCGCCGATGCCGCACGCCCATGTCGTCACCACCACCACGCACAAGTCGCTGCGCGGTCCCCGCTCGGGCGTGATCCTGACGAACGACGAAGCGCTCGCCAAGAAGATCAACATGGCGGTGTTCCCCGGCATGCAGGGCGGCCCGCTCGTCCACATCATCGCCGCCAAGGCCGTCGCTTTCGCCGAAGCGCTCAAGCCCGAGTTTTCGGCCTATGCGCATCAGGTCGTCGCCAACGCCCGCGCGCTCGCCGCCAGCTTGGCAGAAGCCGGCCTCGGCATCGTCTCGGGCGGCACGGACAACCACTCGATGCTCGTCGACCTCACGCCCAAGGACGTAACCGGCAAGGCCGCCGAGAAGGGCCTCGACCGCGCCTGGCTCACCTGCAACAAGAACGGCATCCCGTTCGACACGCGCTCGCCCTTCGTCACCTCGGGTATCCGCCTCGGCACCCCCGCAGGCACCACCCGCGGCTTCCGCGAGGACGAGTTCCGGCAGATCGGCGCGCTGATCGCCGAAGTGGTCGACGGTCTCTCGCGCAATGGCGATGAAGGCGATGGCCAGGTCGAACAGGCCGTGCGCAGCAAGGTCGAGGCGCTCTGCGCCCGCTTCCCGATCTATCCGGAGCTCTGAGCGATGTCCGACAACAACGATCTGATCGGCCGCGCCACCGATGAAATCAGCGGCATGGCCAAGCAGGGCATGGACCACCCCTCCACCAAGCCCGTCCTGATCGGAGCCGGCATCGGCGCGGTTGCGGGCGCGCTTCTGCCGTTCGTGTCGCTGCCGCTCGGCCTCGTCGCGGGTGCAGGCATAGCGCTCTATCAGCGGATCAAGTAACCCCGCCTGATGCGCTGCCCGTTCTGTGCCCATGAGGAAAGCCAGGTAAAGGACAGTCGGCCGAGCGAGGACAACACCTCGATCCGCCGGCGCCGCCAGTGTGAAGCGTGCGGTGCGCGCTTCACCACGTTCGAACGCGTGCAGCTGCGCGAAGTCATGGTGCTCAAGAGCGGTATCGCGGGCGGCGATGCCCGCCGTGAACCGTTCGACCGCGCCAAGATCGAACAGTCAGTCGCGCTCGCCTGCCGCAAGCGCCCCGTCTCACCCGAACGCATCGACCGCCTCGTCTCGGGCATCCAGCGCCAGCTCGAAACGCTGGGCGATGCCGAAGTCGAAAGCCGCCAGATCGGCGAAATGGTGATGGAAGGCCTGCGCCAGCTCGATAGCGTCGCCTACATCCGCTTCGCCAGCGTCTACCGCGATTTCACCGAGGCGAAGGACTTCGAGGAATTTGCCAGCTCCGTGCGCGAGGTGGGCTCCAAGTGAGCAGCGCCCCCGTCATCGTTCTGGTCCGCCCGCAGCTTGGCGAAAACATCGGCAAGGCCGCGCGCGCCATGCTGAACTTCGGCCTCACTCGCATGCGCCTCGTCGCCCCGCGCGATGGCTGGCCCAATCCGAGCGCCGGTCCTGCCGCTGCGGGCGCAGACATCGTGCTTGCGCAGGCCGAAGTCTACGAAACCCTCGCCGAAGCCGTCGCTGATTGCGCGCACGTCTATGCCACCACAGTGCGCAAGCGCGGCGTCACCAAGCCCGTCCTGACTCCAGAGGAAGCCGCGAAGGAAACGGCAAGCGCCACGGGCGGCACCGCCTTCGTCTTCGGCCCCGAACGCTCCGGCCTCGAAACCGATGACGTCGCGCTCGCCCGCAGCATCATCACCGTGCCGATCAATCCCGAATTCGGCTCGCTCAATCTCGCCCAGGCCGTAATTCTCTGCGCCTACGAATGGTCGAAACACGCGAACTCCGGCCTCGCCCAGCCGCCCGCCGAAGAGATCCTCCCCCCGGCCCCGCAGGAAGAGCTCGAAGGCCTGATCGCCCAGATCAGCGAGCACCTCGAGCCGCGCGACTACTTCAAGCCGCAGGGCCGCGCCCATGCCACCCGGCTCAACTTGCGCAACATCCTGACCAAACCCGCGTGGAACCACCTCGAAGTGCGCACAATGCGCGGCGTCATCACCGCCCTGATGCGCACCCCGCGATAGGTGGTGCAATAAATGGGGACAGTCCCCTTTTCCATTCTGGTTCGCGCGCGCCGCAACGCCACTCCCGCCTTGACATTCCGCCCAATCGCTGGTCTAGGCGCGCCTTCGCAATTGGCCCTGCACGCCCGGTGAAGCAGTGGCCGCATCCCCCACATGGGGGATGGTGCGGTTCCGGGTCTACGAAACGCCGGCCTCAAGGCTGGTTTCTATAGGTCGGCCTCAGGCTGGCCGTCATAGCAAATTGAAAGGACTTGCCATGTCGAAGCGCAAGGCATCGAAGCATAAGATTGACCGCCGTCTTGGCGAAAACATCTGGGGCCGCCCGAAGAGCTCGGTCAACCGCCGCAGCTATGGCCCCGGCCAGCACGGCCAGCGCCGCAAGAGCAAGGTGTCGGACTTCGGCATCCAGCTCCGCGCCAAGCAGAAGCTCAAGGGCTACTATGGCGACGTCACCGAAAAGCAGTTCAAGCGCACTTATCAGGAAGCCGCGTCCATGAAGGGCGATACCGGCCAGAACCTGATCGGCCTGCTCGAGCAGCGCCTCGACATGATCGTCTACCGCGCCAAGTTCGCGCCGACGATCTTCTCGGCCCGCCAGATCGTCAGCCACGGCCACATCCGCGTCAACGGCGTGAAGTGCAACATCGCCAGCCGCCGCGTCCGCCCGGGCGACGTGCTGACCCTCGGCCCCAAGGCCAAGGAAATGGCGCTGATCGCCGAAGCGCAGTCGCTGGCTGAGCGTGACATTCCGGACTACGTCGCCGCCGAAGCCGACAAGGCCACGTTCGTGCGCGTTCCGACGCTTGACGAAGTGCCCTACCCGGTGAAGATGGAACCGAACCTGGTCGTCGAGTTCTACTCGCGCTGATCGACGGTTTCAGACCGAACACGCAGAAGGCGGGACGAAAGTCCCGCCTTTTTCGTATCAGCCGCGCAGGTCCTTGGACGTGCCGAGCGCAACATGGCTGGTGATGCTGCGCACTTGCGGCAGTGTCCCCAGCGTGTCCGAATGAAACCGCTTGTAGGCCTCCAGATCGGCGACTTCCACGCGCAGCAGATATTCGACCGAACCGGTCACATTGTGGCACTCGCGCACTTCCGGCGCCGCTGCCATCGCCGCCTCGAAACCGAGCGCATCGGCCTTCAGCTGGCCGCCGAGCCCGACCATGACGAAGATCGTTACCCCGGCGCCCAGCCGCGTGCGATCAAGCACCGCGCGGTAGCCCTTGATGACCCCGCCCGCCTCCAGCGCCTGAACCCGGCGCAGGCAGGCGGACGGCGATAGCCCCACCCGCTCCGCCAGTTGCAGATTGCTGATTCGCCCCTCGGCCTCCAGCTCGCGCAATATCTTGCTGTCAATCGCGTCCATATCGCCAGTGATTGTGCATCAGGCAATCCTGACGCGTCAATACGCAACCTCTTGCGGCGCAAAACCGCATATCATTGCGCAACACTTATAACGGAGAGCGCCATGCCCATCGCCAACCTCGCCAGCTACGATATCACCCCGGAGCGCGGCTTCCTCTGCGGCTATGATGCCAGCAAAATCACGCTGGACGGCGCCTTCGCGCAAGCCGCTGCCGTCGCGATGCGCCTCCCCGAAATCCTCCCCACCGGCAAAGTGCGCGAAGTGCTGGAAGAGCAGCTGCCTGCCATCACGCCCGCCATGGTCGCCGCGCTGGATGAACCCGCCGCGCGCATGGCGATGGTCCATTACTCGTTCCTCGTGCAGTCGTGGATCTGGGGCGCCGCCGAAGCGGTCACCACGCTTCCCGCCGTCCTCGCCGTGCCGATGGTGGCGCTGGCAGACAAGCTCGATCAGCAGCCGCTGCTGCAATACAGCGGTTATGTGCTCGACAACTGGGGCCTGATCGATCCTGCCGCCCCGGTCGATCTCGACAACATCTACATGATCCAGAAGTTCGCCGCGGGCACAGATGAGGCGTGGTTCGTGCTCATCCACGTCGCCATCGAAGCGCAGGCGGGCAAGGCTCTCGCGCTGTTCGCCCCGATCATCGCCGCCGCCGAAGCCGGTGAGGTGGAAACCGCGCGCACTCTCCTCGAACAGATGGTCGGCATCTGGGCCGGCATCAACGCGATCTTCGACCGCATGCCCGAGCAGTGCGACCCCTATATCTACTTCCGCCGCGTGCGCCCCTATATCCACGGCTGGAAGGACAACCCCGCGCTCGGCGCCGGTGTCGTCTACGAAGGCGTCGAGCGTCTTGGCGGGCAGCCGCAGGCCTATCGCGGCCAGACCGGCTCGCAGTCCTCGATCGTCCCCTCGATGGATGCGCTGCTCGGCGTGCGCCATGCCGCCGATCCGCTCAAGGCCTATCTCGACGAGCTGCACATCTACCGCCCGACTGGCCATCGCCGCTTCATCGAGGACGTCCGCACCGCGTCCACCTTGCGCGATTTCGTCAGCTGCACCGGCCACAAGGGTCTGACCGATGCCTATAACGGCGCGGTCAAGGCCGTCGCTGCATTCCGCGGCCGTCACCTCGAATATGCCGCGAGCTACATCAACAAGCAGGGCAGCAAGTCGGCCGGCAACAACCCCGATGTCGGCACCGGCGGCACTCCTTTCATGAAGTACCTCAAGAAGCACCGCGACGAAACCGCCGCAATGCTCCTGCCCGCCTGATCCTCAGCGCTTCGCCAGATAGCGCGCGCGGAAGGCCTGCGCGAATGTGGCGAAGCGCCCCTCGGCAATGGCGGCGCGCATCGCCGCCATCAGCTGCTGATAGAACGACAGGTTGTGCTCGGTCAGCAGCATGGCGCCGAGCATCTCGCCGCTCTTGTGCAGATGGTGCAGATAGGCCCGGCTATACTTCGCACAGACCGGGCACGTGCAGTCCGCATCGAGCGGCCCCATGTCCTCGGCATGGCGCGCATTGCGCATGTTGATCGGCCCGTCCCAGGTGAAGCCCTGCCCGTTGCGGCCCGAGCGCGTCGGCAGCACACAGTCGAACATGTCGACCCCGCGCTCCACCGCGCCGACCAGATCGTCGGGCTTGCCCACGCCCATCAGGTAGCGCGGGGCGTCCTCCGGCAGCTGGCCCGGCGCGAAGTCGAGCGTCGCGAACATCGCTTCCTGCCCTTCGCCCACCGCCAGCCCTCCGATGGCATAGCCGTCGAAACCGATGTCCCGCAGCTTGCCCGCGCTTTCCGCGCGCAAGCCCTCGTCGAGCCCGCCCTGCTGGATGCCGAACAGCGCGGCATCCTCCGCATGCTGGCCGCCCGCATCGAACCCGTCGCGGCTGCGCCTGGCCCAGCGCATCGACATGTCCATGCTGCGCGCGATCACGTCGCGCGGCTGGTCGATCTTCGGGCACTCGTCGAAAGCCATCACGATGTCGCTGCCCAGCAGCCGCTGGATTTCCATGCTGCGTTCGGGTGTCAGGTTGTGCCGCGAACCGTCGATGTGGCTCGCAAAGGTCACGCCTTCCTCGGTGATCTTGCGCAGTTCACTCAGGCTCATCACCTGATAGCCGCCGCTGTCCGTCAGGATCGGCTTGTCCCAGCGCATGAACTTGTGCAGCCCGCCCAGCCGCGCCATCCGCTCCGCACCGGGGCGCAGCATCAGGTGGTAGGTGTTGCCAAGGATGATGTCCGCCCCCGTCGCCGCGACGTCCTCCACCTTCATCGCCTTGACCGTGCCCGCCGTGCCCACCGGCATGAACGCGGGCGTGCGGATCGTGCCGCGCTTCATCGTGATCGCGCCAGTGCGGGCGCGGCCATCCGTGGCGTGGACCTTGAACGAAAAGCGGGTCATCGAGGGTTTTTCCGGGGAACGGCAAGCCAAGGAACTGAGGCTCCGCGCCTTACGCACAAACGCCGCGGGGCGCAAATCCGCCTCGCTTGCACTCTTCCCCGCCGCGCCCCGCGATTTGCGCGCCATTTTGATGGGCCTCAAATCCCGTCCATTCCGGCCCTGCTAGGCTCCTCCCGTACCCGATAGAGGAGACCACCGCATGAGCCACGCCGCCCACGATCTCGCTGCCGCTTTCCCAGAAGCCGCCGCCAAGCTCCACACGCTGAAGCTGTCCAACGCGCACTTCCAGAAACTGAGCGATGTCTACTACCAGCTCGACAAGGCCATCCACCGCGCCGAAACGGGGATCGAGCCGACATCCGAACAGCACCTCGAAGACCTCAAGAAGCAGCGCCTCACCGTCCTCGATGCGGTGGCAGAGATGGTCGCCGCCTAGGGGATCAGCAGGCTTGAATCGCCATAACTGTAGAACCGATACTCATTGGCGATGGCGTAGGCATAGGCTTCCTGCATCCGCTCCAGCCCCATCAGCGCGGAAACCAGCATCATCAGCGTCGACTTGGGCAGGTGGAAGTTGGTCATCAGCCCGTCAATGGCGCGGAAGCGGTAGCCCGGCGTGATGAAAATGCTCGTATCCCCCGCGAAGGGATGGATCACGCGGGCCTCGTCCGCCGCGCTTTCCAGCAGGCGCAGGCTGGTGGTGCCGACCGCGATGATCCGTCCGCCGCGCTCCCGAACGGCGTTGAGCCGCGCCGCCGTTTCCGGCTCAATCCGGCCCCATTCGGCATGCATCGCGTGGTCGTCGGTATCGTCGGCCTTCACCGGCAGAAAAGTGCCAGCCCCCACATGCAGCGTCAGTGTCTCATGCCCGATGCCGGCCTCGGCCAGCGCCGCCATCAGTTCGGGCGTAAAGTGCAGCGCCGCCGTCGGGGCCGCCACCGCGCCGTCCTCGGCGGCGAACATCGTCTGGTAGTCGGTCCGGTCTCGCTCGTCAGTCGGGCGCTTGCCCGCGATATAGGGCGGCAGCGGCATCTGTCCGGCCCGCTCCAGCAGCACTTCGACCGGCTCGTCCCCGCCGAACGCCAAGGTCCAGCTGCCATCGGCAAAGCGCTCCTCGGCCACCGCCGTCACGCCCGCGCCGAACAGGACCGTCACGCCGGGCTTCAGCCGCCGCCCGTTGCGCACAAACGCCTGCCAGCGCCGCAGATCGATCCGCTTGTGCAAGGTCGCGCCGATCCGCGCGTTGCCAACCTCGCCCTCAAGCTGCGCGGGAATCACCCGCGTATCGTTGAACACCAGCACATCGCCCGCGCGCAGCAGCGAGGGCAGATCGCGCACCACGGCATCGGTGAACGGGCCCTCGGTCCGCACCCCCAGCAGCCGCGCCGAATCGCGCGGAGAAGCGGGGCGCAGCGCAATGCGCTCGGGCGGAAGCTCGAAATCGAACAGGTCTACACGCATGCCACGCCGCTAGCGCTGCCGAGGTGCTTCGACAAGCTCAGCACGAGCGGGCATTTGGGGCACACGCTTGCAATGGCCACATCACGCCACGTCCGCTCATGCTGAGCTTGTCGAAGCATGCCGGTACAGCGCCAGCCGCGACCTCAGTTCGACTTGGAGTTGCTCAGCATATCCGCCGTGAACGCGGCCGGGGCGGCAGGCGCGGGCGGCGGCGGCGGGGCCTTGTTTTCCGAAGCCAGGCTTGCCTGCACGATCTTCGTCGGGTTCTTGGGCGGCTCGCCGCGCACGATCGAATCGACGATATCCATCCCCGCAATCACCCGGCCAAAGTTCGTGTACTTATGGTCGAGCGCAAAGCGCGGGTAGAACACGATGAAGAACTGGCTGTTGGCCGAATTCGGCTCATCCGTGCGCGCCATCGAGACGGTGCCGCGCAAGTGCGGGATATCGTTGAACTCGGCATTGAGGTCCGGCAGCTTCGATCCGCCCTGCCCGGTGCCCGTCGGGTCGCCCGTCTGCGCCATGAAGCCATCGATCACGCGGTGGAAGATCACGCCGTTGTAGAAGCCTTCCTTGGTCAGCGTCTTGATCCGCTCGACATGGTGCGGCGCCCATTCCGGCATGAGCCGGATCGCCACGCGCCCGCCGTTCGAAAGATCGAGCAGCAGCACATTGTCGGGATCATGCGAAATGTCGGGATCGACCGCATACGTGATCGTCTGGACGTGCTGGATCGGATCGATCTTGATCGGCTTGATCACGTCCTTCTGCGGCGGCCGCTGCGCCATCGCCGGGGAAATCGGGGCCACCATCGCGCCGAGCGCCAGCCCGAGCATGATCTTGTTGAACAAACGCGAAGCCATCAAACCGAATTCCTGCCTAACCCTGGACCGACATCACCAGCCCTCTGCGCGGCGGATAGGCCCCCGGCGATGACGCCGCAATGAACAAATGCCCTGATCTTCTCAGTAATCGCCGAGCCGGCCCAGCCGCTCCACCCGCTCCACCACTTCGTCACGCACCTGCGGCGTCACGAACCTGGTGATATCACCGCCGAACAGCGCGATTTCCTTGACCAGCTTGGAGGCAATCGGCTGCAGGCTGACGTCGGCCATCAGGAACACCGTCTCGATGCCGTCGTTGAGCTGCTGGTTCATGCCGGCCATCTGATATTCGTATTCGAAGTCCGCCACGGCACGCAGCCCGCGCACGATCACGCTGGCGCCCTGCCTTTCGGCAAATTTCATCAGCAGCGCGTGAAAGCCCATCACAGTGACGTTCTCGATCCCCTGCGCCGCCACTTCGCGCGTGACCATCTCCATGCGCTCTTCGGGCGTGAACATCGGGTTCTTCGAAGGGTTGGTCGTCACGCCGATGATCAGCTTGTCGACCAGCTTCGCCCCCCGGCGGATGATGTCGAGATGCCCGAGCGTGATCGGGTCGAACGTGCCGGGGTATACCCCGATCCTTTGGTCCGCCTCTCCCATAGTCTACCGATCCCTTTCGACAATGAACCATGCCAGCGCGCGCAGGAGGTCCGCTTCCTCACCATAGGACGCGAGGAACTGCACCGCCTGCTCGACCAGCATCTGCGCCTGTTCGCGTGCCCGCGTGGGGCCGAGCAGCGAGAGGAAGGTCTCCTTGCCCGCGTTCTCGTCCTTGCGCAGCGCCTTTCCGGCCGCTTCCTCGTCGCCTTCGGCATCGAGCAGGTCGTCGGCGATCTGGAAGGCCAGCCCGATATCGCGCGCATAGCCGCGCAAGTGCGAGCGCCCTTCGGACGGCAGCCGCCCGATGATCGCGCCCATTTCCACCGCCGCGCTCAGCAGCGCGCCGGTCTTCAATTGCTGCAGCCGGGTCACGGTCGGCAGGTCGAACGAAGCGGTCTCGGCCACAATGTCCATCATCTGGCCGCCGGCCATGCCGTTCATCCCGCTCGCCAGCGCCAGCGTGCGCACCAGTTCGATCCGCACGAAGGGATCGCCGGACAAGTTGGGATCGGACAGCACCTCGAACGCGAAGTCATGCAGCGCATCCCCGGCAAGCACCGCCGTCGCCTCGTCGTAGGCGACATGCACCGTCGGCTTGCCGTGGCGCAGGGCGTCATCGTCCATGCACGGCAGATCGTCGTGGATCAGCGAATAGACGTGGATCGCCTCCAGCGCGGTGCCAACCCGGATCGCCATCGCGCGGTCCGCGCCGAACAGGGTGGCCGTCGCCATCACCAGCAGCGGGCGCAACCGCTTGCCGCCGCCAATCGCGGCATAGCGCATCGCGTCGATCAGGCGATCGCGCGGGTCATTCGCCAGCGGCAGCAGCGCATCGAAACTGGCATCCACATCTTCGGCGATCCGCTTCATGGCCGGGAGCAGCAGCTCCCGCCAGGGACCGGTACGTTCCATTGCCGTCATCCCCTCTCGGCTCCGTCATCAAAGGGCCGGGTTCCCGTGGCACGTCCCACACCGCCAGCAGCGCCATCCGAAACAATCGCCTCGATCCGCGCCTGCGCAGCATCAAGCCGCTTCTGGCAATGCGCGCGCAGCGCATCCCCGCGCGCATAGAGATCAATCGATTCGTCGAGCGGAGCCTCCCCGCTCTCCAGCCGGCGGACAATATCCTCCAGCGCTTTCAGGGCTTCCTCGAAACTCAGTGAGCCAATGTCGGTATCGTGTGCCATCGCCCAGCAGCATTGACGAGCGGGGCCCAGCCGGTCAAGCTTCGAGGCGGGGAGAGACACCATGCAGCTTGCAATTGCGTACATTGTTGCCGCCGTCGTGTTCGGCGGGCTCGATGCGCTGTGGCTCGGCTGGGCCGGGACAAACCTCTATCGCCCTGCCTTGGGAGACTTGCTCGCCCCCACCTTCCGCCTTGCCCCTGCGGGCATTTTCTACCTCGCCTATCTGGGCGGCATGGTGTGGTTCGCGATCCGCCCCGGAATCGCAGGCGGCCTCGGCGCCGCCGCGCTCAACGGCGCGCTGCTCGGCGCGCTCTGCTACGCGACCTATGATTTCACCAACCAGGCTACCCTCGCCCGCTGGCCCAGCTATGTCACCGCCATCGATGTGTGCTGGGGCGCTTTCGCCACGATGACCGCCGCCGTAGCCGCGACTTACGCCGCGCGCGCCTTCGCTGGCTGAGCGGCGCATGTTCATCGGCCACTACGCCCCGGCCTTCGCCGCCGCCGCCTCGCGCAAGGCCCCTTCGCTGGCCGTGCTCGTCGTTGCCGTCCAGGTGCTCGATTTCGCCTTCTTCAGCTTCGCGCTGCTCGGCATCGAGCATTACCGCCTGACGCCGAATTTCACTGCGAGCAACTGGCTCGATCTCTACGACATGCGCTACAGCCACAGCCTGCTCGGCGCGGCCGTCCTCGGCGCCTTGTTCGGCGGCCTTGTCCTCGCCCTCACCCGCAGCCGCCCCGCCGCCGGAATCGCCTTCGCCTGCGTTCTCTCGCACTGGCTGGCAGACTACATCGTCCACGCGCCGGACCTGACGCTGGCAGGCGCCCCGCCCAAGCTCGGCCTCGGCCTGTGGAACTATCCGCTCGCCGAACACGCGCTCGAAGCCGTGCTCGCCTTCGGCACCCTTGCCTTCTATGCCGCGCGCACCCGCGCCGCCGGTCCGCGCTCGGGCCTGTTTCTGGGCCTGTTTGCAGGGGTTATGGCGCTGTTTCAGATCATCGACTGGTTCAGCCCGCGCACCACGGACATGAGCCCGGCCCAGCCAGCCCTCGCGCTGTTCGCCTTCACTGTCCTCGCCCTGCTCGCGCTGCTTGTGCAGGCAACCCGCTCCAAGCTTTCCGGGGCACAGCGCTTCTCTTGAGACTCGCCTTGCCCGGCAGACGGAGCTAAGGGCGCATCCATGGCCGAAATCACTGCTGAAACCGTCGCCGCCCACGGGCTGTCCGAAGAAGAATATGCCCGCGTCCTCCACGCGCTGGGCCGCGAGCCGAACCTTGTCGAGCTCGGCATCTTCTCGGTCATGTGGTCGGAGCACTGCTCCTACAAGTCGAGCCGCATCCACCTCAAGAAGCTCCCGACTGAGGCCCCCTGGGTGATCTGCGGCCCCGGTGAGAACGCGGGCGTGATCGACATCGGCGACGGGCCGGATGGCACCAAGCTGGCCGCCATCTTCAAGATGGAAAGCCACAACCACCCCTCCTACATCGAGCCCTATCAGGGCGCGGCGACGGGCGTGGGCGGCATCCTGCGCGACGTGTTCACGATGGGCGCGCGCCCCGTCGCCAACATGAACGCGCTGCGCTTCGGCCGCCCCGATCACCCCAAGATGAAGCACCTCGTGCAGGGCGTCGTTGCGGGCATCGGTGGCTACGGCAACTGCGTCGGCGTGCCGACCGTCGGCGGCGAGACCAATTTCCACAAGGCCTATGACGGTAACATCCTCGTCAACGCGATGACCGTGGGCGTCGCCGATCAGGACAAGATCTTCTATTCGGCCGCGACCGGCATCGGCAATCCGATCGTCTACGTCGGCTCCAAGACCGGTCGCGACGGCATCCACGGCGCGACCATGGCCAGCGCGGACTTCGACGAGAAGAGCGAGGAAAAGCGCCCCACCGTGCAGGTCGGCGATCCGTTCACCGAGAAGCTCCTCATCGAAGCCTGCCTCGAACTCATGGCGACCGACGCCATCGTCGCGATTCAGGACATGGGCGCGGCGGGTCTCACCTCCTCGTCGGTCGAAATGGCGACCAACGGCAAGGCCGGCATCGTGCTCGACATGGACAAGGTGCCCTGCCGCGAAGAGGGCATGACGCCCTATGAAATGATGCTCTCGGAAAGCCAGGAGCGCATGCTCATGGTGCTCAAGCCCGGCAAGGAAGCCATGGCTGAGGCGATTTTCCGCAAGTGGGAGCTCGATTTCGCGGTGATCGGCGAAGTGACCGACACCGGCAACATGGTCCTCACCTTCCAGGGCGAGACCGTCTGCAACATCCCGCTCGGGCCGCTGGCCGAAGACGCCCCGCTCTATGACCGCCCGGCGATGAGCCTCGCCGAGTACAAGGCATGGGCCGGCGTGAAGCCCTTGGGCGACGTGCCCGCCAGCACGGACCTTGGCGCGGATCTCCTCAAGCTGATCGGCTGCCCCGATCTCGCCAGCCGCCGCTGGATCTGGGAGCAGTACGATAGCCAGGTCGGTGCGGATACGCTGCAAAAGTCGGGCGGCGATGCTGCCGTCGTGCGCATCCACAACACGCAAAAGGCGCTCGCCATGAGCACCGATTGCACCCCGCGCTATTGCTACGCCGACCCCTACGAAGGCGGCAAGCAGGCGGTGGCCGAAACCTACCGCAACATCTCTGCCGTCGGCGCGACGCCGCTCGCCATCACCAACTGCCTCAACTTCGCCAATCCGCAGCGTCCGGAAATCATGGCGCAGATCGTCGAAGCCCTGCGCGGCATGGGCGATGCATGCCGCGCGCTCGACTATCCGATCGTTTCGGGCAACGTCTCGCTCTACAACGAGAGCAAGGCGACCGGCGGCGGCAGCGCCATCCTCCCCACCCCCGCCATCGGCGGCGTCGGCCTCATGGAAAACCATGAAACCATGGCCAGGATCGGCTTCAAGGCCGAGGGCGAGGCGATCTTCGTGATCGGGCAGTCAAATGGCCACCTCGGCCAGTCGCTCTGGCTGCGCGAAGTCCACGGCCGCGAAGAAGGCGCGCCCCCGCCCGTCGATCTGGCCGCCGAACGCGCCCACGCAGAATTCGTGCGTAAGCTCATCGCCGAAGGCAAGGTCACTGCCGTACACGACGTGTCAGACGGCGGCCTCCTCGTGGCGCTGGCCGAAATGGCGATGGCCAGCGGCATCGGCTGCCAGCTCGAAGAAATCGGCGACCACTTCACCGCGTTTGGCGAAGATCAGGGCCGCTACGTGGTCACCAGCGCCGTGGCCGAAACGATCCAGGCCGCCGGCATCCCGATGACACGCATCGGCACCACCGGCGGCACCACCGTCACCGGCCCAGGCTTCGCAGTCGCGATTGCAGACCTGCGCGAAGCCAACGAAGCGTTCTTCAAGGATTGGATGGAGGGGTAAAAATCCCTCCGTCAGCGCTTTCTTCCCTCTCCATTTTTGCCGAAGGCACAAATGGGGAGGTGGCAGCGGCAAAGCCGCTGACGGAGGGGTAAAATCCGGAGGGGTTCTTCAGGCCGCCTTCTTCCCCAGCAGATCGTAGGGATCGACCCCCATCGAGCCCCACACCGCATGCGCCGCGCGGTAATGCATCGCGGGCGTGATGTTCAGCTTCTTGCGCACATCCTCAAGCTGCATCGGCAGCAGATCGGTGATCGCCTGTTCGGCAATGCGTGGGCAGCCCTTGCCCAGCCCTTGCGCCTCGCGGATCGCGCGCAGCACCGGGGCGCTGCTCTTGACCTGCTTGCCGATGTTGAGCCCGGCCATGTAGCCGATGAACAAGTGCGCCAGCGCCGGCTGCTGGCTGTAGGTGAACGCCAGCACGCAGGCCTCGCCCAGAGCATCGCGGCCATAGCCGGTCAGAACATGAAGCATATCATGCACATCGCGCATGCGGTTCATGTACCACTGGAACTGGTCGTTGTACTTCGGCTTGTCCGCCGCGAACCGGTTGAACTCCTCGACCAGCCCTTGCGCCGTCAGGCCTTCGCGCTCCATGAAGTCGCAGTAAGCGTGTGCCAGCGAGCCTTCGGGCATGCGGCGCAGCGCTTCGTGATCGTCGAGGATCGTCGGCAGATTGGGTTCCTTCACCCGGATGTCCATGCCGCGTTCCGACGTCAGGAACCGCTCGCCCGCCTTGCGCAGATCGCGCCAGGGCAGCGCCTCGAAGATGTAGAACACCTCCTCGGTATTCTCCTTGTCCTTCAGCAGCTCGCGGAAGTGATGCAGCGCCTTGGCCGGACGCAGCTTGAGCTGCGGGCGCCGTTCATCGAACAGCGGCAGCTGCAGGAAATCGCGGGAAGTATCGGCTTCAAACTTGGCTGTCAGGGCGTTCACGCAGGCCTCCGCAGAATCATTCTCTGCGTCCGTACTAACACCAGTGTTAATATCGCGTCAAGCCGCCACCCAGTGCTCCCGCGCAATGCCATAGAGCCGCAGGATCGCGGTCAGGTCGCCCCGCTCGATCCACCCGTCCGCCGCCGCCCGCGCCTTGGGCTTGGCGCGATAGGCAATCCCGTGGGTCGCCGCTTCCAGCATCGGAATATCGTTCGCGCCGTCCCCGGTCGCCAACGAACCCGCCCCCTCACCCAGCCGCGCTGCCTCGTCCAGCAGCACCTTGCGCTTGACCGAGCTGTCGACAATCCCGCCGACCACATCGCCCGTCAGCGCCCCGCCGTGGACACCCAGCCGGTTCGCCACGACGTGTTCGAAGCCCAGCTGCTCCGCCACCGGATCGGCAAAGGCATGGAAGCCGCCCGTCACCAGCACGGTCCGCGCGCCCTGCGCCTTCAGCGTGGCGACCAGGGTCCGCGCGCCGTCCATCGGGCGGATGCGCTCTTCGAGGCACTGCGCGATCGCGCTTTCCGAGAGGCCCTTCAGCAGCCCGACACGCTCCCGCAGCGCCGCCTCGAAATCGAGCTCCCCGCGCATCGCCCGCTCGGTGATGGCGGCGATCCGCTCCTTCAGGCCCGCAAAATCGGCCAGTTCATCGATGCATTCCTGCCCGATCATCGTCGAGTCCATGTCCGACACGAACAGGCGCGGCACCTCGATCGGCTGCGCGGAAATCAGCAAGTCGGTCGCCGGAAAGGCCTCGTCCAGAATGCGCCGCACCGCGCTGACGTCCGGTGCCTTGGCTTCCTCGATCAGTTCCAGCTCGAGCACATCGTCGCACGTGTCCAGCATGCCCGCGCCGGCCACTTCCCAGCCCGCCTCCTCGATCTGCTCCATGGCGAGCGCCAGCCGATCACCTAAGGTGTCACCAAGCGTCTCGGGCTCTGCTATCAGCCGTGCGATGAGCACCGATCATTCCCCTATCTGCGCGGCCCAGCCGCAATTGGATCTGGCGCCGCTCGCGCTCATTGCAGGGCCGACGGCGAGCGGCAAGAGCGATCTCGCCGTCCGCACCGCGCTGGCAGCAGGGCGGGCGGTTGTCATCAATGCCGACAGCGCACAAGTCTACGCCGACCTCGCCGTCCTCAGCGCCCGCCCCACGGAGGAGGACATGCAGGGCGTCCCCCACCGCCTGTTCGGCGCATGGGACGGCGGGGCGGCCTGCTCCGCCGCCGATTGGGCCGCCGCCGCACGCATTGAAATCGCCGCCGCCCACGCCAACGGCGCGCTCCCCATCCTCGTCGGCGGCACCGGCCTCTATATCCGCACCCTGCTCGATGGCATCGCCCCCGTGCCCCCCATCGACCCCGAAGTCCGCGCCGCCGTCCGCGCCCTTCCCCTCACCGAAGCCTACGCCGCCCTCACCCGCGAAGACCCGGCGCGCGCCGCCGTCCTCGCCCCAAATGACGCCGCCCGCGTGGCCCGCGCGCTCGAAGTGGTGCGCTCCACCGGCCGCCCCCTCGCCGAGTGGCAGGAACAGCGCTCCGGCGGCATCGGCCACGCTGTGCGCCTGCGCCCCCTCATCCTCATGCCCGACCGCGCATGGCTCTATGAACGCTGCGACCGCCGCTTTGCGCAGATGTGGAGCGGCGGCGCGATTGCCGAAGTCGAGGCGCTGCTGGCTCGCCATCTCGATCCCGATCTCCCCGTGATGCGCGCCATCGGCGTCCCCGAAGTCACTGATTTCCTTGCCGGCGCATGCTCCGAAGAAGACGCCATCGCCGCCGGAAGCCAGGCCACCCGCCGCTATGCCAAGCGGCAATATACCTGGCTGCGCCACCAGCCCCCGGCACACTGGCCTCGCATCGCGTTGCAAAATTCCCCGCCAGACGGCTTGATTGAAGCATTATTACGCGATTAGCGGTTGACACGGCATTTTATGTCGCCTACCACATCCTCACCGTCGGGCAAGGATTCCAGTCCCTCCCGCGGCTTCTATGGCCCGGTGCAGTCTGGATCTGCCCCGGGCCGCATTTTTTGCGGGATTGGTGGGATTGGGCCCATTTCCCGGCAGTTTTTGGTTTGAAGGTTGGGGGCCACGCGGCTAACGCGCCCCTTCGCAGCGGCACCGGGGCAAGACCCAGCAGGGATCACCGGACCGGAAAGGAACGACACGTGAAGAACGAGCGCAGCGGCGCGGAAATCCTGGTCGAAAGCCTGGTCGCACAGGGAGTCGAATGCGTGTTCGGCTATCCCGGCGGTGCGGTGCTGCCGATCTACGATGCCCTGTTCGGTGACGAGCGGATCCGCCACATCCTCGTCCGCCACGAAGCTGGCGCGGCCCACGCCGCCGAAGGCTATGCGCGCGCCACCGGCAAGCCCGGCGTCGTGCTCGTCACCTCGGGCCCGGGCGCGACCAACGCCGTCACCGGCATTGCCGATGCTTTCATGGATTCGATCCCGCTCGTCGTCATCACCGGGCAGGTGCCCACCGCGCTGATCGGGTCTGACGCGTTCCAGGAATGCGACACGGTCGGCATCACGCGCCACTGCACCAAGCACAACTACCTCGTGAAGGACCCGGACCAGCTCGGCGAAATCGTCGAGGAAGCCTTCCGCATCGCCACCGAAGGCCGCCCCGGCCCGGTCGTGATCGATATCCCGAAGGACGTCCAGATCGGCCTCGCGGCGTGGACCGGCAAGCCCGCCCACACCCGCACCCGCTACAATCCGCAGGTCGAAGGTTCGCGTGAGGATATCGCGCAGGCCGTGCAGATGATCGCCGCCGCGCAGGCGCCGATCTTCTACACCGGCGGCGGCGTCATCAATTCCGGCCCCGAAGCGGCCGCGCTGCTCCGCGAGTTGCAGGCGCTCACCGGCGCCCCCGTCACCTCGACGCTGATGGGCCTCGGCGCCTTCCCGGCGGACCACCCGGCGTGGCTCGGCATGCTTGGTATGCACGGCACTTACGAAGCCAACATGGCGATGAACCGCGCCGATCTGATCGTCGCCATCGGCGCGCGCTTCGATGACCGCGTGACCGGCCGTCTCGACGCATTCTCACCGAATTCCAAGCGCATCCACATCGATATCGACCGCGCGTCGATCAACAAGACGGTGCGTGCCGATCTGCCCATCGTCGGCGATTGCGCCAAGGTGCTGTCACAGCTCATCGCGGTCTGGAACCAGACGAAGTGCGAGGCGAACGACCTCACCGAATGGTTCGCCCGCATCGATGGCTGGCGCGCCCGCAAGTCCCTCGCCTACCCGCACCGCAGCGAAGCGATCATGCCGCAATATGCGGTCGAGCGGCTCTATGCCCTGACGCGGAAGCACGATCCGATCATCACCACCGAAGTCGGCCAGCACCAGATGTGGGCGGCGCAATACTTCCACTTCATGGGCCCCAACAAGTGGCTCACTTCGGGCGGCCTCGGCACGATGGGCTATGGCCTGCCCGCCGCCGTCGGCGCGCAAGTCGGCTGCCCCGATGCCCTCGTCATCGACATCGCGGGCGATGCCTCGATCCAGATGAACATCCAGGAACTCGGCACCGCCACGCAGTACCGCCTGCCGGTCAAGGTCTTCGTGCTCAACAACGAATGGATGGGCATGGTCCGCCAGTGGCAGGAACTGACCTACGAGAGCCGCTATTCGAACTCGTACTCCGATAGCCTCCCCGATTTCGTGAAGCTCGCCGAAGCCTATGGCTGGAAGGGCATCCGCATCACGCAGGAAAGCGAACTGGACGCTGGCATTCAGGCGATGATCGACCATCCGGGCCCGGTCTTCGTCGATTGCCTCGTCGCCAAGGAAGTGAACTGCTACCCGATGATCCCCTCGGGCGCCGCGCACACCGACATGATCCTCTACGGGGACCAAGTCTCCGGCACGATGGACGATGCCGCCAAGGCGCTGGTGTGATGGCGTTCCAACCGTTCCTGCTCCTTGGCGCGGCGGCGATCTGCCTCGCGTTTTGCATCCGGGATTTCCGGCGCAGGGACTTTGCATGGTCTGCCGCAGCGGCCACGTCTTTTCTGATCATAATCACGGCACCGATGCCAACGCATTCGGTCACCGTCGAACCGCCGAGCTCCAAATGACGACAAGCCTCACCTCAGAGACCGCCGCCGCCGCCAATGTCAGCGAGCGCCACGTCCTCACGATCACCGTCGATAACGAAGCGGGCATTCTCGCCAAGATCGCTGGCCTGTTCACCGCGCGCGGCTACAACATCGACAGCCTGACCGTGGCTGACATCACCGATGGCCACGATGTCAGCCGCATCACCATCGTGACGCATGGCCCGCCCGAGATCATCGACCAGATCCGCGCGCAGCTTGAACGCCTCGTGCCCGTCCACAAGGTCGTCGATCTCACCGAAGTCGGCCCCTACGTCGAACGCGAGCTGGCGCTGATCAAGGTCGCCGGCAAGGGCGAGAACCGCGTCGAGGCGCTGCGCCTGGCCGACGTGTTCCGCGCCAAGGTCGTCGATACGACCACGGCCAGCTTCGTCTTCGAACTGACCGGCGCGCCGGAAAAGATCGACAGCTTCGTCAGCCTGATGAAGGAGCTCGGCCTCGTCGAGGTCGGCCGCACCGGCATCGTCGGCATGATCCGCGGCGCTGCGGCTGCTTAGGGCTGCCGCCTGAGATTTTCACCACCCTTTCAATATCATAGAGAACGGAACTGAGAATGAAGGTCTATTACGACGCCGATTGCGATCTGAACCTCATCAAGGACAAGAAGATCGCCGTGCTCGGCTATGGCTCGCAGGGCCACGCCCACGCGCAGAACCTGCGGGACAGCGGCGTCAAGGACGTCGCCATTGCGCTGCGTGCCGGTTCGGCCACCGCCAAGAAGGCCGAAGCCGCCGGTTTCAAGGTCCTCTCAAACGCCGAAGCCGCTTCGTGGGCCGATATCCTCATGATCCTCGCGCCCGATGAGCATCAGGCCGCGATCTACGCCGAAGACATCCACGCCAACATGAAGCCGGGCGCCGCGCTTGCCTTCGCGCACGGCCTCAACGTCCACTTCGGCCTGATCGAGCCGCGCGCCGATATCGACGTGATCATGATCGCGCCCAAGGGCCCGGGCCACACCGTCCGCAGCGAATACGTGCGCGGCGGCGGCGTCCCCTGCCTTATCGCCGTCCATCAGGATGCAACCGGCAACGCGCATGACGTTGGCCTTGCCTATGCTTCGGGCGTCGGTGGCGGCCGTTCGGGCATCATCGAGACGAACTTCAAGGAAGAGTGCGAGACCGACCTGTTCGGCGAGCAGGCCGTGCTCTGCGGCGGCATCACCCACCTCATCCAGGCCGGGTTCGAAACCCTCGTGGAAGCCGGTTACGCGCCGGAAATGGCCTATTTCGAGTGCCTCCACGAAACCAAGCTGATCGTCGACCTGCTCTATGAAGGCGGCATCGCCAACATGCGCTACTCGATCTCGAATACCGCCGAATATGGCGACATCACCACTGGTCCGCGCATCATCACCGATGAGACCAAGAAGGAAATGAAGCGCGTCCTCGCCGATATCCAGTCGGGCCGCTTCGTGAAGTCGTTCGTGCTCGACAACCGCGCCGGCCAGCCCGAGCTCAAGGCCGCCCGCAAGGCCGCCGCAGCCCACCCGATCGAAAAGACCGGTGCCCAGCTGCGCGCGATGATGCCGTGGATCGGCGCCAACAAGCTGGTCGACAAGTCGAAGAACTAAGCTGACATGCGAAGGGCGGGCCCATCCGGGTCCGCCCTTCGACGAACAGCATACCAAGACCGGCCACCGGCAGTTGTGAATTTACCTGATCCCAGATACCTCCATTTTCGAAGTATCGGGGAAAACAAAAAAATGACGTTTCGCCTTGGCGTGGCGGCGCTTGCATGCCTGCCGCTGTTCGCCGGTCTCGCCTTGCCGCTCCGGGCACAGCCTGCCGCTCCCGATACCTGCAGCCTCAGCCTCACCGTCCGCTTCGTCGGCGCCCACGCTGTGCCGACCGTGCGCCAGACCGTCAACCAAGTCGCCCGCCCGCACCCGGTCCGCTGGATCGCCCCCGGGCAGCCGATCACGCCCGATGAGAACCCCCAGCGACTCAATGTCATCACCGACGACACCGGGCGCATAGCCGTCATGCGCTGCGGCTGATCGACGAGGCGCTTGCGTTCGGGCCGCCGCTTGTGGCAGCCCACGGTCTCTTCGCCACGGAGACCGTCCATGATCCGCTTCCCCCGCGCTGCCAAGATTGCCCTGCCGCTCGCGCTCGCCGCGCTCGCCGTTCCCTCGTTCTCGCAAATGCCCAGCACGCCCCCGGGCACGCCCGACAAGTCGCGCGTCACGGCGGGCAACTACACTGTCGATCCCACCCATTCGATGATCGCGTGGCGGGTCAACCACCTCGGTTTCAACGATTACTTCGGCCTGTTCGGCCAGCTCGGCGGCTCGATGACATTCGACCCCGCCAATGTCGCCGCCACCAAACTCACCGCCACGGTCCCGGTCTCGCGGGTCGTCACCGTCGATGCAGCCCTCACCGGTCACCTGCTCAAGCCCGGCGCGGACGGCGCCAAGCCCGATTTCTTCGGCCCCAACGCAGCGGATGCTGTGTTCACCTCGACCAAGGTTATCCCCGGCGCAGACGGCGTCAGCGCCAAGGTCGAAGGCAACCTCACTCTCAATGGCGTGACCAAGCCCGCCACCTTCACCGCGCAGTTCGTCGGCGCCGGGGTCAACTTCTTCAACAAGGCGCAGACCATCGGCTTCCATGGCGAATCGACCATCAAGCGCAGCGATTTCGGCCTCGGCTTCTTCGCCCCGCTCGTGGCCGATGAAGTGAAGCTCGACATCACCATCGACTTCGAAAAGAAGTAAGCGCTGTGGGGCGGCCCTGGCGCCGCCCCACTATGTCAACGCATCAGCGCAAACGCAGTCCGCAGCTCTCCCACAAAGGCTGCGGGCTGCTCCCACGCCGCAAAGTGCCCGCCCTTCGCCATTTCGCCCCAGTGGACGATCTGGGCGCAAGTCCGCTCCATCCACTTGCGCGGCGTCGGCAGCACTTCCTTGGGAAACGCGCTGACCGCGACCGGCATCGCAATATCCCCGCCGCCCGCACTGCCGAAGCTCTCCCAATAGAGCCGCGCCGAACTCGCCCCCGCCGCCGGGAGCCAGTAGAGCATGATGTTGTCGAGCATCGCATCGCGGCTCAGCGCGCTCTCGGGCATGCCGTCATTGTCGGTCCAGGCCCACATCTTCTCATAGATCCAGCCCGCCAGCCCCACCGGCGAATCGACCAGCGAATAGCCGATCGTCTGCGGCCGGGTGGATTGCTCCTTGGAATAGCCCGAATCCCAGTCCTGATAGTACTTGAGCGCCCCCAGCGCCTTCAGTTCCGCTGGCGAGGGGTTCGCCAGATCCTCCGGCAAGGGCCGCGCAATCGGCATGTTGAGGTGAATGCCCGCACACCCTTCCACCGCCTGCATCCCGATCTGCGAGGTCACAATCGCGCCCCAGTCGCCCCCTTGCGCAAACCACTTCGCATAGCCCAGCCGCGCCATCAGCACGCCCCAGGCCCGCGCAATTGTCTCCACGCCCCAGCCATGCCGCTCCGGCTTCCCTGAAAGCCCGAACCCCGGCAGGCACGGAATCACCAGATGGAACGCGTCCGCCGCGCTGCCGCCATGCGCTTCCGGATCGGTCAGCGCATCGATAACGCCCCGGAATTCCAGGATCGAGCCCGGCCAGCCATGCGTCAGGATCAGCGGCGAGGCATGCTCATGCTTGGAGCGCACATGGAGGAACCGGATCGCCACGCCATCGATGGTCGTGGTGAACAGCCCCAGCCCGTTCAGCCAGTCCTCGCACCGCCGCCAGTCATACTCATGCCGCCAATAGCGCACGAAATCCTTGAGCGCCGCCAGCGGCACGCCTTGCGTCCAGTCGTCCACCGCCTCGCGCTCCGGCCAGCGCGTCCTATCGATCCGCTTGTGCAGATCATCCAGCGCCTCCTGCGCCACCCGGTATTCAAACGGCTCGACAGCTTCGGACATAGACCTCTCCTTTATGCTTTCATTCTGGACAAGCGCGGCGCCTTTCACCATAGGCTAAAGTCATGATCGCCGCTCTGGACCTTACCCTGCGACTTATCCGCCCTTGGGCGTGAACCGAGGCGGCCGCTAGGCGCGCCTACCGCGCCCAAGGGTCTCACCGTCATCAAGTCGCAATTGCCAGATCCGAAAGCAGTCCCATGTCCATGCTGAAGAATCCCTCGGTCAAGTACCGCCCCTTCCCGCAAGTCCCGCTGGAAAACCGCCAGTGGCCCAGCCGCACGATCACCCAGGCCCCGCGCTGGCTTTCCACCGATATGCGTGATGGCAACCAGTCGCTGATCGATCCGATGGATGCGGAAAAGAAGACGCGCTTCTTCGATCTGCTGCTCAGCCTCGGCCTCAAGGAAATCGAAGTCGGCTTCCCCAGCGCGGGCGCCACCGAATATGATTTCATCCGCGGCCTCGTCGATCAGGGCAAGATTCCGGACGACGTCTTCGTCCAGGTCCTCACCCAGTCGCGCGAGGATCTGATCAAGACTTCGTTCGAAAGCCTCGCCGGCGCAAAGCAGGCGATCGTCCACGTCTACAACGCTGTCTCGCCGCTGTGGCGCAAGGTCGTGTTCGGCATGGAACCCGCCGAGATCAAGGAAATCGCCCGCGCCGGCGCCACCTTCCTGCGCGATCAGGCCGCTCGTTTCCCTGAGACGGACTGGCACTTCGAGTATAGCCCGGAGACCTTCTCCACCGCCGAACTCGATTTCAGCATCGCATGCTGCGAGGCGGTGATGGATATCCTCCAGCCGACCACCGACAAGCCGATCATCCTCAATCTGCCCGCCACGGTCGAGGCCTCAACCGCCAACATCTACGCCGACCAGATCGAATACTTCTGCCGCAACCTGCCGAACCGCGACCGTGCGGTGATCTCGCTGCACACGCACAACGATCGCGGCACCGGCGTCGCCGCCGCCGAACTCGGCCTGATGGCAGGCGCGGACCGCGTCGAAGGTTGCCTCTTCGGCAACGGCGAGCGCACCGGCAACTGCTGCCTCGTCACCGTCGCGCTTAACATGTACACGCAGGGGATCGATCCCGGCCTCGATTTCTCGGATATCGACAAGGTCATCCAGACAGTAGAATACTGCAACCAGCTCCCCGTCCACCCGCGCCACCCTTATGGCGGCGAACTCGTGTTCACGGCCTTCTCCGGCAGCCATCAGGACGCGATCAAGAAGGGCTTCGCCGCGCGCGAAACCCAGAACGACGAGCTGTGGGCCGTCCCCTACCTGCCCATCGACCCCGCCGATCTTGGCCGCAGCTACGAAGCCGTCATCCGCGTCAATTCGCAGTCCGGCAAGGGCGGTTTCGCCTGGGTGCTCGAACAGGATCAGGGCCTCAAGCTGCCCAAGAAGATGCAGGCGCACTTTTCCCGCCACGTGCAGGAACTCGCCGACGAACTCGGCCGCGAACTGCAGGCGGCGGACATCTGGGCGGTGTTCCAGAAGACCTACCACCTCGGCGAAACCCAGCGCTTCACCCTCGTCGATTACGAGGAAGCCCGCGCGCCCGACGGCACCCGCGTCTTCGCCGGCAAGATCGCCGTCGATGGCGAAGTCCGCTCGGTCTCGGGCCGCGGCAACGGCCTGATTTCCTCGGTCGTCGCCACCCTCAAGGACGGCTTCGCCATCAGCATCGACGTGCGCGACTACGCCGAACACGCCCTCCAGGCCGGAAGCGACGCGCGCGCCGCCGCCTACGTCGAATGCGCCGGACCCGACGGCAAGGTCATCTGGGGCGTCGGCATCGACGAAGACGTCGCCACCGCCAGCGTCCGCGCGATCCTCAGCGCGGCGAACGCGGCAGGCTGATCCCTCCTTCCCCTCCCCATTTTCGTCGCAGACGCAAATGGGGAGGTGGCAGCGCGAAGCGCTGACGGAGGGGTGAAAACCTTTCGACCCAAACCACCGCTTGCCAAAAGTACGCAAACACGTACAATAGGTCCATGCGCACCACATCCTACAGCGATCTCCGCAAAAACCTCGCCGCCATGCTGGATGCGGTTAATGCCGATCACGAACCCGTCGTGATCACCCGGGATCGCGGCAAGCCGTCTGCAGTGCTGATGTCGCTTGAGGACTACGCCTCGTTTGAGGAAACGCGCTACCTGCTCCGCAGCCCCGCCAACGCCGCCCGGCTCGCCGCAGCGATCGAGGCGCTTGAGACTGGCGGTGGCATGGAACGCCCCCTCGCCGAATGAACCTGATTTTCAGCGAGCAGGCTTGGGATGACTATTGCTACTGGCTGGATCACGACCGCAAGCTGGTGCAGCGCATTAATGGCCTGATCAAGGAATGCACTCGCACGCCCTTCACCGGAACCGGCAAGCCTGAACCCTTGCGCGGTGCCCTCTCCGGCTGGTGGTCGCGCCGCATCAATCAGGAACACCGCTTGGTAAACAAGCCGACGGAACAGGGCCTGCTGATCGCGCAATGTCGATATCACTACTAGGATCGGCGCTTGCTCCTTGCCCCGCCCCCACGCTAGCCTCGCCGCCATGGGTGAAGAACAGGAACCGGGCCACCAGAGCCTGTCGCGCGTCGAAGCCTTCTCCGACGGCGTTATCGCGATCATCATCACGATCATGGTGCTTGAGCTCAAAGCCCCGGTCGAGGAAGGCCCGCACGCCCTGCTCGCGCTCTGGCCCACGTTCCTCGCCTATGTGCTGTCCTACGTCTATGTCGCGATTTACTGGGTCAATCACCACCGGCTGCTGAGCCACGCGCGGCAAGTGCGCAATGGCCTGCTCTGGGCAAACATCGCGCTGCTCTTCGCGCTGAGCCTCGTTCCCTTCGCCACCGCCTATCTCGGCGAACACGCCTTCGCGCGTGAGGCAACGCTGCTCTATCTGGCGGCGATGCTGCTCCCCGCGCTGGCCTATGCCTGGCTGCAGCAGGAAGTCATGCGCGAGGAGGCCTGCACGCCCGCTGGCCAGCGCTACCTCACCGCTTCGAAGCGCAAGGGGCTTGCCGCCAATCTCGTCTATCTTCTCGGCATGGTGCTGACCATGGTTTCCCCCTGGCTCGGCGTCGGCAGCGCGGCGCTCGTCGCGCTGTTCTGGTGCCTGCCGTCCAGCCGGCTCGACAAGCTGTTTCTGCCCGCTGCCCGGCATTGAGCCACAAACGGCTTTCCTACACACCCCCGAAGCGCGCATGATGACCGGCGCTCTTTGAACCGTCGTTCCGATCCAGACCGCCCCGTCCGCTGTCCTCTAAGCCGGGCGGCAGGCCCCGCGTACGCCGCAAAATCATAACAGACACGCGCGTCAGTTATTCCGCACAGCGTGTTGGACGCTGTTTCGCTGATTACCCCGTAAAATCAGTGCAATGCAGGCCAAACCTCGAGAGATCACCTTATCGCTCTGGACTGTGTCAACTGTGTCAACTTCACTGCTCCAAACCCAGCCCCCAAACCTCGTCATTGCGAGCGAAGCGAAGCAATCCAGAGCCACCCACGCCGCGCCTGCTGCTCTGGTTTCCGGCCTGCGCGGGAATGACGAAGGGTAGCAGCCCCCTTCCCTTTCCCGCCTCAACCTGCATACTCGATCCGCGCGCCCGTCAGAGGCCGACCATGAGAGAGAGCCATGCCAGAAGCCATTGCTGAAGAGATCATCGACCCCGATCTGCCAATCATCGATCCCCACCACCACCTCTGGGACCTGAGCCCGCTGGTCGCGTCCTTCCCCAAGCCGCTGCATCCCTTTGTCGAAACTCTGGTTCCGGCGGCCTATTACACCTTCGACGCGCTCCACGCCGATACGCACAGCGGCCACAACGTCATCGGCACCGTCTTCATGGAATGCGGCGCATTCTACCGCAGCGGTGCGGAAGCATCGATGAAGCCGGTCGGCGAAGTCGAGTTCGTCAATGGCGTCGCAGCCCAGGGCGCGAGCGGCCTCTACGGCAACTACCGCCCCTGCGCCGGGATCATCGGCCATGCCGACATGACCCTGGGCGACGGCGCCGTGCCCGTCCTCGAAGCCCTCATCGCCGCCGGCGGTGGCAGTTCTGGGGGCCGCTTCAAGGGCATCCGTCACCAGGCCGCATGGGATGCCGATCCCGAAGTGCTCGGCCCCCCGTTCCACGCGCCCGCCGGTCTCTACACCAGCGACGCCTTCCGCGCCGGGTTCAAGCACCTCGGCAAGCTTGGCCTCACCTTCGATGCCTGGCTGCTCGAGCCGCAGCTGCCCGATGTCATCAGCCTCGCCCGCGCCTTCCCCGATCAGCCCATCGTGCTCGACCACTGCGGCACGCCGCTCGGCACCGCCAGCTACAAGGGCAAGCTCCACGAGCGCTTCGACGTGTGGCGTGACAATATCCGCGAGCTCGCCAAGTGCCCCAATGTCTCGGTCAAGCTGGGCGGCCTTGCCATGGCCTTCTGCGCCATGCCCGAACAAGGCCCGGCGGCCGGGATCGGTTCGGAAACGCTCGCCGCCATGTGGCGCCCCTATATCGAAACCTGCATCGAAGCCTTCGGGCCGGAGCGCGGCATGTTCGAAAGCAACTACCCGGTCGACCGCTGGGGCGCGACCTATCCCGTCCTGTGGAACGCCTTCAAGCGCCTCGCCCACGGCGCCTCGGCGGACGAAAAGCACGCCCTGTTCGCCGGCAACGCGGCGCGCTTCTATGGCGTGGAGCATCTGCTCGCGGCGTGAGCTGCTGCCCACCCCCAACCCCTCCCGCAAGCGGGAGGGGAGCAGGTTGCGCTTCATTCCCCCCTCCCGCCTGCGGGAGGGGCAGGGGGTGGGCAGGACCATCACTTCTGCCCGTTTGACACCCCCGCCTTACCTGCTAAAGCGCGATTTAACCGCTCACTTAAAAACGGAGCTTTACAGGATGCCGCTTCCCCCGCTGTTCAAGAACCTGCGCCTCCCCGTCATCGGTTCGCCGCTGTTCATCATTTCCGGCCCCGAACTCGTCATCGCGCAGTGCAAGGCGGGCATCGTCGGCAGCTTCCCCTCGCTCAATGCGCGGCCGATCAGCCAGCTCGATGAGTGGTTGCACGAAATCACCGAGACGCTGGCGGCACACAACCGCGATCATCCGGACAGCCCGGCAGCGCCCTTCGCGGTCAACCAGATCGTCCACAAGACCAACAACCGCCTCGATGAGGACATGGCTCTCTGCGAAAAGTGGCAGGTGCCGATGCTGATCACCTCGCTCGGCGCGCGTGAGGATATCAACCAGGCCGCGCACCGCTGGGGCGGCATCGTGCTGCACGACGTGATCAACGACCGCTTTGCCCGCAAGGCCATCGAAAAGGGCGCGGACGGGCTGATCCCGGTCGCTGCAGGTGCAGGCGGCCACGCCGGCGCACTCTCGCCCTTCGCGCTGATGCAGGAAATCCGCCAGTGGTTCGATGGCCTCGTCGCGCTTTCGGGTGCCATCGCACACGGCCGCTCGATCCTCGCCGCGCAGGCGCTCGGCGCCGATTTCGCCTATATCGGCTCCGCGTGGATCGCCACGGCCGAAGCCCGCGCGGCGGAAGGCTACAAGCAGGAAATCGTCGAAAGTCGGGCGCAGGACATCGTCTATTCGAACCTCTTCACTGGCGTTCACGGCAACTACCTGCGCGGCTCGATCGTCAAGGCCGGCCTCGATCCGGATAACCTGCCGGTCAGCGATCCGTCCAAGATGAACTTCGGTTCGGGCGGCAACACCGAAGCCAAGGCGTGGAAGGATATCTGGGGTTCGGGCCAGGGCATCGGCGCAGTCGACAAGGTCGAGACGGTGGCCGAACGCGTCGCCAAGCTGACGGCGCAGTACCGCGAAGCCGCCGCCGGGCTTGCCGCCGACAGCGCGCCGTTCGTCTAAAGTCTGCTTTCCGTCGCTTCCCACAGCGTCTCGGCCATGCGGTCGAGATGGCTGTAGTCCAGCGCCGGATCATGCCGATTGAGCACGATCTCCTCGCCCTTCGGCGGGCTGAGCAGCCGCCTGCGCAGCGCGCGTTGCAGAAGATCCAGCCGCATCAGCGCTTCCATCCCCGCCAATTCGGGATCGTAGCAGCGGGTGCGGCTCCACCCGAGCTCGATCTGGCCCACCCGTTCGGTAACCATTTCCGAATACGTGCCATGGGGCCCGCGATGTAACGGCAGGCCGATCCGCAGCGCACCGATCTCGGTCGCGGGAAGCAGGAGGCCATTGACGCGAAAGTCGTGGAAGCCGATCCGGTCCGGCGTCAGCGCGGTGATCATCCGGCTGAAAGCGCGCCGGTTCAGCAGCGCTCGCGGCAGCAAATGGTGTCGTTGCAAGCCTGGCGTATAGCCAGCCTTGCCCGGTACATTCACCGAGCGGAAGGGGATCCGTCCCCTGGCTATGTGTCCAGCAGGAACCATGCCGCGATGGTCGCGCCTGCGGCTTAACGCGTCGCGTCCAAGTGTCCTTTAATCGGTGCTTGCAAGTGTCCTTTACCTAGCGCGGCACAATATTAAGCCTGTTTTGCCCATCAGGCTCGATCCACACGGCACCGACACCGGCCAGCACCACTTCGCGCGGACTGTCCACCCGGCCGTGCGCAACCAGCCAGTCGGTCAATCGCACGGCAATGCGGCTGTCTTCCCGGGTCGGCCCGCCACCGCCCGCATGGAGCATGAATTCCTGACCCGTGAGGAACGACAGGCCTTCGCTGGCGATGCCGATCGGGCTGCGCGCCAGCGCGGTGAGCGCCAGCGCCGGGAACGGACCGCCCGCCAGCCAGACGCCAACCGCTTCGGCAAACCAGGCGGGCGACATCACGATACCCGCCGGACGCCAGATGATCGCCTGCAATCCGCCAAGCTGCGTCAAATGGCGCAGGACAGCGGCAGCGACTCGCAGCACCGGCAGCAGGCTTTCGGCGCCAACAAGGTGCGGCCCGACCATGAACCACGCTGCCTCCAGCGCATCACCACTGAAATCATTGGGCAATGCCACACGGTGCGACACGGCTGGCACATCGCATTTGGCGGCGGGCGCAAGCCCGGTCAGATCGAAGGTCAGCCCATCGCGAAGGATTTCGACGGCACCTTGCGGCGCCTGCGCAGTATTGAGCAGGGCAAACCCGTCGGGCCCGACAGCAAGGTCGGCGACGGCATCGATATCAGGCCGCCCCTCTCTGCCGAACAGCAGCGCGGCAAGGGGCTCGCGCCCTGCGGCACGCTCGATCACCACCAGTTATGCTCCCTCACTCTGGGATCAGCAGAGACACGAATGTTATGCAATCGTCGAGTCCCGTGCAGTCAAACCGGCACGGAATCCGATCGTTCAAACGTGCCGAGCCCCTAGAACAGGCCCATCGCCAATCCGGCGCCGAACGATTGTCCCAAATCGTGGCACTTTTGCAGGTCCTCTGCCGGCACCGTCTTGGGAGCCAGAATGGCCTGAGGCGTCTGCGCATCGAGGTTCACCACAAGCCCCTCTGCGATTCGGCGCAGCCGCCAGCCGGTGACGATCCGCTCGATCTGGCGCTGGGCGCCCGATCCATCCGATCCTGCGGCAATTGCCGTGGCAAAGGGCCGCCCCTCGATCCGTTCCAGCAGCGGATAGTAGCAGCGATCGAAGAACTCCTTCATCGCCCCGCTCATCGTGCCGAGGTTTTCCGGGCAGACGAAGAGGTAGCCCGCGGCGGCGAGGAGCAGGTCGGGAGCCGCGTCATCTGCCGCAACCAGACGCACCTCGCCCTCCCCGGTTGCTCCCCGCAGCGCGGCTTCGGCCATCGCGCGGGCGGCGCCGGTGCGGCTGTGCCAGACAATCAGCAACATGTAGCGCTCAGCAGCCGTCCCCATTGCCGCCGGCGCCGCTCACCGCGCCGCCCAGTGCGCCGCCGATAAGCCCGTCAAGCCCGCCGAATCCGCGCTTCTTGGGCTTCTGCTGGCACTGCTGCTGCTGCTGCGATTGCTGGCCCTGATTGCGCCCGCCCGCCGCGGCTTGCTCATCCATGCCGGGCATGCCGAGCAGGAAGCCGGTCATCGAACGGTGGCGGATATCAGCGGTCCATTCCGGCTTCCACGGCGTCTTCGGGTTGGCCGGGCGCGGCGGATAGAAGAAGCTTTCCTCCGGTCCATAGGCATAGAGCGTGACCATCTGGAACTGCGGCGCGGCGGCCTTCACTTCCGCCGGCACCATGCACGTCGTCGTCGCGGGCGCGAGCACGGTCTTGCTCGCAACCAGCTTCGCCACCGTCGCGGGCGAGAGCCAGTCCGATAGCCCCCCGCCGAACTCACGCGTGGTGCTGGATGACCACCAGACCATGTCGTTCATTTCGCCGCTCTTGCTCATGTTCGCCCCCATCAGCGAGGCATGGTAGCCGGTCGCATCGGGTAGCGGGTTCCAGCGCAGCAGCGTTGCACCGCTTGGCTGCACGAAGGTGGAGGTGCGCAGCGCCCCCATGAAATCATGCGTCAGGGTGAAGTTCATGTCCGGCGAATAGTTGCCCGCCACCTTGTGCGCGCCGATCAGCGAGCTGTCGGTACGGATCGAAACCTTGCTGTCGCTGTTCGGCCATGAGCCGTAGGTCTTGCTGCTGGCCGGCGAAACATGGCGCTCCATCGGCACGCTGCTGGTCCATAGCCCCGGCGGCATCTGCCCGGCAGCGATCTTGGAAAAGTCAATGATCACCGGCTGGCCGGCCGGGGCATGCTCTCCGCAGCCCCAGAAGATCAGGATGCGCCCCTTGGGCCGCTTGAAGTCGCGCTTCTCGGGCGGCTCGTCAGGGCGGTCGACGACGGTCGTCTTTTCCGGCGACTTGAGCGGCACGGAGAGGCCCAGCTTCGCACCGGCGGGCATGAAGTGGTCGGCCTTGGGCGCCCCGCCTGTCGGCAAGCGGCTCGATCCCAGTTCGAGCGTCAGTTCGTGCTGCGGCGCGTTCCGGTTGCCGCCGCCGAAGGCCATGCCCATCGCCGCCCCCATGCCGCCGCCCTTCATGCCGGCCATCCCTCCCATGATGCCGGAGGTTGTGCCCGCGCGCATTTCATAGCGGGCAATCGGTGCCGCCGTCTGCGCCACGCTCAGCCCCACGAGCACCACGCTCGCGGTGCCTGCGGCCACGATCAGACGCATGCTGTTCCTGGTCATCAGCTCAAACCCCTCTCGATCGGCAGAGCCTTGGCTCCACCCTGCAAGTTCGTACGGCGCGACCGGGATTTTCTTTTGCCGATGCGACCATATCAGAAGCCCTTCTGTCAATCACGCTGCGGTGATGCGATGATCTGGAGCACAGCGGTGCAAGGGAATGTGGGCAGCGCGGGCCTTGCCCTTCACGCCGCCGCGCGGATCGGTTAGCGCCGTGGCCATGATCCCCGTTACCGCCATCACCCATTCGCTGTCCGGCCTCGCCTGGCGCTGGCGCGGCGGCAATATGGACCTGAGCTCGGGCGGTCTCGGGCAGCTCGACAGCCTCGTCGATCAGCTGCTTATGGCGCGCGGGGTGGAGCGGCACGATCTGGAACGCCATCGCCGCCCCACCTTGCGCGACTTCCTGCCCGATCCTGCGATCTTCAACGACATGGAATCGGCAGCCAATCGCTTGGCAGACGCCATCACGCAGGGCGAGGCCATCGCCGTCTACGGCGACTACGACGTTGACGGTGCGACCAGCGCTGCGCTTCTCATCCGCTTTCTCGCCAGCCTTGGTGTGCAGGCGCGGCCTTATATTCCGGACCGCTTGCTTGAGGGCTATGGCCCCTCTGCCGAAGGCCTCGTCAAGCTGGCGCGCGAGGGGGCGCAGCTCATCGTCACCGTAGATTGCGGCGCGATGGCCTATGAAGCGCTATCGGCTGCGCGCGCAGAAGGCGTCGATGTCATCGTCGTCGATCACCACAAGTGCAATCCGGAGCTTCCCGCCGCCACCGCGCTCGTCAATCCCAACCGCCTTGACGAAAGCGACGAAGCGGCGAGCCATGGCCATATGGCCGCTGTCGGCGTCGCCTTCCTGCTCGCGGTCGCAACGCTCAGGACATTGCGCGCACGCGGCGTTGTCGGCGCGTCTGCCGCGCCGGACCTGATGGGCCTGCTCGATCTCGTCGCGCTCGGCACCGTGGCCGATGTCGCACAGATCAAGGGCGTCAACCGCGCGTTCGTGGCGCAGGGCCTGAAGATCATGGCCCGCCGCGCCAATGTCGGCCTCGCCGCGCTGATCGATGCCAGCCGCCTCAATCGCGCGCCGACCTGCAGCGACCTCGGCTTCGCGCTGGGCCCGCGCATCAATGCGGCGGGGCGCATCGGCGATTCGAGCCTTGGCGTACGGCTGCTCACCACCTCGGACGCGGAGGAGGCCCGCAGCATCGCGGCGCGCCTGTCCGAACTCAACGACGAGCGCCGCGCCATCGAACAGGCCGTGCAGGAAGCCGCCGAAGCGCAAGTGCTGGCGCAGCACAACCGCAGCGTTGTCGTGGTCCATGGGCCGGGCTGGCATCCCGGGGTGATCGGTATCGTCGCGGGCCGCATCAAGGAAAAGACCGGCCGGCCAACGCTGGTGATTGCCGAGGACGGCGATTCGGAAGGCAATGGCAAAGGTTCGGGCCGCTCGATCCCCGGCGTCGATCTGGGCGCGGCCATCATCGCGGCCAAGGCGGCAGGCCTGCTCATCGCGGGCGGCGGCCATGCGATGGCCTGCGGGCTGACGATTGCACCCGGCGGTGCCGAACGGCTGGCCGATTGGCTCGACGAGCGCCTCGCCCGCGATGTGGCGGCGGCGCGGCTGAGCCAGTCGCTGCTGCTCGATCTCAGCCTCGCGCCCGGCGGCCTCACGCCCGATCTCGTCGAGCGGCTCGAGGCGGCAGGCCCGTTCGGCATGGGCTGGCCTGGCCCGCGCGTCGCCGTCGGCCCGGTGCGCCTGATCAAGTGCGACATCGTCGGCGCGGATCACGTGCGGATGATCGCGGGCGGGAATGATGGCCGCTCGTTCAAGGCCATGGCCTTCCGCGCGGCGGAGACCGAGATGGGGCAGGCCCTGCTCCACGGCGCCCGCGGCCGTGCTTTCTGGCTCGCCGGCCGCGCGAAGATCGATGATTGGGGCAGCCGTCCGGCCGCAGAACTCCACGTCGAAGACGCCGCCTTCGCTGACTGAACCTACCCCTTTGGCCATGCCCACAAACTGCCACAGACAGGGGGTTGACCAATCTGATCCATCGCCCTAGACGCGCGGTCCTGCCACGCGGCCTCAGCCAGTGGCCCCTTCGTCTAGCGGTTAGGACGCGGCCCTTTCACGGCTGAAACACGGGTTCGATTCCCGTAGGGGTCACCAAAATCCTCTCCCAGAGGGTTCCAGATGATGCCATAACTGGCTGATTTCTGCGGTTTTCTTGTGGTATAGGTATCCCATGCGGAGCGGCTTCGTGCCACCGGATACCACCATCCTGATGGTATATCTGATGGTAGCGCGGTCCTCCCCTTGCCGGAGATACCATCATGGCGCTTACCGCTGTCGCGATCAAAAATGCCAAGGGCCGCGAAAAGCCCTACAAACTCACCGATAGTGACGGGCTGTTCCTCTATGTCACCCCCAATGGCGGTCGCTACTGGCGGATGAACTATCGCTACCTTGGCAAGCAGAAGACGCTGGCGTTCGGGGTCTATCCCGACACCGGCCTTGCCGAAGCCCGCGAGCAGCGCGACGCGGCCCGCAAGGTTCTGGCGCGCGGCGATGATCCCGCCGAACAGATCAAGCTGGAAAAGGTTGCGGCGGCTGTCGCGGCGTCCAACAGCTTCAAGGCGGTAGCCGACGAATGGCTTGTGAAGGTCGAGCGTGAGGGTCGCTCCGGCGTCACCATGAAGAAGCTCCGCTGGCTGCTGGACTTCATCAACGAATCCATCGGCAAGCGCCCCGTCGCCTCCATCTCCGCGCAGGAACTGTTGGTGATGCTCCGCAAGATGGAGGGTAAGGGCCGCTACGAGACGGCCAAGCGCCTACGCAGCACATGCAGCCAGATATTCCGCTACGCCATCGCCACGGCTCGGGCCGAGCGCGATGTCGCCGCCGATCTTTGCGGCGCGCTCATCGCGCCCCAGCCCGTCCATCGCGCCGCGATCACGAACGCTAACGAGGCGGGCGGCCTACTGCGCGCCATCGAGGCGTTCGAGGGTTTTGCCAACACCAAAGCAGCGTTGCGCTTGCTCCCGCATGTGTTCGTGCGTCCGGGCGAACTGCGCTATGCTGAATGGGCCGACTTCGATTTCGACGAGGCGCTTTGGACCATCCCGAAGCACAAGACTAAGATGCGCCGCGCCCACAGTATCCCACTGTCCGCCCAGGCGCTCGCCATCCTCAAGACCATCGAGCATGACGCGGGCTACAGCTCCTATCTGTTTCCGTCGTTACGTTCTGTGGATCGGCCCATGTCGGAGAACACCATCAACGCGGCGCTGCGGCGCATGGGCTTCGCCCAGGACGAGATGACCGGCCACGGCTTCCGGGCGATGGCGGCGACGCTCCTGAACGAAATGGGCCTATGGCATCCTGACGCGATCGAACGGCAACTTGCCCATTGCGACAACAACGCCGTGCGCCGTGCCTACACGCGGGGCGAATATTGGGACGAGCGCGTGCGGATGATGCAGCACTGGTCCGACCATCTCGACTTCCTGCGTGATGGCGCGAAAGTCATAAAGGGCGATTTCAAGAAGGCAAAAGCCGGGGAGTAACCCGGCTTTCCCTCATTCGGCGCGATCTTCGCGGTAACGCAGGGGATCGGCTATCCAGCGATTGACGGCGGATTCGTACCAGCCGGTTCCGTGCGTGCTGATCGGCACCCGCCGGGGGAACGTGCCCTCTTTGATCTTGCGATACATGGTGGAGCGGGACAAGCCGGTGCGGGCGAGAACAGTTTTCAGGCGGATGATACGATCAGGGCAGTTCATGGGGACTTTCTTCCATTCCTTGGCTATCAATGGCTCCCCCTGAGCCGAGTTTTGGTGATTACAATTTTCCGCTCAAGTGCCTTTGCGAGGACATCCGGTGCCAATCGCAGCCACGGCAGTAAATACAGGCGGACGGCGGCAGACGGCTGTAAACGGATGCGGCTGGCGGTGCACGGCGACGCCGGGTAGCGCTTGGCGGAGCGCAATTTCACATTTCCGTCGCAACTGTGACGCGCACGTCACGTTGTTCGACACTATCGACGCAAAGTTGCGCTGCTGCTGATCAGATTGCGCGCCCGACTCGCGCACCATTGCAGACCTACCTTCCGATGGTCTGCCCGCTGAATGTCAGTTTGCCCCGCGCCATGCCAAAGGCGCAAGCCGCAGGCCATGTCAGTGCCGGTTTCGGTATATTACTGGCAGTTGCAGACTTTATTGCCCCTTGACATCCGCATCCCGCAAACCTTTTGAGAGGCGAAAATCCTTGACGTGCTCCCTGTTTCTCCTCCAGTCATAACTGGAGTCCGGGGTTAGTATCGTGCCCTTCGGGGCGGGGTGGCACAACCCGCCTTGCAGCATCGGCGGGCGTCAGCCCGCCTATCCCGCTATGCGGTCGCACATGGTTGTAGTCGTGGCGCCAGCCGCTCAGCACCGAGCGGGCATGGCTCAACGACGCGAACAGCGTCTCGTTCAGGCATTCGTCGCGCAAGCGACCATTAAAGCTCTCGACGTAGCCGTTCTGCTGCGGCTTGCCGGGCGCGATGTAATGCCACTCGATCTGCCGGTCCTGCGCCCACCGCAGGATCGCCAGGCTCGTCAGTTCGGTCCCGTTGTCGCTGACGATCATCAGCGGCCTGCCGCGCACCGCGATGATCGCGTCCAGCTCCCGTGCGACCCGAACGCCCGACAGCGACGTGTCGACCACCAGCGCGAGGTTCTCGCGTGTAAAGTCGTCGACGACGGCGAGGATGCGGATACGCCTGCTGCACACCAGCGTGTCGCTCACAAAGTCCAGGCTCCACCGCTGGTTCGGTCCTTGCGGCAACGTCATCGGTGCCCGCGTTCCCATCGCTCGCTTCCTGCCTCGGCGACGCCGCACCCGCAGGTTCTCCTCGCGGTACAGCCGCAGCAGCTTCTTGTGGTTCATGACCAGCCCCTCGCGCGCCAGCATGATCCCCAGCCGTCGGTAGCCGAACCGCCGACGCTCAAGTGCGATCTCGCGAAGACGCGACCGAAGGTCGCCATCATCACTACGCCGATGCGCATAGCGCATCGACGACCGATCCACGCTCAGGATGGTACAGGCCCGACGCTCGCTGATGCCGAAGGTCTGCCGAACATCCTCGACAGCCCTCCGGCGAGCGGCAGGCCTCACCAGTTTTTTGAGGCAACCTCCTTCAGCACCGCATTGTCGAGCATCGCATCCGCCAGCAGCCGCTTCAGCCGCGCGTTCTCGTCCTCCAGCACTTTCAACCTACGCGCCTGCGACACGTCCATGCCGCCATACGTCGCCCTCCATTTGTAAAAAGTCGCGCTGCTCACGCCGTGCTTGCGGCACACGTCCGCCGTCGACGACCCAGCCTCCTGCTCACGCAGGATCGCTATGATCTGCTCCTCGCTAAACCTGCTGCGCTTCATCTCCGTCCTCCTCAATGAAGGACTCTAGCTCAGAATGGAGGAGTTTCAGGGGAGCACGTCATCCTGCTTCCGGCTCGCCCCTTCTTTGCTATTGGGCAAATGGGGGTGCCGATGCTGGCCGAACGCGATCAATTGCTCAGCGAAGTGTATGATGAACTGCGCGCGGCGGCCTCACGTATGCTGCACCGTGACGCACCCATGCTTACCTTGCAACCCACTGAACTGGTGAACGAAGCTGCACTGCGGATCATCAGGCTTGAGCAGATGAGTTGGAACGACCGCCAGCATTTCTTCGCCACCGGCGCACGGATCATGCGGCAAGCCATGATGGATGCAATCAAAAGCCGCAAGCGAGCCAAACGCCAGGCACCGAGTATCTTTTTTGAAGACGACCCCGGGAATAGCGGGGTCGATGTCGAGATGCTGGACGCGGCACTCTCAAAGCTGGAAACGATCTCACCCGAACTTGCAAGAATCGTTGAGATGCGGTTTTTCGTTGGTCTTAAACCTGACGAAATCGCTGTTGTGCTGGAAAGTTCAGAATCGACAATCAAACGGCGCTGGCAGACGGCGCGGCTATGGTTGGCCGACGAATTGGCTGATAATTAACCGCAGAGCCGGGTCGCTACTTTCGCAGCTTCGGGAACGTCCTTGGCGGCATCGCGCGCGCCGAGGTTTCCAGCGGCCCGGATCGCAGTCCATTGCCGAACAGCCTCCTGGGCCGCATTGCACGCTGCACGATGGCTTCCTGCACGGGCTAGCACTTCGGCATGGTTAGGCAGTGCGACTGCGAGGTCGCGATTTCGTTGCGGATCGTGGGATACGCGCGCTAGTCGTTCGCGTCGCAGCGCGATACTGGCGTTGGAGGCTGCGACCGCTTCGGCCATGCGCCCCATATCCGAAAGCACGTTTGCTTCTTGACCGTAGAGGATCAGCAAGCGCTTTTCGATGTTAGCATCTGGGCCGAATGCCAGCACGCGTTGAAGGGCCACAATCCCTTCGCGTGCTTCACGCAGGGCGGCTTCATTCTGCCCGTTAATATCGCCAAGCGTCCCGCTGATGTTGAATTTGGCTTCGCCGAACTTGTCGGTCCATACCAGCGATGTTCCCTTGGCAAGCTCGGCGCGGATGATGGCCTCCGCCTCGCGATAGGGAACAAGTGATCCAGGCTTGTCGCCTGCGTAGTAGATAGCATCGCCGAGACGACCCAGCAGGTTCACTTCTAGCAGGCGGGCATCGCGCCGGTTTACACGCTCAAACCTAACGGCCCGCAGTCGGGAAAGCGCAGAGAACAGCACGGGGACTGCGGCGGCCGGGCGATTTTCGCTCCAGATCATATCATAGGCGCGGCTCTTTTCAGTGACCAGAAAGCCGATCAGCGCGCTCTGTCTGGCCGAGTCGATGGCAAGGGCTTGCCGGAAATAGCCAGCCGCACGGTTATTCAGTTGACGCGATTTGCCGTTGTCAGCCGCCATCGCCCATCGACCGGCAGTGACCCACCCTAGTTCCTCAAGCACTTCTGGATTGCCCGGCTGCTCCTTTGCCAGAACCGCTAGCAAAGCTTCAGCTTGATCGAGTGATTTCGCGGCCTGATCGGGATGGCCGAGGTTCGATGTGCCAGACAATCCTTGCAAACTGGCCAGTCGCCGATAGCCCTGCGCGGTATCGAGCCGAAGGTCGGCTGGCGCATCCCTAACGCTGCCCAGCCGTTCGAGATACTGCCCCGAAACCTCCGCAAGCCGCGCACGGGCGACAACCGTTCCCGGTGCATCGCTCAGATCATCACTGAGCTCGGTGAGCATGAATTTGGCAAGGTGGCGTACCTCGACAAACCTTGCGTCCGCTTCGGCGCGGGCACGTTCGGCCCGGACATACTGGACCGTGCTGATTGCTGTCGCCGCAACCAGCGCAAGTGCGGCCAGCCCGGTCAGCGTCAGACCCTTCCGGTGCCGCTGGATGAAACGGCCCACGACATAACGCCATCCCGCATCGTGTCGCGCCGCCAGCGGCACAAAGGCGCGCATACGACGGATGTCAGAGAGCAAAGCGGCAACGTCGGGGTAACGATCCTCGGGCTTTTCAGCCAGTGTGCGGGCGGCAATCGCGCCCAGATCGCCGTCAAGCTGCCCTACCGGCAGGCGTGTGCCGGGAATGAAATCACCGTCCTCTCCCGGCACCTTGCAACCGAGCATCCCCAGCAGCAACACGCCCAAGCTAAACACGTCACTGGTAATCGTCGGTGCCACACCCACCGCGCGTTCCGGTGCGGCATAGCCCTTGGTCAGCGGATAGGGATCGCCTGTCTCGTCGGTGTCAATCACCGAAATCAAACGGGCGATACCGAAATCAAGCAGATGCACCGCGCCGTCCGCGCTCATCAGCACGTTCGATGGTTTGATGTCGGCATGGATCACCAGACTGCGATGGGCAAAGGCCACCGCCTCACACACCGCCTCGAACGCATCGAGCCGTGCGGTCCGGTCCACCCCGGCCTTGCACAGCGCTTCGGTGATTGGGAGGCCATCGACATAGTCCATCGCCAGCCACGGACGGCCGTCGGCATCGCCGCCATCGAGGATACGCACGATGCCCGGATGACGCAGCCTGGCGAGAATCCGGCGCTCCTCGGCAAATCGGGCTTTGGCGCGGTCACTTGCCAGATCGCCCCGGATCAGCTTGATCGCCACCTGCTGCTGGAACACACCGTCATCACGCTCGGCCTTGACCACCGCCCCCATCCCGCCGCGCGCGATCTCGGCGGTGATTTTGTATGGCCCGATCCGTTTGGGAATCGCCTCAATCACGCCCAACGGCTTGATGAGGCTTTCGGTGGGAAGCAGTCGGAAATTTGTATGCTCATGTGCAAGCAGTTCTTCGACGCGCGCGCGTAAGCCTGCATCCTTGCCACAACGACCTATTACAAATGCGCGCCTTGCCTCGGCGTTATCAATGCCCAGTGCGGCTTCAACAACCTTGAGTGCTAATGAATCGACTGACACACAGGCATCCTGAATTGATTTTTCTACCAAATACCACGAATGACATCGAAAGCCGATTGCGTCGGCGTCATTGCTCCCGGACTATCCATTCCCGGGATCAACCTCTGAATTCGTCAGAGGGCGATAGGTGCGAACGTTGATCTTGTCCTTGAGTTCGTAAAGCTGTTCGGCGATGGAGCGATATTGGCTAGACAGGTTCTCGGCAAAGCCCTGCAAAACTGCCGTCATTTGATGCCGCAGGCTGATCAGGACCTGCGCTTCATCGGCGGTCAACGCGATAACGGTGTCCTTCTGACCACTGGCCTCGAACAGCCGCAAACGATTGAGATAGGGCAGCATTTGTTCCTGAGTTTCGAGCAGATCGTGCATTGTCGTTTCGAGAAGCGGATAATATAGCGCTCTTATCGTAGCGATGGTTTTGAGCAGTTCGATTTCGAGGTTGGGATCGCACAGGAAGATCGACGCCTTGACTGCGGCAAGCCGCACATTGCCGAACAGTTTGAGATCGGATTTGTGAAAATCGGCTGGCTCGAAGTCCTTCGATTCGGCCTGCATCGTCAGATCGCCGATGCCGCTTTGCAGGAAATATTCCCACTTCTCGACCGCGATGCGAAACGCGACCAGTTCGTTCTGTTCATGCGAGCGCAGTCCCGCCCTGATGGCGAGCGAGGCAGCGATGCGTTGCTCGGCAACAGCGAACCGGCTTTTCAGCATGCTTTCAAACCAATTCCGGCCAACATAGGCGAGCACGGCCAGAGCCAAGATCCACATCGGTGTCGATGACAAGGTGGTGACGAGTTCCGTCACCGACCTATAGGGCCTTGGAAGTCAAAGAACGGCGGGCCCCGGCATACCGGCGGCGACGGTGTTCTTGATTGCCGCTTGCGCCTGTACCGCGTCGTCCGCGAAGCGTTTGAGATAAGCCTGAAAGCCTGGTAAACCGAGCTTTGCCAGAACGTCAGCATCGGCTTGGTAGGCTTGGCAGAGCGTAACCAGATGGCCAATCATGTAACCTTGCGCTTGAAAAAGTCTGAGTGGCAGCATCTGACCCAGCGTGCGGCAGGATTGCGCCTGCGCGAACAAGCCCCCCATTTGCGCAGCGCAGGGCAAATAGTCCGCGTCAAATTTTGCCGCAATTTCGGACTGAACCACTTTCAGCTCCGCTTCACGGCCCGTCTTAGCTGCATCGGTGGCATCGAGCGGGAGTGGGGCTAAAGTCTTGGTGGAGTGATCAAAACTCCCTCGGGAAACCCGTGCATCGACCGTTCCGGCCATGAAATCTTCAAAAGACATGGGTTGGTTCCCTTGAGACTAGAATTGGACCCGCACACCGCCCGAAATGGCGTGCCCGCGCACGCTATTCCCCCGGTCAAGCCGCCCTTCAATAAAGCCCGAAAGATGGCCACGCTCATCGCGCAAGCTCAGCCCCGCGACATATTGGCCAGTTGAACGGTAGCCGGTGGCATTGAGGTTGTAGCCGATGACGGTGCCCGCCGCGTCCGCTGAGAGGATCGTAGCAGTCTCGCTGTTCGACATATTCTTTACCCAATATGCCCCGGCATAGGGTTCGGCGAACAGTCCTGAGCCGACCTTGCCCGCCCATGACAATCGCGCGCCGAGCCGGGCGACGCTATTATTGTCGCTACCGGGAGCCAGCCGTGTGAAATTATCGATGGCAAAGGTATCGATGCGGCTGTTGCTCCAGCTCAACGCCGCACGCGGGGTAAGTGCAAAGCCGTGTCCAAGCGGCAGGCGGTATGACGCCGCTACCGCGCCCGCCCATGCACGACCTTTGGTTCTGGTCGCTGCGGCAGTGCCAAACAGCACAGCATTGGTCACATCGAACCGCCGCCATTCGCGCCGCACATTGGCTTCGATGGTCAGCCTGTCGCCTGTCAACGCAGCATAGGCTCCCAGAAACGGCACATTCACCTTGATCCGTGTCGCGGGCTGGGTGGCGTCGGCACTATAGGTGCCACCCATGATGCCCAGATGCACGGACCAGCCCCTACCGCCAAGATCGCTCCAACCGAGATCGGCTCCACCCTGGATCGAACGATGATCGAGTTCGAGCCGGTTGGTCGCGCTGGCAAGCTGCGTCGTGCTGTCGGAGATGACGGTCGCCAGCGTCTGGCCGAGACTACCCGAGGTGCCGCGTATCCATAGACCGAGGTGCGGCTTGCCTGAAGCAGCACCCTCGCGGCCAGTGACATAGGGTAGCACGGAGTCATCAAGTGCCGCCGCCGCTGTTGCCGCCGTTACATGTAGTCCGCCCAGCCCGGTGAGCAGCGGATTGAACGCCTGCAAAATACCGAACTGGTTAGCGTTGGTCTTGCTCACCCCGAAGCTCTCACGGAACACGCCCGCGTCGGCAAAGGAAGTGGAGGTGAACGCCCCCGCCGCCGCACCGCCGGTGACAGTAATCAGCGGCAGGAATCCGCCCGCGATCCGCCCCTGCGCCAGCCGGTTGACGGTGACGGCGGTGGTGCCGGTCGCCGTGCCCGTGATGGTCAGCGTATCGGCACGGGCGGTTGCTGTGCTGGCATCAAGGAATATCTGCCCGCCGCCGGTGTAGTTTCCGGTGATTGTGATGGAATTGTTCCCGGCGACCCCGTCCGCCGCGTTGATGATGCCGGTGTTGGCCAATGCGCCCGAAAACGACGAGTTTCCACTGCCTACATTCCAACGGCCTGAGTTGGTGAACAGCGAGGCGCTGACCGACGATCCGGTGACGTTGATCCCGCCGGTCATCGTGCCGGTTGCGCCATTGGTGATGCGGAATGCAGTGCCTGCGGTCGATCCGGCGACGGCGTTGGTGCCGCCAGTGAGGGTGCCGGTGTTGGTGACGACGGCAGTTCCCGTTCCACCCGCGATCAGCCTTATTCCGGTCGTGGTGCCCGAAACCGTGCCCGCATTGTTCGCCGTCAATACACCGGCCAGTTGCAGGCCCGCCACAGTTGGGGTGATATTGAGCTGGACAATCGCGCCGGTGCTGAAGTCGGAATTGGGATCGGAATAGTCTGCGGCGGTGGTGAGATCGATTCCGGTGGCACCAGCAATGCTGCCGGTGGTCGCAACGGTGACCGTGAAATCGTTGCGCGTGCCGCGTCCCCACACTCCGGCGTTACCCGCGCTGATCGTGCCATTAATGTCTGCGGTCGCCGCGCCGGTCGAATAGCCGCTGAACAGCCGGATACCGGTGCCCTGAGCCGCACTGACTGTTTTGCCTGCCCCGACTGTTACCGCAAGGGTGGCGGTGTTGTTGTCAAGCCGGGTTGCCTGCTCCGCAGCAGACAGGGGGACAAACGACCCTACTGCGGTGGAAATGCCCACGCCACTGTTGATGAGCAGATCGATGGCGTTGCCATTGGCGACGGTGATGTTGCCGCCGCCCGATGTCCGGTTGACCGAGACCGCGCCGCTTCCGCTGGTAGCAGCGTCAATCGATGCTGTCCCCAATGTTGCAGTATTATAGTTCCTCAGATCAACTCCGATGGTCTGGGTGAGATCGATCGTGACGTTGCCTGGTCCTTTCTTGAGCGTGTTCGCAGCAATGACGGTTGCCGCAGTAAGGTTCGGACCGAACGAATTGTCGGAGATCAAGCCGGTCCCGGTGCCGATGATCGATACGTTCCCGCGCGTGTCTCCTGTAGCAATCAGTCCACCGAAGATGCTGGCGCTGTTCAGGCCGATCCGGATATCGCCGGTGTTGGTTCCTCCCGAAACCTGAACTATCGCGGCGATGCGTGGCCGACTTGCGGCACTCCCAATATTGCCATTGACCGTTATCGTGGTCGCCGCGTTACGAGTGACGCCTGTCGGGGTGTAGACATTCGCGTTGATACCGAAGCTGGTCGTCAGGATGCTGCCGTTGTTGACCACGCTGACATCGCCGGTGCCGCGCTGCGTGATGGCGATGCCGCCCAGTCCGTTGGAAAGGTCGAGGATCGATCCGTTGTTGGTGATCTGAAACGCGGAAGCTCCCGCACTGGTATCGTCGATGGTATTAGGATTGCCGCTGGATGCGTTGATACCGCCAACCAATGTCCCGTTGGTTGTTATCCGCGTGTCTGCACCACCGATGGCTTGGGTGCGGATTGCGTTAAAGCCGTAATTCAATCCGCCCAGTGAGTAGGAAGCACCCCGGATCGTCGAGGTCGCGCCTTGTGCGACATCAATCAGCCCGGTCGATGTCGTAGTGGATGCGTCGAGTCCGTAAGAACTGGCCGAGATCAGGTCGCCGTTGATCCGCGCAGTGGCTCCGTTACCGCCGCCACGCAAGGTCAGCGCGGTATAGGCAATCAGCGCCTGGCCCGGCCCCAGCGACGCCGCTTGGCTGGCGTTGATCGACGATCCCGCATCAATCGTCACGTTCGCGCCGTTGGTGGCATCACCGTTGACAGTCAGCCCGGTAGTGGCTGCCTGCGTCTCGCTATTTTGGAACCGCACAGAGCGCTTGCCGGTAATCGTCGCGGTCGTATTCGCCCCTGTCGCGCCGTCGCAGATTACGTCGGGCTGTGTCAGATCGCAATTCGCCCATGCCGTTCCCGGCACCATCAACGCTATCACAGCCGCACTCAGCCGTAGCTTTGAATGAATTGTCATGCCGGTCTCCATGCACAGGAACGCGAAGCAAATTTCGGTCTTTGTTATGCTAAGGCGACATCGGCGCGAATTTCGGTTCACCGATTTGAAAATATTTTTTGAGATGGCAGGAAATGCGAGAGGATTTTCGTTATCTCTCGCTCTCGAATGCCCGTTTCCCTTTCCGTTTCCACAACACGAGCGCCTGTTCACGGTCCTCACTGCGCAGCTTGGCCGCAACGGTGAGGAACGCGCCGTAGAGCGCGGCGCGATCGTCATCGGTGAGATCGACCAGTCCGGCTTTCACGACGAGGCCGCCCAGTTCGATCAGTTGACGCGTGCGTTCGCGGCGTTGCACGGCCCATTCGCGCATGTCGGTTCGCGCCTTCTGTGCTTCAAGCCGATACCGCGCCGCTGTCATTCGGCGTAGTGCTGCCTTTGTCGCGATCAGTTCCCGCAGTTCGACCACGCGCGTTGCCTTGAAAGAAGGTAGCCCCGCGCTTGCGCCAGCTCTCCTTTCGTGCGGCATCGTCGGTTTCGGCAATGACCAGCAACGCACCCGCCAGTGTTTCCGCGTCAGTGGCATCGGCTCGGCAAGCAATCACCAGTTCGCCGAGTTGCTGGACGCGGCGTTCTTTGAGTTGACGTGCCTTGTCGGCCAGCGCCTTCAGTTCCGAATCGAAGTCCCTGGGTTTACGCATCGCAAGTCTCCGTTGAGAGTTGATGCGCCCATGATAATAGTGTGCCGCGCGTAATGCTGTAGAGTCGTCGGGACGTTCTGGAACCAGATAGTCCCGAGCAGGATTTTATCATGGGAGGGCGCGCTTATACGTCGTTCCGACGTGCCCGTTGTAGTGTAGATGGATTGCCGTCATGGCAATCTTTCACCTCTCGGCCAAAGTCATCAGCCGCGCCAGCGGACGCAGCGCCGTTGCGGCGGCGGCTTATCGCTCGGCTGACCGGCTGCATGACGAACGGTTGGATCGCGATCACGATTTCACGAGCAAATCGGGCGTCGTGCATAGCGAAGTCATGCTGCCGGAGAACGCCCCGGAGCATCTTGGCGACCGCGAAAAGCTGTGGAACGCGGTCGAAGCGGCGGAGGTGCGCAAGGATGCGCAGCTCGCGCGCGAGGTCGAGTTCGCCATCCCGCGCGAGCTGACCAAGCAGCAGGGCATCGTGCTGGCGCGCGAGTTCGTCGAAGCCGAATTTGTCGCGCGCGGCATGATCGCCGACCTCAATGTGCATTGGGACATCGGCGCGGACGGCATGGCGAAGCCGCACGCCCATGTCATGCTGACCATGCGCGAAGTCGGCGAGGAAGGTTTCGGCGCGAAGGTGCGCGACTGGAACAGGACCGAGCTTGTCGAGCAATGGCGCGAACGCTGGGCCGATCATGTCAATGAACGGCTGGCATCACTCGACATCGACGCGCGCGTTGATCACCGCAGTTTGCAGGCGCAAGGCATCGAGCTTGAGCCGCAGGACAAGATCGGTCCCGCCGCGTCGCGTATGGGCGAGCGCGGGCTGGAATCCGAGCGCATCGAAGATCACCGCGCCATCGCCCAGCGGAACGGCGAACGGATCATCGCGGAACCGCGTATCGCCCTGGACGCGATCACTCATAGCCAAGCCACGTTCACGCGCCGCGACATGGCAATGTTTGTGCATAGCCATACGGACGGGAAAGAGCAGTTCGACCATGCGATGAGCGCGGTGTGCGGCTCGCCCGACCTGCTTGCGCTGGGCAAGGACGGACGCGGCGAAGATCGGTTTACCAGCCGCGAGATGATCGAGACCGAGCAGCGGTTGCAACGCGCTTCGGAATTGATGGCCGAGCGCGAACGGCACCGGGTCGAAAACCATGGCCGGGAAGGAGCGCTGGCGCGCGCGGAAACGCGCGGGCTGGTGATGACCGGCGAGCAGCGCGCGGCGTTCGAGCATGTGACCGATGGGCGCGGGCTTGGCGTGGTGGTGGGTTACGCCGGAACGGGCAAGAGCGCGATGCTTGGCGTTGCGCGTGAGGCATGGGAAGGCGCGGGCTTCACGGTGCGCGGCGCGGCGTTGTCCGGCATCGCCGCCGAAGGGCTTGAGAATGGTTCGGGCATCGCGTCGCGCACCATCGCGAGCATGGAACATGGCTGGGCGCAGGGGCGTGATATGCTCACCGCCCGCGACGTGCTGGTGATCGACGAGGCAGGCATGGTCGGCACGCGCCAGATGGAGCGCGTGCTGTCCCATGCCGCCGACGCGGGCGCGAAAGTCGTGCTGGTCGGCGACCCGCAGCAGTTGCAGGCGATTGAGGCGGGCGCGGCGTTCCGGGCGATCCACGAACGGCTTGGCGGGGTCGAGATCACACAGGTCCGCCGCCAGCATGAGGGGTGGCAGCAGGATGCTACTCGCCAGCTCGCCACGGGCCGCACCGGCGAAGCCATCCATGCCTATACCGAGCGTGGCATGGTCCATGCTGCCGAGACGCGCGAGGCAGCGCGCAGCGAACTTGTCGAGCGTTGGGATCGCGAGCGCATCGCCGCGCCGGATCAGACCCGCATCATCCTCACCCATACCAATGACCAAGTGCGCGAACTCAATGAAGCTGCGCGCGGGCGGATGCGCGCCAGTAATGAGTTGGGCAGCGATGTGTTGGTGAAAACCGAGCGCGGCGCGCGCGCCTTCGCCAGCGGCGACCGCATCATGTTCTTGCGCAACGAGCGCAGCCTGGACGTGAAGAACGGCACGCTCGGCACGGTCGAAAAGGTCAGCCCGGAGCATATCGCTGTCCGCACCGATGATGGGCGATCAGTGGCGTTCGACACCAAGCACTATGCCCATGTGGATCACGGTTATGCCGCCACGATCCACAAGGCCCAGGGCATGACCGTGGACCGCGCCCATGTGCTGGTGACACCCGGCATGGACCGCCACGGTGCCTATGTCGGTATGTCGCGGCACCGGGACGGCTTGGCTGTTCATTATGGCCGCGACGATTTCCGGGATCAGTCGCAACTCGTTCACACCCTGTCCCGCGAGCGGGCCAAGGACATGGCGAGCGATTACGAGCGCCACGACCCAGCGCAGCAGTTCGCCGAACGGCGCGGCATCACCTTCCGCGAGTGTATAGCGGAAATCATCCAGAAGATTCCCGAACGCGCGCGCGGAATGTTCGATGGGTTCCGGCCCAAAGCGCAAGCCCCCGAGCGCGAACCGGGCATGTTCGCCAACTTCCGTCCGCAACCCCACGGGCCAGAAGGAGAGAAGGAACAGGCGCTTGTCCGCCAAGCCCGCGCGCCCGATCCGCGCAGCGCCGTAGAGCGCTTTGCCCGCGCCGCCGCCGACATCGAGCGGATGCACGGACAGGGCTTGCCAGTATTGCCCCACCAGCGCGCCGCGATGGATAAGGCAAGAGAGGCGCTGGACGCGATCCGGCCCAATGCCTCAACCGATCTCGGCGCGGCGCTCCAGCGCCAGCCGGAGCTTGTCCACGAGGCCGCCGAAGGGCGCGGCCAGGCCGCCATGCGCGCGATGCAGCTTGAAGCGGAAATCCGCGCCGATCCTTTCCAGCGCGCCGACAGGTTCGTTGAAGGCTGGCAGCAGCTCCAGCGTCACCGCGAGGACTTGCAGCGCGACGGCGACTTCCGAGGTGCGAAGCGTGTCGCGCAGGAAATGCACGGCATGGCGAAAGGCCTCGAACGCGATGCGCAGATGGAATCGGTCCTGCGCGGGCGCACCCGTGAACTCGGCATCGACATGGAAATGGGCCGCAGCCTTGCTCGCGATCTCGCGGATTCCGTGCCGTTCGATCACGGGCGCAACCTTGGCATGAGCAGATAGGAAAAAAATATGGAAGACAGATCACTGCCCTTGGATTCCGAACAGGAACCCGATCCGGCGACACAGGCGTTCGCACGGCTTGAAGGCGAAATGGCGCTGGTCCGCCGCGCGGTCCAGAATCTGGCGACCGAGAAGGCGGAAATCGACATTCCCGATTACAGCAACACCCTCGGCGAGATGGCGAAGCGGCTGGTCGCCATCGATGAGCATCCCGCCATGCAGATGACCCCAGAGGATATGGCGGCACGGATACAGGCCGCCGCCGCGAAAGCACGGCGCGAGGACCACGTCGCCCTTGCCGATGCAAAGCAGCAATACGTCGAGTCAGCCCGCAGCTTGCGAGCCTTGGCCGGAGACGTGGCCAGCTTCAACGAGCAGCGCCTCCGCCTCAAATGGGCGGCAGGCGGCGGCTTGCTCGCGGGATGCCTTCTATGGGCGGTGCTACCCGGCTTTGTCGCGCGCATACTTCCAACAAACTGGCATCTGCCCGAACGCATCGCCGCGCGCACCGTGCGCGAGCCTACGCTATGGGAAGCTGGAACCCGGATGATGCGGGCCGATAGCCCGGAGGCATGGCAAGCCATATCCGATGCCGCCGATATACGCCGGGACAACCGTGAGGCCATCGATGCTTGCGAGCAGCAGGCCACAGTGGCCAAGCAGCCAGTGCGATGCACGATCAGGGTGCGGAACCGACAGCCGTGACGAAACCAGGCAGTGCCACTCCGGCTCATAATATCTCTATGGACAGATGGCACTTCCGATGGTATCAGCGACCCACTCAACGCAAATACTGCCTTAAAATCAGTACCTTGCCACGGTTGCCGGGTGCCCGTAGGGGTCACCAACTTTGGTGCCGGGCCATCGCGCCGGGCAGACAACGAACCACCGGGGCGGGACCGCCGACCCGGTTCATGGCAAGGCCCCTTCGTCTAGCGGTCAGGACGCGGCCCTCTCACGGCTGAAACACGGGTTCGATCCCCGTAGGGGTCACCAGCCGAGTTCACGGCGGACAATGGATTTCGATTCGCTCAGCTACACCGCCCAGTTTGCCGGCGCTGGTGTAATCGCGCTAAGCGTAGGGCTGCTTGCGGGCCTGCGCGAACGGCGCGAACGCCGCCGCCGTAATCTGGACCGGATCAGCGCCGTGCCGTGGGGCTTCATTTCGGCGCTCTTCTCCATGCTGGCGATCATCCTCCTTGCGACGGCGGTGAAGACCTGGTTCGTGCCCGGCAGCATCTGAGGCATGGCAAGGCGGCGGCCACGTGCTAAGAGCGGCAGCGCAGGCCAAAAATGTTTCATGAAACGACACAAAAGCGCAGTCTTTACCCGCAAAGAGAGTGCATCTGCAGGGCAGCATGCCACTGCACCAAGCAAGGTTTGAAGCGGCCACAATGCACCGCCCCATGCACCTCAGCGTAACGGTCCTGTCATGACCGGCTCGCCGCTTCCCTGGCCGAGCATGATCGTGGCCATCGGCTCGTGCCTTGCCATGATCATCATCGGCACCAGCGTCGGCCTGGCGATCGCGATCCTCATTCTCTGGCTCGGCACGCTCTGGCTGTCGCGGCCAGAACCCGTGGTCGAAGTGCGCGTGCCGGATGAAGGCTCGGTCTCACGGCAGGCAATGGTCGAACTGGTCGAGCCGTTCAGCGTGCCGGTTATCATGCTCGACGAGCAGCGCATCGCCGCCGCCAACGCTGCTGCGCGCGAGGCGCTTGGGCCGCATATCGTCGGGCAGGATGCCCGCGTCGCGCTGCGCCACCCCGAAGCGATCACCTTGCTCGACAAGCCGCAGGGAATTGCGCAAGTACGCGGCCTCACCGGCGCGCGCAGCATCTGGCAGGTGCGGCGCGTGAGCATCGACCAGCGCTTCTCGCTGATCGAACTGGTCAACCGTACGGCCGAAGCGGACATCAGCCGATCGCACACTGATTTTGTGGCCAACGCCAGCCACGAACTGCGCACGCCGCTCGCCTCGATCATCGGCTATATCGAGACCCTGGCCGATCCCGACGCCAAGGTCGATGCCGCCACAGCTGCGCGCTTTCACAACACCGTGCTGCGCGAATCGCGGCGGCTGCAAAGCCTGGTCGAGGATCTCATGTCGCTATCCCGCATCGAGGCGGAAAAGCACGATATCCCGCGCGAACAGATCGACCTTGGTCTGCTCGCTGCCAGCATCGGCTCGGAAGTCGCCAGTACCGTCGGTGACGCACGGCTGCAGGTAAAGACCACCGATGTCACGATTACAGGCGACCGCCAGCAGCTCGATCAAGTCATCCGCAACCTCATCGACAACGCGCTCAAATATGGCGATCCAGCGCAGCCGGTGCGCGTGGTGGTGGAGCGTGACGGGAACGAGGCCGTGCTTTCTGTGATCGATCGCGGCGAGGGCATCCACGCCGATCACCTTCCCTATCTTACCCGCCGCTTCTACCGCACCGATCCCGGCCGCAGCCGCGGCGTGGGCGGAACGGGGCTCGGTCTCGCGATCGTCAAGCACATCGTCGAACGGCACCGTGGCAAGCTAGACATCACCAGCCGGGTTGGCGAAGGAACCACCGTTATCGTACGCTTTGCGCTTGCAGTGAAACCGCAGCACGCATTGTCATAAGACTGTCACACACCACTCGCATGACCCCGCTGAGCGCGGGGGCCAAGGGAATTCCACGATGGTTGCGAATCGTTTCATTGCAGGCTCCGTGCTGATCATGGCCACGCTGGGCCTTTCTGCCTGTGGTGGCCAGCAGAGCGCCACGCGCGATCAGGTCCGGGCGGTGGGTTCGTCCACGGTCTATCCCTTTGCCAAGGCCGTTGCGGAATCGCTCGCGAAGTCAGACGCCACGATCAAGGCGCCGATCATTGAATCGACCGGCACCGGCGCCGGCATGAAGCTTTTCTGCGCTGGCATCGGCCCGCAGCACCCCGATATCGAAGATGCCTCGCGCCGCATGAAGAAGTCCGAGTTCGACGAGTGCGTGACGAACAACGTGAAGGAGATCGTCGAGATCCAGGTCGGGCTCGACGGCGTCGCCTTCGCCGAAGGCAGCCAGGGCCCCGGCATCGCGCTGACGCCCGAGGACGTCTACAAGGCGCTCGCCAAGGCCCCCTTCGGCAAGCCCAACACCGCCAAGTCGTGGAAGGACGTGAACCCCGCCCTCCCCGACGAGCCGATCCTCGTCTACGGCCCGCCCTCGACATCCGGCACGCGCGATGCGCTCAAGGAACTGATCCTCACTCGCGGCTGCGAGAGCGATCCCGCGATGAAGGCCCTGAAGGAAAGCGACAAGACCAAGCATGACGCCATCTGCGGCGAAGTGCGCGAGGACGGCGCCTATGTCGATGCGGGCGAGAACGACAACCTGATCGTCCAGAAGATCGAGGCCAACCCCAAGGCCATTGGCATCTTCGGCTACTCCTATCTCGAAGAGAACAAGGACAAGCTGAAGGGTCTCACCATGGCCGGCGTCACGCCGACTTACGAGACGATCAGCGACTTCAGCTATCCCGGCGCCCGCCCGCTCTACATCTATGTGAAGAAGGCGCACCTCAAGGCGATCCCGGGCCTGCAGGCCTATGTGAACGAGTGGGCCAAGCTGTGGAGCAAGGGCGGCGTGCTCGCCAAGGCCGGCATGGTCGTCGCGCCTGATGCCGTGCTGGCCGCCAGCGCCAAGGCAGCGAGCGAGCTGCCGGTGCTCGACGGAACGCAGCTCAAGTAAGCGCCGGCACGGGACCATGTCGCCAGCCATTCTGTTTCTTCTGGCCTTCGGGCTGGGTCTGGTCGGCTGGCTGGCCGGGCGGTCGCGTGCCTGGGCTTTCCGCAAGGCGGCACCGGGTGGCCGCATCAATTCGCTGCCCGATTTCCATGCCTGGTACGTCGGGCTGTGGATTGCGGTGCCCAGCCTTGCTTTTGCGCTGCTGTGGGATGCGATCAGCCCGGGGCTGATCCTCCAGCACGTGCTTGCCGATCCCGCCGCAGCGGCCCTCCCCGCTTTCGGCTTCGAGCGCGAGGCTATGATGGGCGAGGCCCGCGCGGTCGCCACCGGCGCCGCGCGCGCGGTGTTCAACAGCGAAGCAGAAGACCTCGTCCAGCCCTACCGCGAAGCGCTCACGCGCTACAACCTGATCGGCCTCGTCATCACGCTGGTGATTGCCTTTGCCGGCGGTGCCTTCTCGTTCTTGCGCCTGCGGCCGGATTTCTCGGCACGCACGCGGGTCGAGCGCGCGGTGATGAGCCTGCTGCTGATCGCATCACTGGTCGCGATCCTGACTACCATCGGCATCGTCGCCAGTCTGGTGTTCGAGACGGTGCGCTTCTTCGGCATGGTCTCGCCCATCGATTTCCTGCTCGGCACGCACTGGGCGCCTGATCCGATGAGCACCGGCGCGCCCGATGGCAGCGCGTTCGGCGCAATCCCGCTGTTCTGGGGCACGATCTACATCGGCGCGATCATCGCGATGGCCGTGGCAATCCCGCTCGGGCTGATGAGCGCGGTCTACCTCACCCAATACGCCAGCAACTCGGTCCGACAGATCATCAAGCCGCTGCTGGAGATTCTCGCGGGCGTACCCACCGTGGTCTATGGCTACTTCGCCGCGCTGACCGTCGCGCCCGCCGTGCGCGATGCGGCGCAGGCGATCGGCATTTCGAACGCCTCGACCGAAAGTGCGATGGCCGCAGGTCTCGTCATGGGCGTGATGATCATTCCCTTCGTGTCCTCGATGGCCGACGACAGCATCGCCGCCGTGCCGCAGGCAATGCGCGACGGCAGCCTTGCGATGGGTGCCACCCGCGCCGAAACGATCCGCAAGGTGCTGATCCCCGCCGCGCTTCCCGGCATTGTCGCGGGCATCATGCTCGCGATCAGCCGCGCTATCGGTGAGACGATGATCGTCGTCATGGCCGCAGGCGCTTCGGCCAACCTCACGGCCAATCCGTTCGAATCGATGACCACGGTCACCTTCCAGATCGTCGCGATGCTGACCGGCGAAGGCAGCTTCGATCACCCCGCCACCCTGTCCGCGTTCGCGCTCGGCATGGTGCTGTTCCTCGTCACGCTGACGCTCAACTTCATCGCGCTGCGCGTGGTCAAGCGTTACCGCGAAGCCTATGAGTAAGGCGCCATGAACACGCCCAGAGATCCCGCCGCGATCGAGGCTGTGAGGGCCGCGCGTCAGGCCCGCATGCAGGCAGGCCTCGCACGCCGCTACCGCGCGGATGCGCTGTTCCGCTGGGCCGGTTTCAGCGCGGTGAGCTTCTCCGCGCTCGTCCTCGTCCTCCTGCTGGTCTCGATGGCGTCGAGCGGCTGGGCGGGCTTCCACCGCACCGAACTGCGCATGGCCGTGCCGATCCGCGGCCACCTGCAAATCGATCCGGCCCGCCTTGCGCAGCCCGATCCGCTCGGCGGCCTTGAAGTGGCGGGCCTGCCCGCCCTCATCAACACGGCCGCCGTTACTGCGTTCGGGCCCGGCGGCGATGCGCTGATTTCGGACAATGCGTGGCGCGAAGTCGGTGCCAGGCTGGTCGCCGATCCTTCCCTGCTGACGAGCAGCGAGATCGCCGTCTCGGTCCCGGCCAGCGACGATCTCGCCAATGCCCAGCGCGGCGGCGGCGATGCGGCCGAGCAGATGATCGCCCGCAACCTCGCCAGCCAGGGCAAGCTGGTCCGCGCCTTCGACACCGGCTTCCTCGTGCGCGCCGATGCGACGAACCCGCAAAGCGTGGGCATCTGGGGCGCGCTCAAGGGCTCGATGATGACGATGTTCATCACGCTCGTCCTCGCGTTCCCGGTCGGCGTGCTCTCCGCCCTGTACCTTGAGGAATACGCGACGCGGAATCGTTGGACGGACCTCATCGAGATTTCGATCAACAACCTCGCGGCGGTGCCTTCGATCATCTTCGGCCTGCTCGGCCTCGCGGTGTTCCTGGCCGCCTTTCCCAACTACCGCTCGGCCCCCGTGATCGGCGGTATGACGCTGGCGCTGATGACAATGCCGGTCATCGTCATCTCGGGCCGCAATGCAATCAAGGCCGTGCCGCCTTCGATCCGCGACGCGGCGCTGGCAATGGGCGCCAGCCCGGTACAGGTCGTGTTCCACCACGTCCTTCCGCTGGCGCTCCCCGGCATCCTCACCGGCACGATCATCGGCATGGCCCGCGCGCTGGGCGAGACCGCGCCGCTCCTGATGATCGGCATGCGCGCCTTCGTCGCCAGCCCGCCGAGCGACTTCACCTCACCCGCCACGGTGCTGCCTGTGCAGATCTTCCTGTGGTCGGACGAGATCGACCGCGGCTTTATCGAACGCACCAGCGCGGCGATTGTCGTGCTGCTGATCTTCCTCCTCGTGATGAACGGCATCGCGATCTACTTGCGCAATCGCTTCGAGAAACGGTGGTAACATGAACACGTCCGTCCCGGCCGCCCCAGTTCCTTCCGTGGAGGCGGCCAGCCAGCCCGCAGCGCCCGTGTTCCCCGAACCGGTCGGCCCGTCGAAGATCAGCGCCCGCGGCGTTTCGGTGTTCTACGGCCAGAAGTGCGCAATCGACGATGTCTCGATCGAGATCCCCAGAAGCTATGTGACCGCATTCATCGGCCCCTCGGGCTGCGGCAAGTCGACGTTCCTGCGCAGCCTCAACCGCATGAACGACACGATCACCGGCGCCCGCGTCGAAGGCGAAATCCTCCTCGACGGCACCGACATCTATCGCTCCGGCATGGATGTCGTGCAGCTGCGCGCGCGGGTCGGCATGGTGTTCCAGAAGCCCAATCCGTTCCCCAAGTCGATCTACGAGAACATCGCCTACGGCCCCCGCATCCACGGCATCACCGGCAGCAAGAGCGAGCTGGACGGTATCGTCGAGCAATCGCTCCAGCGCGCCGGCCTGTGGGATGAAGTCAAGGACCGGCTGAACGACAGCGGCACCGCGCTTTCCGGCGGCCAGCAGCAGCGCCTTTGCATCGCGCGCGCCATCGCGGTCGATCCCGAAGTGATCCTGATGGACGAGCCCTGCTCCGCGCTCGATCCGATCGCCACCGCCCGCATCGAGGAACTGATCGACGAACTGCGTGGCCGCTATGCCATTGTGATCGTTACGCACTCGATGCAGCAGGCCGCCCGCGTTTCGCAGCGCACGGCGTTTTTCCATCTCGGCAAGATCGTCGAATACGGTACAACCTCGGAGATCTTCACCACGCCGCGTGAAGAGCGGACCAAGGACTACATCACTGGTCGGTACGGGTAAGGAGCGATAATGGCCGAGCATACCGTCAAGGCATTCGACGAGGATATTACCCGTCTGCGCGGCCTCGTCGCGGAAATGGGCGGCCTTGCCGAACTGTCCGTGGCCGAAGCCATGGAAGCGCTTGTCAGCGGCAACCAGGACATCGCTGATGGCGTGATCGCCCGCGACAAGCGGATCGACCTGCTCGAAGGTGAAGTGGACCGCCTGTCGGTCCGCGTCCTTGCCTTGCGCGCGCCGATGGCGGACGACCTGCGCGAAGTGATCGCCGCGCTCAAGATCGCCGGGGTGATCGAGCGCATCGGCGACTACGCGAAGAACATCGCCAAGCGTGTCGGACATATCGAGGGCCGCAAGCGGTTCGAGCCGCTCACGCTGCTGCCGGTGATGAACGAGCTTGCCGGTGACATGGTGCACGACGTGCTGACGGCCTATGCCGCGCGCGATCCGGTCGCCGCCGCTGAAATCGTCAAGCGCGACGCCAAGGTCGATGCGTTCTACGACAGCGTGTTCCGCAACTTCGTGTCGTACATGGTCGAGAACCCGGCCACGATCAGCTCGGTTGCGCAGCTCATGTTCGTCGCGCGCAATATCGAGCGGATCGGCGACCACGCCACCAACATCGCCGAAATGGTCCACTACGCCGCGACCGGCACCTATCTGCCCGAGCGCGACGACGTGATCCCGCCCGCCTGATGGGTGCCGTCACGACGGCGTAACATTTGTCGTGTCTGCGCAATGTCACCGTCAAACTGTCGGATCAGGGGTAATTGATGTCCGCGCCGAAGCTGCTGCTGGTAGAGGATGACACCGCGCTCGCCGAGCTGGTCGAGTACCGGTTTCGCGGCGAGGGCTACGATGTCCGCACCACCGACGATGGTGACGAAGCGCTGCTCCTAGCCGCCGAGGACACCCCCGATCTCGTCCTGCTCGACTGGATGATCGGCGGCACCAGCGGCATCGAAGTCTGCCGCCGCCTGCGCCGCAACAAGGCGACCGCGCACGTTCCCATCATCATCCTCACCGCGCGCAGCGACGAGGACGACCGCGTGCGCGGGCTAGAAACCGGCGCTGACGACTATGTCACCAAGCCCTTCTCCCCGCGCGAGCTGATCGCCCGCGTCGGCGCGGTGCTGCGCCGCGTGCGCCCGGCGCTGGCCGGTGAGACGATCACCGTCGGCGATCTTGCGCTCGATCCCACCGCACACCGCGTCACCCGCCGCGGCCACTCGATCAAGATCGGGCCGACCGAGTTCCGCTTGCTGCGCCACTTCATGGAGCACCCCGGCCGCGTCTTCTCGCGCGGGCAGCTGCTCGATGCAGTATGGGGCAGCGGCAGCGATATCGAACTGCGCACGGTGGACGTGCACATCCGCCGCCTGCGCCAGGCCATTGCGCTGCCCGGTGCGCCCGATCCGGTGCGCACCGTCCGTTCGGCAGGTTATGCGCTCGAAGGCGTCTAAACCCCCAGCAGGGGCGCGATGTCGAGGTCCTGGATCGTGATCCACTGGTTCACGTAATTCGCGTAGTAGAGCCAGAACAGCACCGTCGAGAGCACAGACGCGCGCAGCATGATCCGGCGCGGGTTGAAATTGGCAGGCGCGCTAGGCGCCTGCCCCGGCACTTTCTCTATGCCCATTTCATCCGCCGTGCGCACACCGAACGGCATCACGAGGAACGCCGAGAGCACCCAGAACAGCGCCCAGATCGCGATGATCGAAGTCCACTTCATGGGCTTCAACCTTCCCGCAGCATGACCTGGACGACCGGCTTCTTGCCCGACCAGCGCTGTGCCGCACGCCGCACCGTGAGCCGCACCGTTTCCGATATGGCCGCCCGGTCGCGCGCCTTTTCGCCCTTCAGCGTCCCCAGCGCCTTCGCGACATCGCTTTGCGCTTCGGCCACGAACTCATCCATGTCTTCTTCCAGCGGCAGGCCGACCGCCGCGATCTCGATGGCGGACTTCAGCTTGCCGACCGGCGAAACCGCCAGCGCGGCCACGACCACACCGCTTTCCGCCAGCTTGCGCCGCTGCCCCATCGCTCCGCCATCCGCCGGCGCGATGATATCGCCATCGAGCACCAGCCGCCCTGCGCGCACCGAAGCGATCTTGGCCGGCCCGTCAGGTGCCAGCCGCACGACATCGCCGTTCTTCTGGACGATCGTGCGCTTGATCCCTTCCGCCTTGCCCAGCCGTGCCTGCTCGGCCATGTGGCGCATCTCTCCGTGCACGGGCACGAGGATTTCGGGCCTGATCCAACTGTAGAGCGCGGCCAGTTCCGGCCGTCCCGGATGGCCGGAAACGTGGATCATGCCCTGCCGGTCAGTCAGGATTTCCACGCCCTTTTCGGCCAGCATGTTCTGGATGCGCCCGATGGCGAGTTCGTTGCCGGGAATCTGTCGACTGGAGAAGACGACCGCATCGCCCTTTTCAAGGCGGATCGGGTGGCTGTCCGAAGCGATCCGCGACAGTGCCGCCCGCGCCTCGCCTTGCCCACCCGTGGCTAGCACCAGCACTTCGCCGCGCGGCAGGTCCATCGCCGCGTCCATCCGCACGATCTCGGGAAAGTCCTTCAGATAGCCGCTGGCCTGCGCCACGCCGATGATCCGGTCGAGCGAACGCCCGGCCACACACAGCTGCCGCCCGGTCGCCACCGCCACTTCGGCGAGCGTCTGCAGCCGCGCCACGTTGGAGGCAAACGTGGTGACGACCACCCGCTTGCCCTTGAGCCCCTTCACCATATCCATCAGCCCGTCGCGCACCGCGCCTTCGGAGCCTGAGGGCTTGGGATTGAACACGTTGGTAGAGTCGCAAACGAGCGCCAGTACGCCCTCGTCGCCCAGCGCGGTCAGTTCGCCCTCGGTTGCGGGCACGCCGATCAGCGGCTCGTCATCCAGCTTCCAGTCGCCGGTGTGGAATATGCGGCCATGTGGCGTCTCGATCACCAGTGCATTGCCCTCGGCAATCGAGTGCGCCAGCGGCACATAACGGATGTCGAACGGCCCGATGCTCAGCGAGCCATCGTTGGGCACCACGTTCAGCGTCACTTCCTTGGATAGCCCCGCCTCGGCCAGCTTCTCCGCCACCAGCCGCGCGGTGAACGGCGTCGCATAAAGCGGCACGCCAAGGTCCTGCGCGAAATAGGGCACCGCGCCGATATGGTCCTCGTGTGCGTGGGTCAGCACCACGCCGAGCAGATCTTCCCGCCGGTCCTCGATGAACGACAGGTCCGCGAACACGAGGTCCACGCCCGGATAGTACGGATCGGCAAACGTCATGCCGAGATCGACCATCAGCCACTTGCCGTTGCAGCCGTAGAGATTGACGTTCATGCCGATCTCGCCCGATCCGCCGAGCGCGAGAAACAGCAATTCCTTACCGGGTTTCACAATAATTCCAATATACTAGTGGCTCAGAGGCCAAGGGCTCGCCGCATATACGATGGTCAGCGCGCGGCAACGCGTTCGGCCAGAATGGCAATGCCATCCAGCGTCAGGTCCGTATCGACATGGTCAAAAATCGAGGTGTGCTGATCAAACAGCACCGCCAGCCCGCCAGTGGCAACCACCTTGGCGGGGCGTCCGATTTCGTTACGCAAACGGGATATCAGGCCTTCCATCATGGCCACATAGCCCCAGAACACTCCGATCTGCATCTGATCTTCAGTGTTACGGCCGATCACGCTGCGGTTGTTGCCCTGCGGCGGCGCGATGGCAATGCGCGGGAGCTTGGCCGCTGCCGTCACCAGCGCATCGAGCGAGAGATTGATGCCCGGCGCGATGATCCCGCCCTTGTAGGCCCCGGTCGCATCCACCACGTCGAACGTCGTTGCGGTGCCGAAGTCGACCACGATCAGATCGCCTTCATACTTCGCATGCGCCGCCACCGTGTTCACCGCGCGGTCTGCACCCAGCGAGCGCGGCTGCTCGACATCGGCGACGAAGCCCCACTCCACCGGGGGCTGCCCGGCGATCAGCGGGTCGATGCCGAAATACTTCTGCCCTAGCACCTGCAGGTTGTGCAGTGCGCGCGGTACCACGGTGGAAATGAGGATCTGCCGCACGCGGTCCGGATCGAAGCCCTGCAGCTTCATCAGCTGGAGCAGCCACACCGCATATTCGTCCGCGGTGCGCCGCGGATCGGTCGCTACCCGCCAGCGCGAGCGGATTTCCCGCCCGTCGAACAGCGCGAAAACGACGTTGGTGTTGCCAACGTCAACCGCCAGAAGCATCGTTTCCTCCTACGTCGGCGCGGCTTGGGCCAACAAGCTCGACATCTCCAGCGTGGATCGCACGGACCGAGCCATCCGCCAAGCGCAGAAGGGCGGCTCCGTCGGGCTCCAGCCCCGCAAATCCGCCGATCACGCGGCCTTCTTCGCTGAGGTTCACTCCCAGCAGCGTCCCCTTGGGGAGCGAACGGACAAGCCAGGCCTCGCGCAGCATCGGCCAGCCGCCGGCATGCCATGCCGTGAGATCCTCGGCCCAGGCCGCCGCGAGCGCAGACGCGAAAGCATCGCGGCTGACGGTAAAGCCAAGCCCCGCCAGTGACGCCGTCTGGCGCCCTGGCACCTCAGGCGCCACCGCCAGATTGACGCCAATGCCGACAATCACCGCATCGCGCTGACGTTCCAGCAGGATGCCGCCCAGCTTCGCCTCGCCCACCAGCAAGTCGTTCGGCCACTTGAGCGCGAGGCCGGCGAGCTCGGGCACAACGGCCAGCAGCGCCCGGTGCACGCTCAGGCCCGCCACCAGCGCCAGCGTCTGCGGCAAAGTCTCGGCATCGTGCAGCGCGACTGCTGTCGAGCCCATGAAGTTGCCGAAGCCATCGGACCACACGCGCCCGGCCCGCCCGCGCCCGGTAGTCTGCCGATCCGCCACCAGCCACTGCCCTTCGGCAGGCGCTTCGCCTTGCGACACGCGCTCCAGCAGCGCCGAATTGGTCGAGGCGATCTCCGCCACGACCCTGATCAAGGGGTCCGGCACCGGAGGCTCAGAGCCTGTGCTGATGAGGCGGAAGCATTGTCATCAGGACAGACGCTCGCCAATCACGCGATGTGGAACAGCGCGGCAGCCGCGTTGCCCGCCAGCACGCCCAGCGACTTCGTCAGCAGGTATCCCAGAGGCGAAATCGCGACGACCGAAACGAACAGCAGCACGCGCTGCGCCATGTCGCTCTGCCCGGTCACCACATCGGCCGCCTCGTCGAAGTACATCACCTTGACGACCTTGATGTAGTAGAACGCGCCGATCACCGAAGCCGCGATACCGATGGCCGCGAGGCTGAGCAGACCGGCCTGCACTGCTGCCTGGAACACCACGAACTTGCCCCAGAACCCGAACAGCGGTGGAATGCCGGCAAGGCTGAACATCACGGCCGCGAGCGCCAGCGCCAGCATCGGCCGGGTCTTGGAAAGACCCGCCATCGCCGCGATGGATTCAACCGGCGCCCCGTCCGCATCGCGCAACATCAGCACCGCGACAAAGCCCGCGACCGACATCACGACGTAGATCGCAAGGTAGACCAGCATCGCCGCCGCGCCCGCCTCGTTGGCGCAGGCAAGGCCGATCAGCATGAAGCCGACGTTGTTGATCGACGAATAAGCCAGCAGGCGCTTGATATTGTCCTGCCCGATTGCGCCCAGCGCACCGATCACGATGGACAGCAGCGCGACGAAGATCACGATCTGCTGCCACACGCCCGGCTGCGAGCCGAACGCGAACAGGCTGATCCGCATCAGGAGGCCGAGCGCCGCAACCTTGGGCGCCGTCGCGAAGAAGGTTGTCACCGGGGTCGGCGCGCCTTCATAAACGTCCGGCGTCCACATGTGGAACGGCGCAGCGCTGACCTTGAAGGCAAGGCCCGCGAGCACGAACACCACGCCAAACACTGTGCCCATCGAGAGCGGCCCGGTCCCCGACAACCCGAGCGCGCCGTGGATCCCGGCAAAGCTGGTGCTGCCGGTGAACCCGTAGGTCAGGCTGATGCCGTAGAGCAGGATGCCCGAAGCCAGCGAGCCCAGCACGAAGTACTTGAGGCCCGCTTCCGCCGAACGCTCGTCGCTGCGCAGGAACGAGGCCATGACATAGGCGGCAAGGCTGTTGAGCTCGAGCCCGATGTAGAGCGCGAGCATGTCGGTCGCCGAGACCATCATGCCCATGCCCATTGCGGCGAGCAGCACGAGCAGCGGGAATTCCGCGCGCATGGCATTCTCGCGCTCGAAGAACGCCGGAGCGACGATCAGCGTGACCGCTGCGCCGATGTAGATCAGCAGCTTGCCAAACGCGGCAAAGGCATCGCCCGAGAACTGGCCGTTCCACGCGCTGACAGCAGGGCCCATCGCGGCATGGCTCAGCGCAGGCACGGTCAGCACGGCGCAGACGGTGAGCACCGCAACGGCGGCAATCGAGATCACCCGCGAAGCCTTGTCACCGCCCCAGGCGGCGGCGAGCAGCAGGATCAGGCTGGAAACGCTGAGGACTTCCTCGGTCCCGGTGATCGCCAGCGAACGGAGCAGTTCCATCAGCGTGCCTCCCCGCTTTGGGCCACGTGAGCGGCTGGTTCACCGTGTTCCATTGCATTCCCATGTTCATGTGTCGCAGCCGCGGGCGGCATGGCCGCCAGCTGCACATCGGCATCGCCCTTGGGGCGCGCCTGGGCAAGCCGCGCTTCGAGGCTGGCGATATCCTTGCGCATCGGCGCGAGGAAGGTTTCCGGATAGACGCCCATCCACATCACCGCAGCGGCGAGCGGAATCATCATCGCCCATTCGCGCGCATCGAGATCGGGCATGGCGGCCGCGTCCTCGTTTTTCTGCACCCCGAACACCACGCGGCGATAGAGGTAGAGCATATAGGCCGCACCAAGGATGATGCCGGTGGTGCAGATCAGCGCCACCCAGCTCGACTGCGCATAGATGCCCATGAGCGAGAGAAATTCGCCGACGAAGCCGCTCGTGCCGGGCAGGCCGACCGAGGCCATCGTGAACAGCATGAAGAACAGCGCATAGGCGGGCATACTGATCGCAAGGCCGCCGTAACGGTCGATCTCGCGGGTGTGCAACCGGTCGTAGATCACGCCCACGGCAAGGAACAGCGCGCCCGAGACGATGCCGTGGCTCAGCATCACGATCATCGAGCCTTCCAGCCCCTGCCGGTTGAACGCGAACAGGCCAACCGTCACGATCGCCATGTGCGCGACCGACGAATAGGCGATCAGCTTCTTCATATCGTGCTGCACCAGCGCGATCAGCGAAGTGATGACGACGGCGGCCATCGACAGCCCGTAGATCAGCGGCGCAAACTGCGCGCTGGCTTCGGGGAACATCGGCAGCGAGAAGCGGATGAAGCCGTAACCGCCCATCTTGAGCAGAACGCCCGCCAGGATCACCGAGCCGGCAGTCGGCGCCTGCACGTGCGCATCCGGTAGCCAGGTGTGCGTCGGCCACATCGGCATCTTCACCGCAAAGCTCGCGAAGAACGCCAGCCACAGCCAGGTCTGCGCCTTCACCGGGAAGCTGTAGGCCATCAAGGTCGGGATATCGCTCGTGCCTGCCTCGTTCACCATCCACATCATCGCGATGAGCATCAGCACCGAGCCGAGCAGCGTGTAGAGGAAGAATTTGTAGCTGGCGTAGATGCGGTCCGCCCCGCCCCAGATGCCGATGATCAGATACATCGGGATGAGGCCGGCCTCGAACATGATATAGAACAGGAAGAGGTCCTGCGCCGTGAAGACGCCGATCATCAGCGTCTCCATGATCAGGAAGTTGGCGTAATATTCGCCCGCGCGCTTTTCGATCGCGTTCCAGCTCGCGCCGATGCAGATCGGCATGAGGAACACCGTCAGCGCGATCAGCAGCAGCGCGATCCCGTCGATGCCGAGCTTCCATTCAAACCCGGCGAACACCGAGGCGTGTTCCTGGAACTGCCACTGCGGGCCGCCAATCTGGTAGTGCGACCACAGCACCGCGCCAAGCACGAGATCGACCAGCGTCGCCGCCAGCGCGATCATCCGCGCAGCCTCGCGCCCGGCCATGAGGCAAGCCACCGCGCCGACCAGCGGCACGAGGAGCATCAAGCTGAGAATAGGAAACCCGATCATCGTGCAATCACCCAGCTGACCGCGCCGACAAGGCCGACGAGCATGACCAGCGCATAGCTGTTGAGGTATCCGGACTGCAGCCGCACCGCGACCCGGCTTGAACGGGCAACCACCCAAGCCGCGCCGTTGGGGCCGAAGCGGTCGATGATCCCGATATCACCCTGCTTCCAGAACACCCGGCCGAGCGCCATCGCGGGCTTCACGAAGACCGCGTTGTAGAGCTCGTCGAAGTACCACTTGTTGTAGACGAAGCGGTACAGCGGCCCGATGGCGCTGCTGAACGCCGCCGGCAGGCCCGGATTGGCGATATAGGCAACATAGGCCCCGGCAAGACCGGTCGCCATCACCGCGAACGGCGCCCACTTCACCCATTCCGGCACGCCGTGCATCGCGTGGATCAGGTGCTCGCTGAAGGCCACGCTGTTCTTCCAGAACTCGCCCTCGCCTTCGCTGATGAACGCGCCGTGGAAGACGAAACCGGCAAGGACCGCACCAACCGACAGCAGCACCAGTGGCAGCAGCATGACCAGCGGGCTCTCGTGCGGGTGATAGCCCGCCGTGCCGTCGTGCGAGGCAGGCGTGTGGTGATCGTCGCGGCCGTGGCCGTGGCCGTGATCGTCATGTCCATGCCCGTGCGCATCATGCACCGCATGCTGGATGTGCTCGGAAAGCTCCCAGCGCGGCTTGCCCCAGAACGTCAGGAACATCAGGCGCCACGAGTAGAAGCTGGTCAGCAGCGCAGCGAAAATGCCCATGTAGAAGCCGAAGTGGCCCGGCGCCGTCCCGCTGGCATAGGCCGCCTCGAGGATCGAGTCCTTCGAGTAGAAGCCTGCAAAGCCGAACACATCGACAATGCCCACGCCGGTGATCGCCAGCGTACCCATCATCATCGCCCAGAAGGTGACCGGGATGTGCTTCCGCAGGCCGCCGTAATAGCGCATGTCCTGCTCGTGGTGCATCGCATGGATGACCGAGCCCGCACCGAGGAACAGCAACGCCTTGAAGAAGGCGTGCGTGAAGAGGTGGAACATCGCCGCACCCGGCGCGCCGACACCCGCCGCCACGAACATGTAGCCGAGCTGCGAGCAGGTCGAATAAGCGATGACGCGCTTGATATCCCACTGCGTCGTGCCGATCGTGGCGGCAAAGAACAGCGTCGCCGCGCCCACATAGGTCACCACATGCATCGCCGTATCGCTCGCGGCGAACATCGGCGAAAGCCGGCAGACCATGAACACGCCTGCGGTCACCATGGTCGCCGCGTGGATCAGCGCCGAAACCGGGGTCGGGCCTTCCATCGCGTCCGGAAGCCAGGTGTGCAGGCCAAGCTGCGCCGACTTGCCCATCGCGCCGATGAACAGAAGGATGCACAGCACCGTCATCGTATCGAAGCGGTGGCCCAGAAACCCGATGGTCGAACCCGCCATGCCCGGCGCGGCCGCCAGAATCGCCGGGATCGAGACAGTGCCGAACACGAGGAACGTGCCGAAAATGCCGAGCATGAAGCCAAGGTCACCCACGCGGTTGACCACGAAGGCCTTCATCGCGGCGGCGTTGGCGCTGGGCTTGCGGAACCAGAACCCGATCAGCAGGTACGAGGCAAGGCCCACGCCTTCCCAGCCGAAGAACATCTGGACGAGGTTGTCCGCCGTCACCAGCATCAGCATCGCGAAGGTGAACAGCGAAAGGTAGGCGAAGAACCGCGCCTGATCCGGCTCCTCGTCCATGTAGCCCCAAGAGTACAGGTGGACGAGCGCCGAGACGCTGGTGATAACCACCAGCATGATCGCGGTCAGCGTATCGACCCGCAGTGCCCACTGGAAGTCGAGATCGCCCGAGCGCACCCATTGCAGCACCGGCACGACAGTCGCTTCGGCGCTGCCGTTCAGGAACGAAAGGAAGATCGGCCAGGACAGCGCGCAGGAAACGAACAGCGCCCCCGTCGTCACGATCTTGGCCGGCACCTTGCCGATCAGCCGGGCGCCGAGCCCTGCGACCAGCGCCGCCAGCAGCGGCAGGAATACGATCAACTGGATCGGATGCACGGCTGGTTTATCCCTTCATCCGGTTGACGTCATCGACCGCAATCGTGCCGCGGCCGCGGAAGTAGATGACGAGAATGGCAAGGCCGATCGCCGCCTCGCCCGCCGCCACCGTCAGCACGAACATCGCGAAGATCTGGCCGACGAGGTCATGCAGGAAAGCGCTGAACGCCACGAAGTTGATATTCACCGCGAGCAGGATCAGCTCGATCGCCATCAGGATGACGATCACGTTCTTGCGGTTGAGAAAGATTCCCAGCACGCCCAGCACGAACAGGATCGAACTGACCGCCACATAATGTTCTATGCCAATCACAGCGTGACCCCCTGACCCACGGCAGGCTTGACGTTGACCGTCGCCTCTTCCGGACGCCGCGCAATCTGGCGGCCCACATTCTGCCCGCGCGTATCGCCGCGCTGGCGGTGCGTCAGCACGATCGCGCCGATCATGGCGACAAGCAGGATGATCCCCGCCGCCTCGAACAGGAACAGGTAGCGCGTGTAGAGCAGCGCACCGATGGCGGCCGTGTTGGAAAGCCCGTCTGGGGTCCCCGCGTTGCCGCTCGCCACGCCCAGCTGCAGTGCGCCGGCGTGCCACACGCCAAGGCCCAGCCCGAGTTCGACCAGCAGCACCAGCGCAATCAGCAGCCCCAGCGGCGCATTCTTGATGAACCCGGCGCGCATCTCCGAAAAGTCGATGTCCAGCATCATCACGACGAACAGGAACAGCACCGCGACCGCGCCGACGTAGACGATGACGAGCAGCATCGCGATGAATTCTGCTCCGATCAGCACCATCAGCCCCGCCGCGTTGAAGAACGCGAGGATGAGCCAGAGCACCGAATGGACCGGGTTGCGGGCGAAGATCACCGAGATCGCGCTGAACAGCATGATCGCCGTGAACAGATAGAAGGCGAAGGCCTGGATCATGAGGTAAAATCCATTTGGGGGCGGCCCCTAGCGGTACGGTGCATCGGCTTCAAGGTTCGCGGCCAAGGCGCGCTCCCACTTGTCCCCGTTGGCGAGCAGCTTGGCCTTGTCGTAAAGCAGCTCCTCGCGCGTTTCGGTCGCGTATTCGAAGTTCGGCCCTTCGACGATGGCATCAACCGGGCAGGCTTCCTGGCAGAAGCCGCAGAAGATGCACTTGGTCATGTCGATGTCGTAACGCGTGGTGCGGCGGCTGCCGTCCTCACGTGGTTCCGCCTCGATGGTGATCGCCTGCGCCGGGCACACCGCCTCGCACAGCTTGCACGCGATGCAGCGCTCTTCGCCATTGGGATAGCGGCGCAGCGCATGCTCGCCGCGAAAGCGCGGGGAGAGCGGGTTCTTCTCGAACGGGTAGTTGATCGTCGCCTTGGGCTTGAAGAGGTACTTCAAGGTCAACCAATGCGCCTTCACGAACTCCCACAGCGTGAAGCTCTTGATGATCTGCGAGACGGTCATTGCTTGGCGTCCAGTTCTTTGCAGGTCGGCAGGCCGGGAAGTCGATCACCGGAACAAAGCTTCGCTTCGTATGTCCTGCCCGATACCATTCCAGCCTCGTGCATGGGCCCGTACCTCGTCGCCATCAGATACCCGCTGATCGCGAACACGAAGAACAGCGAGAGCGGCAGGAAGATCTTCCAGCCCAGCCGCATCAGCTGGTCATAGCGGTAGCGCGGCACGGTTGCCTTCACCCAGCTGAAGATAAAGAAGAAGCCGCAGATCTTGATGATCAGCCACACGAGGCCGGGCACCAGATAGAGCGCCGGAATGTCGAGCGGAGGCAGATATCCGCCCCAGAACAGCGTCGCGTTCAGCGTGCACATCAGCAGCACGTTGGCATATTCGCCCAGCCAGTAGAGCGCGAAGGCCATCGACGAGTATTCGGTCTGATACCCGGCGACGAGTTCGCTTTCCGCCTCGGTCAGGTCGAACGGCGCGCGCGCGGTTTCGGCCATACCGGAGATCAGGAACATCACCCAGACCGGGAACAGCAGCGGGTTCGCCACGAAGCCATTGATGATCCAGACGTGGTCCTTCTGCGCCTTGACGATATCGTTCAGGTTGAACGAACCCGCCCAAAGCACAACGCAAATCAGGATGAAGCCAATCGAGACTTCATAGGAAATCATCTGCGCCGAAGCGCGCATCGCGCTGAAAAACGGGTACTTCGAGTTGGACGACCAGCCCGCGATCACCACGCCGTAAACCCCCAGCGACGAAATCGCGAGGATATAGAGCAGGCCGACGTTGATATCCGCCAGCACCGCGCCCGAATTGAACGGGATCACCGCCCAGGCCATCAGCGCCACGGTGAACGTGATGATCGGCGCGATGAGGAACAGGCCCTTGTTCGCCGCCGAAGGGATGATCGTTTCCTGCAGAAACACCTTCAGCCCGTCTGCGAAGGACTGGAGGATGCCAATCGGCCCCACCACGTTCGGCCCCTTGCGCAGCGCCATCGCCGCCCAGATCTTGCGGTCGGCATAGATCACGAGCGCGACGGCCAACATGACCGGCAGCGCGACCAGCAGGATTTCGGCGATCGTGGAGACGGTCCAGGCCGCCTCGAACGAGAGGCCCGTCCACTGGAAAAACGGGATCATTCCGCGGCCTCCGCAAAGCTCTCACCATGCAGCAGTTCCGCCGAGCAGCGCTGCAGCGTCGGGCTCGAACGCGCGATGGCGTTGGTGAGGTAGTGGTCCTTGATCGGGTAGCCCGCGATCACGCCTTCCGCCTTCGCGCCAGCAGGAGCAGCAGGCAGCGCACCGTAGTCGGCAAGGCCTTCCGCGCCGAGCGCAGGCACTTCGGCAATCATCGCCGCGCGCAGCTGCTCAAAGCTGTCAAAGCCGACCGAAACGCCCAAGCTATCTGCCATCGCGCGCAGGATCGTCCAGTCTTCGCGCGCATCGCCCGGTGCATAGACCGCACGTTCGGAATACTGCACCCGGCCCTCGGTGTTGACGTAAGTGCCGTCCTTCTCGGTGAAGGCGGCAGCCGGCAGGATCACATCCGCCGCATGCGCCGCCTTGTCACCGTGATGGCCGATATGGACGATCATCGACCCGGCAAACTTGGTGTAATCCACCTCGTCCGCGCCGAGCGAGATCACCATCTTCGGCTTCGCGGCCACCAGATCACCCAGCCCACCCGGCTGCGCATAGCCCAGCATCAGCCCGCCCATGCGGCTCGCCGCCATGTGGAGGACGTTGAAGCCGTTCCACTCGTCGGTGACCAGCTTGAAGCGCTCGGCAAAGGCAAGGCCCGCTTCCAGCGCGCCCTTGGCCAGCCCAGCCCCACCGATGATAATCGCAGGCTTCTTCGCTCCCTCAAACGCCGCCACAACTTCGGCAGGCACATCATTGAGAATAGCGGAATCTTCACCCAGGAACGTCGCCGGATAGGTCGGCTCCCACGTCGCGCCGATCACGAAGACCTTCGCACCCTTCTTGGCCGCCTTGCGCAGGCGCGTGTTCACCAGCGGCGCTTCATCGCGCACGTGGCTGCCAACGATCAGGATCGCATCGGCGTCCTCGATGCCCGCGAAGGTCGAGTTGAACGCCACCGCCGCCATGTTCGTCGTGGTATAGGCAAGGCCGGTCTGCCGCCCTTCCAGCAGGCTCGAACCCAGCGCGCGGGCCAGGGCCTTGGCCGCAAACATCGTCTCGCAATCGACCTGATCGCCCGCGATCACGGCCACCGACGCACCCGGCTTGATCGCAGCGACGGCCTGGAACGCCTCGGCCCAAGTCGCCGCCGTCAGCTTGCCATCCTTGCGCAGCCACGGCTTGTCCAAGCGGCGGCGGGTCAGGCCGTCAACGACATAGCGGGCGCGGTCCGACAGCCATTCCTCGTTCACGTCATCATTGACGCGCGGCAGGATGCGCAGAACTTCGCGGCCCCGGCTGTCGATGCGGATGTTGGAACCGACCGCGTCAGAAACGTCGATGCCCAGCGTCTTCTTCAATTCCCACGGCCGCGCTTCAAACGCATATGGCCGCGAGGTCAGCGCGCCGACCGGGCACAGGTCGATCACATTGGCCGAAAGCTCATGCTTCGCCGCACCTTCAAGGTACGTCGAAATCTGCATCGCTTCGCCGCGATAGAGCGCGCCGATCTCGTCCACGCCTGCGATCTCTTCCGAGAAGCGCACGCAGCGGGTGCAGTGGATGCAGCGCGTCATCGTCGTCTTGATGAGCGGGCCCATGTACTTCTCGGTCACCGCGCGCTTGTTCTCGTCATAGCGCGAGGCACCGCGGCCATAGGCGACCGATTGGTCCTGCAGATCGCATTCGCCGCCCTGATCGCAGATCGGGCAATCGAGCGGGTGGTTGATGAGGAGAAACTCCATCACCCCTTCCCGCGCCTTCTTGACCATCTCGCTATCGGTGCGAATTTCCTGACCTTCCGAGGCCGGAAGCGCACAGGAAGCCTGCGGCTTGGGCGGCCCGGGCTTCACCTCAACGAGGCACATCCGGCAGTTGCCTGCGATGGATAGCCGCTCATGATAGCAGAACCGGGGGATTTCCTTACCGGCGAGCTCGCACGCCTGCAGGACGGTTGCGCCTGCAGGGACTTCGAGTTCTACGCCGTCGACTTTGAGTTTAGGCATTAGTCTTCAACCACGATGTTGTTCGCAGAGCACAGGCTCGGCGAAGGCGTATGAGGACCTGTCATACGCAGCCCGTACCCCTGACGAACAAAGCGTGCGACTTCAGCGAGCGTGGCCACTTTCGTGGCATTGGCATCAGTGTTGAACTTCAGGTTTCCATTTGGGTTGTAGACCCGAAAAAGCCCATCCGTGTACCGGTAGGGAACCCGACGCTCCGTCAGCCCCTTTCGGGGCCCGACCTTGAACTCGTGGTCCTTGTAGATGACGGGATCACTCACTCTGCCGCCTCCCGAACGTTTTCCGCGATCCGGCGTTCCAGCTCGGGCCGGAAGTGGCGGATCAGGCCCTGGATCGGCCAGGCGGCCGCATCGCCGAGCGCGCAGATCGTGTGGCCCTCCACCTGCTTGGTCACCTGCTGCAGCATGTCGATTTCCTCGACCGCCGCATCGCCGGTGCGCAGGCGCTCCATCACGCGCCACATCCAGCCGGTGCCTTCGCGGCACGGCGTGCACTGGCCGCAGCTCTCGTGCTTATAAAAGTAGGAAAGGCGGCTGATCGCACGGACGATATCGGTGGACTTGTCCATCACGATCACCGCCGCCGTGCCGAGGCCGGAGCCGACGGCGCGCAGGCCGTCGAAGTCCATCGGCGCGTCCCAGATTTCCGCCGCCGGAACGAGCGGCACTGACGAACCGCCGGGGATCACCGCGAGCAGGTTGTCCTTGCCGCCGCGAATGCCGCCGCAGTGCTTCTCGATCAGCTCGCTGAACGGGATCGACATCGCTTCTTCGACCACGCAGGGTTTTTCGACGTGCCCGCTGATCTGGAAGAGCTTGGTGCCCTTGTTGTTGTCGCGCCCGAAGCTGGAGAACCACGCCGCGCCGCGCCGCAGGATCGTCGGCGCAACCGCGATGCTCTCAACGTTGTTCACCGTCGTCGGGCAGCCATAGAGCCCCGCACCCGCCGGGAACGGCGGCTTGAGGCGCGGCT